>ONPN01000005.1 GCA_900319695.1 uncultured Eubacteriales bacterium
CAGTCTGGCGGAGGCCGGAGTACTGCCGGAGGAGCTGGAACAGCGCGTTCGGAAACTGTTTCTCAGAAAGCAAAAATAACAAAAAACACCGGCGGGAGCGTCACCAACTCTGGTGTAGCTCTCGCCGGCGCGTTGTTGTCATACTGCGGCTCAGCTTTCAGTAGTACCATGTGTCATTCATGGTCAGGATAATGCCCACGTCCACCCTGCCTGTGAAGTAATTGGAATAATCGTCGTAGGACAAGGCGCAGAAGTGCAGCCGCTCGATCAGGCCATGTACCTGGCTGGTGATGTCGCCCAGATAGATCGGAGATCCGATGATCAGTGCGTCGGCAGCGAAGATGCGGTCGATCACGGGCGAAAGATCATCCTTCCAGAAGCATTTACACCGTTCTCCACCCTTTCGCTTACACGCCATGCAGCTCCGGCATCCTGTGTAGGTCAAATCGTAGAGGTCTATGTACTCTGTTTCCGCACCGACTGACTCCGCACCCTTCTTCGCTTCCTTCAGCATCAGAGCCGTGTTCCAGTTCTTGCGCGGGGAACCGTTCAGTATGATTGTTTTCATCTCAGATCACTCCATGATTAACTTTATTAAACGGACACCGCTTTCCAATACACTGATTGTTCTGCGATGCATAATGACAGACAACCTCGGGTCTCTCCATTTCCACGCCAAATCGCTCCTTCACGAAGTCAATGGCCGACAGGATAGAGAGAAAGGAATCGCGCTTACAGCAGCGCGGACCGCCTATTTCTCCGATGGCTGTCAGAGACTTTGCCGTCATCTTATGGGATAAAGCAAAGGGCTCCTGCGCAAGCGGCGTAGATTTGGAGATAATAGATACGAACATTCCTGAACTGATGCCCGCTCCGCAGGCTCCCCAGAAACCGCAAGCTCCGCCAGGCACACTCTTACCTCGGCTTATCATCTCAGTCAATGCGGATGCCAGATCAATATCTCCTCCAGCATTCTTGTATGCTGTCAGTAGAGCCGCTCCTACCATCACATGGTGCTCTGGGCCATGCATATGGCAAAAGGGCAAAGCCATCATCTGTTCGATGATTTCCACAGGGTTCTTTGATGTGGCCGACAGACACAGGCCAACAATTGTATCAAGACCAGCCATGTGGCACTCATTACAGACATAATGCCCATTGACGCATCGCGTCTTGCTGTTCTCCTTCTTGTGACAGATAGCACACTCCATCTCTTCATCTGATTCCAGATAGACGAGCGGAGCTTTGCAGATCAGACATTCTTCCTTCATCGTTCCACCTCTCCTTTATATCCGCTGATCCCGCCGATGCTCTTCACAGTGTATCCCATCTTCTTCAGTATTCCCGCCGCCCGCTTGCTCCGGGTTCCACGCAGACAGTAGAGGAACAGCGGAGCGTTCTTAGGGAGGTTGGTTTGGCTGATGGTTGAAAGCGGAACATTGACCGCACCGGGGATGTGGAAAGACTGGAACTCATCTGCTTCCCGGACATCCACAAGGATAGCCCCGGATGTAGCGCGGTATTCCTTCAAGCCTCTATTGATGTTTCCGAATAGGATCATAGTTCTGTTCCCTCCAACAGATCATACAGCGTATCCTGGGATAGCACACCGCGTTTCAGGTCGGGCGGAAGTTCACCCCTCTCATCCGCTTCGTAGTCCTCCCGCCACTGACCAGAGGTGTAGTAGGCATCCAAAAGGCGGAGTTTCTCCGGGGCGTGAGACACAGATGCTTCATCAAACAGCCGCTCATACCTCTCCACCCGCTCGATTCGATCCAAGCGGTAAAAGCGATGATAGGTCTTTCCTTCTCTGGTGACTTCTTCATTCCACATGGACGCAGGGCGAACCCAGATTCCGCCTTCACCGTAGAAGGCGCGATAAACAACCATCGGCTCCTCGGTCTCGGAATGCCGGGCAATCCCGATCACCTCATATTCGTTTCCTTTGAAGTGACGGTATCGGCCACAGGGAATGGATTGTACTGCTTCTTCGTAGGTCATATCTCCACCACCTTATCCGCTTTCAAAACCAGGACGCAGTCACAAGTCACTCACTTTGCCCATCTTCCCCGCCCTGGTGAGTATTTCCCGTTGCAAGGTATCAAAATCAGTCAATCCCCTCTCAATCTCAGCCAATGTCAGATCGGCGCTAAAGAAGATGTCTTTCAGCTCATCTTCGCTGATACGGCTCTCCAATCCCAAATACACAACACACAGGGCCGTTTCCATTGCAACCCGCCACACCTTCCTCTTGAAGGCTTCAAGTTCTACGGGGGATTTTACATACCGTGTATCCAGGTTCGGCCTGGAATAGCCGAGCGCCTTCTCCGCTCTGGCAAGCATCGCTCTATTCGCGGGCTTATCTGTATTCTTATTCACATAGGCGCTCACAGCATCAGCCAGCGGCGGTAGATCATACCCACGATCCAACAACGGACCAGCGACCAGCAGCCATGCGTGAGCCATGTCATCCTTCATGGCTTCTTCGATTATCGCGTTCTTATTTATTGCATTCCGGGGTAATGGTATCCTGCGCGGGTTGTCGTACAATTCTTTAAAGTTTTAATATTTCTGCCGGTATGATATAATGATTTTAGCCAAAGTTATGATCGGAGGCTGATTCATATGAAAAGTACTGGAATAGTCAGAAAAGTTGACGAGCTCGGTCGAATTGTTATCCCCATTGAGATGCGCCGCACAGTCGGAGTTGATAACCGTGACCCGGTTGAAATGATTATCGATGGAAAGAACATCATTCTCCGCAAATATGCGCCGGGCTGCGTATTCTGTGGAAATCCGAAGGGAATCATCGAATACGCGGGTAAGCGAGTATGCCGGGATTGTATAAGAGGTATGTAGTCGCTGGAGTTCATTATACTCCAGCGGTTTTTGTTTGTAAAATAGAAAAATGCCCTGCGTACCGTCACCCCGAAAAGTGAGGTGGGGATAAGTTTCTTTACAGCCTATTCACATAATCAGCATTTTCCAGTGTTATGTAACCTGTCAAGCAATAAAACCAGCCTATCATTTCATGTACTGTGATAGACTGGTTTTAATCTTAGGACGTGTTGCTCGATCAATCTTTGTTACGAGCTGCTTTTACCAGATATCCTTATTCCCTGTTTCGTTTCCTTTGACCCAGTAGAGCTTGTTCTGGTCAATGCGAACGTAGATCTTGTCTACTTCGCCGACCAGCGTTTTGACTGCGTCAACCGTTATCTCGCCGCCAAACGGAGACTGGAGGATGACGGTTGGCGGAGCTTTCTTCGGTGCGTGCTTCTCAGCGGCAGCCTTTTTCGGCGTGGCTTTCTTCGTCGCCTTCTTCTCCTTTGCGGGAGCGCCAGGCGCGGCAGCTTCGGCCGTCACAGTTTCGGCGGATTTCTTAGGCGCGGCCTTTTTCGGCGCAGCCTTCTTCTCCTTAGCGGGAACGTCAGTCGTAGCGACTTCGACGACAACAGACTCGGCGGCCTTGTCAGCAATCTTCTTAGCCGTGGTCTTTTTTTCAGGCTTCTTCTCCGGCGCCGGAGCGGCAGGTGTGGCAACCTCGGCAGCCTTCTCATCAACTGCGGACTCGACGTCGTCTTTCTTCTCCAGCGCGGGAGCCGTATCGGGCTCAGCCAGTTTCTTCGGCGCGGCCTTCTTCTCTACTACCGTAGTCTCAACGGGAGCAACGGCTTTCTTTTCCGGTGCGGGAGCAGTGGTCACTTCTTCCCCATACACTTCCTTAATCTTGGCGCTCATCTTGGGGCTGAGTTTAATCCTGCCTGCTTCAATCCCGGAGATCGCATTGCTGCTGACGCCGAGCGACCTTGCAAGCGCAGACTGCGTAAGATTGTATTTTTCGCGGAGTTTTTTGATGGTCATGGTGTGATTCCTTCCCTATAAAATAGTAGTTTGTGATATTCTTCAACTGATCATTCGGATTGGCTGATTCGGTTCTTTCTCAGCCCATTAACCGTAAGCGAACGGTGTAACCAGATGATAATACCAGTCAGCTCCAGCGATGGATGCTATCTTTACAATGGTTTCCACGGCTCCCACGCCATCGATAAAAATTGGCTGGTCCATATCCGCCCAAGCGAGAGTCTTTTGCAGCATCTCATCCATTCCTGCCTGTTCCCGGATATTCTCGGGGATGTCCTTATACATATCCTCAAACATGAGCTGTACTTTTTCGCGCAGGTTGGCGAGGTATTCTTCTTCCGAGATTCCAAGCTCATTAAGGATCATTTCGTTTGTAACGCGCTTATTACTGTCGAAATCATATCCGTAAACGGCGTAGTCTGTAAAACCGCCATTTGAATCTGCCTTTATCAGGAGGAAAAGCTGATCCCCATGCCAGTATGGGTGCCACTCAACATGCCAGCTCCAGAGTGAATAGCCCTCCTTCATATTGGAAAGCTGTCCTTCCACTGCGGACCCGAAGCGTTCCCTAATCTCTTTGTTGATCGCCTTTGCGGCTTCGGAATCAGCGTTCATCTGAGGAACGTGGTATGCGTAACTCTCTGTATTACCGACGGAATCCGAGTATACGCCCTCCGTGCTGTACAGTTCGGATAGAGCGTTCGGCTGCGGAGCATCAGCTGCTGCGGATGAGGGAAAGGTCGCCAGCGATGCCACCAAAAGAGCTGTTGAAAGAATACGTTTCATATTTGACTCCTTAATACTTCTAATACTACTCTCCGATAAAAAGCAGACAAAGTCTGGTTTTTACAGCGCGTCAGCGCGTCGGAGAGTGTATGAGACGTCCTCTGTGCTTTTCAGCGCAGAGGGGCGACGCGTCAAGCGGCGCCTTCCCAATGAAAAGACAACTTTTCATTGGAAAACAGTATCATAGACAATGCTGCTAAGCTTCTGTCTGTACCGATTCGGCGCGATGGCAGGCGACCTGCACGCCGCCGAAGTCTCTGAGTGCCGGTTCCTCCCCGGCGCAGCGCTCCGTCGCAAAGGGACAGCGCGTGCGGAAGCGGCACCCGGAGGGAGGGTCCGCCGGACTGGGCGGCTCGCCTTTCAAAAGGCGGCGCTCTTTTCCGCGCTGAGACGGGTTCGGCACCGGCACCGCGTCCAGCAGGAAGCGTGTATAGGGGTGCCGCGGATGCCGATAGACCTCCTCTGTCGGTCCGATCTCGCAGAGCTTTCCCAGAAACATGACACATACGCGGTCCGAGAGATAGCGCACAACGGACAGATCATGGCTGATAAACAGAAAGGTCAGGCCCCGGGACGCCTTGAGTTCCTTCAAAAGGTTCAGAATCTGATTCTGCACCGACACGTCCAGCGCTGAGACCGGCTCGTCACAGACGATGAAGGCCGGGTTCGCGGCGATGGCCCGGGCGATGCCGATGCGCTGGCGCTGCCCGCCGGAAAACTGGTGCGGATAGCGGTACAGAAACTCCTCCGGCAGTCCCACCGCGCGAAGCAGCTCCTGTACCCGCGCCGTCACCGCCTCCCGGCTTTCACACAGCCGCCAGGTCTCGAGCGGCTCCGAGATGAGGTCACGCACCGTCATCCGGGGGTCCAGCGAGGCGTAAGGATCCTGAAAGATAAGCTGCAATTCCTTGCGCAGCGGCTTGAATTCCCGCTCCCGCATGGCCGTGACACTCTGCCCGCGAAACAGCACTTCGCCGGATGTCGGCTGCATCGTGCGGATCATCAGCCTGCCGAGAGTGGATTTCCCGCAGCCGGATTCCCCGACGAGGCTGAGGGTTTCGTTCCTGTAAATATGCAGGGATACGCCGGACACAGCGTGCACGCGCTTTCCGCCGGCAGCGGGAAACTCCTTGGTAAGCTCCCGCGCTTCGAGCAATATTTCGCTCATCGCGCTCCCCCCTCTCCTGCGAGAAAGCAGCGGACTTTGTGGCCGGGCTCCGTCTCCGCAAGCGCAGGGAGTCTCCTCTCGCAGTCGGAGCGGCAGGACGCGCAGCGAAGGGAGAAGCTGCATCCCGCGGGCAGGTGCAGCAGATTCGGCACCACGCCGGGGATGGTCTCCAGCGCGTCGCCGCCCTCCCGCAGAGAAGCGACCGCACGGAAAAGCCCGCGGGTATAGGGGTGCCGGGGCCGTTCAAAAAGCGCTTCCGTCCCGGCTTGCTCGACAATGCGCCCGGCGTACATCACAAAGACGTAGTCGCAGACGCGGGCAATAACGCCCAGGTTATGGCTGATGAGCAGCACACTGACACCCGCGTCCCGCAGGCGTTCCAGCAGGCTCAGAATCTGCGCCTCCACGGTCACGTCCAGAGCCGTCGTCGGCTCATCGGCGATCAGGAGCTTCGGTCGGCACACCGCAGCCATGGCGATCAGCACGCGCTGACGCAGGCCGCCGGAGAGTTGATGCGGATAGCAGTCATAGCGCGCCTCCGGCTCCGGGATTTCAACCTCCCGGAAGATCTCCAGCACCCTTGCCTTCGCCTCCTCCCGCGTGCAGTCCGTGTGCAGAAGGACGGCCTCCTCCACCTGTCTGCCAACCCTCATCACGGGATTCAGGCTGGTCATCGGCTCCTGAAAGATCATGGAGATCTCCGAGCCCCGCAGCTTTCGCCGCTCACGCTCCGGCAAAGCGCTGATTTCCCGCCCGTCCAGAAGGACGGAGCCGCCTGTGACCTTTCCGGGATAGCGCACAAGCCCCATCACCGCACGCGCGGTCATGCTCTTGCCGCAGCCGGATTCGCCCACGATGCCCACAATGCTCCCCCTCGGCACCGTGAGGGACACATCGTCCACAGGCCGTATCGTCCCCTTCGCCGTCTGAAAGCAGACCGTGAGGCCGCGCACGTCCAGGATTTTTTCTTCCATCGTCGTCTCCCGTCACTGTTTTTTCTGCCGGGGGTCCAGCACGTCCAGCAGTCCGTTTCCCAGAAAGTTGAAGGCCAGCACGATCAGCATGATCGCCGCGCCCGGCGCGAAGCACAGCCATGGCGCGCTGTACAGGTACTGTCTGCCGGTGTTGATCATCAAGCCCCAGGAGGCGTTCGGCGGCTGAATACCAAGCCCCAGAAAGCTCAGGCTGCTCTCCGTCAGGATTGAGGCGGGGATGTTCAGCGTGAAGAGCACCAGCAGGGTCGGTAGGCAGTTCGGCAGGATGTGCCGCCGCATGATTTTATCCTTTGAAACGCCGATAACACGCGCGGCCTCCACAAATTCACTGTTTTTCAGTTTCAGGGTCTGGGCGCGCACCACGCGGGCGACATTCGCCCAGCTGACCAGCGTGAGCGTCAGAAACACGTTGACGATCCCCCCGCCAAGGGAGTACATGATCACCATGGCGAGGAGCATCGACGGGAACGCCAGCGTCACGTCCGCCGTGCGCATGATGAGCGTGTCGACGATCCCGCCCCGGTACCCGGCGATCACACCGAGCAGGGAGCCAAGGAGCAGACTCAAAAGCGCCGGAACCACGCCGATGAGCAGGGAGACGCGCGCGCCGTAGAGAAGGCGCGTCAGCTCGTCCCGCCCCCCCTCGTCCGTCCCGAGCAAATGCGCCGCCGACGGGGCTGACAGGCGGTGTAGCAGATCCATGCTGTTTTCGTCATACGGCGTCAAAAACGGCGCGAGTACCGCCGCCAGAACCATCAGCACGATCAGAACAAAGGAAAAAACGGCCGTTTTGTTCTCCCGGGCCATGCGGCGCATCAGATCCCAAAAGCGCTCCTCCTCGCCGAGCTGGCTTTGCAGCCGGAGATCCGCGGCGTTTTCCAGCCGCTCACGTTTTCTTCCCGGCACGGCTCAGCCCTCCTTCCGTATCCGCGGGTCCAGCACGGCATACAGGCAGTCCGCCAGCAGGCTTCCGAGGATTACCACCGAGGTCGCCAGCAGGGAGGTCCCCTGCAGCAGCGGGATATCCCGCCCGGCGATGGCCTGCACCATCAGGCGGCCCACGCCGTTGATGGAGAACACGGTCTCGGTGATCACCGCGCCGGACAGGAGACTTGAAAACTGAACGGTCATCATCGTCAGCACCGGCAGCATGGCGTTGCGCAGGGCGTGGCGCATGAGCACGCCAAAACGGCCCAGACCCTTCGCCCGGGCCGTTTCGATATAATCTTCCTCCAGCGCCTCCAGGAGCGAACTTCGGGTCATCTGCGCCACCTGCCCGGCGGAGTTCCAGCCGAGGGCGACGGCAGGCAGGACAAAGCCTCTCCAGCTGTCCGTGCCGGAGATGGGGAAGCTTTTGAGCTTGAAGGCGAAGAGATATTGCAGGAACATGGCCGCCATGAACACCGGCAGGGAGATCCCCAGCAGGGAAAAGCCCATGAAAAGACGGTCCGGCAGCCGGTTTTTGCCCACGGCGCAGACAAGGCCGCAGGCAATCCCCAGCGTCCAGGCGAACAGCGCCGCGAACAGCGCCAGGATCAGGGTGTTGACAAAGGCGCTTCTTATCAGCTGGGACACTGGCTTTCCAAGGGAATAGCTGGTGCCGAAGTCCCCGCTGACCGCAGCGGCGATATAGCGGAGGAACTGACGGTAGAGCGGCTGATCCAGGCCCAGCTCCGCGGTCATACGCGCCACGGTGGCGGCATCCGCGTGCTCCCCCATCATGGTCTCAATCGGGTTGCCGGGTACGATGCGCAGCATCACAAAGGTGATCAGCACGACGCCGGTCAGCACGATCAGCGCCTGGGCGAAGCGCTGCGCGATGCTCCGTCTCATTTCAGCACGACGTCAGCGGCGTAGAAGTCGGCGAAGCCTGCCCAGTGGGGCGTGAAGGTATCCACCCGCTCACCCAGGCACCAGAGATGCAGAGTCACGCAGAAGGGGACCCAGGCCGCGTCCTCCGCGATCAGCTTCTTTTCCAGCGCCTGATATTCTTCAAGACGCGCCTCGTCGTCCACAATGGCGCGGGCAGCCGACACGCGGGCAATGATCTCCGCGTCCGGGTAATTCAGGCTGCGCGCCTTCGCGTTTTCCGCGCTGCCGAAGAAGGTGTACATGATGTTCGCCGGGTCGTTGTAATCCATGCCCCAATTGGCGACAAAGGCGTCCGTCTCGCCGCTGGAGCGCTTGGCGAGCCACGCGGCGTGGTCATAGCTCACCACGCTTGCCTCAATGCCGATCTTCTTGAGCGAATCGCTGACGAAAGCATAAATGAGCTGGTTGCTGGTGTTGGCGACGGAGTCCATGGAGAGCTCAAAGCTGATTTCACCCTCCTGATAGCCTGCTTCCCTGAGCAGGGCCTTCGCGGCGTCCGGATCGTAGGAGAAGCCCTCCAGCGCGTCGTTGTGCGCCCAGATGCCCGTGGGAATGATGCCCTTTTCCCGCATGGCGTCACCCATGAAAATGCCCTGAATGATCTGATCCGTGTCGATCGCCATGGCGATGGCCTTGCGGACCCTCACATCCTTGAGCCATGGGTTATTCTCGTTCATGATCAGGTAGACCATGCCCACCTTCGGCGTGCCGACGATGCGGGCTGCGGGATCGGCCTTGTAGGTGGACGCTACAATCGCGCTGTCCAGGCTCTGCAGGTCGATGATGTCCAGCTCGCCATTCTGGAACATGAGGTTTTGACTCATCGCGTCGGGGATCACCTTCACGACAAGCTTTTTCACGCTGGGCTCCGCCCCCCAGTATTTCTCGTTATACACGAGGGTGTAATGGTCGTTCGACACCCACTCCGTCACGATGTACGGCCCGGTGCCGATGGTCTCCGCCGGTTCCTTGCCAAAGCCGGGAGACATGGTCTCCGCGTCCGCGATGGACATGGCCGGCGCGGAAAGCTCCGCCAGAAAGCCCGCATTCGGGGCCGTCAGCGTCACGGAAAAATGTGTGTCGTCCGTGACCTGAAATCCCGCGAGCGTGTCCGCCTCCCCGTTCATCACGGCCTCGCCGCCGAGGATTTCGAGCGGGATCTCCGTGTTCTCCTTCGCCGCCTTTAAAAGGCGCTCAAAGCTGAACTGCACGTCCGAGGCGGTGAGCTCGCTGCCGTTGGAGAATACGACGCCGTCGCGCAGCGTGAAGGCATAGGTCAGGCCGTCGTCGCTGATGCTGTAATCCGTCACCAGGCTTTTGACGATTTCCGAGGAGCCGTCGCCGGGTTTTGTCTCAAACAGCCGGTCAAATACATTCAACGGGATGAGATAGTCGTCCGTCGTTTCCGAGACGTCCATGGTGGAGATGTCATACAAAACCGCGGTACGCAGCAGGCCGGGTTCGGCTGTGTCCGCGAAGGCGGCGGCGCAGGGCAGCATAGCCAGCACCAATAAGAGCGCAATGATTTTTTTCATGTGATTTCCTCCCAATCAGAATTTGGACAGGCGGCAGCTCCGCCAGTGTGATATTTGTGTGACAAAGGCTGTGTTATGATGTGCCCGTAAACAAGAGAGACGGAAAAACGGATTCAAAAAAGGAGAGATCAAACACGAAAACAAACACATCCAACAAAACCGATATCAACACCCTCAAGAACAGAAAGGAGAAAACAAACATGAAGACTACATCCATTAAAATGATAATCGCCCTCGCGCTTGCCCTCACCCTCGTCTGTGCCCTTGGCACCTCGGCCTTCGCCGATTTCATGAGCCCCTACGGTTATGTCACCATAAACATCGACGGCTCTCGCACCCTCTACCTTGACGACGGCACCAGAATTACCAGGTTCCCCGACGGCAGCATCGTGAGCTTCGACCCCCGTACCGGCGAGACCATCTACAGCGACGACCGTTTCAGCGCCACCACCTTCTACGCAGACGGCTCCTATTCCTACCAAAACGGCAACGGCTACAGTGAATACCATGACAGCTTCGGTTACGGCATGACCGAGTACGCCGACGGCACCTATGATGTGGAAGAAAACGGCGTCCTCACCCACTACGACCGCTTCGGCAATGTGACCAGTGTGCAGGTAAACAACGGCATGTACTACGAGACCATCTTCTGAGAAACACCCGCATATGAACTATCGACGAAAAGACAGGATCGGCACAACCGATTCTGTTTTTTGTTTTTCCCGGGCGGCTACACCCGCACGTCCGCGGCAGACTCCGGCGCGACAGCGCCAGATTGCTGAATCAAAATCTTTTCAAGCATGCGGCCGGCTCTTTAAAATGCCCTCCAGAAGTCTCCCGACCTTCTCGGTGTTTACCTTTTTTCATATCAACATTATACGCCATGCTGCTAAGAGCCCCGGCGATCGAAGACTGGTTTTCGTACCGCTGTCCTCACATTTCAAAACTCTGTTTTCAATAATAGCATAAACCATTGTGTTTTGCTACCCCAAAAAACGTGTGTGAGCTAGTATAACGGTTTCTAAATGGCTATACATTTTACGAAACTAACGTCTGTACCTTGACATCTTCATTAGGATCGACATCGTCCAGGTTCCATCCCCAGTGATATAGAACGGGTTCTTCATTGATTTCATCGAAATATCTGTATATGCGATCTTCCAGTTCCTGCTTGGAACTCACACGAATTCCCCGAAGCATTTGCTTGGTCATTTTACTGAAGAACCCTTCAACAAGATTCAGCTAAGACGCATGCTTTGGCGTGAATACGAACACAAATCTTCCGGGATTTGATTCCAGATACTCAATAACCTTCTGAGAACTGTGCACCTTCAAGTTATCGAGGATCAAGCGGATTTTATCGCCTTTAGGGTATTTCTTATCCAGCTTCTGCAGGAACTCGATGTAATCGTCACTGTTATGTGTATCACTTACTAACGGGATCGCTTCTCCTGTTTGCAGATCGATCCCGGCAAGGAGAGATAGTGTGCCAAGGCGCTTGTATTCGTAATCACGCTTGATAACACCGCATTCTTCATTTGGCAGCTTGTCCTCTGACGTATTCGCAATCGCCTGTATTCCAGGCTTTTCGTCATAGGACAGGACATGCGTAGTTTCACCATCTTCGAATGGAATAAAGTTCCCGTTCTCGTCGAACTGAAAGGTCAGCTGCTTATATACAAGAAGTACATTATGCATCTTGTCGTCGAAATCAGGATCTCTCCGCTCACAATAATATTGGATGCGGAAAGGTTTAATGTTTGCTTTATCAAGGATTTTGTAGACTCCTGATTCCGTAATGGTCGAAAGCCTGTCAAAGCCAGCTTCCTTTGCCGCGGTGTTGATATGTTTTGTGAGTGCGCTTGTTGTCCACGTTTCGGCTGCATAACCAAGGTCTTTTGGTTTCGTACACGCGATACTGATCAGCCATGTTTTCGCTTCTCCAGTGATTTCTTCTTTTCGGCCACGGCCTTCAGCAACGCTGAGTATATCCATGATCGTCTGTTCAGGTGTGCGGTTCCGGTATTTCTGGCACCAGAGCTCAACCGTATGGCGATTGACGTTTAGCTCCTCAGCGACTTTAGTGCTGGATTTATTCTCGGCTTTCTTCAGTAGAATCTGTGCCCGCTGGCTGATGATTACCGGGGTCATACCGGATTTAACAAGCTTTTCGAGGACGGCCTTGTCATCTGCTTGAAGTTCAAATTTCATTAATGGTACCTCCGCATTTGTAAGATACCACCAGTATAACATGAGATCGATAAAATGTATAGTTAATTGAGATATTTTATACTAGAACTGGCTGACCATCTTGCATCTTGTCATAGCCGTTCTCACCGCAGTGCCATTGAAGCACCATAAAATTTGAAGGCTTTTTCCCTCAATACAGAATTGAGCAGCAAAACCATACCATCACTTCTGTCTGAGCAGAAATGGGATGGCTTTTTTCATGCCAAAAGCAACAAATAATTTAATCATTCTTGTTTCAGGTTACAGGGTTCGACAAAATTCCATAGGAAAAAGTGCTAAATTGTGGGAGCACTTTGAAACCGACAGGAGAACCATCCTTTTGCTGTTATAATTGAAAATTTGTTCTCCAGCCAGACAAAGAAAAGGCTTTGTGACCGGCGTATCGGCTATGCCGGTCCAGTAGAAAGGATCTGAAGCAATGATGATTGGAGACACAAGCCGAGCACCTCCTCCTGACTCGCGTTTCAGGACGCGACTGAACAAGAGAGGAGGCTTTTTATGTCAAGACATAAGACCCGACCAGAAGATATAAGAAATCCAGACCGGTATTTTAAGCGATTGATGGCGATGGAGTATCGGAAGGAGAAAAAAGCCGCGAACAGGTATCATACGATGTTTGCATCACTTGATGAGCTTGCAGAGGCGGAAGCTGAGGGCCGAAAAGGTATCAGCGAACTATTGGCAGTTGATGATATTTATGCTGAATTTGTGAATAATAAATACGACTCAGCGACAGACTGGATCAATCAAATAAACGATTCCAGACTTCGGGAAGCATTGCAAAAGCTCTCCCTCTATCAAAGGAATTTGGTGTTTCTCCGGTTCTGCAAAGAGAAAAAGCTGTCAGAAATCGCCGCATTATACGATAACACACCGCAGGCTGTCGCCCATGGCCTAAGATCGTCGATCAAAAAATTGAAAACAATCTGTGAAGAGGTTTAAAAAGATGCCTTTTTTATCTCTTATATATATGGGGGAACTTTTTCCTCCACATGAATCAGAGGCTAAATTGAGCCTGACAGGAGAACGAATTTCTCCTTGTATAAAATTGAATATCCGGCAGCATAACAACATCAGCAAGCGAATGAGCGATGCGGAGGGTTCGCCAAGACCACCTGTGCAGGACATTGATCCGGCATCAAACAAAGGCGTCAAGGTGCATAGCGGTTAGACCTATCCAAAAGCGGCTCTGGCAGGCCGTTTCGCAATGATCTCGTTTGTCTACAATGGTACACCTGTTCAGCCTTAGCTATCACGCATAGGGAGCAGCTCGGAGCGATCCTCGGAGGGGTGAAATCCCCGTAGCGCGTTGCCAAACGCGGTTATGCCTGTACGCCCTCTCCTGGGGAAGTAGTGTCGAATACAGGAAAAGAGCCACCCATGTGCTCATGGATGACTCAAAGATGAAGTAATACTTGAATCAGTCGCAGTTTTTTGCGTTATGGATGGAAAGTATGCTTCAACAAGCTTTTGGAGTGAAAAATGTTGCTAAGAGATACAATGAGAAAAAGCAATGATAGTAGCGGCTGCGACAAACTTGCGCAAAATCATTTTGCACGGTATGATCGCTTTGACAGGTGAGAGCGATGCCGAACACAAGGTTTCAGCGAAATCTCGCCACGGCCAAGGCGAAGAAGCCCCCTGTCACCATGGTTCCGGAACCTAATTACATATCTGACCTTATCAGGCGGTACATGAAGGCGCAGCGGATGACAACAGAAGATGTCGGAAAATTGATGGATTGCTCTGGAGCGAATGTTCGTGCCAAACTGACGCGGCCCATAGAGAAGTGGGCAGTCAGCGACATTATTTCTCTATGTCATGCCGTAAATTGCCCCGTAACAGAGGCATATAAGCTCTTGCCAACGGATAAAGGCTGGACGAATTAGGAGGGTGGCATACGATGGCAAAGAAAACCATAAAAGACGCAGACGGTAATTACAACTATATCAGGAAAACCTTTACATATAAGGGCCAAAGGTTCACTGTGCGTGGCCGAACCGAGAAAGAAGCGCGTGAAAAACAGTACCAGCTCATGCGCGATCTGGAAAGCGGTATCGCGGTCAGGCAACATGCAGCCGTTATGCGGCAGAAGTCAATGACCGGTGATTTGACAGTATCGGATTACTCGCAGATTTGGCTCGAAACCTATATCAAGCCGAAAATCAGAAAACCCGGTGCAGCCAAGCAGAAGAACACCATTGAGGAAAAATCCTACGATATGTATGTGTACAAGCTGAGTGGGACAATCCTTCCTGCTGTTGGCGGACTTCGTTTGAATGAAGTTGTGGACACGCATCTTCAGCAGGTACTCAATGACGAAAAGTATAAAGGCCGCTCTAAGTCCCATTGCGAAAAGGTCAAAATCGTCATGAATGCCATGTTCCGTCAAGCGGTCAAATCTCGACTGATTCAGTTCAACCCGGCTGAAGATCTGATTGTCACCGCTGAGGAAGGAGAAGGCCATAGGAGTTTAACGCCTTATGAACGTGAAGTAATCCAGAAAGTTGCAAAAACCCATCGCTGCGGCCTTTGGGTGCGCTTTCTTCTCTCAACGGGATTGCGCCCTGGTGAATCTGCTCCGCTTCAAGTCTCGGATATAGATTTTTCCGAGAAACTGGTCAAGATCACGAAGGCCATTGAAAGCGGGACCGAAAACATCATCGGCCCGCCGAAATCGAAAGCGGGAATCCGCAGTGTCCCGTTGAGAGACGATATTGCAAAGGATCTCAGGACTGCTATTGCAGGAAAGAAGCCGACAGATTTTGTGTTCCCGCAGACGGACGGGAAAACCATGATGACGACTACATCCCTTTGCAATAACTGGAGATCGTTTTCACGGCAGATGGATTTGGCTATGGGAGCGGAGACAACAGCTCATGGCCATATCTACGATCCGAAAGACGTGGACAAGCAGGGGATTCCGCTTTACCCGGATGAAAACGGCTTACCCAGAAACGGACATAAGATCGCGGATGATTTGGTACTCTACTGTCTGCGCCACACCTTCTGTACGGATTTGCAGAAAGCCGGGGTTCCGCTGAATATTGCCAGGATCATCATGGGTCACGAGGATATCCGGATCACGGCTGCGATCTACACCCATACGGACACCGAAGACGTTCAGGCAGCAGGCGAAAAATTGAATGCCTATTTTTTAGCCTGAGAAAAAGCCCCCGCGCACAAGCGCAGGGGTTTTTCTCTGCCCAGATACACCGTGGACGCAAAATTGAAGGGAAAGAAAATCTTTTTTTCTGATGGGCAATTGCTGAAAGCCTTGCGCCGTGCGGGTTTTGACGGCTTTTGTCGCTCAATTTTTTGTCACACTTTTTGTCACACCTTGGTCATTTGCGGGTGCAAAAAAGGCTTTGCGGACGCAAATTTCAGGGCTTTGGTTAAAGCAGATTTCGGAATGTTTTGCTGCGATTCAGAGACAGATAAAGCGATAAATCGACAATATCCGGCACGAAACCTGCAAAGTTGGCGTGACAAAAGTGACAAATAGCGGTGTCGAAAGATGCGGTTTGGGCCATTTTGCCTCAAAAAGTTCACGAAGCAAAGGAAAAAGCCTCAAATCCATTGGATTTGAGGCTCATAAGTGGCAGCGGGAGAAGGATTCGAACCCTCACATACGGAGTCAGAGTCCGCTGTGCTACCTTTACACAATCCCGCTAAACGCAATGGCTATTATACATAGTTTTGAAAATTTGTCAAGAACTTTTTTCAAATTCCTTTACAAGATTTTTTCAAATTCATATACATGATCTTTATGATCTCCATGGTGCGAGGAGGGCATGGGCGGCGGGTGCATAGTAATTGACCAGCAGATCGACGCAGGCGCCATAGCTGCGCAGACCGAGCGTCTGACCATAACTTTGCAGGAACCCCTCGTAGACCGCGTCGGTCACTTCCCGGACCGGGGTCTTGAAACAGGCCCAGTACTCGCTGTTGGCGCGAAGGTCGGCAAGGACCTCATCGGAGAGTTTCTCATAAATTTGTCGATGCGCCGTGGAATCGACGGCGGCCAGGGCGTTGCCAAGATGGATGTAGGCCAGCATGCAGGCGGAATAGCAGTAATCCGGATCGCCGCTGTGGAGGGAAGCGAGTACCGCGACAAAGTTGGCCTCCTGCTCCTTGGCGACGCCGCGCTGGTGGCAGAGTTCATGGGCCACCGTGGCTGCGAAGAGCCCCTCGGGAAAATCCATGTTGACATTGGCCTCAGCGGTAAAGGGGCAGAAGAAGCCGGTAAAGTCGATGAGGCTCATGAATTTGGAGAAGAACATGCCCTTTGCGGGCAGCTCCGGGCCGTCCAGGCAGGGATAGGCCCTCGCCGCCTCCCGGAAGAGCTGCGGCGAACGGGCCAGCACCTCTCCCCTGTCGCTGCGGCAGAGACCGTCGGCGTCTCTCGGAACCTGGGCGGCGTAGTCGTTCAGGCGGTCGGCAAACCAGTCGGTGACAAGAGCCAGGTCGTCGACAGTGATCTCCGACTGTTTCAGACCGCTGCGGGCGATGAAATCGTCCCCGTAGTAGTAGACACCCCAGAGCAGGCAGAAGAGGGCGTAGACCCCGAGCCCCAGGGCGGCCAGACGGGCAAAGAAGCGGTACAGGCGTCTTAAACGCCCCGGACGGCGAAACAAGAGAACGAGCTCGCAGATTATGTAAACCGTTGTTCCGGCGATCACCAGGGCGTAAAGCCATTCGGCCAGGGAGAAGGGCAGGCGTGCCGTGAGCCCGGCGAGCGCATGGTGCAGCGGCTGGACGAAGTGCAGGGACAGGGCGCTCATCAGCGGCTTGTTGGTACGCAGAGTGAGGAAAAGGAGCACGACAGCACCGCCCGCCAGCGCGAGAATATGCGCGGCGGGGCATAGTGCGAAGATGGCGGCAAAGCCGCGTTTTTTGACGGCCGTTTCTTTCATGGGTTCATTGTAACGCAGAGAGCAGAAACTTGCAATGGAGATGAAAGGAAAACCCCTCTGCCATCGCCGTAAGGAAATACGGGATAAGGCGCATTTTTCTGTGGCCTTTTGCGCGGGGACGTGGTATACTATAAATTACCAATGACCGAAAACGCAAGGAGTTGTTTGAATGGCCGTTTTTCAGAGAACAGAGCTGCTTGTCCCCTGGGAGGAGCTGCTTGAAGACTGGGCCGTGATTGCCTGCGATCAGTATACCTCGCAGCCGGACTACTGGCGCGGGGTGCGTGAGCGCGTGGGTAAGAAGCCCTCGGCCTGCCATATCGTCTATCCCGAGGCGGAGCTCGGCGGGGATGACGAGGAGACGCGCATTGCCGCCATCAATGCCAAAATGCGGGAGTATCTCAATGGCAAGGTCTTCCGACGTTTTCCGAACGCTTACCTGTATATCGAACGCACGCTGCTGGACGGCTCGATCCGCCGCGGCGTGGTAGGCGTGGTCGACCTCGAGGAATACGACTTTCGGGAGGGCAGCCTTTCCGCTGTGCGCGCGACAGAGGAGACCGTGGCCGAACGCATTCCGGCGCGTGTCAAGGTGCGGAGCGGGGCTGCGCTGGAGACGAGCCATGTAATCATGATGATGGATGATGAGGAAGACGGCGTCCTGGGCTGGCTGGAGGGCAGGAGGGCGTCTCTGCCGCTGCTGTACAGCGTGGACCTCATGGAGGGCGGCGGGCACATCGAGGGCCGGCTTGTCCGGGACACGGACGCGGCCGATCTGGAGGTACGCATCGAGAACTATGAGGCGGAGAGCGCGGCGCGGTTTTACGCGATGGGCAAGGAGCCGCTGCTGTACGCGGTGGGCGACGGAAACCACTCTCTCGCCGCGGCCAAAACCTGCTGGGAAGCGTTGAAGCTCCGCAGCCCCGAGCTTGCCGGGACCAACCACCCCGCGCGCTTTGCGATGGTGGAGCTGCAGAACATCCGGGATAACTGTCAGAAGTTTGAGCCAATCCACCGCGTACTGACCGAAGTGTCCACCCGTGCGCTGCTGAACGAGGCGGAGGATATCTGTGCCCCGGGCGGTCTGCCGGTGGACTGGCAGGCCGGAGAACGGCAGGGCATGCTGTTTCTCGACAGGGCGCGCGGTGAAATACAGGCCGCGATATTACAGCCTCTTCTCGACCGCTATCTCAAGGATCACAAGGGACGCATCGACTATGTCCACGAGGAGGAAGCGGCGCTTAAGCTGTCCAGAAAGGCGGACGCCATCGCCTTTCTGATGCCGACGATCAAAAAGGACGGCTTTTTCCGCGGCATCGCGATGGGCGGCGTCCTGCCGCGCAAGAGCTTTTCGCTTGGTCACGCGCAGGAAAAGCGCTACTACATTGAGTGCCGCAAGATCACGGACACACTATAATAAACAGGAAACGGCAGCATCCCCAAGATCATTTTCGAGGGATGCTGCCGTTTTATGTGAGAGTACCGGAAAACAGATCCGGAGGGGCTTCGCAAAACGCCGCAGGCCGTGCTTTGCGAAGCGTTTTGCCATTGGCTGTCTTATACTAATTTCTAATTAAAACATTTAATAATCCAAGAGCGAGCAGTAATGCTATGGATAAGCTCAGCGGATAAGGAGTTGATGGTATCACAGAGACGGTCAACGACTTTTTCAAGAGACGCAAAAACTTCATTTCGAAACCCCAATTTGCGAAGTTCCTTCCAGATTTGCTCAATGGGATTCATTTCCGGAGTATACGGCGGAATAAAAAACAAGTGTATATTCTCCGGAATGAGAAGGGTACCGGCCTTGTGCCATGCAGCGCCATCGCAGCAAAGAAGTATCTCGTCATCAGAGTATTGATTAGAGAGTTCTTCAAGGAAGATGTTCATACACGCAGAATTGCAGTATGGCATTATGAGAAAGCAGGAATCTCCAGTCAATGGTTCCACGGCACCGTATGCATAACGGTATTCCCTGATATGGTGGCACGGGACAGAAGGGCGAACCCCTTTCATGCACCAACAGTATTTCGGCTTGTTGATACGTCCGAAACCGGCTTCATCCTGAAACATCAGATGGACTTTTTTCCCTGTGGAAAACTTTAGCCGTTGGATTTCCGAGTTAATTTTTTTGAGGTCGCTATGACCTCTTCATCTGCTTTCTTGGGATGCCGGCTTCGCGGCATGATTTTTCTCCATCCTTGACGATGGAGCACGTAGTAGATTTGAGCTTCGCTTATGGGATGATCAACTGCTTTCTGATATGCGGCTTTAATCTCAGAGATTTCCACAAGCTTACCAGCTTCCGCTTGTTTTCGGAAAGGTTCTAGAATGGCTGCCTCTTCCTCTACGCTCATATTACGCCTGTTCCCGTGGTAATGGTTGTCTACAAGCGCTGCTAATCCACCATCACGGTATTTCGCCACTAAGGTCGTAATGTAGCTCGGGTGGTACTCGCAGGTGTGCCCTACTTCTTCCAGGCTTTGCCCCAGCGCCCGCATCTCTATGGCTTTCAAGCGCCGATCCACCCGCTTGTCTGTATTCTTTCTCCGTGCTTCTTGAATTTCTGCTATTTCTTCGGGGCTAAATTTGTATTTGGTAGACATCTTCATCACCCAGATCTATTATATTCCTTTGTCAATCATTATTAAAGCTTTTTATTTGGAGATAGTATTAAATCCCCACCAGCAGAAAGCACAGATACACCGTGGGGATGGAAAAGAGCAGGCTGTCGGCCCGGTCGAAGACGCCGCCGTGGCCGGGGATGAGGTTGGAGAAGTCCTTCACGCCGATCATGCGCTTGAGAAGCGACTCGGCCAGGTCGCCGACCTGACCCGTGACGGCGGCGACGAACGCGGTGAAGAGGCACAGCCGCAGCGGCACCGGTGTCGAAAGCCCCAGCACCAGCCAGGCGAGCCATCCGGTAAACAGCGACGACAGCGTCCCGCAGAGTGCGCCCTCAATGGTTTTCTTCGGGCTCACATGCGGAGCCAGCTTGTGCTTGCCGAAGCGCATCCCGCCAAAGAGCGCCGCGCTGTCGCAGCCCCAGGTGGCAAAGCAGGCCGTCAGCAGGGTCTGCCACCAGATGTCGCTCACGCTGATGACCATGATGATTCCGAACAACACGCAGGGGTAACTCAGCCCCGCGAGGGTGTAGAGCGCGCCGACGCCGGACACGTTCCGGTGAATGACGCCCGAAAACAGGGCGAGGTACAGGCAGAACACAAACAGCACCGCGTAGACAAACAGTCCCGCGTGGAACCACACGAGCACGGCCTGCGCCGCGAGGTAGACGATCATCACCCACAGCGTGCATCTTGCGTTCAGCTTCTCCACGCTCTTGCTGTATTCGTAAGCGCACAGCCCTCCGGCGACGCCGAAATACAGAATACGGGTCACGGCGAAGGGCATGCACGCGGCGGTGATGGCAATGAGGATGAGGGCGGATTTGACACGGTCCTTCAAGGCGGGTTCCTCGCTTTCTCTGTATAAAGAGGCGTGTCATGCTGAACGTCAGCGAAGGATCTTCTGTTCCGGCCTGTGCCGGTAAAAGTTCCTATGCTCCGTTCAGGATGACAGGCAATGCTGAAACTGCGTTAAAACGCAGTGCAGACGTATCGTTATCTATATTAGAATAGCATAAACCCGCGCCGAACACAAGCGCGGGCTTTTCATATTTCGCGGAAAATCTACCGCTTGGTGCCGTCCCGCTCAAACTTCACTTTTTTGTTGTACACGGGAAAAACTTGTGCTATGATATTTCTATCTGAAATACCGCGCAAATTTATTAATAGGGGGACAGAACCATGTTTACAGAAAACAAGATCTGGATGGCGCAGTCGGACAAGCGGCTGTTCCTGCTGCCCAATATGGCAAACCGCCACGGTCTGATCGCGGGCGCCACCGGCACCGGCAAGACCGTCACCATGAAGGTCATGGCGGAGTCCTTCTCCGACATGGGCGTGCCGGTTTTCCTCGCGGACATCAAGGGCGATTTGACCGGTATGTGCAGGCCCGGCAAGAACAGCGCCGACATGCAGGCGCGCATCCAGCGCTTCGGCATCGAGGGCTTTGACTTTAAGGGCTACCCCACCCGCTTCTGGGATATTTTCGGCGAGGTCGGCCATCCCGTGCGCGTCACGGTCAGCTCCATGGGCCCGGTGCTCCTGGCGCGTCTGCTCGGCCTGACCGAGATCCAGGCCGGCGTTTTGAACATTGTCTTTAAAGTGGCCGACGACAACGGACTGCTGCTGCTCGACCTCAAGGATCTGCGCTCCATGCTCCAGTTTGTGGGCGAGAACAGGGCCGAGTTTACCGTGGAGTACGGCAATGTCTCCGCCGCCAGTATCGGCGCGATCCAGCGCGCTCTGCTCCAGTTCGAGCAGGAGGGCGGCGAGCTCTTCTTCGGCGAGCCGGAGCTGGACATCACCGACTGGATGGACACCGACGCGGACGGCCGCGGCTACATCAACATTCTCTCCAGCCAGAAGCTCATTCAGAGCCCCACGGTCTACGCGACCTTCCTGCTCTGGATGCTGACCGAGCTCTTCGAGCGCCTGCCCGAGGTCGGCGACCTCGACAAGCCCAAGATGATCTTCTTCTTCGACGAGGCCCACCTGCTCTTCAACGGCATGCCCAAAGCCCTGCTGCAGAAGATCGTCCAGGTCGTCAAGCTCATCCGCTCCAAGGCTGTCGGCGTCTACTTCATCAGCCAGAGCCCGAGCGACATCCCCGGCGACGTGCTGGCCCAGCTCTCCAACCGTGTGCAGCACGCCCTGCGCGCCTACACCCCGGACGAGCAGAAGGCCGTCCGCGCCGCGGCCCGCGCCTTCCGCGCAAACCCCGCCTTCAAGACCGAGGACGCCATTATGGAGCTCGGCGTGGGCGAGGCGCTGATCAGCTTCCTGGACGAGGGCGGCATCCCCTGCCTGGTGGAGCGCGCCAGCATTCTTCCGCCGCAGAGCCTGATGGGCGCGGCCGGGTCTGAGGAGGTCAGGCGCCTCATCTTTGCCGATCCGCTGGACGACAAGTACCGCGAGGGCATCGACCGGGAGTCCGCCTTTGAAGTGCTCACTCGCGCCAATGCCGAGCTCGAGAAACAGCGCGCCGAGGCCGCTGCCGCCGCCGAAGCCGAGAAGCAGCGTCTCAAGGAGGAGGCCGCCGCCGAGCGCGAGCGTCTCCGTGCCGAAGCCGCCGCCGAAAAGCAGCGCGTTAAGGAAGAGCTCGCCGCCGCGAAAGCTGCCGAGCGCGAGGCTGCCGCCGCTGCGAAGGCCGCCGCTGCCGAAGCCGCCAAGAAAAAAAAGATTGCCCAGCAGGCGGCCACGACCGCGGCCTCCACGGTGGTCGGCGCACTGTCCACGAACCTCATCAACGCAGCCACCGGCGGCAAGACCACCAGCGCCCAGACCATCGCCAAGCGTGCCGCCCGCAACGCCCTCAGCTCCGCGATGCGCTCCAGCACCGGCGCGATCATCCGCGGCCTGTTCGGGAACAAGAAATAAAAAAAGAGATCAGAATACAACGGCGGCTCCGCTTTTGACTGCGGAGCCGCCGTTGTATTCACTTTCTCGGCGGGATGATCTCAATCCAGTAGCCGTCCGGGTCCTCCAGAAAGTAAATGCCCATCGCGGGATTTTCAAAACAGATGCAGCCCATGGCCTCATGCTTTTTATGCGCGGCCTCAAAGTCGTCCGCCGCAAAGGCGAGATGGTACTCCTGCTCGCCCAGGTCATAGGGCTCCGTGCGGTCCCGCAGCCAGGTCAGCTCAAGCTGGAAAGCGCTCCGCCCATCGCCGAGGAAGACGATCTTATAATGTCCGTCGGCGGCGTTCTTCTCGCGCACGGGCTTGAGTCCCAGCGCCTCGTCGTAGAATTTGAGACTCCGCTCAAGGTCAAAGACATTGAAATTGAAATGATTAAAGGTGAACATGTTCAGCCCTCCCTGCTCAGGATGAGACCATTATACAAAAACGCGGCTGCCCGGTCAAGCGTCGGGCTTCAGCTCGCTCAGCGCCATCGCGCCGATGACCAGCGCCGCGCCGAAGATCGCGGCGGGGCTCATGGACTCATGCAGCAGCGTCAGGGACAAAAGCACCGCGACCACAGGGTCGATGTAGCTTAAAAGCGCGGCGGTCTGGGCGGATACGTCCGCGATGCTGCCGAAGTAGAGCACATAGGCAAGACCCGTATGCACCACGCCCACAACGAGGAGCAGGAGCGCGACCTGCGGCGTAAAGCGGAGCGCGCGCAGGTCCTCGGTCAGCAGCACATAGGGCAGCATGACGAGCGCCGCGGCGGCAAACTGCAGGATGGTCCTGTCCTCGGCGGAGATGTCCCGCAGGGTGCGGTTGACGATCACGATGGCGGCATAGAGGGACGCGGCGATCAGGCCGTAGACAAGCCCCCTCGCCCCGTGCAGGCCGCTGGAAAACACGTCCGACACCAGCACCATGCCGAACACCGCGGCAAGAGCACACAGCCCCTTGCGCGGCGTGATCTTCTCCCCGAAGACGGCGGGCGAGAGAAGGATGATGAACACCGGGGCCATATAGTAGCACATGGTCGCCGCCGCGACGGAGGTATGGTTGTAGGCTTCAAACAGGAAAATCCAGTTGAAGCCCAGCATTGCGCCGAGGATCAGGAGCTTCATCAGGTTCTTCCGCACCGCCGCATGGTCTATCGGTTCATGCCGGACGGCGCGGAGAAGCAGCAGAAACAGAAGTCCGATCGCCGAGCGGGCCAGGGCCACGACGCTTGACGGAAACGGGATCCAGCGCCGAAAGACGCCGATGGTACCGAAGATGAACATGGACAGCACAAGCTGCGCGCGAGGGGACAGTTTTTTCACAGGCGGTCATCTCTTTAAGCGGAATAACCGCATTATAGCAGGCGGCGCGGCCCAAGGCAAGAAGCGCTTGCGCAAACGCATAATCTGCGATAAAATAGCCCCACATATTTTGAACGACACAGCGAGGCGATTGGTTTATGGACAAGACAGAATTGACGGCCCTGCTCGAGCAGGTGGCTTCCGGGACGCTGAGCCCCGCGGATGCGGCGCTCAAGCTCAAGATGCGGCCTATTGAGGAGATCGGCGACTATGCGAAGGTCGACCTGCACCGCGGCATCCGCCAGGGCGTGCCCGAGGTGATCTACGGTGCGGGCAAGACAAAGGAACACATCCTCGGCATTGCGAGGGCCATGCTGGAAAACGGCCAGAAGACCGTGCTCATCACGCGCCTGACTCCCGAGGCGGCGGAGTTTGTGTCGGCCTCTCTGCCCCTGCGCTACGATCCCCTGTCCAAAACCGGCGTGATCGGGGAGCTTCCCACGCCCACCGGCAAGGGCCGCGTCGTAGTCGCAACCGGCGGCACCAGCGACATCCCCGTGGCCGAGGAGGCCGCCGTCACGGCGGAGGTCCTGGGCAACGAAGTCGTGCGCCTCTACGATGTGGGCGTCTCTGGCATTCACCGGCTTTTGAGCCACATGGACGACATCATGTCGGCCCGCGTGATCGTCGCGGTCGCGGGCATGGAGGGGGCGCTGCCCTCGGTGATCGGCGGCCTTGCCGACTGCCCGGTGATCGCCGTCCCCACCAGCGTGGGCTATGGGGCCAGCCTCGGCGGTATCGCGGCGCTGCTGTCGATGCTCAACTCCTGCGCCAGCGGCGTCTCCGTCGTGAACATCGACAACGGCTTCGGCGCGGGCTACATGGCCAGCATGATCAATCATCTGGACTGATATGGAACTTAAAGACTTTTTCACCGAATATCCCCGCGCCGCGCTGGCCTTCTCCGGCGGGGCCGACTCGTCGTATCTGCTGTACGCGGGGCTTAAATGGGCACAGGAGCTGGGAGTCTATTATTTAAAATCCCCTTTCCAACCCGAGTTTGAATACCGCGACGCCCTGCGCCTTGCGGAGAGTCTGGGCGCTGCGGTCACGGTGCTGCGCGCCGATCCCCTCGCCTGCCCGGAGGTCGCGGCGAACCCCGCAAATCGCTGCTACTACTGCAAGCAAGTGATTATGTCAACCATCAAGGCTGCCGCCGCGAAGGACGGCTTTGATCTCGTCATTGACGGCACCAACGCCAGCGACGACATCGCCGACCGCCCCGGCTTCCGCGCGCTGGGGGAGGCGGGCGTCCTGTCCCCGCTGCGGCTGTGCGGCATCACCAAGGCGGAGCTGCGCGAGCGCTCACGGGAGGCGGGGCTTTTCACCTGGGACAAGCCCGCCTATGCCTGCCTCGCCACGCGCATCCCGACCGGCGAGACGATCACGGCGGAAAAGCTGAAGAAGATCGAGAAGAGCGAAGACGCGCTGTTCCGGCTTGGCTTTACGGATTTTCGCGTCCGCCTGCGCGGCGGCGGAGCCCTGCTTCAATTCGTCCCCGGGCAGCATGAGGAAGCGGAGGCGCGGCTTGACGAGCTGCGCGCCGCCCTCGCCCCGTATTTTTCCGACATCCGACTTGACCCGAAAGTGAGAGAGAAAAGCGTATGAGAGTATTGTATTTGGACTGCGGCATGGGCGTGGCGGGCGATATGCTCACGGCGGCCTTGCTGGCTCTGCTGGATAAAGGCGAGCAGGATCAATTTCTCCGCGACATCAACGCCGCCCTCGGCGGGAAGGCCGTCGTGACGGCGGAGCCCGCCGTCAAATGCGGCGTACAGGGCCTGCACGTCCGTGTCGTCATCAACGGAGAGGAGGAGGGGCACGAGCACCGTCACCATGACGGTGAGCACCACCATCACCACACCGGCATCAAAGAGATTCGGGAGCTGATCGAGTCCCTGCCCCTGTCCGATGCCGTGCGCGAGGACGCCCTTCAGGTCTTCAACAGCATCGCCCGGGCCGAGAGCGAGGTACACGGCATGGACATGGAGCACATCCACTTCCACGAGGTCGGCAGCATCGACGCGGTGGCGGACGTGCTGGGCGTGTGCCTGCTGATGTCAAAGCTCGCGCCGGAGCTGGTAATCGCCTCACCGGTCAATGTCGGCGGCGGGACGGTGAAGTGCGCCCACGGCGTCCTGCCGGTCCCGGCCCCGGCGACGGAGCTGCTGCTGCGCGGGATTCCGTGGTACGAGGGCGAGATCAAGTCCGAGCTCTGCACCCCGACGGGCGCGGCGCTGCTGCGCTGGTTTGTCAACTCCTGGCAGACCGCGCCTGTGCTGCGCGTGGAAACATGCGGTTACGGCATGGGGACGAAGGATTTCGGACAGCTCAACGCCGTGCGCGCGCTGCTCGGCGAAATGGAGGATGAGGAGAATCTGTATGTGCTCGCCTGCAATCTCGATGACATGACGGGCGAGGAGCTGGGCTTTGCGCAGGAGCGGCTGTTTGAGGCCGGGGCGCTGGACGTCTGGACCATGCCCATCGGCATGAAGAAGGGCCGTCCCGGCGTGCTGCTCTCGGTGCTGTGCCGTCCGGAGCAGACACATGCGCTGACAGAGTGCCTCTTCCGGCACACCACGACCCTCGGCGTCCGGGAGGACTATGTCCAGCGCTATACGCTCAGGCGTGAGACGCGGACGGCCGACACCCCCTGGGGGCCGGTGCGTGTGAAGACAGCCTCCGGCTACGGCGTTTCCCGCGAAAAGCCCGAGTATGAAGACCTCGCCCGCATCGCGCGGGAAAACGGTCTCAGCCTCCGGGAAGTCAAAGAAAAAATCAAATAAAAATTGCGGCTGCTCCTTTACAGGGCAGCCGCAAAAAAATTTTAAAAAACAAAACAGACCGCCTGACCGGTCTGTCTGTTTTAGAAGGACTTAAATGAAGTTCTTCCCTGCTTGCAAGATTATCATACCCCATATTTGTTTCAGGGATAAGCGCGGTTTTGTTTCGTGTTTGTAAAATCAAAAGACCTGATACAGCCGTCCCAGTGCCCACACCGCCATGAGCGCGCAGGCCGCGCCGAGGAGAAAGGCCGCCCCGGGCCGCAGCGAGACGTGCTCAGGCTCCGGCAGGGAGGACTCCGTGAAGCTCTCCGCCGCGCGGGACGCCTCGCGCAGCAGCTCATCCCGGTCGCGCCCCGGACTGCGCAGGGTCTCGTCCCGCAGAATGAACACCGCTTCGGAGAAGAGGGCGTCAGGCGTCGGAACCACGACGGCGCGTTTGAGCTTGCCCTTGAGGCGGGAATCCGCGGGCCTGCCGCCGTGTCTTACGGTCAGCAGATCTTTAAGCCGCCCGCCCAGCTCTTTGATCCCGGCGCGCTGTCGATAGCTCATGCCCGCTCCTCCACCCGCACGGTGACCACGGTCATGTCGTCGAGCGCCCCGTACAGCTCCTCCGCCTGCTTGAGCACCGCCCGGGCCAGCCCCTTCATATCCTCAAAGCCCTGCAGCAGGAGCTTTCGCAGCCATTCGTCCTCAGCGTCCGCCAGCACCCCGTCGGTGGCGATGACGGCGGTGCAGCCCGGCTTTAAGCGCATGCGCACCACGTCCGGGGCTGTGCCCTCCCCTGCCGAGAGCCCGGCGGCCAGGGTCTCGCCCTTGACGCGGCGGATGTTTTTCCCGCTGCACACATAGGAGGGCGCCGCGCCGTATTTGTAAAAGCTGGTCTGCCCGGTGAAGAGATCGACACACATGAGATCCACCGTGGCAAAGCCCCAGCTCTCCCCGTCGCGCAGGAGCAGCACGGAGTTTAAGAGCTTCATGGCCACCGCGGGCTCCATCCCCGCGCGCAGAAACTTCTCCAGAATCCCGATCACGCGGCGGCTGTCCTCGGCGGCCTCATCCCCGCAGCCCATGCCGTCCGAGAGAATGACGCAGAGAACGCCCGCGTCGGTTTTGAAGTAGGTGCCACGGTCGCCGCTGACTTTCTCGCCCTGCTTTTTCATGGCGGCGATCCCGACCGACACGGCCAGGGGCTCCGCCTCCAAAAGTTCAAGGCGCGAGGCGTCGCTCTCTGGCACGATCGGCTGACACAGGCGCACCCCCGCGATCTCCGACAGCTTTTCGAGATAGTTTTCCTCTTTCAGCAGCGGCGACAGCCGTCCGCTCTCGATCACGATACGCAGCCGCCCGCCCCCGTCGCGGTAGACGGCGGCGTCCGCGTCGATGTCGAGACTGCGAAGCCACCGCAGCAGCCGCCGTTCTACCAGCGGATCGGCCCCGCTCACGCTGCCGAGCTCGGCGGCAAAGCGCTCCAAGAGCTGTGACACGTCCGCATACTGCCCCCAGGCGACGCTGCGGTTTTCCGACAGCCGCGCCTTAAACTGCCGCCGGTAGCTCAAACCCCGCAGCTCACCGTTGACGGCGGCGACAAAGGCGGGCAGGCTCACGCACTTCTCGCGGAAGAAGTCCGGGATGTCCTCCACGGCGAGACTGCCGTGCTCCACCATGGCCTTTGTCGCGTCGTTGAGGGCCGAGAGCGTGTCCACATACTCCGCGTTCCAGCAGCGGTTTTTGAAGCGGCAGGAGATGCACACCTCGTCGGCGGCCCGGTCAAAAATACGGGCGATGTTCTCGTCGTTCGCGGGCTCCGTCACGTTTTTGCGCACGGTCTCGAAGAGCTCGCCGTAGGCCTCGCTCAATCTTCGGAGCTTTGCCGCCTCAAAGCGCCGCAGGCCCGACTCTCCGCAGCCGCGATCCATGCACTGCAAGACAACGCCCGCACGGTTGAGAAGCGATGAGGGCAGGACCATGAAGATGACCGAGGCGCAGAAGGTCTCAAACAGGGCGCTGACTGGCCGGACGGTCTCCCACGCGCAGGTCACGGCAAGGGCGTCGGCGAGGATGAAGGACAGCACATACACAAGCCGCCCGTGCCGCCCGAACACGCCGGACAGCAGCCCCGAGAAGGCGTAGGCCATCGTGTAAAAGAGCGGCCCGTCGGTCGACATGTCCATCGAAAGCCCCAGCACCGTCCCGACCGCCGCGCCCGTGAGCATCCCGCCCTTCATGGCCGAGGTCATCACCAGCAGCAGCGCGAGAAAGCGGCCGAGGGAGACCGTATCAAAGAGCACGACGCGCGACAGGGCCATCAGCGCGCAGGAGGCCATCACCATGAGGGATACGCTGTGCTTGAGCTCCGCGGTCTCCGAGGTCCGGAGCCCGCCCGCGAGCGCGTCGCGGAAGAAATAGGTTCCGCCGAAGGCCATGGTCAGCTCCAGAAACAGCTCTGCCGCCACCGGGGCCGCGCCGTTCTCCAGAGAAAAGCTGCCCAAAAAACCGGTCAGGCCCATCACCAGGGCCGAGGCCGTCGGCATGAAGTATTCGTTTTGACAGGCTCCGGCCTCATGGAAGAGAAAGGCGATCGTATAAATCAGCACCGAGGCCGCAATGTAGCGTATGCCCCACTCGAGCCCGCCGCTCAGAAAATAGCCGAGGGACGCGCCCAGCAGCGCGCACACGCCGCTCAATCCCGCGCCGGAGCAGGCCACCATCGCCATGCCGAAGGGCGCGCCGCCGCGCAGCACCCGGGCGCAGGCCATCACCGCCCCCATCAGCAGATACAAGGCGCAGCGCGCGGCGATAAAAAAGCGCCTGTCCAGATTTCCCGCCGCGCCGCGCAGCCCGGCAGCCCGGCCCTGTCCCCCAAACTCCATATCGAAGCCCTCCATAGTTTACATAAGATACGATCATTATAGTTATGTAACATAGCGAAGGCGCTCACACTCTGCTGTTGATTCGGGGATTTTTTGCGGGGAAAATACGGGGGAACGTCGGACGGCGGTACGGCGGGAATGAAGAGTGGAGCGTGGCGTTATGGTGTCCCCTTCGGGGGCGGATTCAAAATAGCCATCTCTCGGATGAGAGACAACCTTATCTCCACTCTTGTCTGCGGCCTCACAAAATGGTATAGTGGACAAAAACTTTTTGGAGGTGCGGACATGCACATACCCAGCGGCGCGAGCCAGACTGTGGAGATCCTGGACTTTGAGACCGCCCTCGCCCTCTCCGGACGGGGCGACGCCTATGACCGGGAGCGCTGGCTCTACGTCCCGGACTTTTATACCGAATACCGTTACATTCTCGGCACACGGGGAGAAAACCCGCTGATCTGCATCGGTGTCAACCCCTCCACCGCAGAGCCCGACCATCTGGACAACACCCTCAAATCCGTCCAGCGTATCGCTGCCGGTAACGGCTTTGACAGCTTCATCATGTTCAACGTCTACGCCCAGCGCGCCACCCGGCCTGACGACATGGACCGCACCATGAATGCGGAGCTTCACGCGGCGAACATGGCGGCCTTCCGCTACGTTCTCTCCCATGTGGGCGCGGGCGTGCGCCCCGCGGTCTGGGCCGCCTGGGGCGCGGTGATTGAGAAGCGGCCTTACCTGCCCGCCTGTGTGCGGGATATGGTCGCGGTCGGGATGGACTACGGCGCGCGCTGGCTCAGAGCGGGCAGGTGCTCCGTCAAGGGTCACCCCCATCATCCCCTGTATCTCAAAAAGGACGAGCCCGTCTGCGATTTCGACGTGCTCGCCTACCTGGATAGTTTAAAAATCGGAGGCTGAATATGGAAATCCGACAGGCAATCGAAAACTACACACCCTTCAACGAGCAGGAGGCAGCGGACAAAACGCTGATTCTCGCCTTTCTCGCGGCGAATCCCGACGCCTTTTACCGCAGCAACCGCATCGCCCACATGACGGCCTCGGCCTGGGTGGTCAACCCCGCGCGGGACAAGGTGCTGATGGTCTACCACAAAATCTACGACTCCTGGTCCTGGACCGGCGGCCACGCCGACGGGGACGAGGATCTCGCCGCGGTCGCCCTGCGCGAGGTGAAGGAAGAGACCGGCGTGCGCTCGGCAAGGCTGCTGTCCGATGAAATCTTCTCGCTTGAATCCCTCACCGTGGACGGGCACGAGAAGAACGGGGCCTATGTGTCGAGCCACCTGCATCTCAACGTCAGCTATCTCCTCGAGGCCGACGACCTGGACCCCCTCACGGTCTGCGAGGCGGAGAACAGCGGCGTGCGCTGGTTTACCCTGGACGACGCGCTGAAAGCCTCCACCGAGCCCTGGTTTGTCAAACGCATCTACGGCAAGCTCAACGAGAAGCTGAGAGCGGAAATGAGGAATCGGAGGTAACATTTTGCGGATTCTCTATGATTGGCTGTACCAGATCGTCGCTTTTTTTGCCCGCGTGCATGACGAAGTCGGAGCGTTCAACCTCGCCCTGCCGGAGGCTTTTTCGGATAAGGAACTGCACTTTCTCGTGATCGGCTTTTTCAGCCTGCTCATGCTGATCGTGCTCTATCCCATCTTTCTCTTTCTTGTCCGGCATAAATGCGTGGCCATACTCACCTGGCTGTTTGCGTTCATCTTTGTCGTGTTCACCTGCTTCTCCATCGAGTTTGGCCAGTACATGACCGGCACGGGCAGCATGGAGCTTTCGGATGTGACCTACGGCGTCATGGGCTTCGTTGCGGCCTCGTGTGTCGCTCTTGCCCTTCTGCTGTTTATCAAGTGTCTGATCGCCGTGATCCGCCTGCTCCGCAGACGGGCGGCGCGATCCCGAAGCGGGCAGCCGACCGACAGCGGAACGGACATGACTTGAATTTTTCCTCTCTCTGTGCTATCATGCCCCCTGCATTTCTAAGGAGACTAACAGGAGAACACTATGAATCAAAAAGAACTCGGCGAGATTCGCCGCCGCTTTCGCCCGGATCACAACAACATCCAGCATATCTACGGCTGCTATGTCAATACGAACAAGGAGATCATCGCGAGCTTCGACGAATCCCTCGGCCTCTTGAGCCAGACGGAGACGGAGAAGTATCTGACGCTCTTAAAGAAAGCCCTCTCCGGCGCCCTGGGCAAAAATCTGCTGGACATCAGCTTTGCCACCAAGCAGGTCATGGACGGGGAGGAATACCGTCTGCTGTCTCAGCTCCGCAAGACAGAGCTGCAGGACGCCGCGCTGCGCGAGGAATTTTGCCGCAGCATCATTGAAAACCTCGATATGGAGGACCGCAACTACCTCATTCTCATGGCCTACGACGTGTACGACGTGCCGCACTACGCCAAGGACGGCCAGCGCAGCGACGAGGGCGGAGAGCTCTACAAGTATTTTGTCTGCTCGGTCTGCCCGGTGAAGGAGGGCAAGGCGGAGCTCGGCTACGCGCCGGAGGAAAAGCGCTTCCACTCGGCGGCCCTGGGCCAGACCGTGGGCGCGCCGGAGCTCGGCTTCCTGTTCCCGAGCTTTGACGACCGCGCCGCGAATATCTACAGCGCCCTGTTCTACAGCAAGGACAGCGGCAAGAGCCATCAGGACTTTGTGGACGCCGTCTTCCGCGCCCAGGCCCCCATCCCCGCCGGACGTCAGAAGGAGCTCTTTGGGGAGATGCTGAGTCAGAGTCTCGAGTCCGACTGCTGCTTTGACGTGGTTCAGTCCGTACACGAGCAGCTCTCCGAGCGTCTGACTCTCCATAAGGAGAGCAAGGATCCCGAGCCGCTGACTCTCACGGACGAGGAGATGGGCGACATTCTGGAGGACAGCGGCGTCAGTCCCGAACATGCGGAGGCATTCTGCCGCCGCTGCGCCGAGGAGTTGGGCGAGGACACGCCCCTGCGCCCGGCGAACATCTCCAGCGCCAGCCGCATGGAGATTCAGACCCCCGAGGTCAAAATCAGCGTAGACCCCAAGTACAGCTACCTGATCCAGAGCCGCGTCATTGAGGGTCACAAGTACATCCTCATCTCTGCCGACGCGGGCGTGGAGCTCAACGGCCTGGCCGTGGAGATCAGAGAAACGTAATCGTCCAAAATAGTGAAAATGCGGTGAAATCGTTCAACAGCGATTTCACCGCACTTTTTTATACCCTGTATTTCACCGCGAACAGGATGCCCGCAAGGAGGACGAAGAGGCACGCGCCCACCACGATCCAGGCGGCCTTGCTCACAGGTTTGGGGCCGGCGAGCATCTCGTCGGTAAACGCCGTCTCCTCGGCAGGCGCTGTCTCGTCCGGAGCTTCCTCTGCCTCAGGCGTCTGCTCGGGCTCCGGGTTCTCCGCCGTGGCCGCTTGATTGGAAGGCGTCGGCCGGTCGCCGTTCATTTCCGGGGGCGGACTCATGTTGGCGAAGTCCGACTGTTCCCCGTTCATGCCGGGCCATTCCGGACGCTCCCCGCTCATTTCCGGAGGCGGAGACATGTTGGCGAAGTCCGTCTGCCCCTCGTTCATGCCCGGCCATTCCGGACGCTCCCCGCTCATTTCCGGAGGCGGAGACATGTTGGCAAAGTCCGGCCGTTCCCCGTTCATGCCTGGCCGCTCGCCATTCATCATGTCAGCTCGGCCGTCGCGATTTCTCAGATCGCCCCAGCCCATGTTGCCGCCCTTTTTCTCCCCATACGTGCCGGAGACATTTTCGAGGGTGATTGTCTCCTCCTGAGTGCCGACAGCCATGATATAGCTCTCACCCTGCTTCATTTCGGGTGAGCTGAGCGTGACGGAGGTGAAGGAGCAGGGCACGGTATAGCTGAGGATTTCCCGCCCTTCCATATCCAGCAGTCGCACGGACGTGCCCGCCGGGGCCAGGGTACTGAGGTTATACATAACGGTGCACTGGGTTGAGCTCTCGCTGACAGCCTCGGCCATGGCGGAGCCGCCGCAGGCCACAATCTCGCCGCCGCTGATTTCGCAGGCGCCGCCGCTCTCGCTGCCGAAGTCGATGGCGTTGTTGCCGCCGTCGCCGTTGAGGCTGACGCGGATGACGCCGCCGCTGATGAAGATGTCGCCGTTGGAGTCCAGGCCGTCGGCGTCGCGGGCATTCTCGTTGACCACGGTGAGGCTGCCGCCGCTGACACGGATCCAGCACTCCTCATCCTCGGCGCCGTCCGTGTTCGCCGCCTGGCCCGTCATCATGCCGGGAGGGCCGAAGCCGAAGCTGCCGCCGTTGGCGTTCAGACCGTCGTCCGTGGGGTATATCTCGATTTTGCCGCCCGCGATCTCGATGGTTTTGGCCTCAATACCCTCATAGCACTTGTCGATTCGGACGCTGCCGCCGCGGATCGTGACCGAGGTATCGGCGTGGATGCCGTCATCGCCGGAGCTGATGCTGAACGTGCCGTCCTCGATCATGACCGCGCCGGCTGCGTGGATGGCGTCGCCCTCTGTCGTGAGTCTGAAGGTGCCGCCCTGGATGAGCAGCTCGCCCTCACACTTGACGCCCGCGCCGGTACTTTGAATGTCAAAGCTGCCGGAGTGGATCGTGAGCAGGCTGACCGAGCTGAGAAGACGGATTCCCTCGTCCCCCGCGTTCAGCGTGAACGCGGCCCTTGAGAGGTCGGCCGAGCCCTCGCACTGGACGGCGTCGGTTCCGGACGTGATGCCGAAGGTGCCGCCGTCGACGCGCAGACCGCCCGCGCACTTGATGCCCGCGCCGACGCTCTGAATGTCGAAGCTGCCGGAGCGCACGGTGAGGCGGCTGTCCGCGCCGAGAAGCCGGATCCCCTCGTCCCCCGCGTTCAGTGAGAGCGCGGCCTTTGCGATTTCGGCGCTGCCCTCGCACTGGACGGCGTCGCCCTCGGATTCGATCTTCAGCGTGCCGCCCTCCACGAGGAGGTTCCCCGCGCACTTGACGCCCGCGCCGACGCTCTGAATGTCAAAGCTGCCGGAGCTGATGACCAGCAGGGTGTCCGGGTCCTGGAGACAGAAGCCCTCGTCCCCGGCGCGTATGGTGAGCTCCGTGTTTTCGATGCGCAGGCCGTCGTTTGCGTGCAGGCCGTCCTGCGGGGCGTCGATCGTGATCGCGCCGCCGGTGATGACCAGCTCGTCGTTGACGTCAAAGCCGTGCTTGCAGCCCGCCGTGACGCACAGGCTGCCGCTGCCGTTGACCGTAAGATCGTCATGGCTGAAAACCACGCCGCCGCGCTTGTCGGCGACGGCCGCCTCGGAATACTCCGCGCCGCTTGTGAGACTGTTTTCCGAGCCCGCCGCCAGAGTCAGAAAGACCTTGTCGGCCTGATCGACGCGGATGCAGGCGTCGTCGGAGCGGCTGATCTCCACCCCGTCCAGCTTGATCCAGACCTTGGACGTGCTGTCCGTGCTGACAATGACGCTGCCGTCCGTGAGCGCGCCGGAGAGCACATAGCGGCCCGCCTGGGCAATGACCACGTCGCCGTCGTAGGCGTAGGCCCCGCCGCCGTGGACCACGGCGGTGTCGCCCTTGAGCGCGATCCTCGTCGCGCCGGAGTCGTCCCAGTCCCCGTCCCGGTCGTTGCGCGTAAACCAGGGGGAGTCGGTGCTGTTCTCGGAATCCCAGTCGATGATCGGGGTGAGGCCGTAACGCTCCCCGTTCATAAAGAGGACGGTGATCAGGACGGTGCAGATGAGGACGGCAACGCAGAGGAGGTCGATGTGCTTATGCGTTGACATCGGTGCCCCTCCTTATCCCATGTAGTCGCCGTTGTAGCTGACGAGCACCGCGCTCTGCACGCCGTTGAGAGCGGCCAGATCGTTGACAAAATCGGTGTTGCCGTTTTTAAGCCTGACCTCGACGTTGAGCTCCACCTGGCCCCTGCGGGCGGTTTTGCTCTTGACGGTGCAGCGGGCGCTGTACTCACCGAGGAGCTTGAGAGCGGCCTGCTCGCTGTCATGGCCGTCGCAGTCGATGACGACGATGTAGGGGCGGCTCATATCCTTGAGGTTTGCGAAAATCAGGATGATGATGCCGATGAAGACGCTGCCGAAGACGGCCAGCGGAATGAGACCCGCCGCCAGCACAATGCCCGCCGCGATGGCCCAGAAGAGGAAGGCGATGTCCAGCGGCTCCTTGATGGCGGTGCGGAAGCGGACAATGGACAGAGCGCCGACCATGCCGAGGGACAGGACGATGTTCGACGTGACCGCGAGGATGACGAGCGTCGTGATCATGGTCAGGGCGATCAGGGTGACGCCGAAGCTGGAGGAATACATGACGCCGGCGTAGGTCTTCTTATACACGAAGAAGATGAACAGGCCGAGGCCGAAGGCCAGCAGCAGCGCAAGGCCCATGTCCAGGACGCTCACCGCGCCCACGTTTTCCAGAAAGCTGGATTTGAAAATGTCGTTGAATGTCATAATGTTTTTCTCCTTATCTGTTATCCGTAAATACGGCATTGAGCATATTTGGAAAAGGCCTCCACGCGGCGGCCCGGGGTCTGGACCGCGTCGCGGATGATGGAGGGCAGGAAGGCGTCCCACTTCACCTCCAGGAGGATGGGTGCGTCCCCAGCCGGGATCGTCGGGCAGTCGGGGTTGAGGAAATCCGTGCTTTTCAGGCCCGTACGGATGTCGTAGTCGAAGGTGACGCGGACGTTGCCGGGGCGGAAAATAAAGGGCTCGCGCGTGTAGTCGACGATGGTCCTGGGGCGCAGGCCCTGATACTTCATCTTGCAGCAGAGCTCCTGCACCAGTGGCCAGTCGCTTTTCAGCATCCAGTCGGTATCATTGTCAACAATGCGCTGCGCCTCTTCCCTTGTGAGATTGGCGCTGTACTTCGTACCGAGGCCCGCGCGCTTGCTCTTCTTCTCCAGATGGATGACCGAGGGGTCGCCGTTATAATAGCGGATGCGGAACTTTTCTCGCAGATTCACCCCGTCGATTTTCTCCCGCAGGGCCTTGTCACTCAGGTTGTCAAAGTAAAGGCTGCGGATAAGGTACTTTCCGTCTTTCGCGTGGGGATCCGGCTCGCACACCGCGCGCAGGCGCTGACGGATCGCCAGCAGGTCGGCATAGCTGATCTCGTGCTTCCACTCGTGGCGGTAGCGGATATCGTCCATATAGTCTCTCTCCCTTCTCTCGGGCTTGTTGATGTGCGCAAGGATACAGCTCGAACCTAAAATGAGCTTTAAAATCTGAAAAGCAAGAATGAAGTTTCTGAAAAGCAGCTTGATTTTTTAATTTTATCACAGCTTTTATAAAAAGTATATGCGCTGTGTGAAAAAACTCCGTCCGTCTTTGGGCGGCCGTCAAGTTTTTCTTTCCGGCTTTCTGGACGGAAATGCGCCCCTGGTTCCGATGGGGCGTATTGATCCATGCAAAACAGGCTATACTATCAAGCTGTCGACATCTTGACAGGCAAAAATGTGAACTTCCGAAAAGTTCCCATTTTTGTATGGATTGTACGTGAAGGGGGACTCCCCGTCCCCCTTCACAGCTCCCCCTTACAAGACCAACTTGGTCTGCAAGGGTTTGTCTACAGTCTGATACTATCGGATAATATAAGAAAAAATATCAGAAAGCATTTACTTTTTTAAGTAGTCGTGCTATACTCCGGTGGAATCCCCAAAAAAGAGTAATAGGAGGAAATAAGAATGGCACCCAGAAAAGCAAGCGAAGCGACCGCCGCGGCCAAGCCCGCAGTGAAGAAGGCTGAGGCTCCCGCCAGGAAGCCCGCCGCCAGAAAGGCTCCCGCCAAGAAGGCTGTTGAAGTCATCGTTCAGTCCCCGCTCGGCGGCGAGATCTCCTTTGCCGAGATCATGGCCAAGGTCGGTGAGGCCGATAAGGTCTACGTCAGAGTAGACCAGAACAAGGCATACTGGGTACGCGGCGAGGAGACCGGCGACGTCGATCTCTGGTAAGCCCCATATACTTGCCTATATACGAAAAAAGCAGACAGCTTCGGCTGCCTGCTTTTTTCGTATGCGAATTACTATAAAAGCTGACGCCTTTATAGTAATGATTGAGCGTGCGAAATCCTCGCCGCTCACGCGGCAACCGGATTTCATGCACACATAAATCCCCATGAATCAGCTTTTTTTCATTGTGGCAAGGCTTGCCGCATGGGGATTTACTCAAAATAGCGGTGATAGAGTTGGAGCGTGAGCGGGTCCAGCTCCTTTTTCAGGTTGACCCCATTGTCCCGGATCAGCTTCTCAATATTGCTCTTCTGATTAGCAAACCCCTTTGTACGATGCAGTCCGTGCTGAATATGGAGCCGGGTAAGCGTCTCGATCTCGCGGCTGAGGTCGCTGATGACTGTCTGTCGTTCCATATCGGCCCCTCCCCGGCATGCTGCGGCTGCGTTTCTCTTCTGTCTCTGCCTTTTTGGCGCGGGCTGTATCTCTGCATCCTCCCCCTTTTTGCCCTTTCTGCCCACATCCCGGCAGTTGGGATTTTCATCTTTTCCTTCATCTGTATCATATCATGCGGCGCTCCCTTTCCACAACATGGTATTTTGCTGAAATTGGTTCCCGTTTTCTGTAAATATTGCCAGTAAATCAAATATTTTAATGAATAATTGTTCAAGTTTCCGTATGATTTTCATGCCTTGCGTCCGTCTTGAACATTTCCGGTAAAGGATGCGGGATAATCGTTGACAGCATCGGCAAGACACGATACAATAGATTTTATCCTAAACGAAAAATAACATCATAATCGGAGGATCGACTATGAATAAACAGGGATGGGCGCAGGAATTTCGTGATCGCTTTGAGCGGCATGAGGAGGAACTGCGCTGGCTTTATATGGAGCTGTACCACGGGGACGAGCAGGCCTGGGATTACTTTGCCGACATGCTCTCGCGTGCCTATGAAAACCGCCGCGAAGGTCTGCGCGAGCTGGACCGGCAGAGGCTGAGAGACCCGGACTGGTACAAGGGCGGCAATCTGGTCGGCATGCTCATGTATGTGGACTGCTTTGCCGGTACGCTCAAAGGCGTGCGCGAGAAGCTCGACTACATTGAGGACTGCGGCGTCAACTATCTGCACCTGATGCCCCTGCTGGAAAGCCCCGTCGGCCGCAGCGACGGCGGCTACGCGGTGTCCGACTTCCGCAAGGTTCAGCCCTCTCTCGGCACGATGGAGGATCTGGCCGCACTGACGGTTGACTGCCACAGCCGCGGCGTCGCGGTCTGCCTCGACTTTGTGATGAACCATACAAGCGAGGACCACGAGTGGGCCAGACGCGCCCGCGCCGGACAAAAGGAATATCAGGACCGCTACTTCTTCTACGATGACTGGAGCGTCCCCCGTGAGTTTGAGAAGACTGTGCCACAGGTCTTCCCCACCACCGCGCCCGGCAATTTCAGCTGGTGCCCGGAGGCCGGCAAGGTCGTCATGACCACCTTCTACCCCTACCAGTGGGATCTCAACTACGCAAATCCCGCCGTCTTCAATGACATGACGGAAAACATGCTCTTCCTCTGCAACCAGGGCGTGGACATCATCCGTCTCGACGCGGTGCCTTACATCTGGAAGCAGCTCGGCACCAACTGCCGCAATCTGCCGCAGGTCCACTCTCTGGTGCGCATGATGCGCATGGTGTGCGAGATCGTCTGCCCCTCCTGTCTGCTGCTGGGCGAGGTCGTCATGGAGCCGAGCAAGGTGGTGCCCTACTTTGGCACGGTCGAAAAGCCGGAGTGCCATCTGCTCTACAACGTCACCACCATGGCCAGCACCTGGCACACCGTCGCCACCAAGGACGTGCGTCTGCTGCAGCACCAGCTCGGCCAGGTCTTCGCCCTGCCGCGGGAGTACACCTTCCTCAACTACCTGCGCTGCCACGACGACATCGGCTGGGGCCTGGATTACGGCTTCCTCAGCCGCTTCGGCTGCGGCGAGGCGGAGCACAAGCACTTCCTCAACGACTATCTGACCGGCGCGTGGTGGGGCAGCCCCGCCAGAGGTGAGCTCTACAACAACGACCCCCGCCTGCGCGACGCGAGACTCTGCGGCACCACCGCCTCCCTCTGCGGTCTGGAGGCCGCCCGCTATGAACACGACGCCGCCAAGACCGAGTGGGCGCTGCGTCTGGACATCATGCTGCACGCCTACATGTTCACGCTCAGCGGCATCCCCGTGCTCTACAGCGGCGACGAGATCGCGCGAGAGAACGACTACAGCTATCACGACGATCCCAACAAGGCCGCCGACAGCCGCTATCTCCACCGGGGGAAGATGGACTGGGCCGCCGCCGAAAAGCGCCACGATCCTGAGACCGTGGAGGGCAGCCTCTTCACCACCCTCAGCTTCCTCGAAAAGCTGCGCTCGGCCCACCGCGTGTTCGAGGCGGGCGCCGACACCTGGCTCCTGCTGACCGGGGACGACGGCGTGCTCGGCATCGGGCGCTACTGCAAGGGTGAAAAGCTCGCCGCCTTCTTCAACTTCTCCGAGGGCGAGCGCTGGGTCCCCGTCAACACCCCCGGGACCTTCTCCGATCTGCTCACCGGCGAGGCGGTCGACCACGGCGGCGTCCTGCTCCCGTCGGGCGGCTTTGCCTGGCTTATATGCGACTTTGGGACGGAGGGCTGAATATGAACAAGAAGCTGATCTTTCTGGATATCGACGGCACTCTCACCGCCCCCGGCAGCAACAATCCGCCCGAAAGCGCGCTGAAAGCCATCCGTTCGGCGCGGGAGGCCGGGCACAAGGTCTTCCTCTGCTCCGGCCGCAATTATGACATGCTCTCCCCCCTGCTCAAGGCCTATGACTGCTTTGACGGCGCGGTGGCAAGCTCCGGCGGCTACGTCTTTTACGGGGACGAGGTGCTGTACGACTGCCCCATGAGCGACGAGCAGCGCGAGACCGCCATGCGTCTTCTGGGCCAGACCGGCGTTTTCCGCACGGTTGAGGCGAAGGACGGCAGCTACTGCGACGAGGGCATGGGCGCTTTCCTGCAGGAGTGCTCCGGCGGCAACAGCGAGCTGCTGCGCTGGCGCGAGGCGCTGGAAAAGGATCTCGGCATACGCCCGATGGCGGAGTATGACGGCAGGCCCATCTACAAGGTGGTGTTCATGTGCCGGGAGGTCGAGCAGCTTGCCCCCGCGATCAAGGCGCTGGAGAAGGACTTCTTCTTCCTCGTCCAGGATATGAACGGGGCAAACTGCCTCAACGGCGAGCTTGTCAACCGCAAGTTTGACAAGGGTCTCGGCATACGCCGGGTCTGCGAGGCGCTGGGCTATTCCCTCGAGGACACCGTCGGCTTCGGCGACAGCATGAACGATCTGGAGATGATCGAGACCGTGGGCATGAGCGTCTGCATGGCAAACGGCAGCCCGAAGCTCCAGAAAATGAGCAAGCTGGTCTGCCCCAGCGTGGAGGAGGACGGACTTGCCAAGGGCTTTGAAATACTCGGTTTGTTGAAAAGCGACAAAAATGAGGCTTGATTTTTTACCTTGCGTTTTTCTTCGTCCTTTACTTTGATAAAAGATTGATGTATTATATTTGCGTCGAAGCGGCCGCCCTTTCGGACGGCCGCATTTGAAAACGGAGAATTGATAAAGGAGAAATCACTATGGCACTTGATTATCGGAAGTGCGCTGAAGAGATCGCCGCCAACATAGGCGGAGGATCGAATATCATCAGCGCCGCACACTGCGCCACCCGACTTCGACTGGTCATCGCGGATAACAGCAAGGTCAACAAGGCCGCGCTGGAGAATGTGGACGGCGTCAAGGGCATGTTTGAATCCAACGGCCAGCTCCAGCTTATCATCGGCACCGGCACCGTCAACAAGGTCTATGACGAGTTCCTGGCGGTAACCGGTGCTTCCGCCGCCTCCAAGGCCGACGTCAAGGCCGCCGCAGCCTCCCGCATGCCGCTGTGGAAGAAGATCCTCAAGACCCCCGGCGACGTGTTCGTCCCCATTCTGCCCGCCATCGTGGCCTCCGGTCTGATGATGGGCCTTGTCGAGGCGATCCCGAAGTTCTGGCCCGCCTTCGGCAGCAGCGACTGGTACTCCTTCCTTGACCTGGTCGCCAACACCGCGTTTGCTCTTCTGCCCGTGCTCGTCGCCATCTCCTCCGCGCGCGTCTTCGGCGGCAACATCTTCCTCGGCGCTGTCATCGGTCTGATGATGGTCCACCCTGCCCTCATCAACGCCTGGACCGTCGGCAACTACGGCCCCGGCGAGATCCCCGTATGGCACCTGTTCTTCTTCAACGTCCAGCAGGTCGGCTACCAGGGCCACGTCATTCCGGTCATCCTGGCAGTCCTGTTGATGTCCACTGTCGAAAAATGGCTGCACAAGCATGTGCCCGAGATGATCGACCTCTTCGTCACCCCGCTGTGCACCGTGCTCGTCACCGCCTTCGTCACCTTCACCGTCATTGGCCCCATCTTCTCCGTGTTTGAAAGCTGGGTGCTCGTCGGCGCCGAAAAGCTCGTCTCCGTCGGCTACGGCATCGGCGCGGCCATCATGGGCGCGATCTACCCCTGGACCGTCGTCATGGGTCTGCACCACATGTACAACGTCATCGAAGCCGGCATGATCTCCAACACCGGCGTCAACTTCTGGATGCCCATCGCCTCCGCGGCGAACTTCGCTCAGTTCGGCGCCTGCTTGGCTGTCGCGCTGAAGGTCAAAAACCAGAAGACCAAGTCCGTCGCTCTGCCCTCCTCCCTCTCCGCCTCCCTGGGCATCACCGAGCCCGCCATCTTCGGTATCAACTTCCGCTTCATGAAGCCCTTCATCTGCGGCATGGTCGGCGGCGCGGCCGGCGCTCTCTTCGCCTCCTGGATGCACGGCACCGACGCTGCGGGTGAAGTCGTGAAGTTCGGCGCCACCACCTACGGCGTCACCGGTATCCCCGGCATCCCCGCCGTCAACAACGTCCCCATGTACCTCGTTGAGCTGCTGATCGCCTCCGGCATCGCCTTTGCCCTGACCTGGATCATCTGGAAAGAGGACGAGCCCGAGAAGAAGGCCGCCGCCCCCGCAGAAGCTCCCGCCGCTCCCATGCCCTCCGTCGTGCGCTGCGCCGCGGGCGAGCTGCTCCAGCCCGTTGCGGGCAAGGTCATCGCCCGTGAGGACATCCCCGACGAGACCTTCGCCACCGGCATTCTCGGCGACGGCATCGGCGTCGAGCCGACTTCCGGCACCGTGGTCGCCCCCTTCGACGGCACCGTCACTTCTGTCTTCGACACCAAGCACGCCGTCACCCTTGAGAAGGACGGCATGGAGGTTCTCATCCACATCGGCGTCAACACCGTCAACATGAACGGCGACGGCTTCACCGCCTTTGTTGCCGAGGGCGACGAGGTCAAGGCCGGCCAGAAGCTGCTGGGCTTCGACAGCAAGAAGATCAAGGCTGCGGGCTACAGCGACTGCGTGGTCATGCTCCTCACCAACGCCGAGGATATGGAAGGCGTGGAGTGCGGCCTCAAATAAGCCTGAGCCCCGTTTCGGAGGTATTCCATGAAATCTTTCGACTACATCATCACCGACCCTGTCGGCATTCACGCCCGCCCCGCCGGTATTCTGGTCAAGGAAGTCAAGAACTACAAGGACTCCGTCGTGACCCTGACCAGGGGCGATAAGACCGTCAATCTCCTCAAGCTGATGGCCCTCATGCAGCTCGGCGTCAAGCAGGGCGACACGGTCACCGTCAGCGTGGAGGGCGGCGATGAGGCGGCCGTCTGCGCTGCACTCGAAACGTTTTTCAAGGAGAATCTGTAATTCTATAGAGATACGGCTGCCCCCATGACAGCCGTATCTTTCTATGATATTAAAATCAGGAGGATTATCTGCTATGATCACCATCCAGGGCAAGGGTGTCTCCACCGGCGTTGCCGCGGGTCCCCTTTACTTCTACCAGCGCGCCAAGAGCACCATCACCCGCTACCAGATCACCGATCTTGAGGCCGAGTGGGCCCGCTTCAAGGCAGCCCAGGCCAAGGCTATTGAGCAGCTCGGCGTCCTGGCCGAGAAGGCGCGTGAAGAGGCCGGCGACGAGGCCGCTCTCCTCTTCGAGACCCACCAGATGATGTGCGAGGACCTCGACTACGAAGAGGCCATCGAAAACGGCATCAAGGAGGAGCTCCGCAACGCGGAGGCCGTCGTCACCGACGTGGCCGCCCAGTTTGCCGAGATGTTTGCCTCTATGGACGACACCTACATGCAGGCCCGCGCCGCCGACGTCAAGGACGTCTCCTCCCGCATCATCGGCATCCTCAGCGGCGTCGTGCAGGGCGGCATCGACTCCGATGTGCCCGTCGTGCTCGCGGCCGATGACCTCGCCCCCAGCGAAACCGTTCAGCTTGACAAGTCCAAGATCCTCGGCTTCGTGACCGCCGGCGGCTCCGGCTCCAGCCACACCGCCATCCTGGCCCGCACCATGGGCATCCCCGCCATCGTCGGCGTGGGCGATCAGCTCAAGCCCGAATATGAGGGCCGCTCCGTCATCATCGACGGCGGCACCGGCAATGTGGTCGTCGACCCCGACGATCCCACCCGGGAGCGCCTCATGGCCAAGCGCGCAGAGCTCATCAAGCGCCAGGAACTGCTCAACCAGCTCAAGGGCCTGCCCAACGAGTCCAAGGACGGCCAGAAGGTCCGCATCTACTGCAACATCGGCAACCCCGAGGACGTGCACGCCGTGCTGGAGAACGACGGCGCGGGCATCGGCCTGTTCCGCAGCGAGTTCCTGTATCTCAACTGCGACGATTATCCCTCCGAGGATTACCAGTTTGAGGCGTACAAGAAGGTCCTCGCCGACATGGGCGGCAAGGAGGTCGTCATCCGCACGCTGGACATCGGCGCGGACAAGATGATCGGCTATTTCAATCTGCCCCACGAGGAGAACCCCGCCCTCGGCAACCGCGCCCTGCGTATCTGCCTCAACCGCCCCGAGATCTTCAAGACCCAGCTGCGCGCCCTGTACCGCGCCTCCGCCTACGGCAAGCTCTCCATCATGTTCCCGATGGTCACCTCCGTCTGGGAGGTCAAGGAGGCCAAGAAGATGTGCGAGCTGGTTATGAAGGAGCTCAAGGCCGAGGGCATCCCCTACTCCGACGAGGTCGACGTCGGCATCATGATCGAGACCCCCTCCGCCGCCGTCATCAGCGACAGGCTGGCCAAAATCGTCGACTTCTTCTCCATCGGCACCAATGACCTGACCCAGTACACCCTCGCCTGCGACCGCCAGAATAACGATCTGGGCCGCTTCTTCAACGCCCACCATCCCGCCGTGCTGCGCCTCATTAAGATGGTCGCCGCCAACGCCCACAAGGAGGGCATCTGGTGCGGCATCTGCGGCGAGCTGGGCGCGGATCTGGAGCTGACCGAGACCTTCCTCTCCATCGGCGTGGACGAACTGTCTGTCTCCCCGCGCGCCGTCCTCCCGCTCCGTCAGAAGGTGCGCGAGACCACGGTCTCCCTTGTGCGTGACAAGATCGTCGCCGACCTTATGAGCGACGAGATCCCCATCTAAGTATGAACAGGAGCCGCCGTGAAAGCGGCGGCTCTTCTTTGATCTATGAAATTCATCGTCTTTTCCGACTCCCACGGGGTCGCGGACAATATGATCGAGGCCGTCCGCCGGGAGAAGCCCGACCTGTGCTTCTTTCTCGGCGATGGGGAGCATGACCTTGCGCTGCTGCAAAAGCGCTTCCCGCGCCTGCCCGTCAACGCCGTACGCGGCAACTGCGACGTGTTCTCCACCCTGCCCCGGGCCCTGTGCTGCGCGGCGGGCGGGCTCAAAATCTTCGTAACCCACGGCCATCTCTACGGCGTCAAGCACGACCCGATTTTCCGGGAGCTGTGCGAGGCGGCGCTCGAGGCGGATGCGGACATGGCGCTCTTCGGGCACACGCACGAGCCCTTTCGGGACCGCACCATGGGCATGGCGCTGCTGAACCCCGGCAGCATCGGCCCCACCACGCGGCCCAGCTACGGTCTGATTCTCACGGACGGGGAGTGCGTCGAGACCTCTATTCAATTTCTGACACGATAGGAAGTGTTATCAATGGACAACAAACAATTTGACGTCGTCGCCCTGGGCGAGCTGCTGATCGACTTCACCCAGAACGGCGTGAGCGAGCAGGGCAACCTTCTCTTTGAGGCAAACCCCGGCGGCGCTCCGGCCAATGTGCTCGCCATGCTGCGCAAGCTCGGCAAGCGCTGCGCCTTCATCGGCAAGGTCGGCAAAGACGGCTTCGGCGACACGCTGGAAAAAACCGTCGCGGACGCCGGGATCGACACCCGCGGCTTGAAGCGCGATCCCGAGGTCCACACGACCCTCGCCGTGGTGCACACCTTCCCCAACGGCGACCGGGACTTCAGCTTCTACCGCAAGCCTGGCGCGGACATCATGCTGCACGCGGACGAGCTGGACGAGGAGCTTTTGAGAAGCTGCCGCATCTTCCACTTCGGCACTCTTTCCCTCACGGACGAGCCCTGCAAAGGCGCCACCGTGCGCGCCTATGAGCTGGCAAAGGAGGCCGGGGCGCTCATCTCCTTCGATCCGAACCTCCGTCCCCCGCTCTGGCCGGACGAGGAGAGCGCGAAGGCCGCCATTGAGTGGGGTCTCGCCCGCTGCGACATTCTCAAGATTTCCGACAACGAGATTGAGTTTATGACCGGTACCTCGGACTTTGACAAGGGCGCCGCCATCCTGTATGAGCGCTTTCCGAACATCCGCCTGCTGAACGTCACCGCCGGCGGGGACGGCAGCCACAGCTACTACAACGGCCGCCACGTCTTTGTCCCGGCCTGCAAGCTTGGCGGCGTGATCGAGACCACCGGCGCGGGCGACACCTTCTGCGCGAGCGTCCTCAACTATCTGCTGGAGCACGGGATCGACAATCTCTGGGACGCCGATCTGAACGCGATGCTGCGCTTTGCCAACACCGCCGCCTACATCGTCACGACGAAGAAGGGCGCGATCCGTTCCATGCCCGAGCGCGAACAGGTGGAAGAGCTGTTGAAGAAAATCTGAGCTTATGAAAACGGGGGCCCTGATCGGGTCCCCGTTATGCTGTCAATTTGTCAAGGGTCCGCGTAAAAACTATTATTCTGGGATAAGTATGGTTTTACAAAGGCGAAACAAATTCAGCGTTAACTTTGAAATAATTCTGCGGTATTATGATCTTGCAAGCAGGGAAGAACTTCATAAGGTCCTTCTTAAACAGACAGACCGGTCAGGCGGTCTGTTTTGTTTTTTAAATATTTTTGCCCCCGACCCATGCGCTCATTGATACGCGACAGGTCGGGGGCTTTCTCATTTTCGTGGATTATTCGTTGTTTTCTTCTTCCTCGTCTTCCAGATCCTCGGGCAGGACGGCCATGAGATCTTCCTTGCTCGGGTTTTCCATGGCGGCGACGCGGTTGGACTGGCGCACCACCATGTCCTCGAAGCAGTTTCGCACGTCGCGGCCGTTGCCGAAGTTGTCGCCGCGATTCTCATACAGCTCCGTGAACAGCTCGGCCGCCCGCTTCTCGGCCTCCTCGTTGAGCTTGTAGCCGTTCTTGTCGCACTGCTTGCGGAAGATCGCCATAAGCTGCTCGCCGTTATAGTCCTGGAAGAAGAAATATTTGTTGAAGCGGGATTCCAGGCCGGGGTTGGAGCTGATGAACTTCTCCATCGGTCCGGAGTAGCCCGCGACGATGACGATGAGCTCCTTGCGGTGATCCTCCATCGCCTTGAGGATAGTCTCGATCGCCTCGCGGCCGAAGTCGTTCTCCCCGCCGGAGGCGAGGGAATACGCCTCGTCGATGAACAAAACGCCGCCAATGGCCTTCTTGATGACCTCCTGCGTCTTGAGCGCGGTCTGGCCCACATAGCCCGCCACGAGGCCGGAGCGGTCCACCTCCACAAGCTGGCCCTTTTCCAGCACGCCGATGGCGGCATAGAGGCCGGAGAGGATGCGGGCGACAGTGGTCTTGCCGGTGCCGGGGTTGCCGAGGAAGACCATGTGCAGGCTCATGGGCGGGACGGGCAGATCGTTCTGCTCGCGGAGCTTGCGGACCTTGATGAGGTTGATCATGTTCTTGATGTCGCGCTTGATCTCTTCCAGGCCGACCAGGCTCTCCAGTTCGGCCATGAGCGCGTCAAAATCGGGCTTCGGGGTCTCCTGCTTTTCCTCGGCCTTCGCCGGCGTATCGCCGCCCGTGGTCTGGGTCTGGAGCTTATGCTTTTCGATATAGCTCTGCTCCCCGCTGGTGACAAAGTCCAGGGGATTGAGCGGAGCCTTGCTCTTGCGCACGCCGCTGGTATCGCAGATGGCGTTGAGCTTGTCGGTGCACTCGGTAATGAAGGCGGCCTCGTCATAGCTCACGTCATCGTCCACCGCGGCGAGGTAAAGCAGGATGTTGGTCAGCATGCGGATGAAGGTGCGCGAGGCCTCCGTGCCGCGCTTGGCGTCGCTCTCTGCGAGGTTCCAGTAGAACACCGGGGGCAGGAAGACCTCCCCCTCCTTGATCGAGCCCGTCAGCGACCAGAGCAGCCAGCGCGGCTGGGGCTGGTTGCGGGAATAGATCTGGTTTGCCATGTCCACATGGCGCTGGGTGATGCCGCCGCCCCTGCTCCACAGATTCAGGGCACAGTGGGTCATGAACTCGTCGAGCTCTCTGGCCATCGACGAGCCGCCAAGGCGGTAGAACGCATCCGTATTGGCGGCGTAGATTTTATGAAATTCCTCCGGCGTGCGGGTCCAGGTGGTAGGCATGGCAGGCATCTCCTTTTTTCTGTTTCGTAATGCCTATTATAGTATCATCTTCCTCACGGCGCAAGCGCTTTTATCAGAATCGGGGCCTTGAGATTTTCTCTCACGGCCCCGATTTCTTATCTTTTGACTGTATTCCTGCAGTTCGGGCAGATGTTGTCGCGCCAGCCCTTCAGCGTAATGTGATGCCCGCAGTTCTCGCACTCGACATAGGGGAGGTAGCCCCCGCCGACCTTTTTCATCACCTCATCGGGCTTGTGCACGATTTTACTCTGCTTTCCGTTTTCCTCCATAGCGTACACCCTTTCCGCTTTTCTAACCTGTGTATGTATTATACCGCATATCCGCGTTTTTGCAACCGTCCGTCGCTCGCATTTAAGCTTATTAAGGGGAATCAATCAGATGATCTTCTCGACGCCGAAGCGCTCCTCGAGCAGGGCGAAGATGGGCCGCCAGAGCCGGTCGGCGGTCCAGATGCTGATTCCGGCGAGGCCGTACTCTTCCACCAGGGCGAGCCTGGCCCGGATGCTGCGCGCGTCCTCGAACCAGACGACATGCCGCCGTCCCGCCGTGTCGGTGTAGTTGAACCACGCGGCCCCCGCCGTCTGATCGTATTGGATCTCCGCCCAGCGTGACGCGGCGAGCTCCTGCGCCCCGGCGTTGGAGAGCACCCGCGCCGCCGTCCCCTGCTTCCAGGGCAGAGTCCAGTCGTAGGCGTAGTTGGAAAAGCCCATGAGGATCTTTCCCGCGGGCATCTCCGTCAGCGCATACTCCAGCACCCGCCGAATCCGGTTCACCGGCGACACCGCCTGCGGCGCGCCGTAGGTATAGCCCCACTCATAAGCTTGGGTGTTAGCAGAACACAGTCAAAGAAAAAAGCATTAAATATCCCGGAAAATCATATAATAATGATGGCAAAATGCTTATTTTTACCCTAAAAATCGAAAAAATGTGTGCTACTGTTCGGGTCGGGAGAAACTAACCTCGTAGTGTCGGGAGATAACGACCAAAAGTAGCCGGAAAAGAAAAAGCCACTACCGCAACTCTTTCATATCCTTTACACTGGAGAGTGCCAACAACCCAGATGAAAGGAGAACAATGAAAGAGATACTCAGTAATGGCTCTATGCGTAGTATAGCACAAGCCATTGAAGAAATGAAAGCCGAACAGGGAGAATCTTTCTCTCTGGAGAACATCAATCTTGCAGAGCTGGAACGACGAAGTGGTGTGTCACGCGGAAAGCTGCGCCGCCTGAAGCGAAACGGATTTCAAGATCTCCCGCGCGCGACGAAAGGCCGCAAGCATACGGTTACAAAGCTACGCGGCTATACCGGGATCATCGACAGCCTTCTTAAACAGGGAACCAAGAATTCCTCTGTCGTCCTGGATCGCCTGCGTGAGGCCGGGTTTGAAGGTGGCGCGACGATCGTGAAGGAATACATTGCCGCACACAAGCATCTCATGCCCGCCAAGCGACAGCAGATCTCACCGCAAGGGAACCGCGGTCGCCGCTACATGACAGAGCCGGGAGAAGCTTTCCAGATGGATTGGGGCTTCACGGAGGTGCTGGACTGCGAGGGGCGAGTCTACCGAGTCGCTTGCTTTGCTATGATCTGCCATCATTGCGGACAGCGCTATGTGGAGTTCTTTCCCAACGCGAGGCAGGAAAACCTCTTCATCGGTATGATCCACGCCTTTCAGTACATGGGCATTCCGCGCTCCATCCTCACGGATAATATGAAGAGCGTGGTCATCCGCCGGGATTTGGATGGACATCCGCTATGGCAGAAGGATTACGAGACATTCATGAAGACTGTCGGCTTCGAGACAAAGCTCTGCAAGCCGCGGCATCCGTTCACGAAGGGAAAGGTCGAGCGCCTCGTCCGCTTTGTGAAGGAGAACTTCCTCGTCGATCGGGTGTTCAGCAACACTAGCGATCTAAACTGGCAGGCGCTGGAATGGTGCAATTGGCAGAACGGCATTTACCACAGGGCGATCGACGGCGTACCGCAGCAGCTTCATACCGAACGCTGCGTCGAACGCCTAAAAGAGCTTCCGAGAACAGACGCCGTAAAGTTCTATCTCTGCCCGGAGAGAAAGATTTCCTTCGATGGCTTCATCAATTACGAAGGCCGCCGCTTTGGTGTACCGTACAGCTATTCGGGCGCGACGGCCAGAGTCTCCCGCAGCGGTGACACGCTGTACATCTATTCCATCGACCTTCGTGTCCTGCTGGCCACCCATGATGTGACGTGGAGCCGGCGGGACAGCTTCTGTGAGGGGCAATATGAGGATCTGACCCAGCCGGAGGAGTTTCCGACGATGCCGGTCAAGACGCAGATTCGCCAGCTTCCGAAGCGAGCCAGTATGAACGAAAGCGCATTTGAAACGATCGCATCAGCGGCGTCGGTGTTGAAGCTGGACTTCTCTTCACAGGAGTTTGCAGGATTTGCAGAGGATCACGGCCTTTCTGAAGACGCGATCGAAGTGGTAAGGTCTGTCTTTTCCTATCTCAAGGACAAGAAGCAGCAGACGACGGTTCAGACGCTGCTTAAGATGAGTCGGCTGCCGACGAAGGAGCCGAAGACCTTTGAGAACTTCGACTTTACCTTGCTGAAAGGCAGGGATGTGGAGCGTCTGAAAGCGCTGCCGTCACTGGCGGCAATATACTCTCATCGGAATCTGGCCTTCATCGGCCCGGCGGGAACCGGGAAAACGCATCTGGCGCAGGCTTTTGGCTACGCCTGCTGCCAGCACGGTATGAAGACCTATTTCATTAAGGCCTCCGAGCTGCGTGACCGATTTACGGCTGCGAGGCGTGTGGGAAAGACCGATTCCTGCCTCAGCGCACTGGTACGGCCGAGCTGTCTGATCATTGACGAGATAGGCCACTGTGCCTTTGACAAGGAGAATACGAGATCGTTTTTCGATCTGATCGACCGGCGCTACAACAAAGAAGGCAACTTCAACATGATCTTCACCAGCAACAAAAATCCTTCGCTCTGGCGCGAAGATTTCGACGAGGACGCCACTCTGCTCTGTGCACTGGATCGCATTTTTGACGACGCTACCGTATTCAAGCTGCGCGGCGAGAGCTTCCGCGGCAAAAAGCTCGAAACCGTCTCGCTGCAAACTGGCAAGGTGAAAGCTGTAGAACCGGTATCTATAACGGAATAACAATTGACAGTGACAATCTGGGTTGTTTGGTTTTTACTTCAAATTGGCTCTGACTTTTCCGACAAGATTTGGTTCGTTACGCCCGACATAATTTGGTCGGGATCTCCCGACGCTAACACTACAACACACCACTCAGTATAAAAGTGTGTGATTCATCACTCTATGAGTGGCGGAAAAATGTACACAAGTCGAAAACACCTGAATACCAGGGCGTGTAGAAATAATGTATAACCTTAATCGAAATAAGCAACGCCATCGAAAAAGCTAATATGACAATTCAAGAGGGAGGCTTGTTCAAAAAAATTGTGGACAAACCTCCCTCTTTTCATAAATCGCGTTTAATAAGAGCAATGTGGACAATCCGCAAAATGCGTTTCACCGTGAAACGCATTATAATTTCGCATAATCTCTTGCTATTTCACACTAATGTGATAAAATGATTTCAGTTAATAACTAAAGGAGAATTAAAAATGCGAAATTTCTCCATCAATATACGCGGAAGATTAAAAAACTTCAATTTACCGAAGAACCAACCACTTGTACCATTATTTGAGGCAGTAGTCAACTCAATACATGCTATTCAAGAGCGAAAGAACAAGGGAGAGGTTTTCAAGGGAAGAATTGTCATAAGAATACTCCGAGAAGACCAAATCTCCATGGGAGATGTGGTGGATCTTCCTCCTATCCAGTCATTTGAGATCGAAGATAATGGTGTTGGTTTTGATGAACCAAACTTCACGTCGTTCATGGAATCTGACTCAACATACAAAGCTACGCTCGGAGGAAAAGGTGTTGGCCGATTCTCATGGCTTATTGCTTATGAAAAAGCTGAGATTGAAAGTTGTTATACAGATAATGGCGTGTTTGTAAAGCGCGAATTTGAATTCACGCCTGATGCTTCTGGTATTGATGATCTCTTGTCAAACTGCGACCATTTGGAGGATAATCGGACGATTGTGCGTTTACTAAACTGTATGAAGCCGTATTCGATTAGTTTACCAAAGCGTAGTAATACAATCGCAATGCGTATTATTCAGCATTGCCTTGTCTATTTTATTTCAGATGATTGTCCCACAATTGATCTTATTGACAGTGATGAGAGCTACAACTTGAATTCTATTTTCCAAGATAAAATTCACTCAGAAGAAAACAAGGCAACAATAAAAGTAGGTGAAGAGTTATTTGAGCTTCTTCATGTAAAAGCCGAAGAATCAACAATTAATGGGAATAAACTCTACCTTTGTGCAAATAATCGTTTAGTAGAAACAAAAGATTTAGATAAATATATCACCGACCTTGATCGAGAAATTTTTGATAAAGCTGGGTTTTGGTATATTGGCGTGCTGACGGGTAAATACTTTGATGACACTGTAGACATGAACCGGTTGTCTTTTAGTATTCCCGAAAACGGCTATAGCGAAACTGTAACAGGTGTTATTTCTATGGAGCAGATTATGAAATCCGTTACACTGAATATATCAGAGTTTCTTTCGGATTATCTTGCACCTATCACAGAGAATAAAATGAAGCGGATAAATTCATATGTCACAAATGAAGCTCCTCAGTTTCGCCATTTGCTTAAGTATATGCCCGACGAAATAGCGCGTATTAAGCCCAACCTTACAAGAGACAAACTCGATGATGAATTACATAGAATTAAACGAGCCTTTGACAAAGCGGTTTCAGAGGAGAATTCCCAATTATTAAAGGACTTGAATGATGGGGTAATATCTTCTGAACAGTATATTGATAAATTTGGTACACAGATTGAGAAAATCAACAGTGCAAACAGCGCCGCTTTGGCTGAGTATATCGCCCATAGAAAAGTCATTATTGATTTAATGGAATTTGCCATTAGACGAAATGAAGATGGGCATTTTCAGAAGGAGAGCTTTTTACATAACCTTATATATCCGATGCGTACTACATCAACAGAGATCCCATATAGTAATCACAATCTCTGGCTAATTGATGAGAAACTTGCATATTGTAATTATATTTCGTCTGATATTCCCTTTGATAATGACCCAAGCCAAGAGCGGACAGACATTATGATTCTTGATAATCCGGTTGCTGTTTCAGATGAAGAAAACACGGGAACTGAGTATGGGACCATTGTGCTTTTTGAATTGAAACGTCCAATGAGAAATGACTATTCAAGTAGTAGTAATCCAATTGAGCAATTGTATGGTTATGTTTCAAAACTGAAAACCAATAGAGTTAGCGATAAAAATGGCCGTATTATAAAAGTTGGCGGAAATACGAAATTCTATTTGTATGCAGTTTGCGATGTTACCTCCTCTCTTGAGCAACAGCTAGATTATCACGATTTTACACAAACACCAGATAAAATGGGGTATTACAAATACAATGAAAAAATGAATGCCTATCTTGAGGTGTTGTCATATGATAAGATAATCAATGATGCGAAGAAAAGAAATAAGATTTTGTTTGATAAACTAGGTATTTAATAATCGAGCAAGAGGATGCCAGTAGGTTTCCTCTTGCTCGATTAACATTAAGCTTTTTTTAACATTATTGCGCAGTAATGATGCGAAGTATCTGGTTCTTTTGCTTGTATAGAATCACGGGAGAATGAGTGAGGCGCTTTGTCGGGCTTTGTAAAAGATACTGTCGCTTTTACAGATGGCTTAGCCTTCCTTTTTGGAAAGCAAACATATACTGTTCCATTTTGTTCTTTGACTTGTACTCCATCGATCGTTTTAACAAGTGTTATTAATTCTTTAGAGTTTGACTGTTTCTTTGCATCAAAGCTGATCCAGTCCTCTGAATTAACGTATGAACGGTTTTTTGGCAATTCATTTACACCCCCTCTATTCTATGCAGTTTGTTTGCCACTCGTTTTTCTTCATTGATAATTCCGTTTGTAATATACTGGGGAATGCTATTGGTCTGTATTCCTGTAAGGGTAAACATACATACCTTATTCCATGGGCTTTCATCCGAGTCGCATAATACTGTTGCGCTATACCTTCGACCAACTTTATAACCATTCTTCTTGTAACTGAAAATATAACGGGACTCGTTTCCCACTAGTATTGCGCCTAAAAGACCTGTTCTAAGAAGAGAGAATAGTTTTTGCTCAATTTCAACGTCTAAACCAATTTTTCCTTCCTCTAGGCTTAATTCACCTATATATGATTCTCCTCCATACCAACCATTATCTCGCCCTCCTTCGGGAGCGCCTGAATCAGCAGGCTGTGGATCTAGAATTCGCAGAAACGCAAGATAAATCACTAGAATCCGAGCAAGACAACAGTCATTAGGCGTAACCTTATCAGCAGAGGGTATTTTTTTCAACCGATTTGTTAACTTGTCTTTTTCAAGATTGAGTGTGTCTATAAGCGTGGTTCTTGTTGTTTCATTTCCATCATCAATCAAGTTGTGGTAAGTATTGCGAATTAGTTCAAAAGTAATATCATCTTCATGAGGAAGTCGATATGTTACTGAAAGGATTCCATTTATATCGTGTTCGCTTTTTAGAATGTGTTCATCAGATGTAACAGTGTATATAGCATAACCACCTTTTACGGTTCGCTTATAGGAAAAAAGTTGTTCAGCTATGATGTTCTTATGAGCGATTTTCCCTAATACCTTCCCTTTTTGGGGGAGATTTCGTGATCCTTGTGCCCCCCACAGAAATGAGTATGATGCACAAAAAGCAAAAAGCAATCCATCAATAAGAACAATCCAGTCTGCACTGAGAGGATAGTTTAATGCAAACACGTTGAAATATACAAATACTAAAAACGCGATTGTAAATAAGGCAATGCTAGTTTTTGAAGTCTCTTTTTTCTGCCACAATAGAATCGCAGCAACAATAATATCTGCGATGCCCAGAATAATAGTAACAGAGTTTGATAGTGACTCAAGTAGCACTTTGGCTATATCATGGCCTTGATTTTGAGGAATGACAGGATTTTGAGGAACGGCAGAATGATTCTTACTATAAAGGATAATACCTATACAGATGGCAGCATATACAAAAGTTGATCCAATGTTTACTATGACAGGGAGAATGCGGATAGAACGGCTATCTTTCATAATCATTATTCTCTTTATCTAAATGATACCTTTATTATAGCATCTTTATTGCCTTTTTCAATGCTTTATATCGAAAATGTCAAAAATCCGTTTCACCGTGAAACGGATTTTTTATATATACCGCAAAGCCCCAAAATTACCGTAAGGGAGGGATGCCATGTATTTTACCAATGGCGATCATAGGGCTTTTGAAAGTCTCATGCGAGGGACACCCGGCTCTGACCACTATGACAGCGGCAAGGACGGCCCACACCCGGAGTGTCGGAGCTGCCGCTGGCACCGACCGTACCGCAAGGATCGGTACTGCAAGTTTGTCGAGTGTCCCTTTACTCCCGGCCGCATGACCGCCATCAGCAAGGGCAATCCGCCGGGGAAAGGAGGTGGTGCCGTCCGCTAATCTCTCTTTTCCCCAAAAACTATTACATAGGAGGCGATTGCCAATTCTCAAAACAAAATGGCGCAGAAGCATTGCTGTGCTGCTCTGCGTTATGCTCATGTCCTGCGCAGCCTTTTCCCTGACCGCCTATGCGGACTCGGCGGTCATTACCACCGGCACTATGTACTCATATTTCCAGACGTACAATACATCCGGTGTCTGGGTCGACCTCCAGACGCCCGGACACGCTACTTCTGACGGTCAAGTGGCCTACTGCCTGCAAACCAGCAAAGATAACCCGTATAACGCAGCCTACTCCTCCATCGACGGCGAGTATGTGTACGACGAGTATGTTTTGACCGGCCTCAAGGCGATTCTCACCCACGGCTACCCCGCGGACAATGGCGGCTTTTCTGACCTGGAGGCCAGATACGCAACCGCGAACGCGATCCGTTTTTTCTTAGCTGAGAATTACGCCGATGGGATGCCCCAGTACCTCAATCTCAATGTCAACGGCGACTGGATCAGAGGCAGGCCCGGCTATGAAGATCTGTTCTATTGGTCGCTTAGCTTGCTGCAAATGGCGCGTTCCGGGAATGTATCTACCAGCGGTGCCGGGAGCCTGACGTTTAGCCCATCGGAGATCACGCTCACTCAGGAGGGAGACTACTTCACCGGCAGCGTCACACTCACCAACGGTATCAACGGCACCTATGACCTCATGGACGATATGCCGGAGGGCAAGCAAATTCTCGGACATACCGGCGCGGATCATGAAACGCTGACAATCAAAATTCCCGCTGCCTATGCCAACGGCAGCTATACGCTGTGCGCCTACGGGATGGATCACCTGCCCACCGCAAAACTGTTCTTCTGGGCGCCGTCCGTCTACAACCAGCAGAGAATCGTCACAAGCACACTGGACGGCTCACAGGACGTTTTTGTGAGAGGCTTCCTCACGGTGAAAACACCAAGCGCGACCGTGCAACCGCAGAAAGGCAGCTTGCAGATCACCAAAACAGACGACAGCGGCAACCCGCTTTCCGGTGTTGGCTTCACCCTGTACGATGCTTCCAAGCGTGCGATCAGCACCAAGACCACAGACAGCAGCGGTATTGTCACGTTCTCCGATCTTGACCTCGGCAACTACTATTACGCAGAAACGAGCGCCCTGCCTGGTTATGTGCTGGATTCCACGCAGTACCCGGTCTCCGTTTCCTCCAATGGGCAGGTCGTGAAAAAGACCATGACCAACACCCCGGAGAAAGGCGGACTCCAGATCACCAAGACGGACGAGAGCGGCAATCCCCTTTCCGGTGTTGGCTTTACTCTGTACGACAGCTCCAAGCGCACCATCAGCACCAAGACTACAGACAGCTCCGGCGTCGTATCATTCAGCGATCTTGCCCCCGGCAATTACTACTATGCGGAAACCAGCGCGCTCCCCGGATATGTCCCGGACACCACGCAGTATGCGGTATCTATCACAACGAGCAGCCTGCTTGTGCAGAAAACCGTCACGAATGAGCGCATCCCGTCCAAGGGCAGCTTGAAGCTCGTCAAGACCGATGAAAACGGCACCCCGATTGCAAGCACCGGCTTCCAGCTGCTTGACAGCGACGGCAACCGGATTGCAAGCGGCGGGACAGACAGCAGCGGTGTCCTGGTATTTTCCAATCTCCCGTTGGGCAACTATTTCTATCAGGAAACCTTTGCAGTTCCCGGTTATGCGCTGGACGATACCAAGTACCCCATCAGCATTACGGAGGACGGGCAGACCATCACCAAAACTATCGTGAACTACAAATCCGCGGGAACTATCAAGATTCTCAAAACTGATTCCGAAACCGGTGAACCCCTGCAAGGCGCAGAGTTTACCATCCTTGATGAAAACATGCGCGAAGTTACCAAGGGAACGACTGATGAAACCGGCCTCGTGGTTTTTGCGGGACTGCCCCTCGGCCCGTATTACTGCCAGGAGACACAGGCACCTCCCGGATATTTCCCGCTGGGCAGCATCGAGCTTGTATATCTGGACGGGAACGGAAAGGTCGTCACGCTGACCTACACCAACAAGCCCGCCAGAGGCAGCATCAAGCTCACGAAGAAGAACAGCGACGGAGAGCTTTTGCGCGGCGTGGTGTTCACTCTCTACGACGCAGACAAGAACGAGATCAAGACCGGCACGACGGACGAAAACGGCGTTGTAGTCTTTGACAATCTTCCCATTGGGGATTACTGGTATGCCGAAACCTCAGAGCTTACCGGCTATGTACCGAACCATAACCTCATGGCGGCGCGGGTCGGCTTCCATACCGCAGTTGACGAACACACATTCACCAACTACAAGGCTCATGGTCATGTCCGGGTAATCAAGAGCGACGAAAACGGCACACCGCTTGCGGGCGTTCACTTCAAGCTGACGGACGAGGCCGGAAACCTGATCGACGAGGGCGACACCGGAACGGACGGCAAGCTCATTTTCTCCATGCTCCCCGTTGGCAAGTATATTCTCAAAGAAACCGCGACGCTGACCGGCTATGTGCTGGACGAAACCCCATTTTCCATTGAGTTAGTGAATGACGGTGATGTGGTAACAAAAGAGATCACCAACAGCCAGCAAACCGGCAGTATAGCAATCCTCAAAACCGACACGGAGACAAACAAGCCCCTTGCGGGAGCGCATTTCAAGCTGACGTATTCGACCGGCAAGCTCATCAAGGAGGGCGACACCGCAGCGGACGGCAAGCTCACCTTCACCGGCCTTCCCCTCGGCACCTACAAGTTGACCGAAACAGCGGCCCCGACTGGTTATGTCCTGGACTCTACCCCGATCACCGTTGAAGTCACGAACGCCGGGCAGACTGTGAGCAAGACGATCACCAATGCCAAGCAGACCGGCAGTATAGCAATCCTAAAGACCGACGCCGATACAAGCAGCCCCCTTGCGGGAGCGCATTTCAAGCTGACGGATTCCACGGGCAGCCCCATCAAGGAGGGCAACACCACAGCGGACGGCAAGCTCATCTTCACCGGCCTTGCCCTCGGCACCTACAAGCTGACCGAAACGGCGGCTCCGGCTGGTTATGTCCTGGACTCTACCCCGATCACCGTTGAGGTCACAAACGCCGGACAGACTGTGAGCAAGACGATCACCAATACCCGCGCTGTCGGCAATATCTCCATTCTCAAAACCGATGCAGAGACAAACAAGCCCCTTGCTGGCGTCCACTTCAAGCTGACAGATTCCACCGGCAAGTTCATTTCCGAAGGTGTCACCGGCACGGAGGGCAAGATCACCTTCTCCGGAATGGCTCTCGGTGCCTATACTCTGACCGAGACAGAAGCTCCGAAAGGCTATGATCTGGATTCGACCCCGATTCCTGTGGAGCTGACCGAACACGGCAAGACCGTGAAGATCAGCGTCAAGAACACCCCAAGCCGAGGAAATCTGAAGCTCATCAAGAAAGACGCTTACGAGAACAAGCCCCTTGCCGGAGCCGTATATCAGCTCATGGACGAAAGCGGCAGGAAACTGGCCGAAGGCATCGCCAATGAAAACGGTGAGATCGTCTTTGAAAACCTGCTCTACGGCAATTACCGGGTACAGGAGATTTCCGCACCCAAGGGCTACAAGGTGGACGAGAGAGCATATACCGTGACCGTTCCCACGGAAAACGGCACCCAGACCGTGACAGATCTTCGCAGGCCGGGAACGCTGGAGGTCAGGAAGCAGGACGAGAAAGGCAAGCCCCTCGCAGGAGCATCCTTCCTTTTGGAATACTCCACGGACAGCGGCACGACCTGGACCCCCGTCACAAGCCGCAGTGGAGAGAACGTCACGGCGGGCGGCTGCACCAGCGCCGCACTCAACGCTGGGCAGCTCACCACCGACAGCACCGGCAGCGTCAGCTTTACCGGCCTCCGGGCGGACGGCACGATTCTCTACCGCCTGACCGAAACCAAGGCCCCGGAGGGCTATTCCCTGATCGGCATCGAACTCTACAAAGGCACACTTCCCATCGAAACGCAGAAAACCAATATTGAGGACTCGGAAACCGTGGACGGCAAGACATACTGTTATTCCCTGTATGTCACCGCAACAGATGATCCCACATACCGGCTCCCCGAAACCGGCGGCAGAGGCTTTGACCTGCTGCCTCTTTTTATGCCCATTTGCGCTATACCCCTCATTATCTATCATAAACGAAAGGAAGATTGCGAATCTTGAAAAAACTCTTTTCTCTGCTGCTGGCCCTTGTCATGGTCGGCAGCTTTTCTATTCCCGCCTTTGCCGCCGCTGATCCGGCGCTGATCGACACGACGCGCACCGGCTCCATCAGCCTGTACAAGTACGATGTGACCGGCGCGGAGAAAGACGGCGTTTGGGACAGCTCCTATGTCAGCACCGGCATCCGGGA
>ONPN01000004.1 GCA_900319695.1 uncultured Eubacteriales bacterium
CAGGGCGTACAGGACGGCGCGGGGAAGCTGCTCTTTTTCACTTCCGGCACGACGGAGCGCTCCAAGGCCGTCGTGCTCACCGATCACAGTCTCTGCCAGAGCGCGTACAACGGCGGGGCCAAGCTGCCGCTGACGCCGGAGGACAGGCTTCTCTGCCTGCTGCCGCTGGGCCATGTGTTTGGCTTCGTATGCGGCCTGCTCTGGGGTTTGAGCTGCGGGGCCGCCGTCGCCCTCGGCAGAGGGGCGAGACATTACGCCGACGACTGCGCGTTCTTCAAGCCCACCGCCGTGTCGGTCGTGCCGCTGCTGCTGGGCTTTCTGCTCCAGCGCAGGCTGTTAAACCCCGAACTCAAGCTCGTGCTCGTCGGTGCGGGCGACTGTCCGAGGCCGCTTCTGGACGCGGCGGCCGCCGTGGGCGTGCGCGTGAGCTTCGGCTATGGCCTGACCGAGACGAGCTCCGGCGTCGCGATCAGCGTAACGGGCGATCCCTTCGCCATGGAGGTCTGCCCGGACGACACCATCACCCTCGCCGAGGACGGCGAAATCCTGATCCAGGCCCCCACCTGCATGATGCAGGGTTATTACAAGCGCCCGGCGGACACCGAGGCCGTACTCAAAGACGGCGTACTGTATACCGGGGACCTCGGCCGCTTCGACGAGGACGGCAGGCTCCACATCACGGGCCGCAAAAAGGACATGCTGGTTCTGCCGGACGGAACCAAGCTCTTCCTGCCCGAGTATGAGGGCGAGATCATGCGCGCCCTCGGCCACCAGGAGCTGGCCGTCATCCTCAAAGGCGGCAAGCCCATCCTTGTCTTCTCCGGCGAGGGGGACGCGAAGGAGATCGAAAAAAGCCTCCGCCCGCTCATGGCGGAAAAACCGCGCGGGCAGCAGCTCAGCGGCGTCATTGTCACGGACCGCCCGCTGCCGAGAACAGCCACCGGAAAAATCAAACGTTGGGAATTACAAAACGAAATGGAGACATTATGACCAGAGAAGAAGTACTCAATAAGATCCGTCAGGTTATCCGGGATTGCGTGCCCGAGATGGCAGGCGAAGAGCTGAACGAAGACACCGTCATCAACACCGAGACCGCCATCGACTCCATGGGCTTCATCCTCGTCATCTGCAAGCTGGAGGCCCTGTTCAACGTCCGTATTCCCGAGCGGCAGTGGAAGAAGCTGTCCACCATGGGCGACGTGGCCGACGCCATCATCAAGTATCTGCCGAAGACATGAGCGTGTTTTCAACGCAGCTTCGCCTGCGCAACAAGGACGTGAATCTCTACCGCCGCCTGCGCACCTCCAGGCTCTTTGAGCTGATGCAGGAGGCGTCGATCCGGCACACCGAGGAGCTGGGCATGGGCCGCGAGATGACCCTTGACCGGGGGCTTCTCTGGATGGTCACGCTCCAGCGGGCAGAGATCGCGCGTATGCCGGAGTATGACGAGCTCATCACGCTCGAGTCCTGGCCCGGCGAGACCATGCACCTGCTCTTCCCCCGCTACTACCGCGTATTGGACGAGAAGGGCGCGGTCCTGCTCTCGGCCAGCGCGCTCTGGGCTCTGGTAGACCAGGAGACGCGGCGCATGGTCTTCCCCGACCGCCACGGCGTGGTGATCGAGGGCGAGGTCACGGGCCATGAGATTGCCCTGCCCTCCCCGCCCCGGCGCGCCCAGGGAGAGGCGGTCGCGCGCTTCAAGGTTCCGTTCAGCTATGTGGATCTCAACGGCCATATGAACAACACCCGCTACTTCGACCTGGCGGAGGATTTGATCCCCGCCGCGTCGGAGGGGCGAAGCCTGCGCGAAATCGCCGTGGAATACGCAAACGAAGTCCGCCTCGGTGAGGAGATCAGCGTCTCGATTGAAGAGACCGGGGCCGGGTACAGTCTCAGCGGCGACACGGAGAAAAAGATTTTCCGCATGCTGATGCGGTACGAACAGGACAGCGTGGAGAGTTGAGTTGTTGTGTCGCTGCGCGACGGATTTGAAAACACGCCCCTCGCCTGGAAGGGCGCCGTTTTCAATTGCGCCGAAGACGCTCCATAACGCCACTCTTCACTCTTCAAACTCCACTCTTTATAACGCAATATATATAATGAATAAAGGAGAGAATCAATGGCTCATCTGAGACCGAAAATCGTTAAACTCTGCCACGTCATCGGCGGCATCTCCGGCGTCGTCAACAAGATTGACGAGAACGCCCCCGAGTACTACAGTCTCGCGGACATCGTCAGCGACGACGAGGCCGACATCGCCATCGCCGCCGGTCTGCGCAAGGAGCGCACCGCAGTTTGGCTCGCCAAAAAGGTCGGCAAAACAGTGGAGGAGATTATGCCCTCCCTCGACAATCTCGTCTACTACGGCGTGTTCCGCCGCACCTACAGCGAGAAGGACGGGCAGGATGTCTACTACATGCAGATTTTTGCCCCCGGCATCCTTGAGATGATGGTCAACAACGTTCCCCTCATGACCGCCCACCCGGAGATCGGCCGCGCGTTTGAGGAATACACCCGCCTGCGCATGCAGTCCATGGGCCCCATTCTGCCCGACGGCTACGGCCTGATGCGCGTGGTGCCGGTGGAGAGCGCCATCAAGGACATTCCCGGCGTCAGCCCCTATGAAAAGCTCAGCTATTACCTCGACAAATACAAGACCTTTTCCCTCTCCCCCTGCTCCTGCCGCGCCTCCCGCACCAGCATCAATGACGGCTGCGGCCACCTCGACCAGGAGATGTGCATCCAGATGGGCAAGGGCGCGGAGCACTATATCCGCTCCGGCCGCGCCAGAGAGATCACAAAGGAGGAGGCGCTTGAGGTCATCAGGCGTGCAGAGGAAAACGGCCTCATGCACGACATGCCGAACATTGAGGAGGCGGGCGAATCCGCCGCCATCTGCAACTGCTGTGCCTGCGCCTGCTTCGGCCTGCGCGCGGGGCTGATGTTCGGCGCGCGCGACGCCATCCGCTCCAACTTTGTCGCCGTGGTGGACGAGGCCAAGTGCGTCGCCTGCGCCCAGTGCGTGGAAAACTGTCCGGCCAACGCCCTGAAATTGGGCCAGAAGCTCTGCTCCTCCGAGGAGATTCCCGTGCCGGAGTACGCCTCCATCGTCAACACCTTCAACTTCAAAAACGCCTTCAACCCCGACTACCGCGAGAACCGCGAGGACGTGCTGCCCTCCGGCACCGCGCCGTGCAAGACCGCGTGTCCCGCGCACATCGCCGTACAGGGTTACTTGAAGCTCGCCGCTCAGGGCCGCTATACCGACGCGCTTGAGCTCATCAAGAAGGAGAACCCCTTCCCCGCCGTCTGCGGCCGTATCTGCAACAAGCGCTGCGAGCAGGCCTGCACCCGCGGCAGCGTGGACGAGGCCGTCGCCATCGACGAGGTCAAACGCTTCATCGCCGACCACGACCTCCACGAGGAGACCCGCTTCGTGCCCAAGATGCTCAACCAGATCGGCAGGCCATACGAGGAGAAGATCGCCGTCATCGGCGCGGGCCCCGCTGGTATGAGCTGCGCCTACTACCTTGCCAACAAGGGCTATCCCGTCACGGTCTTCGATAAAAACCCCGTCCCCGGCGGTATGCTGGTGCTCGGCATCCCGAACTTCCGTCTGGAAAAGGACGTGCTCAACGCCGAGATCGACATTCTGCGCGAGATGGGCGTGGAGTTTAAGTGCGGCGTTGAAGTCGGCAGGGACATCACCATTCAGCAGCTCCGCGATGAGGGCTACAAGGGCTTCTACCTCGCCATCGGCGCGCAGAAGTCCTCCCCGCTCAAGATCAAGGGTGAGGAGCTGGACGGCGTCTGGGGCGGCGTGGAGTTCCTGCGCGAAGTGAACCTCGGCGCGCGGCCCGACATCGGCAAAAAATGCGCGGTCATCGGCGGCGGCAACGTCGCCATGGATGTGTGCCGCACCGCCGTCAGACTCGGCGCGGAGGAAACCACGATCATCTACCGCCGCTCCGAGGCCGAGCTGCCCGCCGACCCCGACGAGGTCAAAGAGGCCATGAAAGAGGGCGTCAAGTTCCGCTATCTCTGCGCCCCGGCCGAGATCACCGGCAAGGACGGCAAGGTCAGGCAGCTCATGGTTGAGGTCATGGAGCTCGGCGCGCCCGACGAGAAGGGCCGCCGCAAGCCCGTCGGCACCGGCAAATATGAGTTTATCGACGTGGACAGCGTCATCTCCGCCATCGGCCAGCAGGTCGACTGGGGCGGACTGGACGTCGGCGCGCTCCAAAAGCGCAAGAACGGCACCTGTGAGGCAAACGAGCTGACCTATCAGTCCGGAGAGCCCGACATCTTTGTCGGCGGCGACGTGTACACCGGGCCGAAGTTTGCCATCGACGCGATTGCAGCCGGCAAGGAGGCTGCCATCTCCCTGCACCGCTATGTGCATCCCGGCCAGACCCTCACCATGGGCCGCGACCGCCGCATCTACCGCGAGCTCGACAAGACCCACGCCCTGGTCTCCCTCGGCGGCTTCGATACCGAGCGCCGCCAGGAGCCCGGCTACAACGAGACCAAGGCAAAGAGCTTCTCCGACGCCCGCGTCACCTTCACCGAGGAGCAGGTCCGCAGGGAGTGCGCGCGCTGCCTCGGCTGCGGCGCAACCAAGGTGGACGAATATCTCTGCATCGGCTGCGGCCTGTGCACCACCAAGTGCAAGTTCGACGCCATCAAGCTCAAGAAGGTCCGCGACTGGCATGCCGGCGCCTTCGAGACCATGCCCATCAAGGTTGCCGAGGGTCTTGTCAAACGCACCGGCAAGATTATCCGCAACAACCTCAAAAAGTAATGCACGAGCTTGGGATTTGCGACGCCATCCTCAAAACCGTGGACGGCGTCGCCAGGGAAGAACAGCTGACCGTGGTCCACAAGGTCACGCTCGAGGTGGGCATGCTCTCGGGCGTGGTGCCCCGCTTTCTCACCGACTGCTGGCAGGCTGTCATCGACGGTACGCCCTATCAGGATACGCAGCTTGTGATCGAGACCATCAACGGCCTTGCGCGCTGCGAGGACTGCGGGCACGAGTTCAGCGCCGACCTGGAAAAGCTCTGGTGCCCCAAATGCGCGGGCCGTCGGCTCACCCCGCTGACAGGCACGGATTTGACAATCAAGGAAATCGAGGCGGATTAAATGGTACATGAGATGCGGAGAAAACGGCAGGCCCTCTCCGAGCAGGAGACATGGGAGGTATTGGAGCGCGGCAGCTCCGGTGTTCTCGCCCTCATTGACGAGGACGGTCTCCCCTATGCCGTGCCCCTGAGCTATGTCTGTCACGACGGGCGGATCTATTACCACTGCGCTAAAGTCGGTCACAAGCTGAACGCCGTGCGCGCCAACGGCAGGGCCAGCTTCTGCGTGATCGACAGGGACGAGGTGGTCCCGGAAAAGTTTACGACCAAGTACCGCAGCGCCATCGTCTTCGGCGCGATTCGGGAGGTCGTCAGCCCCGAGGAGATCATGCGCGCCATGCGGGCGCTGGCGGCAAAGTATTCGCCCGCGGAAGGCGAAGACGCTTTTCAGCGGGAGATGAAGAGCTCCGGGGCGTTGTGCGTGCTTGCCCTGGACATCGAGCGCATGAGCGGCAAACAGGGCAAAGAACTATTAAAAGAAAAGGAGAATACACCATGACACTGGAAGAAAGACAGGCCGCCGCGCCGCGTGAGGCGTGCGGCTACTGCATGGGCGGCGAGCTGCTGGACGCCTTCGGCATCAAAATCTGTGACCTGAGCGTGAGCCAGCTCATTCTCTTCAAGGAGCAGAGCCACCCCGGCCGCTGCATCGTGGCCTACAAGGATCACGTCAGCGAGATCACCGACATCTCCGACGCGGAGCGCGACGCTTTCTTTGCCGACATAAACCGCGCGGCAAAGGCCATCCACGCGGTCTTCAAGCCCGAAAAGCTCAACTACGGCGCCTATGGCGACACGGGCTGCCATCTGCACATGCACCTGGTGCCCAAGTACCGCGACGGCTTTGAGTGGGGCGGCGTCTTTGCGATGAACCCCGGCAAGGTCTTCCTCACGGACGCGGAATACGCCGACATGATCGAGAAGATCAAAGCGGCGCTGTAAAGCAAAGCCGAACATAAAACAAGGGCAGGCCCGCCGGCCTGCCCTTGTTTTTATTCTTTTTACTTTGCTTTGGGGTACTCCGTGCAGAGAAGCCGGTACGGCGGCTCATCCTCCTCGATGGCCGGGAAGCGGCCCATCGGCGGGTTGAAGCGGTTGTCGTTCGCGTCGTCATTGACCTGGCTCACCTCGCCCAGCAGCACCGGGCCTGTCCCCGGCTCGACCTCGAAGTCGTGGTAGAGACGGGGATAGATTGTGATGCTCTGCCCCGGGTGGAGCGGCACCTGTGTTCCGGCAGGGACGGTCATGGCACGGCCGTCGATGTGGACGGTGACAGGGCTCTCTTTGTCCAGCTCCTCGTCCGCCAGGGAGTTGTAGACCCGGATCAGCACGGTACCGCCGGCGCGATTGATGATGTCCTCCATCTTTGCCCAGTGGAAGTGCATGGGGCTGTACTGGCCCTGCTTGAGGTAGAGCAGCTTTTCGGCGTAGGGCTTGGGGTATTCGTCATTTTTCTTGATGCTGCCGTTTCGGATGGTGATGAGGGAGAAGCCCACCTCGTCAAATCTCCCGAGGCCGTAGTCCGTGATGTCCCAGCCGAGCAGATTGTCGCGTACCTCGTCGTACTCGTGGCCCTTGGTCTGCCAGTCCTCGGGCGTAAAATGACAGAAGTCCGGCAAGGAAATGCGGTAGTCTCGGATCATCCCCTCCATCTCCCGGAGCGCCGCGTTGATCTCACTGCGTTTCATATTTATCCCTTCTAACTTAAAGCGTAGTACATCGCCCCGACGGCCTGGCCGAACTGGGCGACCGTGACATCCGACGTCTTGGCAAGCGCACGCATGAGCGGCGTTCTGGCAAGCCCCTCGTCCGAGGGCAGCAGGCGCAGCTCCGGCGCGTAAGTCCGAAAGCCCTCGTTCAGCAAAGTGAAGACAGCGGGTCTTTTCACAAAGCGTCCGAAGAGGAAGCGCGCGTCCGTTTTGGGATGCACAAGATACACCATCTCCCGCGAGACCACGGCGAGGTTCTGGCCGATCTCCCGAAAGACCTCACAGGCGACAGGGTCACCCTCCTCTGCGGCGCGCATGAGGGCTTCGAGGCAGGGCTTACGCATGTCCTGCGGCTCGCTCGCGATTTGCAGGCAATCCCCATCGAGGGTCGTAAAGCCGTCGAGCAGCTTCGGCTCCAGCTTCCACGCGAGGCGGTAGGCCGCCGCCTGACCCATGTAGCGCCGCGCCCCGGCAAGGCCGGAGTTCTCGTTGCGCGTACTTCGGAGATCCTCCGGCGGGAAGGCTCGGGACAAGAAGCTGCCGAGGTCGAGGATCAGGTCGTACATCTCCAGCGGCAGGGGCGGGATCTCCCCCTCCGCTGTGAGGACCCCGGTACCGAGATCGGTGCCGAGGCTGTGGGCAACGACTCCGCCGCGCAAGTCCGCCGCGTTTTCACTGTGGGCAAGCTCCATCGCCGCTGTGAAGGCCGCCATGCTGCCGTCGTTGATGATATGTACATGGCCGCCCTCCCGGCAGAGACCGCGCAGCGCGTCGCCCAGGGCGCTCAGCTTGGCGAAGGCCGTCTCATAATCGATCGCCGTGTTTTTCCTCATCTCGTCGGTTTTCGGGGTCTCGCCGCCGAGGATGCGGTCGCGGATGACGATGTCCGGAAAGCTCAGTCCCACGCCGTCAAGGACGTTCACCCTGCCGCCGAGATAGTCCTCCACCGCCTCCACCGCCGCGCGAACCTTTGGAAGCGGCGCGTCTTTCTCCAGCGCTTCGGTGAGGGCCGCGCTGGTCTCCACCGGCAGCAGGGCCTTTTCCGCCGCGATGCAGGCCCGCATGAGCCGGGTCAGCAGCAGGATGGGACCGATGATCTCCTCGGCGGTTTCATAGGCCGCGGGGTTCCAATCAAATTCTCTGGTGCAGACGAGGCGGTCCCCGTCCGAGGCGGCAAGCTTGATATCCGTGCCGCCCACGTCGATCCCGCACAGACGCAGGCTGGAAGCGCCGCTGCATATTGTGCGGAGCTTTTCGTCGAGGGGCGCGGAAGCCTCTTTTTCCGCTTTCGCCGGGAGAGGTGCGTAGTCGGCGATGCTCTCCAGCACGAAGCGGAAGGCCGGACCGCCGTAGCTTCTGGCAATGCGGTCGGCGATGCTGACGACCTTGCCGAAGCCCCGCCGCCTGGGCTCGTTCACCTGGAACACCGCGTCGAGCGTGCTGCCCAGGGCGAGCAGCTCTTCGTCGCCGACGTCAAAGAAAAGCCGCAGCTCGCGCCCGCTGTAGGCTGCAAGGCAATTATATGCACAGGCATAGAGAAACTCCGCGCAAAAACGTCTCTCCCCGTCGTTCTCCCATTTCGGAACGGCGCAGGGAAAGTCCCGCTCTGTCCCGTCGTGCAGGGTCAGGCGCAGGATCACCGGCCTCGCGGACGGATCATTCAGAAATGCCTCGCGCAGCTCCGGCAGCCAGAGCGGGCTGTCTGCGCGCGCTATGTCAAGCAGCTCAGAGAGCATGGACGCCGCCTCCCGTTTTGATTACTTGTCCTTCTTATTATACCGCAAATCCCGGCCTTGTAAAGCGCCGTCAGACTGTGTTATACTGATTTTATCAATGATATGATAATCTTCGGAGGCCCGGTTTATGAACGGGATCACACCTTACGAGGGGACGCAGCCCTACATCTTTCTCAGCTATGCCCATGCGGACGCCCCGGCGGTCATGGAGATCGGGGCGCATTTGCAGGCGGCGGGCTGCCGTGTCTGGTACGACGGCGGCATTGAGCTCGGCAGCGAGTGGCCCGAGTACATTGCGGCCCACCTTGCGGGCGCGGCGGTGATGCTGGCGTTTTTATCCGACGCCTATATCCGCTCCGACAACTGCCGCAAGGAGATGCACTTTGCCCAGACACGGAAGATACGCACCGTCAATATCTTTCTTGAGGAAACAGCCCTGACCCCCGGCATGGAGATGCAGATCGGCAGTCTTTTTGCTCTGATGAAGTATACCATGCGCGAGGACGTTTTCTACGAAAAGCTCTTTGCAGCGCCGCAATTGGCCCCGCTGCTGGCAGGGGGTGCGGCGCGTGAGCCGTTTCAGCCAAGCGTGTCCCCGATCAAGAAGAAAACGCGCTGGACATGGCAGCGCATCGTGCTTCTCTGCGTATCGTCGGTGCTGCTCGTGACCCTTGTCACGCTCGGGATCGTGGGTTGGAGCACGGGCATCGCTCAGCGTATTTATATCAGAAAAACCCAGCCGGAGATCACCGTCCTGCCGTACGATACGCCGGTGATCTTCACAAGCTCCGCGCTGGAGAAGGCCGCCCGAGACTACGCCGCGAAGCCGGACGGTCCGCTCACGGTCGGAGATCTGGCGGGACTGTATGAGCTGTGTCTTGAATCCCCCGAGCCCGACTCTCTCTCCGAGCTTCGTTTCTTCCCCGATCTTACCGCGCTGACGCTCACAGGGTACGAGGCGGACGATCTCAAGGCTCTGCCGGTCTGCGGGCTTGAATCGCTTTCGCTTGCTGACTGCCGCATCCGCTCGCTCAGAGGTGTCGGCAATCTGCCCCTTCTGCGTGTGCTGGACTGCGAGAGCTGCCCCATCCGCTCGCTCGGGAATCTGTCGCGCTGTCTTGAACTGCGGCGTCTGAATCTCAGCGGCGCGAATGTGAACAGCTTCGCCGCCCTTGTGCCCCTGCGGGAGCTTGCCGAGGCTGAGATTGCAAACGCGGCGCTGGACGATCTGTGGCCGCTCCTGGCGCAGAACGGCCTGAGCGATCTGGTGTTTACTGACTGCGATCTCCGCGGGCGCTTCTTCAAGCGCTTTGACCGGGAGTGGAACATCGTGAGCCTCGCGCTTGTCGACTGCGAGCTCAACTCCACCGTAAATCTCGAGGACTTCACAAGCCTGCGGGAGCTGACGCTGATCCGCAGCGGGGAAAAGCTGGACTGGTCGGCACTGGCGGGGCTTCCCTCCCTGCGCGTCGTTACAGCGGACAAAAGCATGGAGGCGGTTCTGCGCGAGGCGCTGGCAGGCACAGAGACCACGGTTAAACTGAACATACTGGAACAGGAGGCAGCCGCATGAAAATTGTCATTCTGGATGGCTACACCGAAAACCCCGGCGACCTGAGCTGGGCGCAGCTCGAGGCCTTTGGCGAGCTCACGGTCTATGACCGCACGCCGTATGAGACCGCTGAGATCATCCGCCGCATCGGGAATGCGGAGATTGTCGTCACAAACAAGGTCCCGCTCACGCGGGAGGTGCTGGAGGCCTGCCCGAATATCCGCTTCATTGCGGTGCTCGCCACCGGCTACAATGTGGTGGACACAGCCTGCGCGAGAGAGCGCGGCATCCCGGTCTCGAACGTCCCGGCCTACGGCACGGCGGCTGTCGGGCAGTTTGCCATCGCGCTGCTGCTGGAAATCTGCTCGCACGTCGCGCACCACTCCGAGGCCGTACACGCAGGCCGCTGGGAGAGCGCGCCGGATTGGACCTTCTGGGACTACCCGCTCATCGAGCTTGCGGGCAAGACCATGGGAATTGTCGGCTTCGGGCGCATCGGCCAGACAACGGGCCGCATTGCGAAGGCCCTGGGCATGACGGTGCTCGCCGCCGGCAGCCGGGAGACCGAGGCGGGCCGCGAGATTGCCCGGTATGTGGACCGCAGCGAGCTCTTTGCCCGCTCGGACGTGATCTGCCTGCACTGTCCGCTGTTTCCGGAGACGGCGGGGATGATCAACCGCGACACGATCGCGCAGATGAAGGACGGCGTCATCCTCATCAACAACAGCCGCGGCGGGCTGGTGGTCGAGCAGGATCTGGCCGACGCGCTCAATTCCGGCAAAGTGCTGGCGGCGGGCCTGGACGTGGTGTCCACCGAGCCCATCCGCGCCGACAATCCCCTGCTGAAAGCGAAAAACTGCTTCATCACGCCGCACATCTCCTGGGCTCCGAAGGAGGCGCGGCAGCGGATTTTGGACTGTACGGCAGACAATTTGCGCGCTTTCCTTGACGGAAAGCCCATTCATGTGGTAAATTAATCAAGGTTTTAAATGGATTCCATTCGGTAATCCGACATAACAGGAAGCAGCGCTTCCGGAAAAGAAAAGAGTGATTTGCATGAACCGCAGCAGCGGCGTCCTGATGTCTCTGAGCTCCCTGCCCTCCCCCTACGGGATCGGCACGATGGGAAAAAGCGCCTATGAATTCGTCGACTTTCTGAAAGCGGCGGGTCAGCGCTACTGGCAGCTTCTCCCCCTCGTCCCCACCGGCGCGGGCGACAGCCCCTATTCCTCCTTCTCCACCTTTGCGGGCAACCCCTACTTCATTGACCTCGACATGCTGGTCAAGGACAAGCTCCTAAAGGCCAAAGAGATCACGGCCTGTGACTGGGGCGACGATCCCGAGCAGGTCGACTACGGCAAGATGTACGAGCAGCGCCCCGCCCTCCTGCGCCGCGCCTTTGAGCGCGGGCGCGAGACCTTTGCCGGCGAGCTTGCGGCCTTCCGTCAGGCAAACCGCTGGGTGGAAACCTACGGGCTCTATATGGCAGTCAAGGCGCATTTCGATATGAAGCCCTGGACCGAGTGGCCGGAGGAGGACATCCGCCTCCACCGCGATCACGCCGTCCGCCGCTGGTCGGAGGAGCTGCGCGGGGAGATCGAGTATTATATCTTTGTGCAGTTTCTGTTCTTCCGCCAGTGGGACAAGCTCAAGGAATATGCCCACAACAAGGGCGTGCAGTTCATCGGCGACATCCCCATCTACGTCGCCCTCGACTCCGCCGACGTGTGGAGCGAGCCGCAGTTTTTCCAGCTCGACGAGAAGAACGTTCCCAAGGCCGTCGCGGGCGTGCCGCCCGATCCCTTTACGGCTGACGGGCAGCTCTGGGGCAACCCGCTGTATAACTGGGACGCGCTGGAGCGCGACGGCTTCGGCTGGTGGATCCGCCGCGTCGAGGGTGCGCAGAAGCTCTACGACGTGATCCGCATCGACCACTTCCGCGGCTTCGAGAGCTACTGGTCCGTACCCTACGGCGAGACAACCGCGAAGAACGGCACCTGGATGCCGGGTCCCGGCATGAAGCTGGTCGGCGTGCTGACGTCCTGGTTCCACGATCTGAGCTTTATTGCCGAGGATCTGGGCTACATCACCGAGGGCGTGCAGAAGCTGGTGCGCGACTCCGGCATGCCTGGCATGAAGATTCTGGAGTTTGCCTTCGACGCGCACGGCGACTCGGCCTATCTGCCGCACTGCATCCCCTACAACAGCGTCTGCTACCTCGGCACCCACGACAACGACACGGTCATGGGCTGGCTTAAGACCACGGGCAAGCACGACCGCGACTTCGCCGCCCGCTACATGCACATTACGGACGACGAGGGCTGGTGCTGGGGCATGATCCGTGCCGGCATGGCGACCTGCGCCGACCTCTTTGTCGTGCAGATGCAGGACCTTTTGGAGCTCGGCGGCGAGGCGAGGATGAATGTCCCCGGCAAGCCCTCCGGCAACTGGCGCTGGCGCATGCTCCCCGGCAAGGCCGACAAGGCGCTTGCCAAAAAACTCGCGCTGTATACCAGAACATTCAGAAGATAAAACGATCCATCCCCGCGGCTTTCGCCGCGGGGAATTTTTCATATCATGTGTAAGATTCGGCTGCGAATCCTGTGTTACAGGGTGAGGCGGAAAGGAAGTGACGCGAATGGACGACAGCGGCATCATCAGCCTGTTCCTTGAGCGCTCGGAACAGGCGATCGAGGAGCTGGACGGCAAATACGGACCGGCGGCCAGACGGACGGCTGCCAACATTCTGAGCGACCGGCTGGACGTGGAGGAGTGCGTGAACGATACCTATCTGGGGTGCTGGAACAGTATACCGCCTCAGCGTCCGAATCCCCTGATCGGCTACGTCTGCAAGATCGCCCGCAACCTGGCCGTGAACCGCTATCACGCGAACAAAGCCGAAAAGCGAAACGGCGGCTATGATCTGGTCCTGGACGAGCTGGAGGAGAGCATCCCCTCCGGCATGGACGTGGAGACGGAGGCGGAGGCGAAGGAGCTGACCGGGGCGATCGACTGTTTTCTCCTGACGCTCAGCCGCGAGGACCGCTTTCTGTTCGTGCGGCGTTACTTTTACGCGGACGCGGTGAAAGACCTCGCCGCGATGACCGGCGACAGCGCGAACCGCGTCTCTGTGCGCCTCTTCCGTATTCGGGAAAAACTGAAGAAAACGCTTGCAAAGGAGGGCTATCCGGTATGAAGCGGGAACTTTTGTCCAAGGCTATCGGCGATATCGACGAGAGCTTCGTCGCCGAGGCGTACCGTCCTGTCGAATCAGCGGCGGGCTCTCCGGAAAGGATCGTGCACATGAAAAAGAAACGGATCATCTCGTTTGCCCTGGCGGCGGTGCTGCTGCTCGCGCTGGGAGCGGCGGCCTACGCGGTGAATCAGGCGGTCGGTACGCCCCAGGCGGCGGAGCGGGTGGCCCTGCAGGAGATCGAGGTCTGGAAGCAGATGGGCTTGCTGAACCCGGAGGTGCGCTTTGAGGGTAGCGCCTCGAAGATCGTGGAGCTTCAGGAGGAGCAGGGAAGCGAAAGCTACTGGTACGGCCGCCTCTTCAAGCACCACTACGACGTGCGCTGGTATCTGGGGCCGGTTGACCAGTTCTGGGGCGATCAGACCCCGCCGCCGGAGCTTGTGCGCCGCGACTACGGCTGCAATCTCAGCATTGACACGCTGTCCGGCAAAATCACGGCGGCGACCATCGACGCGCGCTCCGATCCAAACGCGGAGCCCGTGTGGGAAGACGCGCTGAGAGAACCCGTCGATCCCGAAAACCCGAAGGCCGGAGCGGTCGAGATAAGGCCGCTGTACTTCTACGACAACTTCGAGGACATTTTCCCGGCGGATATGACGGTGGACCGCTTCTGCACCCTGCTCGCGGAATACTGGGGCTTCAGCGGCTACCGCCTCGCGGAGACCGTGGACGGTACGTATTTTGACGGGCCCCGGGAGCCTGTCGACCCCGATTCCCCGCTCAAGGACATGATCGTCAACCCCCTCGACAACTACTATCTCACGGTCTTCTTTGAGGGCGACCAGCCCGGCGCGCCGATGTATATCCAGCTCCACGAGTTCCCCGGCTATGTGACGCTGATGGTCGGCACCGGCCACGCGGTTGGATAACAAGATTCGGAGCCTGCCTCTCCCCGATCGGAGCGGCAGGCTCTGTTTTGTTTTGTGTTGTGTCGTTCTCAGTCAAAGCTCAGATTCCACACGCAGTCGGCGGGGATGCTGCCGGGCTGGGCGGCGATGTAGGACTCCCCCTCTCGGGAGGGGAGGTAATAGATGCTCTTTTTCGCGCCGAGCTGCTTGCCGACCGAGGCGGCAATCGCCGCGCAGTCGTCCGGGCTGCGGGTGATGATCTCCTTGACGAGGCAGACGTCCCCGTCCAGCTCCGCCGTACAGATGCCGCTGCCGCAGGCATAGAGCCCGCCGCCGAAGAACTTGCAGAAGCGGCGCATGAACTCCATCGTCGGCTGTGAGGGGCGCAGATAGTTCTTCCCCGCAAGCAGGTTTTCCCGCCAGAGCAGGTACTCCGTGGCGCTCATCTCCATGACGTCGTCCAGAGCTTCGCACGTCACCTCATGCTCCGTGCGGTGCAGGACGCACTCAAAGCCCAGCAGGCGGTGATACCAGCCGTAGAGCGGCGCATCCGCCGGGAGGGTGCACAGAAGCGTGGACTCCCGCTTTTTTGCCAGGGCCGCCGCCTCCACGGTGAGGGCCTTACCGATGCCGAGACTGCGATACTCGGGCGCGACCATGACGGCGTAGATATAGCCGACGATCGGGGCCTTTTTGCGCCTGCCCGCCAGCTCAAAGCCGTTTAAGACGTGCGCCGCGCCGACGAGCTTGCCGTCGACCTCGGCCACGACTGCCGAGCCCATATCCGGCAGCATGGCGTAAAACTCCGCCGTGAAGGGCAGCGGATCGCCGAACACATCCCGCCACAGGTACGACAGGGCGGGCACGTCGCCGGGGCGGTATTCTCTCAAAGTATAATCAGCCATTTTTATTTCCACCTGCAATTCATAACGAAGAAGCAATTGAGACGAATTTTGATTAAACCGTTTTTGGGGCAGCTTTGCCGCCTCAAAAACACACTAAGCCGAGCCATGCGAGGCCTCGCGCCGACCAAGCGCGGCGTCCCCCGCAAGCCGCGCGCGATAAGCGCGAGTTCCTCAATTGCGAGACAAAGTCTCGCAATTGACTTATCCGATCCATTTCGCCGCGTACTTTTTCAGCAGATACGCGGGCTTGTAACTCTCCTTCGAGCGGCGCAGGGACTCAAGGCCCATGTCGTCCTCGCGGTTGATCCATTTGAGATCCGGGTGTTTTTGCAGGAGCATCCGGGTCAGCTCCCGGCATACCATGGGGTATGCGCCGTTTACGTCCGCGGCGGCCTTCTCCACATGGACGTTGAAGCAGTCGGAGCTCGTCATCTCCCCGAAGGTGAAGCCCAGAATCTTCCCGTCGGCAAAGAGGACGCCTCCCTCCATGCCCAGCTCCTCATAGTGGCGGAAAGCCCGCTCGATGGCGTCGTGCTCATAGACGATGCTGTTGTCCAGGCGCTCGGCGTTATCCTCCGTCCACTCGGTGAGCATGGCCTCGCAGGCGGGGATGAGTTCTCTTGTCAGGGGCTCAAAGCGCCAGTCGTGCTCCGCCTCGAAGCGGTTGCAGTGGTTCTTCTTCCCGTGTAGGGCCTTGCCCGCATAGGTGGCGAGCTTTTCCGCCTCGTAGATATAGTCGGCGTATTTTGTCTCCTCGCAGAAGCAGAAGCAGTCGGGAAACTCCTGTTCCAGCAGCTCCTTGTGCCGCTCGGTGATGCCGCGCAGCAGGAAGGGGTAGCCCTTGGCCGCGGCGTACTCCCGCAGGGAGTCGATCGCCGGGCGCAGCGGGCCGCAGCCGATGGGATAGACGAAGGCCGGCTCCCCGTGCAGGCGCACCTTGGTGAGGGTGCGCTCTCCCAGATCACAGACGAGCTGACGGTAGTGCTCGTCCCAGATATACATATTGCCGAAATTGAAGTCCGCGCTGGGGGAATCCTCGCACCATAAATGGCGGTCGATCCATTCCTTGTCCAGTATGGAGATGGCGTGAAATTCGATCATAGATACACGCTGTCGCAGACAGCTCTGATTTCCTTTCTCAAACTGCGAAGATCCATAAACGCCTCCGGCCGCTTGCTCACGTCGCGCAGCAGGGCCGAGGGGTGGTAGGTCGCCATGACGCGGCGGCCGTCGATGTCGTACCAGACGCCGTGCTCGCGCGTGATGCGAAAGTCCGGGTCGATGAGCGCTTTTGCGGAGATGCGCCCGAGGCAGACGATGATTTTGGGCTTCACCAGCGCGATCTGCCGGTCGAGCCAGCCGCGGCAGGCGTCCTGCTCGATGCCCAGAGGATCGCGGTTTCCGGGCGGGCGGCACTTGACGATGTTCGCGATATAGACCTTTGTGCGGTCGAGGTCGATCATCGCCAGCATGTCGTCCAGGAGCTTCCCCGCTGGTCCGACGAAGGGTACGCCCTTGAGGTCCTCCTGCTCGCCCGGCCCCTCGCCGATGAGCATGAGCTCGGCATTCTCGTTTCCGTCGCCGAAGACGAGGTTATGCCGCCGCTCGCACAGGGAGCAGCCCCGGCACCCGGCGCATTCTCTTTTCAGTTCCTCCCAGGAGTCCACGGGCCTTCCCCCTTCGCGGATAACTCGCGCTTGCAAGTTGCGCGGCGCGGTATTATAATAGCTGAGCTTGATTGTATCATTATTTATCTCTGTCCGCAACTGGTTTTCCGGCGGCAAAAAGGAGAAGCGTTATGGCTGAATTTGAAAACTTTCTGTCCCCCGGGCGCAAGGGGCATCTGATCGGCATCGGCGGCGTGTCCATGTCCTCGCTGGCCGAGGTGCTGGCCGGGATGGGACTTTGCATCACGGGCTCGGACATGAACGAGGGGGCCAATGTGGAGAGCCTTCGGAAAAAGGGCATCCCGGTTCTGATCGGCCACCATGCCGAGAACATCACCGACGACGTGGAGTTTGTCGTGCGCACGGCCGCCGTCCATGACGACAACCCCGAAATCCAGGCCGCCCGCTCAAAGGGCGTCCCGGTGTTCGAGCGCACGCAGGCCTGGGGCGCGATCTCCAAGGACTATGCCAACGCCCTGTGCATCTGCGGCACCCACGGCAAGACCACCACGACCTCCATGTGCACTCACATTATGATGGCGGCCGACAAGGACCCCACCGTCATGATCGGCGGCACCCTGCCCCTGCTCAAGGCCGGGCACCGCGTGGGCCACGGCAACACCATCATCATGGAGGCCTGCGAGTACTATAACTCCTTCCTCTCCTTCCACCCCACCGTCGCTGTCATCCTGAACGTGGAGGCCGACCACCTGGACTTCTTCAAGGATCTGGACGATGTAAAGGCGTCCTTCCACAAGTTTGCCCAGCGCGTGCCGAAGGACGGCTATGTGATCGCAAACCTGGACGATCCCAACACCATGGACGTGGTGAAGGACATTGACGGCCGGGTCATTACCTTCGGCCTGAGCGACAAGGCCGACGTCACCGCCGCGAACATCGAGTTCCGGGGCGCAAACTCCCGCTTTGACATTCTCTACAAGGGGAAGCTCTTTACCGACGTGACCCTGCATGTGCCGGGTCTGCACAACGTCAAGAACGCCCTGGCCGCCACCGCCGCCTGCATCAGTCTCGGCGTGCGCCCCTTCGCCGTCAAGTACGGTCTTGCGGGCTTCAACGGCGCGGGCCGCCGCTTTGAGTTCAAGGGCAAGTATAACGGCGCGGACGTGTACGACGACTACGCCCACCACCCGGGCGAGCTCAAGGTCCTGCTCGACGCGGTGGAGCAGCTCAACTACAAGCGCACGGTGCTGGTCTTCCAGCCGCACACCTACTCCCGCACCGCCGCCCTCTTCGGGGATTTCGTCGAACAGCTCCGGCGGCCCGACGTGGTTTTCCTCGCCGAAATCTTTGCCGCGCGCGAAAAGAACACCATCGGTATTTCCTCGGCGGATCTTGCGAAGGAGGTTGACGGCTCCATCTTCTGCCCGACCTTCGACGTGATCGAAGACGCCCTCCGCGCCATCGCCCACCCCGGCGACATCGTCCTCACGGTCGGCGCGGGCGACGTGTACAAAATCGGCGAGCGCCTGATCGAGGAAGAGCGGTAAACAACCGAATATGGAACAGCCCGGCGGATCAGACGACCCGCCGGGCGATTTTTATTCATTTCGCGGCTCTCGTATGATTTCCTTCCGCGTCGTTTTTCGTCAGCAGATAAAGGCAATACTGATTCATGCTGACGCCCTGCTCCTTGGAGTGCTGCGCCAGGGAGCGGTGCAGCGCCTTCGGGATGCGAAGCTTGAACTGCCCGGAATACTCCATATCCGCCGCGGGTTCGGGTATGGCGATCCCTTCCTCCATGGCGGTCAGCAGCCACTCCCGTCTGGCGTCCTCGGCATTGGCCGCAAGCTCCGCGATCGTCTGCCCGGTCGTGATGCAGCCGCGCAGCTCCGGGTACGAGCCGACATAGCCGCCCTCCTCTGTGTCCCGGACGATTTCCAGCTTGTAGGGCAGGCGCATATACTCCTCAATCGTTTTCATGGTTCCCCTCCTCGCTCTCAACGATTTCCTTCACCATCCGTACATAGACGGTTTTGATCGGCTCATGGGTCGGTATCGTGATCGGCATACAGCCCGGCTTGCGGAAGGTACAATGACTGCTCCCGCCATGGGGCTGGCTCATGGTATAGCCGCAGCTCTCCAAGACTTTTTTCAGTTCTTCAAAGCGCAATTCTTTCGACAGGTTCTTGATCTTCGATAACAGCTTATTCCATGTTGACAAGGATACTCACCTCTGGCCTCTATTATATGTGGTGTCGTATATAGTGTCAAGTGTGAGCGTAGGCTTATTTCACAGGAGGAATCGTTTCAAAGGCACTGATCCTCATCGCTAGGGGTATAGCGCATAATCGCTTCCACCGGACAGTGGAGAATCCGACACAAGTCATTGATTGTTGTCGTATTGAGCGGCTTATTTTTGCGCAGCTTGTCGATGGTGGAACTCGAGAGATGATGGCGGTTTATCAGGGAATAGGTTGACTCCTCTGATTCGCGGAGCGTTTGCCAGAAGGGTTCGTAGCTTATCATATACATCACCGCCCTGATACTATTATGCCGTCTTGATCTTGACTATAGTCGTTTAAGAGACTATAATGTTCTCTGACAGCTTTTTGTAAAAGGAGACACCTATGAAAGCAAACGAATTTTCCCTGCTTGCCTCTGAGCTTGGCCTGACAGCCTACGGGCCGCGTCTGTGCGGCGTGGTTGACGGCTGGCCGCTGACTGTGTACAACACACGGCTGACCCACGTTCAATTTGTCGCAGACAGAAAAAAAGATCGGGCGACAATGAGGCAGATCGAAGAGACGCTGAAAACCTGGGGTGGCCGCGTGTACAGTTGGCGCGGAAACATTCTGACGCTCACCTCGCCGTCACAAAAGAAAGCGCGGGGCAGTCGGGCGGAATATATCAGCTTCTGCGCCTGGGTGATGACCCGGGCGGGACTGAAGCCGCTCGACCATTGTCCCTATTGCGGGGCGCGTTACTGCGATGTGGCGGCTATGATCGGGCGCAATTTTCAGCTTGTACATTTGCGCTGTCTGCGCGACGCCGCCGACAAGGCACGTGATAAAGCGGAAAACAACAGTCATAACGGGAACTATCTGCTCGGCACGCTGGGCGCCATTCTCGGCATGATCGTCGGCACAATTCCAACACTGCTGACGGTTTACTTCATGTCGATTGAAAGCTCTCTGCTCTTTGCCCTGATTCCGATCTGTATCTATCTCGGGTACAAGTTTTTCGGCGGGAAGATGAATCGGAGCGCCCTCTTTCTCTCTGTCGTTCTGTCCATCGCGGCGGTGTTCTTGCTGGATTTTGAGATCGTCGTTCTGATCTTCATGGACGAGTACGGCGCGAGTTTCGGCGAGGCTATGCGTGCTTTGCCCGATGTCTTCCAGGACGGCACCTTCTGGGCAGAGATCGCCATGAACTCCTTGCAGGAATATCTCTTTACCGGTCTGGGCCTTATGATCGCCTGGCGTCTGATCTCTACTACCGACGCGGGCAGCGCCGACGAGTTGGCCGCTGCCCTGCGTATGGCAAGGAACTACTCAAGGGAGGAATCCAACAATTGACATCCGCGCACTTTTGTAGTATTTTATTGCCATAAAGCAAGGCATATGAAAGCCGATGCGAGCGCTCCTTATCGTGAGAGCGCGGCGCCTGTTCGCCCCTATCGACGCGGGCGGCGCCTGTTCATGTAACTGGCATTATAAATTCAGGGACATTGAACTTGACAGGATCACCTGTCGGGTTCAATGTCCCTTTTTTATTTTCTGAAAGGAGTATTTATATGAAAACACGCGCAAATACCGGCACCGTCATCCTTGTTGACGGGGAAAACGTGAGCGCCAAGCGGGCGGACGAGATCCTCCGCCTGGCCCGGCGCTTTGGCCGTGTCGCTCTGCTCAGGGTATACCACCGGCAGAAGGACCCGATCACACGGGCGTGGACGGAGAAATCCCATGTCAGCGCCTACACGGACGTCTGCCTTTTCGGCGGCCCGGAGAAGAACAAGATCGACCGCAAGATACAGAAGGACGCGCAGCGCTATTTCGGCGCTGAGGGCGTCGGCGGGGTCGTCGTTGTCAGCAGCGACGCGGATTTCCGCTGCCTGGCGGGGAACGCCGCCGCTGCCGGAAAAAGCTTCTGCGTCATCGGGGAAAAACAGGCCCCGCTCAGGCTGCGCCGCGCCTGCGATCGCTTTATCGAACTGCCCTGAACTCTCTATACAAAAAACCTCCGGGGCGTCTGCCCCGGAGGTTGTCGTTTTGGAACAAGCCCGCTTACGCGTTCTTCTCCTTGATATACTTGTCGATGGAGACGGCGCCCGCCTTGCCCGCGCCCATGGCGAGGATAACGGTGGCCGCGCCGGTCACGGCGTCGCCGCCGGCGAAGACGCCCTCGCGCGCGGTCACGCCGCCCTCGTCGGCCTCAATGCCGCCCTTGCGGGTGAAGGTCAGGCCGCCGGTGGTGTTGCGGATCAGGGGGTTGGGGCTGGTGCCGATGGCGATGATGACGGTGTCCACGTCCAGGACCCACTCGCTGCCCGGCACGGGGACGGGAGAGCGGCGGCCCTTCGCGTCGGGCTCGCCCAGCTCCTGGCGCAGCAGCTCAATGCCGGTGACGAAGCCGTCCTCGCCCGCGAGGATGCGGGTCGGGTTATTGAGCAGGTGGAACTCGATGCCCTCGGCCTCGGCATGCTCGACCTCTTCGAGACGGGCGGGCAGCTCGTCGCGACCTCTTCGAGACGGGCGGGCAGCTCGTCGCGGCCGCGGCGGTAGCAGATATAGACATGCTCCGCGCCCAGGCGCTTGGCCACGCGCGCGGCGTCCATGGCGACGTTGCCCGCGCCGACGACGGCCACGCGGTGGAAGTGCTTGATGGGCGTATCGTAGTCGTCGCGATAGGCCTTCATGAGGTTGACGCGGGTCAGCAGCTCATTGGCGGTGTAGACGCCCAGCAGGTTCTCGCCGGGGATGTGCAGGAACTGGGGCAGACCGGCGCCGGAGCCGATGAACACGGCCTCGAAGCCGTCCTCGAACAGCTCGTCCACGGTCTCGGACTTGCCGATGATGGCGTTGTTGACGATCTTGACGCCCATGGCCTTGAGGTTGTCGATCTCCTTGGCGACGATCTCCTTCGGGAGCCTAAACTGCGGGATGCCGTAGACCAGCACGCCGCCGGACTTGTGCAGGGCCTCGAAGATCGTGACGTCGTAGCCCATCTTGCGCAGGTCGCCCGCGCAGGTCAGGCCCGCAGGGCCGGAGCCGACGACGGCGATACGGTGGCCGTTGGAGGCGGGAACCTCAACCTCGACCTTCTCGAGCTTGGCCTGCTCTGCCATGTGCCAGTCGGCCACGAAGCGCTCGAGTCTGCCGATGCCGACGGACTCGCCCTTGAGGCCGCGGACGCACTTGGACTCGCACTGCTTTTCCTGGGGGCAGACGCGGCCGCAGACGGCGGGCAGGGAGTTTGTGGAGGTGATGATGTCATAGGCGGCCTCAAACTCACCCTCGGCGACCTTGGCGATAAACTCGGGGATGCGCACGGCCACGGGACATCCGGTGCGGCAGGCGGGGTTCTTGCAGTTGAGGCAGCGCTTGGCCTCGTCGATGGCCATCTCGGGGGTGTAGCCCAGGGCCACCTCGTCGAAGTTGCCGGCGCGCAACACAGGGTCCTGCTCGGGCATTTCGTTCTTGGTCAGTCTCATATTAGCCATTTCTCTTTCCTCCCGTCATCTTGCAGATGTGCTGGGCAGCACGGTCCTGCTCGTCCTTGTAGAAGGCGGCGCGCTTGAGCAGGGAATCGAAATCGACCTGGTGCGCGTCAAAGTCCGGGCCGTCGACGCAGGCGAACTTGGTCTCGCCGCCGACGATGACGCGGCAGCCGCCGCACATGCCGGTGCCGTCGACCATGATGGGGTCGAGGGAGATGATGGTGCTGATGCCGTAGGGGCGGGTCACGTCGGCCAGGAACTTCATCATGATGTCGGGGCCGATGGCGATGACGCGGTCAAACTGGGGCTTACCCTCCGCGATGTTGGCCTCGATCTCCTGCTTGAGGAAGACGGTGGTGAAGCCCTTCTCGCCGTAGGTGCCGTCGTCGGTGCACATGATGAGCTTGTCGGAGGCCTCCTTGAGCTCGTCCTTAAGGATGACGATGTCGGCAGAGCGGAAGCCGCCGATGAAGGTGACCTCGATGCCGCGCTTGTGCATCTCCTTGGCGATGGGGTACGCGATGGCGCAGCCGACGCCGCCGCCGACCACGCAGACCTTCTTCAGGCCTTCCATCTCGGTGGCTCTGCCGAGGGGGCCGACGAAGTCGGAGATGTAGTCGCCCTGCTCGACGGTGTGGAGCATCTTGGTGGTGCGGCCCGCGGCCTGCACCATGACGGAGACAGTGCCTTTCTCGCGGTCCCAGTCCGCGACGGAGACGGGGACGCGCTCGCCCTGCTCGTCCAGGCGGAAGATCACGAACTGACCGGCCTGCGCATGTCTGGCGGCCAGCGGCGCCTCGATCTCAAACAGACAAATGGTCTTGGCGTCGTTGAGGAAACGCTTGGTTACGACCTTGTACATGGAAACACCTCTATAATATTTATTGATTGCTGATGGTACTGTCGTTCGACAACAGATTTATTTTACGCTTTTTTTGGTATTAAGTCAATGTTTTCCGTATTTTTTACCCTGTTAAAGTAATCACACGTACAAAATCAGGGCGATCATCTCCAGCGGCTCGTCCCCGACGGCCTTCATGCTGTGGCCCTCGCCGTCACCGACGTACATCACGTCGCCGGGGCCGACCTCGATGAGCGTGCCGTTGTCGCTGTACTCACCGCGGCCTTTGAGGATGTAGTAGGTCTCGCCGTCGCCGTGGTGGACATGCCAGCCGAGCTCACATCCGGGCCGGATGACCACATGGTTAAAGAGCCGTCCCTTGCCGTACATCTCCTCCGCGCCCAGCAGGAGTCTGTGGTGCTCGACCTCGCCCGCGCCGCCGAACATCTTCTTCATCTCCACCGGGACTTCGTCTTTACGTCTGATAACGCTCATGTTCTCCTCCTTTACATGCCGAGTTCTTCGTCAATCAAAACAACTTCCGTCTCCATGCCGTTCATCGGGGCCCACAGCACCGTGAGCGCCCGGCAGATGCGCTCCGGACTGCGGCAGTCGTGGCAGATGCCGTCGGTCTGGCAGGGCGTCTTCTTGCCAAAGCGCGCGCAGTTTTTCACCGCCGCGACGTTGCGAGCCCGTTTCAGCGCCGTGTCGAAGTCCGGGGCGATCTTGTTGACGCCCGCGATAATGAAGACCTTCTCGTGTCCGAAGACCGTGGCCGCGATGCGGTTGCCGGTGCCATCGATGTTGAAGATTTCGCCGTCCTCGCTGATGGCGTTTGCGCTGCACAGGTACACATCCGTCAGCGCCGCGCTCTTGAGCGTCTCGCGCCCCGGCGTCTTCCAGTGCCAGTATACCGTGTTGTCCGCCGAGAGCTTTTCAAAAAGCCCCAGTGCCTCGACCGTCTTGCTGCCGCCTATGCCCACGCTTTTGCCGCTGACCTGTCCGGCGATCCAGGCCGCCGCCTCCCGCGCGCTTTCAAAGTGTGAGACCTTGAAGCCGCGCGCTTCCAGATTGTGAATGGTTTTGTTCAGGTCCATAGGACCGCCTCCCCTGTTTATTGTATTTTCATTATACAAAAGCCCCGCGTACATGTCAAAGCCGCGGGGAAATTTTTCTTGACAGTGTCGCTTTAGTGTGCTAATATGCTAAATCGTTAAGAGAACCGCAAAACCATTTTGAAAATAAGGAGACAACACCATGAAAAAAATCATCTGCCTTACGTTGACCCTTGTCATGATGGCCGCCCTGTTCGCCCCCGGCGCCTTTGCCGCCGAGAAGACCTTCATCATGGGCATTGACCCCGAGTATCCCCCGTTCAGCTACCTCGGCGACGACGGCGAATACACCGGCTTTGACGTTGAGGTCTGCAAGGCCGTCTGCGATTACCTCGGCTGGGATTTGGAAATCTTCGGCGTCAACTGGGACGAGAAGCTGGTTCAGCTCGACTCCATGGAGTGCGACTGCGTGTGGTCCGGCATGACCATTCTCGACAGCATGAAGGAAGCCGGCTATGTGATCTCCGAGCCCTACTATGACAACACTCAGGTTCTGGTCGTCAAGGCCGACAGCGGCTTCAAGTCCTCCAAGGACCTCGCCGGCAAGATCGTCGCGGTTCAGCTCGGCACCTCCGGCGAGAGCCTGCTCAACGGCGACCTGGCCGATCTGGCAGCTACCTTCGACAACGTCCTGACCTGCGACAGCTTCCTCAAGTGCTTCACCGAGCTGCAGGGCGGCGCGGTTGACGCTGTGTTCGTCGACATGCCCGTCGCGGCGAGCTACGTTGCCAAGCACGACGGTCTCGCCATCATCGACGAGCAGCTCGGCGCCGAGCAGTACGGCATTGCCTTCCGCTCCGGCGACGCCGAGCTCTGCAAGGCCGTTGACGACGCCGTTCAGGCCCTGGTCAAGGACGGCACCTACGCCAAGATCGCCGAGAAAGAGGAGTACGCCGACATCGTCAACAACCTTCTCTTCCTGAACGCCGACGCTGACGCGGAGAAGGCCGCCTGAGGTATCACGGCAAAATCGCATTGACTCTAACCCGAAAGCGCAGAAATCTGCGCTTTCGGGATATTGTTCTATTTCCCGCTTTTCCCCGTACACACAATCAAAAAGAAAATGAGGGTTCCCTATGTCGCTGATGACAATGATCGTCAAGATGAGCGAGGGTCTGGGCAAGACCTGCGCCATCTTTTTTCTGACTCTGCTCTTCTCGCTCCCGCTGGGCATGATCGTCGCCCTGCTGCGCATGAGCAAGGTGAAGGTGGTCTCCGCGGTCACGCGCTTCATCATCACCGTGCTGCGCGGCACGCCGCTGATGCTCCAGCTCCTCGCGGTCACCTACGGCCCCTACTACCTCTTCGGGGCGACAGTCGCGCGCAACAAGCTCATCCCCGTCGTGATCGCCTTCTCCATCAACTATGCCGCCTACTTTGCGGAGATTTACCGCGGCGGCATTGAGTCCATCCCCATCGGCCAGTATGAGGCGGCGGAGGTTTTGGGCTACACGAAGGTGCAGACCTTCATGCGCATCATCCTGCCGCAGGTCATCAAGCGCATCATGCCGAGCGTCACCAACGAGGTTGTGACGCTGGTCAAGGATACCTCAATGGCCTTCACAGTCTCCTATCAGGAGATGTTCACCATCGGCAAGCAGATTGCAAACTCCCAGACCAGCTTTACGCCCTTCCTCGTCGCGGGCGTCTTCTACTACGTGTTCAACGTGGTCGTGGACTATGTGATGGGCCGGATCGAAAAGCGGCTGGATTACTACAGGTGAGAAGGGGGAAACATGATGAACGCAAACAACATGACAAACGCTGACGCCCCCATTCTCTCTATCCGGAACCTCCAGAAATCCTTCGACTCCCTCCATGTGCTGGAGGACATTTCCCTCTCCGTTGAGCGCGGCAACGTCGTCTCGATCATCGGGCCCTCCGGCTCGGGCAAATCCACGCTGCTCCGCTGTGCCTCCTTCCTGGAGCACGCCGACGGCGGCGACATCCTCTACGACGGACAGTACGCCCTCAAAAACGGGGTCTACGCCCACCGCTCGGAGCTCAACCGCTTCCGCACGCGCTTCGGGCTGGTTTTCCAGAACTTTCAGCTCTTCCCGCACTACTCGGTGCTGCGCAACATCTCCGAGGCTCCGATCCTCCACGGCGAGGACAAGGCCGAGGTGCTTGAGCGCGCCATGGAGCTTTTGAAGAAGATGGGGCTTGAGGGCAAGGAGAAGGCCTACCCCTTCCAGCTCTCCGGCGGCCAGCAGCAGCGCGTTGCCATTGCGCGCGCCCTGTGCATGCGCCCCGAGATTTTATATTTTGACGAGCCCACCTCCGCCCTCGACCCCGAGCTCACGGGCGAGGTTTTGAAGGTCATCCGCCAGCTTGCGGACGAGAAGATGACCATGGTGGTCGTCACCCACGAGATGCCCTTCGCCAAGGCGGTCAGCAACCGCGTCATCTTCATGGCGGGCGGCGTGATCGTGGAGCAGGGCGACCCGAAAGAGGTCTTTGAAAATCCACGTGAGGAACGCACCCGGCAGTTCCTGCGCGTGTTCGAGCGCTGAGTCATGGAGCTGCACGTCAGCATCCTCGACCCCACGGGCAACATCACCGCCCTGGTGGAGAGCGAGGTTGAGATCACTCGTCAGCCCGCCGTTGCCGCCGAGATCATGCGCCGCCACCCGGAGGTGGAGCAGGTCGGTTTCCTGCGTCCCGCCTCCGGGGACGGCGTTGCGGCGGAGCTGCGCATGGCCGGGGGCGAGTTCTGCGGCAACGCTTCCATGTGCGCCGCCGTGCTCTGCCGCTTGAATGGCATTCAAGGAGACGAAGCAATTCGCCTCCGGGTCTCCGGGACAAAGCAGCCGGTGTCGGTCCGTCTCAGGCGCGAGGCCCCAGACCGTTTCCGAGCCGAGCTGACCATGCCGTCCGCGCTGGGCATTGAGGAGAGAGCCTTCCGCTTTGAAGGTATAGGCAGCGTGCTTCCCCTTGTCCGCCTCGAAGGGATCTCCCACGTCATCGCGGAGCCTGCCTCCCCCTTCTTTTCACTCCTTGAAAACCGGGAGGCCGCCGAAGGTGCTGTGCGCTCCTTCTGTAAAGAGCTCCGCGCCGAGGGGCTGGGCCTGCTGTTTTTGGACGGCAGCGGAGCTGAGCGCCGCATGACGCCGCTTGTGTATATTCCCGGCAGCGGGACGGTCTTCTGGGAAAACTCCTGCGCCAGCGGCAGCGCCGCCGTGGGCGTCTGTCTTGCGAAAAGGAGCGGCGCGCCGGTCGATCTTTGCCTCCGTCAGCCCGGCGGGACGCTGCGCGTTTCATGCGATCCCAGGAGCTTTGCGCCCCGTCTCGGCGGCAGCGTCAAACTTATTTCGAGCTTTTCGGAAAATTTTTCAGAAAGCTGTTGACAAATGGGACATTGATATGGTATATTCTCAAGGCTGAATGGGGACGACGTGCGGGTGTAGTTCAATGGTAGAACACCAGCCTTCCAAGCTGGATACGTGGGTTCGATTCCCATCACCCGCTCCAGCGTCGGAAGAAGCAGGCCACATTATGCTTCCCGATCTTGTTGGCGCGGTCAGCATATACGCGCCAATAGCTCAGCAGGATAGAGCAACTGCCTTCTAAGCAGTAGGTCGGGGGTTCGAATCCCTCTTGGCGTGCCAGGACGTCAGAAGAAACTTACTCCGTTCCGCTTTCGCGGTTTGCGTAAGTGCCGCGAAAGCTCCACATCCGTAAGTTCCTTCTTCCTTTCAAACACAAACCCGCTTCGCTGGGCTTTGTGTTTGGCGAGGGAACAAACCTGTTCCGTTTCACGCGGTCGTGCGGTCAGGTTTTTGATATAGACTCTCCGCCGGGAGAGCAGCAGAACAACAACTTCAAAGCCTGGCTTTGAGTTTATGATAGGACGTGCGGGAAGCCGCACGGACAGATATGGTGGGATTAGCTCAGTTGGTAGAGCACCGGATTGTGGTTCCGGGTGTCGTGGGTTCGAGCCCCATATCCCACCCCACTAAAAACGAGCCGAGGCCGGCCTCGCCGGTCTCGGTTTTGAAATATCATTGGGATGTAGTGTAATGGTAACACACCGGACTTTGACTCCGATATAGTGGGTTCGAGTCCCGCCATCCCAGCCACGTCAGAGGAAGCTCGCGCCGCTCCGTTTCCGCGGTTTGCGTAAAGGCCGCGAAAACTGCACTATGCTCCCTTCCTCTTCCTTTCCAAATCGAAACCGCTTTGCCGGGTTTCGATTTGGGGAGACGCGGCAAAACATAGTCTTGAGAGGAAGAATAATGGCATCGGTCAAATGACCTTATGACGTTATTCCGACGATATGCCCCAGTAGCTCAGGAGGTAGAGCACCTGCCTTTTAAGCAGGGTGTCCGGGGTTCGAGTCCCCGCTGGAGCACCAACCGCAGACAGCTCGCCACTCGGCGGGCTGTCTGTGGTTTATGGGTTTATCTGGATCGAACCACGGGCACCTAAACGCGAAGCGTTTTTTGAGCGAAGCGGAATAAGCTGCGAAGCAGGCCGCGCCAGCGGCAGGCTTCGCCGGGGTTCGAGTCCCCGCTGGAGCACCAAAAGAACAGCCACCCCTTTCGGGGTGGTTGTTTTTTTCATGCCGACGGGGACTCGAATCATCATCGAAAGCCCCGGCGGGGCTTTCATCGTCCAGTGCGCACACTGGGCGATACCTCTATTTGCGCCGATCTCCCGCGAGGCGCAAATGCATGCGAGTCCCCGCTGGAGCACCAAACCGACAAAATTCGAACCAGCTCTTCCCTATGGAAGACGGGTTCGGATTTTTGTGTTTTCTGCCAGTGTCCGTCCTCTCCCAACGGCGTCCAGATGGTGAGCGGGAAGCTGCAATTGATGCAGCCCCCCCGCCCGTTTCTATTTAGCTAACAATACTTTCCGCTTGTGATTTCCTCGAAATACAGAAATCATACTGGTCTCCCATAAAACGGCTTAAAGCCGTTTTATAGTGCCAAAGGCGCGTCGGAGACCTATGAGACGTGTTTTGTGCCCGAGGGCACAAAACTTTTAACGAAAAACAGTATTACACCACGCCCTGGGCCATCATGGCCTCGGCGACCTTAAGGAAGCCCGCGACGTTCGCGCCGAGCATCAGATCGCCCGGCTTGCCACACTCGACAGAGGCGTCGTAGCAAGCCTTGTAGATGCTCTGCATGATGCCGTGCAGCTTCTCGTCGACCTCGTCGAAGCTCCAGGACATGCGGATGGAGTTCTGGCTCATCTCCAGGCCGGAGGTGGCGACGCCGCCCGCGTTGGAGGCTTTGCCGGGGCTGTAGAGCAGACCCGCGCCCTGGACGAGGGCGATGGCCTCAGGAGTCAGAGGCATGTTCGCGCCCTCAAAGACGGCGATGCAGCCGTTGGCGATCAGGGCCTTGGCGCCCTCGGCATCCATCTCGTTCTGGCTGGCGCAGGGGTGGGCGATGTCGCACTTGACGTTCCAGATGTTCTTGCAGCCCTCAACGTACTGGGCGCCGGGGACCTCGTCGGCATAGACGGAGATGCGGGCGCGGCGCTTCTGCTTGATGTCGAAGAGCTTGGGCAGGTCGATGCCGTTGGGATCGTAGACATAGCCCTTGGAGTCGGACATGGCGACGACCTTGCCGCCGAGCTGGGTGACCTTCTCGGCGCAGTACTGGGCCACGTTGCCGGAGCCGGAGACGACGACGGTCTTGCCCACATAGCTGTCGTTGCGGAGATACTTCAGCGCCTCGGCGGAGAAGTAGCACAGGCCGTAGCCGGTGGCCTGGGTACGGGCCAGGGAGCCGCCGAAGCTCAGGCCCTTGCCGGTGATGACGCCGCCGTCAAAGCGGTCGACGATACGCTTGTACTGGCCGAAGAGGAAACCGACCTCGCGCGCGCCCACGCCGATGTCGCCGGCGGGCACGTCGGTGAACTGGCCGATGTGGCGGTAGAGCTCGGTCATAAAGCTCTGGCAGAAGCGCATGACCTCGGCGTCGGATTTGCCCTTGGGGTCAAAGTCGCTGCCGCCCTTGCCGCCGCCCATGGGGAGGGTGGTCAGGGAGTTTTTCAGCACCTGCTCAAAGCCCAGGAACTTCATAATGGAGAGGTTCACGCTGGGGTGGAAGCGCAGACCGCCCTTGTAGGGGCCGATCGCGGAGTTGTACTGGACGCGGAAGCCGCGGTTGACGCGGGTCTTGCCCTCGTCGTCCACCCAGGGGACGCGGAACTCAAGCACGCGCTCAGGCTCGACAAAGCGCTCGAGCAGACCGGCGGCCTCCCACTCGGGGTGCTTGTCGACGACGAGCTCGAGGGACTCAAAGACCTCGCGCACGGCCTGGAGAAATTCGGGCTCTCCGGCGTCGCGGCGCTCAACGTCGGCGTATACGCGGTTCAGATACTCGCTTTTAAACATGTATATGTTGCCTCCTTACATTCGGATGCAGAAATTATACTGCAAAAGGCCTGAAACATACAAGAAAAAACGCATGTCCCCGTGTAAAAATTCAGAGGGGACACGCGCTTTTTCTTGTGAAATTTTACGGGATTTTTACCCGATATTCTCCAGATCCTTCAGAAACAGCGTGGCTTCGCCGTCGGAGGGGATGCGGAAGCCGGTGCGGGGGGAGACGGTGAAGGCCTCCACCGCGGGGCCGTCCATCAGGCAGGAGCGCTTGAACTGCTGAGAGAACAGGCGCTTGCACCAGCTCGTGAGCCAGCGCTTCAATTCCTCATCCGTAAACTCGTCGGCATAGGCCGCCTTCGCCAGGCGGAACACCTTGGACGGCGTGAAGCCGTTAATCAGGATGTGGTGGGTGAAGAAGTCCTGCAGAGCGTAGGAGCCGACGGCGTCCTCACTCTTCTGCTCGATCAGATCGTCGTGAATGGGCAGGAGCTCCGGGGTCACGGGGCAGTCGAGCACGTCGTAGAGCGCGGCCTTGAGAACCTTGTCCTCCGTCGTCGCGGCGATGTGGCTGACATTGGCACGAACCTGCGTCTTCGTGAGGCCGAGGTTTACGTCGTACATGCTGGTGTGGTCGCCGTTGTAGGTGCACCAGCCGTCGATGAACTCGCTCAGATCCTCGGTGCCGACGTCGAGGCCGTTGCACTTGTTGGCGATGTCCATGAGCACCTGCGTCCGCTCGCGCGCCTGGGCGTTCTCAAAGGCGAGGGAGTAGTCGTCGTGGGCGTGGCCGATGTCGTCGAAGTGCTGCAAAACGGCCTTCGTAATGTCGATGACGCGCACCTCGCAGCCCCACTGCTCGGCCACCACCACCGCGTTGGACTTGGTGCGGCTGGACGTGCCGAAGCAGGGCATGGTGCAGGCAATGACGTTCGTGGAAGGCAGGCCCATGCGCTTGACCGCCATGGCCGAGACCATAACCGCGAGGGTCGAGTCCACACCGCCGGAGATGCCGACGACGCAGTGGTCGAGGTGGGCGTAGGTCATGCGCTTGACGAGAGCCGAGACCTGGATGTCCAGCATCCGCTCGCAATAGGCGGGCAGATCGGCGGGGTTCTCGGGCAGGTGCGGGTGCTTGCTGTAACGGCGGGTGAGGGCGGTGTCACTCAATTCCGCGCGGCCCCACAGACGGACGCCGTCAAACCCGGTGCTGCGGTCAAAGCCGCCGCGCGCTTTGCGGAGGTTCATCAGGTACTCCGCGTCGATCTCACTGACAGCCAGGCAGTCCTCATACTCGGACTCGGCGAGGATAACGCCGTCCTCTGCCGCCATGCACAGGCCGGAGTAGGCATTGTCGGTGGTGCTCTCGCCCCGTCCGGGAGCGGCGAGAAGAATGCCCGCCGCGAGGCGCTTCGACTGCGCCTTGATGTTCAGCTCCGCGTCCCGGGTGGAGTATACCGTCTCGGGAAAGTCCGCCATCTGTACGATCAGCGTCGCGCCCTCGAGTGCTGCGTCCACGGAGGGCGGGCAGACCGCGTCCATGTCCGCGCCGATTTCAGCCCAAACTTTAAGGCCTGGGATCGCCCGGTGTTCATAGAGACGCTTTGCCGAGATGGGGAAATCAACGGCGTCTTTTGCAAGAGCATAGTCCGGCGCTGTTTCGCCCTGCGGGGTGAGCCCCAGCAGCTCGCCGTCGTACACAGCGGCGGCGGCGTTCAGAACCCGTGAGCCGAGGGCGTAGGGCAGACCGACAAAGACGAGCATGTCCCTGCTCTCCGTCGCCGTGATGACCTTCTGAAGCGCGGCCCACGCCCCGTCAAGCAAAACCTTATGCCGGAAGAGGTCGCGGCACTCCACGCCCGTCAGCGTCAGTACCGGGAAGGCCAGCACCTTCACGCCGAGCGCGTCCGCCTTTTCGATGCACTCGATCACGCGGTCGGCGTTATAGTCGCAGTCGCACACCCGGATCACGGGCGACGCCGCGGCAACTTTGATAAATCCGTTTTTCACAGAAGGTACCTTACTTTCGTGATAAATGCCTTCCCCTTGAGGGGAAGGTGGCTCTTCCCGTCCCCCGCAAGGGACGAGACGGATGAGGTGGAAACCTTGCCCACGGTACGAGACCGTTTAGAAAGAACAACGCTGCCACCTCATCCCCACCAGTGTGCGCACTGGTGGACCTTCCCCTCAAGGGGAAGGCAAAGCTATTCAGAACTTCACGCGCTCGGCGATGTAGTTCTTGACCTCGGTGATGGGGATGCGGACCTGCTGCATGGTGTCGCGCTCGCGGATGGTGACGCAGTGGTCGGCGACGTCGGTCTCGGTGCCGACGGTGTTGAAGTCGAAGGTGATGCAGAACGGGGTGCCGATCTCATCCTCGCGGCGGTAGCGCTTGCCGATGGAGCCGGTCTCGTCGTAGTCGCACATGAACTCCTTGGACAGTTCGCGGTAGAGCTCCATGGCGGGGCCGGTGAGGACTTCCTTCTTGCTCAGCGGCAGGATCGCGCACTTGAAGGGGGCGAGGGCCGGGTGCAGGTGCAGAACCGTGCGCACGTCGGGGTTGCCCTTCTTGTCCTGGCCGACAACTTCCTCGTCATAGGCCTCGCACAGGAAAGCGAGGGCCACGCGGTCGCAGCCGAGGGACGGCTCGATAACGTAGGGGATGTAGTGCTCGTTCGCGTCCTGATCGTAGTAGGTCAGATCCTTGCCGCTGGCCTCCTGGTGACGGCCGAGGTCGTAGTCCGTGCGGTCGGCGATGCCCCAGAGCTCGCCCCAATCGGTGAACGGGAAGGCGTACTCGATGTCGGTGGTAGCGCGGGAGTAGAAGGCCAGCTCCGCCTTCTCGTGGTCGCGCAGTCTCAGGTGCTCCTCCTTGATGCCGAGGGACACAAGCCAGTTGCGGCAGTAGTCTTTCCAGTAGGCAAACCACTCGAGGTCGGTGCCGGGCTTGCAGAAGAACTCGCACTCCATCTGCTCAAACTCTCTGGTGCGGAAGGTGAAGTTGCCCGGGGTGATCTCGTTGCGGAAGGCCTTGCCCACCTGGCAGACGCCGAAGGGCAGCTTGCGGCGGGTGGTGCGCTGGATGTTGGCAAAGTTTACAAAGATGCCCTGCGCGGTCTCGGGGCGCAGATAGCAGACGGAGGAGGAGTCCTCGGTAACGCCGATGGCGGTCTTGAACATGAGGTTGAACTTGCGGATGGGGGTGAAGTCATGCTTGCCGCACATGGGGCAGATGATATCGTTATGCTCGGCAATGAACGCGTCCATCTCGTCGAAGCTCATGGCGTCGACGTTGACCTCGGGGTGCTCCTCACCGATGAGCTTGTCGGCTCTGTGGCGGGCCTTGCAGGCCTTGCAGTCGAGCAGAGGGTCGGAGAAGCTGGAGACGTGTCCGGTGGTGACCCAGGTCTGGGGGTTCATCAGGATGGCGGCGTCGAGGCCGACGTTATACTCGCTCTCCTGCACGAACTTCTTGAGCCATGCCTTCTTCACGTTGTTTTTGAACTCCACGCCGAGGGGGCCGTAGTCCCAGGAGTTGGCGAGGCCGCCGTAGATCTCGCTGCCCGCGTAGACGAAGCCGCGGTTTTTGCACAGGGCGACGATCTTGTCCATTGTCTTTTCGTTGTGTTCCATTTTTACTTCCTTTCCCACGGCTGGATGCCGCGGAGATATTTTTAAGGGGTCGCCCGACGGCCCCTTATTTTATGCCATATTCCGGCGAATTGTTATTTTATCAGAAAAAGTACCGGGATTCAATACAAAACTGCCTGTGAGAAAAAGATAACAAAGACGTGCTATGCAAGGCACGCGCTTTATGCTATACTGTCCCCAAAACCGAGAACGGAGACGATTATGAAATACAAATGCCTGGTCTTTGACCACGACGACACCGTCGTCAACTCCACCGCCACCATCCATCACCCCTGCTTTGCCGAATACTTAAAAGAGTTTTACCCCGGGGAGACCATGGGACTGGAGGAGTATTTCCTGTTAAACTTCGCCCCGGGCTTCGTCCCCATGTGCCGGGAGCGCTACGGCATGACGGACGAGGACCTTGCGCACGAGGCAACATACTGGCAGAACTATGTGAGGAGCCATATCCCCACGGCCTACCCCGGCCTGCGGGAGATCATGGAGCGGCAGAAGGCGGAGGGCGGCCTTGTGTGCGTCGTGTCCCACTCCTTTGACTACAACATCCGCCGGGATTACGAGGCAAACGGCCTGCCGTCGCCCGACGCGGTCTACGGCTGGGAGCGGCCCGAGCACCAGCGCAAGCCCAACACCTTTCCGCTCGACGACATCATGGCGCGCTTTGAGCTGAAACCCTCGGAGCTTCTGATGATCGACGATCTCAAGCCCGGCTACGACATGGCCGCCGCCGCGGGGGTGGACTTCGCCGCCGTCGGCTGGGCCTATGAGATCCCGGAGATCGAGCGCTTCATGCGGCAGAACTGCCCGCTGTACTTCAAGAAGGTATCGGAGCTTGCGGCGTGGCTTGCAGAATAGTGTGATTTGAGTCCCCTGTTAAATTGAACAGCGGCAGGCGCACGGCCTGTCGCTGTTTCCTTATGTGATGATTACTCCCTGTGCATATGCACATTCTCGGCGTCCATGATTTTCAGATTCTCGTGCACGCCTCTTGAGTCTGCAAGGCCGATCATGGCGTCGCGGTCTTTTTTCAGCTCCGTGACCGCCTTCTGCCGCGCCGGGCCGCCGACGCAGCCGCCCTCGCAGATCATGCCCTCGATAAAGCTCTCGGGCAGTCTGCCGAGCTTCATCATGGTCAGGGCGGTCTTGCACTCCTGCGCGCCGTTGCAGACCTTGACCTTGAGCTGGTCGGGGTCGAAGTCCTGCTCCTTGAGGCACTGGACCACAGCGGCGGTGACGCCCGCGCTGTTGCCGAAATACTTGCCATAGGTCGAGCCCTGCTGCGTGTATCCCGACGCGGGCTCAAGCTCAATATCCTTGCCGTGCAGCATCTCCACCGCCTCGTCAAAGGTGAGGACAAAGTCGGCGTTGCCTTCGATCTGCTGATCCTGCGCCTCGCTCTTTTTGGCCTGGCAGGGGCCGACGAAGACGGTGACCGCCTCGGGATCGCGGCTCTTGATCAGGCGCGAAACGGCGCACATGGGGCTGACCGTGGTGGAGATGTTCCCGGCGAGCTCCGGGAAGTGCTTGCGTATCATGTTGACAAAGGCCGGGCAGCAGGAGGTCGTCTTCTTCTCGCCCTTCTGGAAGGCCTCGGCCCATTCGTCCGCCTCTGCGGCGGCGGTCAGGTCGCCGCCCAAAGACACCTCGATCATGTCCGCAAAGCCCGCCTTTTTAAGCGCCTCGCGCCAGGAGTCGGGGGTGATGTTCTTGCCGAACTGTCCCTCCACCGCCGGGGCCACCATGGCATAGACGCGCTTGCCGGCGAGGATCGCCTGGATCACGTCCACGAGGCGGGTCTTCGCGCCGAGCGCGCCGAAGGGGCAGGCCTGGATGCAGTGGCCGCACTGGATGCACTTGCTCTCGTCGATCACGCACAGTCCCGTGTCCGGATCCATGGTGATTGCGTTGGCCGGGCACGCCTGTTTGCAGGGGCGCACCTGATGCACGATGACCTGATAGGGGCAGTTTTTCGCGCACATGCCGCACTCCCGGCATTTCTGCGGGTCGATATGGGCGCGGATTCGGCCGCGCTCACGCACGATGGAGACGGCCTGAAAACGGCAGGACTCAAAGCAGGCGTGACCCAGACATCCGTGGCAGTTGTCCGTCACGGTGTAGGAGGAGATAGCGCAGTCGTCGCAGGCGGCGGGGATGACGTGCACGATATTCTTTGTGTCGTTCGCTGCGGGGCTCAGGCCGCGCACCAGGCGCACGCGCTGGCGGATGATCTCGCGCTCACGGTAGATGCAGCAGCGAAACTGCGGCAGCGGCCCCGGAATGATGGTCTCCGGCAGGAGTTCCACCTTTTCCTCCAGCTCCCCGTTCCAGGCGAGCTTTGCCACCTCGCGGAAAATTCTCTTGGTGATGTTGCTGGTTGTGCGGTCGTTTGTAATCATATAGCTCCTCCTTCAGATCGCAGGCAATCAGGTTCAATAAAGATTTGTGTGTCTATTGTATAGGCTCCCCCGCCCGGGGTCAAGCAAATCTTTCGAAAAGACCGCAAAAACCGTAGGGGTCGATCCCCAGATCGACCCGCCGATCAACGCGCGCTGGTGTGTTTACGGCGGGCCGATGAGGGCATCGGCCCCTACGGCCTGTTATCAGTATTCAAACTGTCCCTCGTACACGACGCTCGCCCCGCCGGTGAGCAGGACGCGCGCGTCGGTGTAGTTGACGGTGAGCTCGCCGCCGAGGACGCTGACCTTCACGTCGCTGCCCTTGTCGCAGAGGCCGTTTTCACAGGCCGCCACGACCGCCGCGCACGCGCCGGTGCCGCAGGCGAGGGTCTCGCCGCTGCCGCGCTCCCAGACCCGCATACGCAGAGCGTGCCGGTTCACGACGCGCACGAACTCGGCGTTAACCCGTTCGGGGAACATGGCGTCATGCTCAAAGAGCGGGCCAACCGTCTCAAGGTCAAGGCCGTCGATCGCGTCGCAGAACACCACGCAGTGGGGGTTGCCGACGTTCACGCAGGTGACGCGGTAATCCGCCCCGCCGATGGTGACAGGCGCGTCGACAACGGTCTCCCCGCCGTAGACTGCCGGGATCTCCGCCGCCTTGAGCGACGCTTTCCCCATGTCCACCTCCACAGAGCTGACCTTCCCGTCACGCAGGAAGAGGCGCAGGGACTTGACCCCGCTGCCGGTCTCGACGGTCATGCGCTCCCGGGACACGATACCCCGGTCGTAGACGTACTTTGCCACGCAGCGGATGTTGTTGCCCGCCATTTTGCCCTCGCTGCCGTCACGGTTGAAGCTGCGCATCCTGACGTCGGCGATCTTGGACTTCTCGATCAGCACAATGCCGTCGCTGCCGACGCCGGTGTGGGGTCTGCACAGGTTTACGCACAGGGACTCCGGGCAGGTGATCGCGCCGTCAAAGTTTTCAATGAAGATATAGTCGTTGCCGCAGTCCTGCATCTTGGTGAAGCGGATAAGCTGGCGCCGGGTGCGCATGGCGTTGATATCCACGAGCTCGGTGCTGCTCTCATGGAAGCGGCTTTCAATGATCTCGGCCAGGGCGTTCGCGGTATCGAGCGACGTGAGGCACGGCACGCCCCGCTGCATGGCGCGGCGGTGAAGCGCGATGTAGTCCCCCATCGTCCCGTCCTTGACCGCGCCGGTATAGACAAGGTAGCGCAGAGCCCCGCTGTCCATCAGCGCTTCGATCTCCCCGCTCTCCCCGGCGTTTTGCACGGAGACGACCGGGATGCCGAGGGAGGCGATGGCCGCCGCCGTGTCGGTGGTGGCGTAGAGCGTGAGCCCCAGCTTGTAAAAGCGCCGCGCGAGAGACAAAATCTCCTGGCTGTCCTCGTTCTCCACGCTGATGAGTACGCCGCGCTGCGCATCATAGCGCTCCGGGAGCTTAAAGCCCGCGGCGGTCAGCCCCTTGAAGAGGGCCTCCGCCAGCGTCCGGCCGATACCCAGCACCTCGCCCGTGGACTTCATCTCCGGGCCGAGGATGGAGTTTGCGTCGGAGAGCTTTTCAAAGGAGAAGACCGGCACCTTGACGGCGTAATAGGGCGGCGTGCGATAGAGTCCCGTCCCCCAGCCGAGATCGCGCAGCTTTGCCCCCAGCATGATCCGGGAGGCGAGGTCCACCATCGGCACGTTTGTGACCTTGCTGATATAGGGCACGGTGCGGGAGGCGCGGGGGTTTACCTCGATGACATACAGCTCGTCCTGCCAGATGAGGTACTGGATGTTGACCAGCCCTTTGGTCCCCAGCGCGAGGGCCAGCTTTTCGGACACGTCCGCGATACGCTTTAAGAACTTGTCGCTGAGGTTCCAGGGCGGATAGACGGCGATGGAGTCGCCGCTGTGGACACCCGCGCGCTCGATATGCTCCATGATGCCGGGGATGAGCACGTCCTCCCCGTCGGAGATCACATCCACCTCGAGTTCCGTGCCGGGCATATACTTGTCCACCAGCACGGGGTTTTCGATGCCCTGGGCGAGGATGCCGTTCATATAGCGCACGGTGCTCTCTTTGTCACGGGAGATGCACATGTTCTGCCCGCCGATGACGTAGGAAGGGCGCAGCAGTACGGGATAGCCCAGATCCTCCGCGGCGGCGACGGCCTCGTCCAGCGTGAGCACGCCGTGGCCCCGCGGTCTGCGGATGCCGAAGCGCTCGAGCAGCGCGTCAAAGCGGGCGCGGTCCTCGGCGGTGTCAATGCTGTCGGCGGAGGTACCGAGGATCTGCACGCCCTTTTTGTCCAGAAACTCGGTCAGCTTGATGGCCGTCTGCCCGCCGAAGGCCACGACCACGCCCACGGGCTTTTCAAGCTGCACGATGTTCCACACGTCCTCGCGGCACAGGGGCTCAAAGTAGAGTCTGTCCGCCGTGTCGTAGTCGGTGGAGACGGTCTCGGGGTTGTTGTTGACGATGACCACGTCGTAGCCCAGCTCCCGCAGGGTCCAGACGCAGTGGACCGAGGAATAGTCAAACTCGATGCCCTGGCCGATGCGGATGGGGCCGGAGCCCAGCACCATGACCACGGGCTTGCCGGAGCGCGGGAAAAGGCGGCTCTCACACTCCGAGTCGAAGGTGGAATAGAAGTACGGCGTCTCAGCCTCAAACTCCGCGCCGCAGGTGTCCACCATCTTATAGTGCATCTCCATGCCCGGAACGGAATCCACGCCGCAGAGCCTGCACAGCGCCTCGTCCGTATAGCCGAGGCGTTTCGCTTTTTTGTAGTCCTCGCCGCTGAGTCCGTCAGCCTTCAAGTGAGCTTCAAACTCCACCAGTCCCTGTAATTTCCACAAAAACCAGCGGTCGATTTTGGTAATGTTGAAGATCTCGTCCACGCTGACGCCGGCCTTCAGCGCCTCGAAGACGGTGAAAATGCGGCGGTCGTCCTGGGCGGCCAGGCGCTCACGCACCGGCGCGTCGGAGAGGGGCGGAGCATTGAGCGTATCAAGGCCCAGTTCCGCGCCGCGCACGGCCTTCATCAGGGCCATCTCGAAGGAGGGCGCGATGGCCATGACCTCGCCCGTGGCCTTCATCTGGGTACCGAGCCTGCGGCTGGCCCCGTGGAACTTTTCAAAGGGCCATTTGGGGAACTTCACCACCACATAGTCAACGGTCGGCTCAAAGCAGGCGCAGGTCTTGCCGGTGATGTCGTTCTTTATCTCGTCGAGGGTATAGCCCAGGGCGATACGGGTGGACATCTTGGCAATCGGATAGCCGGTGGCCTTGGAGGCGAGGGCCGAGGAGCGGCTCACGCGGGGGTTGACCTCGATGACCGCATATTCGAAGCTGTCGGGGTTAAGCGCGAACTGCACGTTGCAGCCGCCCTCGATGCCGATAGCCGTCACGATGTTCAGCGCCGCCGAGCGCAGCATCTGGTATTCCTTATCCGCCAGCGTCAGCGCCGGAGCGACGACGATGGAGTCGCCCGTGTGAATGCCGACGGGGTCGACGTTTTCCATGGAGCAGACCGCGATCACATTGCCCGCGCTGTCGCGCATGGTCTCAAACTCGATCTCCTTCCAGCCGGAGACGCACTTCTCGATCAGCACCTGCGTGATGGGCGACAGGTCGAGCCCCTGCCGGGAAATCTGCGCAAGCTCGTCGGCGTTCTGGGCAATGCCGCCGCCGCTGCCGCCCAGGGTATAGGCCGGGCGCACGATGACGGGGTAGCCGATTTTGTCCGCGATCGCAAGGCAGGTCTCCACATCCTCCGCCGTGGCCGAGGGGATGACGGGCTGACCCATTTCGGCGAGGGTTTCGCGGAAGCGCTCGCGGTCCTCGGCGCGCTCAATGGCGTCGATGCCGGAGCCGAGCAGCTTCACGCCGTACTTTTCCAGCGTCCCGTCCCTGGTCAGCTGCATGGCAAGCGTTAGACCCGTCTGCCCGCCGAGACCGGCAAGCAGGCCGTCGGGACGTTCCAGCGCGATGATGCGGCGCAGGGTCTCGGCTGTCAGGGGTTCCAGATAGATTGCGTCGGCGAGGTGCTTGTCGGTCATAATGGTGGCCGGATTGGAGTTGACCAGTACAGTCCGTATGCCCTCCTGCTGCAGCACGCGGCAGGCCTGGGCCCCGGCGTAGTCAAATTCCGCCGCCTGGCCGATCACGATGGGGCCGGAGCCGATGACCAGCACCTTGCGGATATTCGGGTTTTTAGGCATGGTCCTCGCCTCCCATCATGGCGACAAAGCGGTCGAAGAGAAAGCCGGTATCGTGCGGCCCGGCGCTGGCCTCGGGGTGAAACTGTACCGTGAAGCAGCGCCTGCCGGGGTAGTCCAGCCCCTCGCAGCTAAAGTCGTTGGCGTTGATATAGCGGAGCTCTGCGATATCCGACACGCTGTCGGCCAGCACCGCGTAGCCGTGGTTCTGGCTGGTGATAAAGCAGCGTCCAGTTTTGAGGTCCTTCACCGGCTGGTTGGCCCCCCGATGGCCGTACTTGAGCTTGACGGTCTCCCCGCCGAGGGCGAGGGCCGCGAGCTGATGGCCCAGGCAGATGCCGAAGACCGGCAGCCTGCCCATGAGCTTTTTGAGCTGTTCGATCTCGAAGACATTCTCCTTCGGATCGCCGGGGCCGTTGGAGAGCATGAGGCCGTCCGGGTTCAGGGCCAGGATCTCCTCCGCCGGGGTATCGTGCGGAAGCTCCGTTACGCGGCAGCCGCGCGCCGTCAGGTTCTCCACAATGTGGTGCTTTGCACCGTAGTCCATGAGGGCCACATGAAAGCGCTCCTCCCCGACGGCGGGGAAGCTCTGCGCCTGATGGCAGCTTGCGGCGGCGACCACGCCTCGCACCGCATAGGCCTGTATGTCCGTCAAATCCGCCGGTATCTCGTCGCAGATCAGGGCGTTCATCACGCCCTCCTCACGGATGATCCGCGTCAGGGCGCGGGTGTCCACGCCCGTGATGCCGGGGATGTTGTGTTCTTTTAAAAATCTATCCAGCGCATATTCGCTCCGGAAGTTGGAGGGGGTCTCGCAGAGCTCGCGCACGACATAGCCCTTTGCGAGGCACGCCCCCTCGAAGTCCTCCGGGATGACCCCGTAATTGCCGATCAGGGGGAAGGTCTGCATGATGATCTGCCCCGCATAGCTCGGGTCGGTCAGGGTCTCGAGATAGCCGGTCATGCCGGTGGTGAACACCAGCTCGCCGAGGCCTTCCCCCTCCGCGCCGATACGGACGCCCTCGAAAGCGCGTCCGTCGGATAATACAAGATAAGCCTTTTTCATCATTATCTCACAGTGTAGCGGCCATGATGGCCTTGATGGTGTGCATACGGTTTTCGGCCTCGTCGAAGACGAGGGACTGCGGGCTTTCAAACACCTCGTCCGTGACTTCCATCTCGGTACGGCCGAAGCGCTCGCCCATCTCCTTCCCGATCCCGGTCTTGAGATCGTGGAAGGCAGGCAGACAGTGGAGAAACACGGCCTGGGGGCCCGCCGCGTCCATCAGGGCCTTGTTCACCTGATAGGGGGCGAGGGCCGCGATACGCTCTGCCCAGACCTCCATCGGCTCACCCATGGACACCCAGACGTCGGTGTACAGGACATGCGCGCCCTGCACAGCCTTGACGGGATCGGTCTCAAAGTCCAGCACCGCCCCGGTCTCCGCAGCAATTACCTGACACTTCGCAATCAGCGCCTGGTCGGGGAAGTACGCTTGCGGCGCGGCGGCGACAAAGTGCATCCCCATCTTCGCGCAGCCCACCATCAGGGAATCGGCCATGTTGTAGCGCGCGTCGCCGAGGTAGACGAGCTTGATCCCTTCGAGTGTCCCGAAATGCTCCCGGATCGTGAGGAAGTCGGCCAGAATCTGCGTCGGGTGAAACTCGTTGGTGAGGCCGTTCCACACCGGCACGGAGGCATATTCCGCCAGCTCCTCCACAATGGTCTGTCCGTAGCCCCGGTACTCGATGCCGTCGAACATGCGGGAGAGGACGCGGGCGGTGTCGGCGATGCTCTCCTTTTTCCCAATCTGCGAGCCTGTGGGGTCCAGATAGGTCACGCCCATGCCGAGATCGTGCCCCGCCACCTCAAAGGAGCAGCGGGTCCGGGTGCTGGTCTTCTCGAAGATCAGGGCGATGTTCTTTCCCTCATGCAGCTTATGCGGGATCCCCGCCTTTTTCTTTGCCTTGAGCTCCGCCGCAAGATCAAGCAGATAGGTGATCTCGTCCGGCGTATAGTCAAGCAGGGTGAGAAAATCGCGTCCGTGTAAGTCCATGGTAAATACTCCTTCGTCGTATTTTCCAAGAGTGGAGTTTGAAGAGTGGAGAGTGGTGTTGCGGTGTCGCTTCGCGACGAATTTAAAATCGTCCGCCTCGCGGACACCATAACTCCACTCTCAACTCTCCACTCTTCACTCTGTTCAAAGTACCTTTGACAAAAAGCTCTTGAGTCTGTCGCTCTTCGGATGATCGAAGATATTCTCGGGCGTGCCCTGCTCGACGATAACGCCCTCGTCCATGAAGAGGACGCGGTCTGCCACCTCGCGGGCAAAGCCCATCTCGTGCGTGACCACGACCATGGTCATGCCCTCTTTTGCAAGCTCCTTCATGACATCCAGCACCTCGCCCACCATCTCGGGATCAAGGGCGGAGGTCGGCTCGTCAAAGAGCATGACATCCGGCTCCATGCACAGGGCGCGGACGATGGCGATACGCTGCTTCTGTCCGCCGGAGAGCTGCGAGGGGTAGGCGTCCGCGCGGTCGGCAAGGCCCACGCGCTCCAGAAGCTGCATGGCCTTTTGATTTGCCTCGGCCTGGCTCTTTTTCAAAAGCTCTGTCGGGCCGAGGGTCAGGTTTTTCAGCACCGTCATGTGCGGGAAGAGGTTGAAGTGCTGGAACACCATGCCCATGCGGCGGCGGCAGAGGTTGATGTTGGTGCGCGGAGCGGTGATGTCGGTGCCCTCGAAGATGACCTTACCGCCCGTGGGGCGCTCCAGCAGGTTCAGGCAGCGCAGGAAGGTGGACTTGCCGGAGCCGGAGGGGCCGATCACGACCAGCACCTCTGACCGCTCGATATCGACCGACACGCCGTTGAGCGCGTGGACCGCGCCGGCGTTGAAGTGCTTTTCCAGATCCTTGACGGAGATGATAATATCAGCGCTCACTGCTCCTCAGCCTCCTTTCCAGTTTGCCGATCAGCCAGCTGAAGAACACGACCAGCAGCAGATAAATCAGGGCCACCGCGATCAGCGGCATAAACGCGGAAAACGTGCGCCCGCGGATGACGTCGCCGCCCTTGGTGAGATCCATCAGGCCGATATAGCCGCAGACGGCGGTCTCCTTCAAAAGGGCGATAAATTCATTGGCCAACGACGGCAGCACATTTTTGAACGCCTGGGGGATGATGATGAAGCGCATCGTCTGGATGTAGGTAAAGCCGATGCTGCGCCCCGCCTCAAACTGGCCGTGGTCAATGCTCATAATGCCGCCGCGGATGATTTCGGTGATGTACGCGCCGGAGTTGATGCCGAAGACCATGGACGCGACAAAGACCGTGTTCGTCGTCGAGACGAAGATGACGAAGTAGCCGATCAAAAGCTGCACGACGACAGGCGTGCCGCGGATGACCGTGAGGTACAGACGCGCCAGGGCGTTGAGCGCCGTCATCAGCGTCTTGCCGAGACCGGGCTTCATTTCGTCCTTCATCTGGTCGTAGGAGGAGCGAACCATCGCCACCACCACACCGATCACGATACCGAGCAGCAGCGCGAAGAAGGTGACCTTCAGCGTGACCCACAGGCCGTTCGTGATGTACTTCCAGCGCGCGCCCTCTATAAAGTTGAAGATAAAGCTCTCTTTGAGCTCCGCAAAGGCTTGTGCCATAGGAAAATCCTCCGAATATCAGAAATCCCGGGGACGCCGAGGCGCCCCCGGTATTATTCGATTTTGCGTAAGATCAGTCGGCGCTGATGTACTTGTCGATGATCTTCTGGACGGTGCCGTCCTTAAGCAGCTCCTCGAGCGCGCCGTTGAACTCATCATAGAGCTCGGTGGCGTTCTTGTTCAGCTCAAAGCCGTAGGCCTCCTCGGCGTAGGCGGTGGGCAGGATCTTCAGGCCCTTGTTCTGGGCGACGAAGGTCTCGGCGGGGCTGTTGTCGATGATGACGCAGTTGACCTTGCCGGTGATAAGCGCCTGGACAGCGTCAGCGCCCTTGTTGAAGCGGGCCATGTGATCCTCGCCAAACTGATCGGTGGCGTAGATGTCGCCGGTGGTATCCTGCTGGACGCCGATCTTGATGCCCTTCGCCTCAAGATCCTCAACGCCGGTGATGGGGGAATCTTCCTTGACAATGATGGACTGGATGCCGGTGGAGTAGCTGGTGGTGAAGTTCACGCTCTTGGCGCGCTCCTCGGTGATGGTGATGGCGCCGAAGCCGACGTCAACCTTGCCCGCGGCCACAGCGGTGATGATGGAACCGAACTCCATGTCGGAAAGCTCCATCTCGTAGCCGAGCTTGTCGCAGATGGCCTGGACGATATCGACGTCGATGCCGACGACCTTCTCGTCCTCGTAGTACTCATAGGGAGGGAACGCAACGTTGGTGGCAACTTTCAGAACCTTGTCGGCGGCCAGCGCGGACGGGGCGAAACACGCAAAGCAGAACACCAGGCAGAGAATCAGAGAAATGGTCTTTTTCATTTTTTTCGTCTCCTTTTAATAAAAGATTTATATTCATTTGCTATGCAAATTCATATATGAATGAGGTTTGTGAAGAGCTTGAGCGCCGCTTCGGTGACGGCGTCGTTCCAGCGATAGTCCGGGGTGTGGAGTCCGGGGGTATTCTCCCCCGCGCCGATCCCGCAGAAGAAGGCCGGACAGTGCGCGCCGTAATGGCCGAAATCCTCGGACCATCGGAAGGGCTCGGGAGGGGTCAGGCAGTCAAGTCCCGCCTGCCTTGCGGCCGCTTCGACTTTTCCGTAAAGTGCCGGGGCGTTCACCGTTGCGGGGAACACGTCCTGCTCGGCGGCGGTGAGCTTGATTCCCGCTCTGTCGGCAAGCATTGACGCCGTCTGTACCGCGCCGCTCACCAGCTTCTCAAGATCCGCGTCATACCAGGCTCTCAGCGTGAGGTCGATTTCCCCGCTTCCCGCCGCCACCCCGAAGGAGGGTGAGCCTGCCGAGAAGCATACCGGCGTTGCGAGAACCAGACCGCCGTACTGTTTTGGGTCGGTCAGCGCCTGCCATCGCCCGAAGAACGCCGCCATCGGGAAGATGGGGTTTCTGCCGTTTTCCGGGTAGGCGGCGTGGGTCTGGCTGCCTTCAAAGATCAGCCGCAGGCCCTTGGACGCGCAGGCGAAGGTGTCATGCAGCATCAGGACCGAGCCTGCCGGGAAGCCGGGACAGTTGTGAAAGCCGTAGATCGCGCCGATCTTTTCTTTGTTGAAGATCGCGCAGCACTCTGCTGCGCCGGCGCTGGTCTCCTCGGCGTGCTGGAAGAGAAAAAAGAGGTTTTTACCGAAGCTCTTTCCGGCCGTCCAGGCCGCCAGCGCCGCCATGACGGAGGAGTGTCCGTCGTGGCCGCAGCCGTGATAGGGTCGGCTGTCGGCGCCCGTGACCGCGTCCATATCGGCCCGGAACGCCATGCCCTCCTCTGCGCCCTCCTCGCGGTGCGCGGCGTAAAACCACTTGCCGCAGTCGATGATTTCAAGATCGCTCTCCTGTTTCAGAAAGTCGATCAGGGCTTTCTTTGTCTCCGTCTCACAGCCGGAGAGTTCGGGGATCGTATGCAAATGCTTTTGCAGCTTCTTTGCAAGTTCAGTCGTTTTCTCCATGATATTGTCCCAGGCTCCTGCGAACCGAGTCGATCTGCTTTTCCACCGACGAGACGGAGGTTCCTCCCGCGCTCGCGCGTTTCTGCACGCAGGTGTCGAGGTCGATGTGCTCGTATACGTCCGCTTCGATCAGCTTCTCCGCCTGCTGATATTCTTCGAGGCTCAGGGTATCCAGGGTCTTGCCTTCCTTGATGCACTTGCCGACCAGCGCGCCGGAAATCTTATAGGCGCTTCTGAACGGCAGGCCCTTGGTGACCAGGTAGTCCGCCAGATCGGTGGCGTTGATGAAGCCCTCGGAGGCCGCCTTCCGCATTTTGTCGATTCTGGCCTTCATCCCGGGGAGCATCCCCGCCATGACCGAGAGGCACATTTTCGCGGTATCGCAGGCGTCGAACACGCCCTCCTTGTCCTCCTGCATATCCTTGTTGTACGCAAGCGGCAGGCCCTTGAGCACGGTGAGAATCCCCATCAGGTCGCCGTAGACCCGGCCGGTCTTGCCCCGGACGAGCTCCGCCATGTCGGGGTTTTTCTTCTGCGGCATGATGGAGGAGCCGGTGGTGTAGGCGTCGGGCAGCTCGATGAACTGAAACTCCCAGCTTGACCAGAGGATCAGCTCCTCGGAGAGTCTTGACAGGTGCATCATCTCGATGGACAGGGCCGCGCAGAGCTCGGCGGCAAAGTCGCGGTCGGAGACGCCGTCGATGGAGTTGAGGACGATGCCGTCGAAGCCGAGGGCCCTGGCCTCCATCTCGCGGTCGGTGTCGTAGGTGGTGCCCGCCAGGGCGCAGCAGCCGATGGGCGAGAGGTTCAGACGTCTGCGGCAGTCCATGAGGCGGTCCAGATCCCGCAGCAGCATAAAGGCGTAGGCCATGAGCTGGTGGCCGAAGGTGACGGGCTGGGCGCGCTGTAGGTGCGTGTAGCCCGGCATGATCGCGTCCTTGTACTGCTCGGCCTTGTCGGTGATGACGGTGGCGAGCTTTTTTGTCAGCTCTGCCAGCTCGTCGATCTCGCCGCGCAGATAGAGGCGGAAGTCCAGCGCCACCTGGTCGTTGCGGCTGCGCGCGGTGTGGAGCTTCTTGCCCACGTCCCCGAGCCTTGCGGTCAGCACCTGTTCGACGAACATGTGGATGTCCTCGGCCTTGGGGTCGATTTGAAGCGCGCCGTTCCGGAGATCGTCCAGGATCGTCTCAAGCCCGGTGATCAGGGTGTCCGCCTCGGCCTGAGAGATGATGCCCTTCGCGCCGAGCATGGCGGCGTGGGCCATGGAGCCGGTGATGTCCTCTTTATACATGCGGCTGTCAAAGGCGATGGAGGAGTTGAAGTCGTCGGCGAGCTGCGCTGTCTCCGCCTCCGTCCGCCCCGCCCATAGCTTGGTCATGTCAATTCGTCCTCACAATAGTTAAATCGTTTTTGAGGCAGCTCTGCCGCCTCAAAAACTCCCTGAGGCGAGCTGCGCGAGCCCTCGCGCCGACCAAACGCGGCGATCTCACGCGAGCCGCGTGCGATAAGCGCGAGTCCTCAATTTGGAAGCCCCGCTTCCAAATTGATTAAAGTTTCCCTTGCTGCATGAGCGCCTGGACCGTGGTGGGCAGGCCCCAGAGATTGATGAAGCCCGCGGCCTGAGCCTGGTCATAGTCGCTCTCGCCGAAGGTGGCGATGTTCTCGGAGTACAGGGAGTAGGGGCTCTTGAGACCGGCCTTGATGATGTTGCCCTTGTAGAGCTTGAGCTTTACCGTGCCGGTGACGTTCTTCTGCGTAGCGGTGACGAAAGCGGACAGCGCTTCGCGCAGGGGGCTGAACCAGAGGCCGTTGTACAGAAGCTCCGCCAGGGTGATGCTCAGCTCCTGCTTCTTGTGCATCGTCATCTTGTCGAGGCACAGGGTCTCGAGCGCCTCATGGGCCGCATACAGGATCGTGCCGCCCGGGGTCTCATACACGCCGCGGCACTTCATGCCGACGAGACGGTTTTCCACGATGTCCAGAAGGCCGATGCCGTTCTTGCCGCCGATGTCGTTGAGCTTCCAGATGATGTCCGTGGGGCTTAAGCTTTCACCGTTGAGGGAGACCGGGACGCCCTTTTCAAACTCGAGCGTCACATACTCCGGGGCGTCCGGCGCGTCGATGGGGCTGACGCCCATCTCGAGGAAGCCGGGCTTTTCATACTGCGGCTCGTTCCAGGGGTCTTCAAGGTCAAGGCCCTCGTGACTGAGGTGCCAGAGGTTTTTGTCCTTGGAGTAGTTGGTCTCGCGGCTGATCTTGAGGGGCACATTGTGGGCCTCGGCGTAGTCGATCTCCTCCTCGCGGGACTTGATGCTCCACTCACGCCAGGGGGCGATGACCTTCATGCCGGGGGCGAAGTGCTTGATTGCCAGCTCGAAGCGGACCTGGTCGTTGCCCTTGCCGGTGCAGCCGTGGGCGATGGCGTCGGCCCCTTCCTTGAGGGCGATCTCCACCAGGCCCTTGGCGATGATGGGACGGGCGAAGGCTGTGCCCAGCAGATAGTCCTCATATTTCGCGTCGGCCTGCACACAGGGGATGATCACATCGTTGACCATCTCGTCCGCGAGGTCGAGAGCGTAGAACTTGCTCGCGCCGGTCTTGATGGCTTTCTCCTCGAGGCCGTCCAGCTCGCCCACCTGGCCGACGTTGCCGGCCACGGCGATGATCTCGGGATCGTTGTAGTTCTCCTTCAGCCAGGGGATGATGACCGAGGTATCCAGACCGCCGGAATAGGCGAGGACGATTTTCTTGATTTCATTTTTATTCATGTTATCCGCCTCCATACGTGCGTTATTCGTTTGATGTGTATATTTATACTCGCTTCTCCCATGAAAGTCAAGTGAATATTCATTTTTAGAGCATTTTCATTCAAACTGCCCATGTGGACGCATGGAGGCAGCTTTGTTTTTGTGCGCTTTCTGGTGTTTTTGCCGTTTCGCTCTTGCGGACAGGGCCCTTCTATATTAGAATGGGCTTGCATTTTGGTTGATTTTTCCTCTGCGGCGGGAACAATCCCCGCTCCCCTGCCGTCAAAACAGACGAAGCGTATACACACAATTCATAATATACGGAGGTCAAGACCATGAACATGAGAAAAACATGCGCGCTCCTGCTTGCCCTGCTGATGTGCCTGTCCCTCTGCGCCTGCGGCAGTTCCAAAAGCAGCGCCCCGGCCATGCGCCAGGACAACGCCTATTACGCCCCCATGCCGGAGGCCATGGCGATGGAGGCCGCCTACGACATGGACTATGAAGCGAGCGGCTTTGCGTCCATGAACACCGCCGCGACCGCCGCCAAGGGGGCGGACGAGAGCGGCGCGCCCGAGGAAAACCCCGAGAAGATCATCTATTCCGGCGAAGCCACGGTCGAGACCACGGAATTTGAGCAGAGCGTCGCGGCACTTGAAAAGATGATCGAAGACTGCGGCGGCTTCATCGAGTCGAGCTCCGTCAACGGCAATAACTACTACGACAGCTCCCGCGGCTACACCTCCCGCCGCACGGCGACCTATACCCTGCGCATCCCGAGCGCGAAGTTTGCCGGGCTCATGACCAGCCTCTCCTCCATCGGCAACGTCCCCTATACCCACACCTACACCGAGAACGTCACCGCCCAGTACTACGATGTCCAGGCGCGGCTGACCGCTCTGAAGGCGCAGGAGACCCGGCTCCTCGAGATGATGGAGATGGCGGAGACGGTGGAGGACATCATCACCATCGAGGACAAGCTCACCGACGTGCGCTACCGCATCGACTCCTTACAGTCGAGTCTCAACAACTGGGACCGCCGCGTCGCCTACAGCAGCCTGAGCGTCACGCTCAAGGAGGTGCAGGTCTACACGCCCGAGACGGTGACGAAGATCACCTACGGTGAGGAGCTCTGGCGCACGTTTACCGGCGCGATTGAGAATACCGGGGAGTTCTTCAAGGATCTGCTGCTCTTCCTGGTCTCCGCACTGCCGACGCTCGTGATCCTGGCGGCGCTGTTCTTTGTGTTCCGCCCGCTGCTCAAGAAGCTGAGCGCCCGGAACAAAGAGCGCCGCGCGAAGAGGGCCGCGGAGAGGGCGGCGATCATTGCCGCGAAAAAGGCCGGCATCCAGGACGCAAAGATTGAGGAGCAAAAGAAGCCGTAACGCGATCATAAGTATGGAAGCCGCCTCGGGCGGCTTCTTTTATCAAAACCCTTTCCCTTTCCTCAAAAAATGTGTATAATAAAGACAACGCTATCAGACACAGAAAAGGACACGGCATGAGAGAGACAGAGGAACGGACAACTCGAAAACGCGGCGGGCACGGCCTGCTGATCGCCCTGGTGATCTTTGTATGGCTGGCCTTCACGGCGGCAGCCATCCTGTTTGTTGACGGACGCACGGTGCGGTTTTATATCTATGGCGACGAGGATATGACAGTCGAGTACGGGTCGACCTTTCAAGATCCCGGCGTCTACGCGGTGACAAGCGGGCGGCTCTTCGGCGAGACGGAGAAACATCTGCCCGTGCAGACCCTTGGCGCGGTGGATACCAATAAGCTCGGCACGTACACCCTGCGATATATGGCGCGTTTCGCCTTTACCGACTTCAGCACCGAGCGGCGCGTCACCGTTGTGGACACGACCCCGCCCGTCATCGAGCTCAAGCACATTGAGGGTTACGTGCCCACCTGGATGAGCGGCTACACCGAGGAGGGCTACAGCGCCATCGACGCGGTGGACGGCGATCTGACCGATCGGGTCGAGAGCGTCAAGCTGGATGACCGCGTGCGCTACACGGTCACGGACAGCGCCGGCAACACGGCGAGCGTTGAGCGTCTGCTGCCGGATGCCAGCTATCAGACGCCCGTCATCCGGCTTTTAGGCGAGGAGCACCTCGTCATGGACGCGGGGCTCTGGTATGAGGACGCGGGGGCCGAGCTCACCGACAAGCTGGGGACCGACCTGAGCGACAAGTTGGTTGTTGAGGGCGGCGTCATCCCCTGGATCGCCGGGGACTATCAGATCACCTACTCCATCACCAACGACTTCGGCGAGACAATCAGCGCGACGAGGACGATAAGTGTTCTCCCGGTGGCACTGCCCGAGGAGGTCACGCCGACGGAGAAGACCATCTACCTCACCTTTGACGACGGCCCCGGCCCCTACACCCAGAGGCTCCTGGATGTGCTGGACCGCTACGGCGCGAAGGCCACCTTCTTCGTCACCGATCAGGATCCCCGCTACATCGACCTGATCGGAAAAGCCTATAAGGCCGGACACTCCATCGGCGTGCACACGATGAGTCACGACTACTATAAAATATATGCCAGCGAGCTCGCCTTCTTTGAGGACTTCTTCACCATGGAGGAGATCATCAAACAGCAGACCGGTGAGTATACCCGCCTGTTCCGCTTCCCCGGCGGCAGCTCCAACACCATCAGCCGCTTCAATGAGGGGATCATGTCCCGCCTCACGCGGGCCATGAACGACATGGGCTATCAGTTCTACGACTGGAACGTCTATTCCGGCGACGCGGGCGAGACCAGCAAGACCGAGCAGATTGCAAAGAACATCAAGGAGGGCTGCGCCGAGCACCGCGTCTCGGTGGTTTTGCAGCACGACATCAAGGACTACAGCGTCGCGGCGGTGGAGAGCGTGCTGCAATGGGGCCTCAACAACGGCTACAGCTTCAAGGCCCTGCAGCTCGACAGCCCAACGGCCCACCACGGGGTGAATAACTAAGGAGGGGCAGCCATGATATTTGCAATCGACGTGGGCAACACCCACATCGTCATCGGCATGATCGAGGGCGGCGAGATCCGAAACATCGTCCGCATCCACACCGATCCCCGCGAGACCGCCACCGAACACATCATCAAGCTGCGCCAGATCACGGACTTCTACGGTCTCGACCCCACGGCGTTTGAGGGCAGCATCCTGGCCTCCGTGGTGCCGCGCGTGACGGAGCCGCTCAAGCTGGCTCTTGAGACGCTGACCGGAAAGCGCGTGATGCTGGTCGGCCCCGGCATCAAGACCGGGTTAAACCTGCGCGTGGACGAGCCGGGCAGCGTGGCCGCCGACCTCATTGTCGGCAGCGTCGCGGCCCTGACGCACTACGGCGCGCCCGCCATCGTCATCGACATGGGTACCGCCACCACCATGACCGTGGTGGACAAGAATCGCTGCTTCCGCGGGGGCGTGATCTTCCCTGGCGTGAAGCTCTCCTATGAGGCTCTCTCCGGCGGGACAAGCCTCCTGCCCGACATCTCCATTCTCCCTCCGAAAAAGGTCATCGGCAGCAACACGGTGGACTGTATGCGCTCCGGCGCGGTCTTCGGCACGGCGGCCATGATCGACGGCATGCTCGAACGCATGGAAGCAGAGCTCGGCACGCCCTGCACGGTGGTCGCCACCGGGGGCCTTGCCAGGCATGTGATCCCCTGCTGCAAACGAAAGGACATTGTGATCGACAACGAGCTGCTCCTGCGCGGGCTGTGGGTGCTGTACGAGAAGAATCGGTGAAGATTGGCTTCGTAGGGGCCGATGCCCTCATCGGCCCGCCGTCAGAAAAAAACACGCAGTAAAAAGAACGCCTCCGGTCGGAGACGTTCTTTTGCTATACGTTTATTGGGCTTTACGCCTTGGCGGCTTTTTTCTCCTTCATGACCTGCACTGCGATCACGGCGGCGACCAGGACGAGGCCGATGCCGTCGGTCAGGAGGCCGGGGTAAATCAGCATCAGACCACCGGCGGCGACGACGATGCGCAGCAGGGCGGGGATCGTCCCGCGGTAGAAGCCCTCCAGCGCCATGGACAGGGCAAACATGCCAACCAGGGAGGTCACGACGATGGAGACGACCTCGAGCGCGGTGGTGTCCACAAAGACCATGGCCGGGTTGAGCGCCAGGATGTACGGGATGATGAAGGCGGCGATGGCGAGCTTGGTCGCGTTGACGCCGGTCTTCATGGGACTGCCGTGGGCAATGGCCGCGCCCGCGTAGGCGGCCAGGGCCACCGGCGGAGTGATGTCGGCCACGATGCCGAAGTAGAACACGAACATGTGGGCCGCGATGCTGGGGATGCCCATGCGGATCAGCACCGGGGCGCAGGTGGTGGCCATGATGACGTAGTTTGCGGTGGTGGGCACGCCCATGCCGAGGATGATGCAGGTGAGCATCGTGAGAAACAGTGCCACGATCTTATAGCCGCCGGAGGCCCCGATGATAATGGAGATCAGGGACGAGCCGATGCCGGTGGTGGTGATGACGCAGGCGATCACGCCCGCGACCGCGCAGGCCACGCCCACGGTCAGGGTGCTCTTCGCGCCGTTTTCCAGCGCGTCGATCAGGCGGGAGAAGTCGATGCGATAGCCGTTTTCGTCGGTGAAGCTGATGCGGACGATGCGGGTCTCCGGGTACACCATGCTCACCAGCATGGCGAGGCAGGTGGCCGCGATGGCGGCGAAAGCCATGGTGCGAGTCATCAGGAAGTAGACCAGCGCCACCAGCGGCAGGAGCAGGAAGCCCTTGCGCAGAAAGAGGGGCCAGAACTTCGGCAGCTGCTCGCGCGGGATGCCGGTCAGGCCGTTCTTCTTGGCCTCGATATGGACCATCATAAAGATGCCCGCAAAGTAGAGGACGGCGGGCAGGATCGCGCGCAGGGCGATGTAGCCGTAGTTGACGACGGTGTCCGGCATGGTAACGTATTCCACCATCAGGAAGGCCGCCGCCCCCATGATGGGCGGCATGATCTGTCCGCCGGTCGAAGCGGCTGCTTCGACGGCTCCGGCAAACTCCGGCTTGTAGCCGGTTTTCTTCATCATCGGGATGGTGACGGAACCGGTGGTCACGGTGTTGCCCACGGAAGAGCCGGACACCATGCCGCACAGCGCCGAGGAGATGACCGCGACCTTCGCCGGGCCGCCGGAGGACGCGCCCGCGATGGAGTTTGCAAGCTCGATAAAGAACTGGGTGATGCCCGTCTTATCGAGGAACGCGCCGAAGATGACGAACAGCACGATGAAGTTCAGGCAGGCGCGGATAGGGGTGCCGATGATGCCGTCGGCGGTATAGAAAAGGTTATACACGTTCATGCGCAGGGACTTCTGCGTCATGGCGTAGATGATGAATATCGAGGCGACGATCACGATCGGCAGGCCGACAGCACGGCGGCAGGCCTCCAGCGTGACGAGTATGCCGATCACGCCCAGCCAGACCTCCAGCGGCGTCAGCTTGATGCCGCGGTTGATGATCGTCCGATAGTTGATGACAAAGTAGAGGTAGGCGGCGATCCCCAGCGCCATCAGGATGATGTCGTACCAGGGAATGAAGTTGACCTTCTTCGGCGCGCTGCGTCTGGCCGGGAAGTTCACGAACACCAGCATCACAATCAGGCCGACGAAGGAGGCGCGCTCCATGCGGATCTCACCGGGATAGAACAGAAGGAAGACGGCGTACAGGGAGAAAAGCACGAAGAGCAGGCGCACGATGCGGCGCGTTTTGCCCTTGTAGATGCGGACGTTGGCCTCGCGGTCATACTTTTCCAGAACGGCGGTCGTGTTCTTTTCGATTTCCTCCGGGGTAGCCCCGAAGTCGTCCTTCGCGATCAGCTCCTCATCGTGGAGCTCGTGCGAGGTTTTTTTATACTCTTTTTCAAACTCGGGCATTTTAACACGCTCCTTACCTGACGGAAAAGTGTACCTTCGCGTTTTTTCCGCACAGTTGGTTTAAGATGATCTTTTCCCCGCCTATCTCCAGGATGTGGTCGTAGACCGTCCCGACGATGTAGGAAAGATCGTTCATTTTCATTTCGATGTTGCCGAGGATCATCTCCCCGTTCTCCCCCGTCTCCAGCGTCCAGGAGGGGTCCAGCTCCTCGGCCACACCGGCCCCGAAGCCGTAGTAGACGCAGCCCGTGAGCCAGATCTCTTTGCCGCGGCGCTGGTAGATCTCGGTCACGTCGCTCTTGTTGACGCTGTGGCGGAAGGTGACGGAGAAGCTGTCCCCGTCAGCCAGGGGGAGTCTTGCGAAGACGCGGCCGCTGTCCTGATCGGACAGGACCAGCTTCGGCTCTCTCAGAAGGAAGAGCCCTAAGAGGGCAAGCGCGGCGACCACAAGGATCGCCGCGGCTGCCGTCATGGTTTTAGACTTGAAGTTCAAGGCCGCTGTGAATTACATCAGGCCGTTCTCGCTGTAGAACTTTGCGGCGCCGTCGTGCCAGGGGATGGACACGCCGGAGATCGCGGTGTTGAGGTCAAGCTCCGCCCCCTTGGCGTGGCCGGCGGTGATGTCGTCCTTGTAGTCGAACAGGCCCTTGACGAAGGCGTAGACAGCGTCGGCGGACAGGTCGTTGGAGGCGACGATGGTGGCCATGACCGCGACGGCGGGGACGTCGTCAGCGACGCGGCTGTAGGTGTTGCCGGGGATCACGCCATAGTAGTAGAAGCCGTAGTCGGCCTGGAGCTTGTCGGCATGGTCCTTGTCGATGGGCAGGAGGTTGAAGTCAAAGCTGGTGGCCAGCTCGGTGACCGCGGTGGTGGGGTAGCCCGCCACGACGAAGGCGGCGTCGATGGTGCCGTTCTTCAGGGAGTCGGCGGAGTCGGCAAAGCTCTGGTTGGAGACCTTGATGTCGTCAAAGCTCAGACCGTAAGCGCCGAGGATCTGCTTGGCGTTGAACTCGGTGCCGGAGCCCGCGTCGCCGACGGAGACGTTCTTGCCGGCCAGCTGCTCAATGGAGGTGATGTCCTTCTTGGCGAGGATCTGCACATACTCGGGGTAGCAGGAGGCGACAGCAGAGAAGCTGGTGATGGGGTCGCCGTCCGCGAACAGATCGGTGCCGGTGTAGGCGTAGTACATAACGTCGTTCTGGACGATGGCGAGCTGGGCTTCGCCGGCGTCCAGCAGCTGGATATTGGCCTTGGAAGCACCGGTGGACTCAACCTTGAGGTTCAGGGTGTCCTTGAGCTTTTCATTCAGGACGTTGGCGATGACGCCGCTGAAACCGTAGTAGGTGCCGGACGTACCGCCGGTGGCATAGCTGATCTTGGTGGCGCCGGCCGCGAAAGCGGATGTTCCGACGAGAGCGAAGATCATCACGGTGACAAGCAGGAAAGAAATGAACTTTTTCATGATTGAACCCTCCGTATTAAAATTTTTCTTTTCCCAAACGTTTCAGGCGTTTTTGCTTTACGCCTGTTGCGTTGTTATAGTACAACCAAAAGTTGATTTTGGCAAGCCCCTTTTTACGTTTTTACTGTTTTGACAATTTCTGCTTTGGTGCTTTTGCCGGTTTTATGAAATTCACATAAAGAATTACAAGAGACCCTTTTCCTTATAGAACTTCGCGGCGCCGTCGTGCCAGGGGATGGACACGCCGGAGACGGCGGTGTTGAGGTCAAGCTCGTTGCCCTTGGCGTGGCTGACGGCGATGTCGGACTTGTAGTCGAACAGGCCCTTGACGAAGGCGTAGATCACGTCGGAAGAGACCTTGTTGGAGGCGACGATGGTGGCCATGACCGCGACGGCGGGCACGTCGTCGGCGACAGGGGTATAAGTGCCGCCGGGGATCACGCCGTAGTAGTAGAAGCCGTAGTCGGACTGCAGGGCCTTGGCGTGGGCGTCGTCGATGGGCAGAAGGTTAAAGTCGAAGTTGGTGGCAAGCTCGGTCACGGCGGTGGTGGGGTAGCCCGCCACGACGAAGGCCGCGTCGATGGTGCCGTTTTTGAGGGCGTCGGCGGAGTCGGCAAAGCTCTGGTTGGAGACCTTGATGCTGTCAAAGCTCATGCCGTAGGCGCCGAGGATCTGCTTGGCGTTGAACTCGGTGCCGGAGCCCGCGTCGCCGACGGAGACGTTCTTGCCCGCGAGCTGCTCGATGGAGGTGATGTCCTTGCGCGCAAGGATCTGGACGTACTCGGGGTAGCAGGAGGCGACAGCGGAGAAGCCGGTGATGGGTTCGCCGCCCGCGAAGAGGTCGGTGCCGGTGTAGGCGTAGTACATGACGTCGTTCTGGACAATGGCGATGTCAGCGTCGCCGGAGTCGAGCATCTGGATGTTGGCCTTGGACGCGCCGGTGGACTCGACCTTGAGATTCAGGGTGTTCTTGAGCTTTTCGTTGAGGACGTTGGCGATCACGCCGCTGAAGCCGTAGTAGGTGCCGGATGTGCCGCCGGTGGCGTACTTGAGCTCGGTAACGGAAGACTTGCCGCAGGCGCAGAGCGCAAAGATCATCACGGCGGCAAGCAGGAGTGCGATAGCTTTCTTCATAATGGTAACCTCCGTATTGGATTTTTCTTTTTCTCTTTTGAAAAAATTTTACAGGCGGGACTTGTATTACGCCTGTTGTGGTGTTATACTACAACCAAAAGTTGATTTTTACAAGCCCCCTTTTCTTTTTTTGCCGTTTTGAACATTTTGATCCGTTTACTCTGGTCAATTTTATGGAAATGAGATAAAGAATTTTGTCGACTTTGACGATTGCCCCGCGTGTTCCCTGGCTTGGAGAACGCCGGGCGAACAACGACTGCGCTTTCAACGGAGGTGCGCGATATGGATTTTGCACTCTTAAAGAGCTTCATCGCGGTGGCGGAGGAGAAGAGTTTTTCATCCGCCGCCAAAAATCTGTTCATCTCGCAGCAGACCCTGTCCAAGCAGGTGGCGAAGCTGGAGGAGGATCTGGGCACGACTCTCTTCATCCGCAGCCGCCCCCTCGGGCTGACGCCGGACGGCGGTCGCCTGCTGCCCATCGCCAAGGAGATCTTGCAGCTCAAGCAGCAGTTTGAGGAGAGCTCGAGCAAGAGCTTCAGCGGCGCGCACTACATTCACCTGGGCATTGAGCACACCATCGCCAGGGCCATTCTGCCGCACGTCCTGCCCCGCTTCCTCGCCGACCACCCCGACACCTTTGTCAAGCTCAGCGAGGAGTCGCCCAGCGTGATGCAGAAGTCCATATCTTATGAAGGCGTGGATCTGGTGATCGGCTCGCTCGGCAGTGTGCCGGACAAGTTTGAGGCCATCCCGCTCTGCCGGAAGGAGCATCTGCTGGTGGTGCCGAAGGAGCTGATGGCGGCCCTCGCGGGGGATAAGCTGGACGAGACGGTCGCCCGCTTTTCCCGGAGCGCCGACCTGAGCTTTTTTGAGTCCGCGCCCTTCATCAAGATTCCGCGCCAGTCCTCGGGCGGGCGGGCGCTCGGCAGCTACCTTAAATATTATGACATCAGCCCCCGCTTTGTGTGTGAGCTGACCAATATCGAAAACGCCTTTCAGCTGGCAAACTCCGGCGTCGGCGTGTTCATCTACGCCAAGGTCTTCTGGGACATGCTCTCCCCCGAGCTCCAGGCCGACTATCTCAAAAACATCTACATCTTCCCCCTGCCCTATCTGCCGGACATTGAAGACGTCTGCGCCTACTACAACCGCGACGCGGGCATCAGCGGCATGACGCAGGAGCTGTTCGAGTCGGTCAAGGCTTTCTTTGAGGAGTACAAGGCACGGCAAAAATAACGCCCTCGACGTGCTTTTCTTGACAAAGCGCTGTAAATGATTATAATGATTTCAGTTTTAAAACCGATGCGCGCCCGGAGGATACGCGCGTCGGTTAGCGCCGGGACCGTGATAGGTTGACGAGGTTGGCGGTGATCGAAAGATTCGGCGGATGCCGCCACGGCTCACAGTGGGTCGCAAGGGAAAGGTTAAAAAGCAGAATCAAGACTGCAACAGAGCCTCCCCGGACACTGAATAACATTTATAATAGGAGTATTATCATGAGAGTTGTTATTCAGGACAATTACGACAAGATGTGCAAATGGGCCGCCGACTACATCGCGGCTAAGATCAAGGCCCACAAGGAAGACCGCCCCTTCGTGCTGGGGCTGCCGACCGGCTCCTCCCCCATCGGCGTGTACAAGGAACTTGTCCGCATGAATCAGGCGGGCGAGCTGTCCTTCGCCAATGTCGTGACCTTCAACATGGACGAGTATGTGGGCCTGCCCCACGAGCATGACCAGAGCTACTGGTACTTCATGCACGACAATCTCTTCGACCATCTGGTCGATATGAAGGCGGAGAACATCAACATTCTCAACGGCATGGCCGAGGACCCCGAGGCCGAGTGCGCCCGCTACGAGGAGAAGATCGCCTCCTACGGCGGGATCGACCTCTTCATGGGCGGCATCGGCGTGGACGGCCACCTCGCCTTCAACGAGCCGTACACCTCCCTCTCCTCCCGCACGGGACTTCGCAATCTGACCACCGACACCATCATCGTCAACTCCCGCTTCTTCGGCAATGACCCGGCCAAGGTGCCCACGCAGGCTCTCTCCGTCGGCATCGGCACCGTGACGGACGCGAAAGAGGTCCTTGTTCTCATCAGCGGCCACAATAAGGCCCGCGCCCTGGCGGCCACCGTCGAGGGCGGCGTGAGCCAGAAGTGGACCTGCAGCGCCCTGCAGCTGCACAACGCGGCGATCATCGCCTGCGACGAGGCCGCCTGCGGAGAGCTCACGGTCGACACCTACAAATACTTCCTCGATATTGAGAAGGCCGAGAGGCTTTGATATAAACGCTTCATCTCCCCGACGGAAATCCGCCGGGGAGTATTTTGCGCGGAAAAGGATTGTCTCGGCGCTGCCCTTATGCTAAAATAAAGCTGTTATTGCCGTAACGCGCAAAGCGGAAACACAGCGCGGGGCTGTGCCCGGCGCCTATCCTTATTATAATATATTTGGAAGGAAGGATCACATGGCTACCATTAAAAGAATCGGCGTCCTCACCAGCGGCGGAGACGCGCCCGGCATGAACGCCGCGGTCCGCGCGGTCACCCGTACCGCCCTCTCCTGCGGGATGGAGTGCATCGGCATCCGCAGGGGCTGGCAGGGCCTGATCAACGGCGACTTTGTCAAGCTCGACAGCGGCAGCGTCGGGCACATCCTCTCCCGCGGCGGCACCATCCTCTACACCGCCCGCAGCGAGGACTTTATGACCGAGAAGGGTCGGCAGAAGGCGGTCGCCACCTGCAAGCTGCTGGGTCTGGACGGGGTTGTCGCCATCGGCGGCGACGGCACCTTCCGCGGAGCGCTGGAGCTTTCGCGCCTCGGCGTCCCGGTGGTCGGCGTGCCCGCCACGATCGACAACGACGTCGGCTGCACCAATTACACCATCGGCTTTGACTCCGCCTGCAACACCGCCATTGAGTGCATCGACAAGCTGCGCGACACCATGCAGTCGCACGAGCGCTGCTCCGTGGTGGAGGTCATGGGCCGCAACGCGGGCTTCCTCGCCCTGTACGTCGGCATTGCCGTCGGCGCGACCGCCGTGCTGGTGCCCGAGCATGAGCTTGACTTTGACCGTGATGTGATTGAGCGCATCCGTGAGTCCCGTCTCGCCGGCAACACGCATTTTATGATCGTCGTGGCCGAGGGTGTGGGCAGCGCCGTGGAGATCGGCAAACAGATCCAGGAGGCCCTGGGCATCCAGCCGCGCGTCACCGTTCTTGGCCACCTCCAGCGCGGCGGCTCCCCTACCGCGCGTGACCGCGAGACCGCCACGCGCATGGGCTATTACGCCGTCAAGGCCCTGGCCGAGGGGCGCGGCAACTGCATCATCGGCACCCAGGAGGGCGGCATTGTGGAGCTGCCCATTGAGGAGGCGCTGGCCAAAGAGAAGCACCTGCAGATGGATCGCTACCACATCATGGAGACCATGCAGTTCGGCAACTGGGTCAAATCCGCGCCGTAAAAATATCGCCGCTCCCGCGTGACGGTTCGCCGTCACGCGGGAGCGATTTTTATTTGCCGCGAAGCGTCGAAAAAAGTTTTTTAAAGCCGGGAACAAACGCGCAAGGCCGCCGTCATAATAGACACAGAGGGTGAAACAGTGTCGTCAGGCCGGGGAGGGGCCCCCGGCGAGGCGGACGCCCAAAGCGGAAAACCCTGCAAAAAGTCCGCTTTTGCCCCCGATTTTTGCACTTCTCTCGTCTGTCAAAAATTGTTGTAAATTTCAAAGCGGTTACAAACAGGAAAAATTTTGCCCCGGAAATATGAAAAAACTCTTGCATTTTGGAGCATGCCGTGTTACATTATAGCTGCACCGCAGGTGGAGAGAACTGCAGGCTCTCCTCCCGCGTTGTATATATATGTTAGTATTTTTAAAATCAGCATATAAGGAGAGGACATTATGAAAACTTTCACCAAGGCCGTGTCTGTGATCCTGATTGCTGTTATGTGCCTCAGTCTTTTTGCGACAAGCGCATACGCATCGGGTGAAACATTCAACTTGAACGGCGCCCCATCTTCTAACAGCGGCAACGTCTTTAACCTGGGCGGCGCCTCTGATGCGGGCAACAGCAATAGTTTCAGCACCAACAGCGGCAACACCAACAACAACAGTAACAGCAACAGCAACGGCTTTAGCCTGAACAACAGCTCTTACGACGCAAGCAACAACAATCCTTCCTTCACCACACAGTCTAACAATGACACGAAGGGCGACACCTCGGGCGACACCACAGGCAACGCCAAGGGTGCGACACTCCTCAGCACTCCCATGCTCAGGTCGACTACTGTTGGAAGCTTTTCCCCTGAGGCTGCGGCCATTTCCAAGACGAATACGACTACCACATTCATTGAGACTAAGGCAACAGGCTTTGCCGGCGACACGTTTGAGGATCTCTATTACGGCAAGAACCCGACCGGGGTTTCTGCCGTGCTGCTCCCCGAGACAGCTTATGAGATCAACGCCGCGTCGGTCGATACGGCTACTGGTTCTCTGAAAATTTACGCCTCCTGGCTGAAGACGCTGGATCCCGACACCTACTACATCTTTGGCCAGCCTGCCGACGGTACCCTCAAAAAGATCATTGCCATCACGGTCAACGCCGGTTCTGCTGAGGACTTTGGCAGCTTCTCGGTTACCCCCGCCGTCTACACGCAGCGCGCTTCTACAAACTCGGATCTTTATGCTGAAACGGTCGCTGTCTCAGCCACCAGCAGCTTTGATCCCTTTACCAGATACGCGCTGATCCCCCAGGGCGCCAGCCAGGGTACTTTTGCTGACGGTTACATCTATAAGGCTACCAATAAGAACATCGCATTCAGCAGGACCTTCCTGGACGATCTCACTGCCGGTTACTATGACATCTACGGCGTGACCGCCGACAATCAGCAGATCAAGTTTGGTCAGGTGAACATCCAGGCCGGCAACGGCAGCTTTACGGTTTACAACAGCCCCTACACGCAGTATAAATCAACTGCCTCCGATCAATATGCGGACACTGTCCTTGTCAGGCCGAAAGAAGCGACCACAACCTTTGGCCAGTTCTCCGGCTACTCGCTAATTCCGCAGAGCTCCGGGAGCGGCGTCTCTGCAAATGGATACGTCAGTATTTCGTCCGACCAGAAGGAGCTCAAGCTCAGCAGAACCCTCCTGAACGGCGTGGCTACCGGGTACTATGACATCTATGGCACGACCGCCAGCGGTCAGGTCAAGCTCGGCTCCGTGAATATCGTGCCCTTCAACGGCACCTATACGGTTGGCGGCACCCCCTACACGCAGCACGCCTCCAGTGAGGCAGATCAGTTTGCGAGCAACCTCTATGTCACAAGCGATTCTCCCCTGACTCTGTTCACCAGCTACTCGCTGGTACCGCAGGGCTCCACCAGCGGTATCTCCACTGACGGATATACCCGCTCCTCTGCGGACAAGACAGCCGTCTCGTTCAGCAGGAACCTGCTGGACAACATAGCTGCCGGGGCCTATGAAATCTACGGCATTACCGCCAGCGGTCAGCAGGTCAAGCTCGGCAACGCGGAAATCAAGTCCAACAACGGCACCTTCTCGGTTGCCCCCACCACCTACACGCAGTATGCTTCCAGTGAAGCGAATCAGTATGCGGCCTCTGTCTCTGTCACAGCAAAGGAAGCGACCACGAACTTTACTCAGTTCTCCGGTTACTTTGTGGCTCCGCAGGGCTCCACCAGCGGCACCTCTGCAACCAATTATGTCAATGTTGTTAATAATCCTTCCAAAGCTGGGCAAAATCCCTACCTCACGCTCAGCAGAAACCTGCTGGATGGTCTGACTCCCGGCTTCTATGACATCTACGGCGTCACTGCCAACGGTCAGCAGATCAAGCTCGGCTCTGTGGACGTTCAGGGCAGCGAAAACAGCTATACGGTCAACCCCAGCAACTATACGCAGTATGCCTCTGATAAAGAGAATCAGTATGAGGACACTGTTTTTGTCTCAACGGAAAACGGTAGTTTTGCTCAGTTCAGCAGATACTGTGTCGCTCCCCAGAACGGCGGCAACAGCACCTATGCCGACAGTAACGTCTCCGTTGCAAGCAACAATAAATCCATGGGGTTCAGCAGAGCTTTCCTGGATAAACTTGAGGCCGGCAACTACACCATCTACGGCGTGACCGCCGCCGGTAAGCAGATCAAGCTCGGCACCATGTTCATCACGGCGGGCTCGATCACCTACACGGTTACCCCCAGCGTCTATGAGCAGTTCGCCTCCGATAACACGGATGCCTATGCCAACACTGTCACAGTCACGACATCGCGCACCAACAGCTTTGATCAGTACAAGAAATTCGCGCTGATTTCCCAGAACGGCGGCGGCAGCCACTATGCCGACGGTTATGTCTACGCTCCGGACAAGGCAACCATCAAGTTCAGCAGAACCTTCCTGGACGGTCTCGAGGGCGGCACCTATGACATCCACGGCGTTGACGCCAACGGCCAGATGCTCAAGCTCGGCACCGTGTTCATCAAGGCTGGCAACACCGGCTACACGGTCAATCCTACCACCTATGAGCAGTTTGTTTCCAATGACCCGAGTCAGTTTGCGGACACTATCTTCGTCAAAGCCGAGGGTACGAATACTTTCGCTCAGTTCACCAGATACAAGTTTGCTCCCCAGGGTTCCACCAGCGGCACCTATGCTGACGGTTCTGTGACCACCGCAAACGACAAGAGATCCATCGCGTTCAGCAGAACCTTCCTGGACGGCCTGAACGCCGGCTACTATGACATCTACGGCGTTGGCTCCAACGGCACGGATGTCAAGCTCGGCACCGTGTACATCAAGCTCGGCGACCTGGCCTACAGGGTTACTCCCAGCACTTACGAGCAGTATGCCACAAGCTCCAAGGAACAATTTGAGAAGTCTGTCTCTGTTGTAGCACCCAACACAAGCACCAACTTTACCCAGTTCTCCAGATACGCGTTCATCCCCCAGGGCAGCGGCGTCACCAGTTATGCCGACGGAAATGTCAATGTTGTCAATAAGCCTCAGGACACTTCGAAGGCCCCCTACGTCACGTTCAGCAGAACCTTCCTGGATGGACTCGCGGGCGGCTACTATGACGTCTACGGCATTGCCACCAACGGCAAGCAGGTCAAGTTCGGCTCCGTGTACATCAAGGCCGGCAGCGGCGACTACGTTGTCGATCCCGACGTCTATACGCAGTACTCCACGGATGCTCCCATCAAGGTCACGGCAAAGACTGCGGACTTCAGCCGCTTCACCAGATTTGCGGTCATCTCTATGGGTTCCAGCAGCGGCGGCGCCTATGCCGACGGCTACACCAGCCTGAACTCGGCCAGGACCGAGCTCACGTTCGATGAGGATTTCCTGGACGGTCTGACGGCCGGTTACTATGACATCTATGGCGTCACCTCCAAGGGTGAGCAGGTCAAGCTCGGCAGCATGTACATCAAGGCCAGCAACGGCGGCTTCCCCGACGGCAAGTGGGATCTGTGGCCCGACTACACCATCCCCTGGACCAGCGGCGATGATCCTCTGATGTTCCGCTCCAACCTGATGGCTCTGCGCCAGACCTACCCGCGCTACACCATCGTTCCTCGCTGGGGCTCCGGCGCTGGCTCGATCCCCAACAACATGGTTGACGTCAACCAGTTCTGGGATATGGGCGACGGCGTCTTCGCCCTCGGCACCAACTTCCTGCGCTCCCTGCCCGCCGGCACCTACACGCTGCAGGTTGTTGACTACAAGCACCTGGCCGACTGCACCAACGTCGTCACCTTCCGCATCGGCTCCACGCTGCGCCCGATCGACACCGACAAGCACATCATCGGCAGCATCAAGAACCTCCGCTTCCTCTGCGACGAGCCTGTCTATGAGGTCTATGTCGGCAACATCCCGCTGACCTACGGTGAGGACTACGCGCTGTCCAACGGCAACAAGACCATCACCCTCAGCTTCGAGTTCCTCAACAAGCGCAGCGCCGGCAACACCTACACCATCAAGGCTCTGACGGCCAGCGGCACCTATCCCTCCTCCACCTTCCAGATCCTGAGCACCGCGCAGGGCTCCGCCAGCCCGAGAACCGGCGATGAGAGCAATCTCGGCCTGTGGGCTGCGTTCCTCCTGCTCTCCGGCGCGGCGGTCGTTGTCCTGGTCCCCAAGCTCAGAAAGCACGATTTCTGAGATAAGACCTCAGGCGACCCCCGATCTGAGTCGGGAGATCCCGACTGAGTGAGGAAACCCCAAAACATAAGCGCCTCCCCCTCGCACCACGCGAGGGGGAGTTTTTAGACTTCACACTTCACACTCCACACTCCACACTCCACTCTCCACTCTCCACTCTCGCCCTTGTACTTTCTCCCCGCCTGTGTTAGAGTAAGAAAAACAATCCCGGAGGCAACACATGGACACCAAGCTCTATCTCGCCGACGTCCGGCCGCTCGCGGACGAGGCGCTGTTTACTCGGCTGCTGCCGACTGTCTCGGACGCACGGCGGGCAAAGGTCACGGCGTTTAAGCACGAAGGGGCGCGGCGGCTCTCCCTCGGCGCTGGTTTGCTCCTGCGTGCCTCCCTCCGTGCGGAGGGACTGTCCGCCGGGGAGCCGTGTCTCACCGAGTACGGCAAGCCCTTCTTTTCTGAGCTGCCCGACTTTCATTTCAGCCTCTCCCACAGCGGCGACTTTGTCCTCTGCGCCGTCTCTCCCTCCCCTGTCGGCTGCGACATTGAACAGCCGCGCCGCTACGATCCCGCGCTTGCGCGGCGCTTCTTCCACCCGGACGAGCGCGCCCTGCTCTTCTCCCTGCCGGAGGAACAGCAGCCGGAGGCGTTCTATCGCCTTTGGACCTGCAAGGAGAGCTTTATGAAGGCCGTCGGACTCGGCTTCAATCTGCCGCTGTCGGACTTTGCGGTGGACCTCGGCGAGCCGCCGACGCTCACACAGGGCGTCGACGCGCGGCCCTGGCGGCTCCGCTCTCTCCGATGGGGCGAGTATTCCGGCGCTCTCTGCGGCCTTGCGGGCGTTGCGGACGCGCCCGTCCTGTCTGTTGATCTCAGCGAGGTGGAAGCGTGAAAGCGGCAAGAAACAAGACCATAGACCTCGGCGTTGAAGAGGGCCGCGCGTATCTCGACCGCTGCCTGCGTCTGGACACGCCCGCCGCTCTCGGGGACGTGCTGGACCGCACGATCTGCGGCGACAGCTTCGCGCTTCTGCCGCTGCTGCCCCGTGGCTTTGCCGATCTGCTGATTGTCGATCCGCCCTACAATCTCTCCAAGGACTTCCACGGCCTGCGCTTTGCCCGCATGGATGACGCGGCATACGCCGCATACACCGCCCGCTGGCTCGATCTCGCCCTGCCGCTGCTCAAACCGGACGGCAGCGTCTATGTCTGCTGCGACTGGCGCTCGAGCCTCGTGATCGGGCGGCTCTTGGAGGATCGTCTGACTGTGCGCAGCCGCATCACCTGGCAGCGCGAGAAGGGCCGGGGCGCGAAAAAGAACTGGAAGAACGCCATGGAGGATATCTGGTTTGCCACCGCATCGGACGACTACTACTTCGACGCCGACGCCGTAAAGCAGCGCCGCCGCGTCATCGCCCCCTACCGCAGTGACGGCGAGCCCAAGGACTGGGATGAGACGGCGGAGGGCCGCTTCCGCGACACCGCGCCGTCCAATTTCTGGGACGACATCTCCGTGCCCTACTGGTCTATGCCGGAGAACACCGCCCACCCCACGCAGAAGCCCGAAAAGCTGCTGGCCAAGCTCATTCTCGCAAGCTGCCCGCCCGGCGGCGTGGTGCTCGACCCCTTCCTCGGCTCCGGCAGCAGCGCGGTCGCCGCGAAAAAGCTGGGGCGGCATTTTGTCGGCGTGGAGCAAAACGAGCGCTACTGCGTCTGGTGCGAAAAGCGCCTGGAGCTGGCCGGGACGGATCCGCGCATACAGGGCTACACCGACGGCGTCTTCTGGGAGCGCAACACTCTCGCCTTTCAAAAGCGCGGGAACAAGTAAAGCCGTCATTGCGAAACAGTGCGCACACCGGTGCGGCAATCCGTTTTATTCAAGGAGGCGCAAGCCATGAAGAAAAACTATCTCGCCCTGTATGACGCCCTGATCGGCGGCGTGACAAGCAGCGCCCCGGTGACCGCTGCCGTCGGCGGGGACTGCTGGGCCATGGTCGAGACGGCGGACAGCGCGGGTCTCGGCATGATGACCGAGGGCGCGAGCATCCCGCCCCTGTACCCGGACGGCTTTGCCGGTCTCCCGCTCAGGGAGGCGGCCAAGGCGGCGGCGGGCTGGAACCTCCGGGAGGCGAGCTTCGGTCTCGCCGCGGCGAACGCCTTCTACAACACGCCGGAGCGCATGGCGAAGCTCGGCTGCTATGAGCCCATCAAGAACTACCCCACCGTCGGCCTCGATCTCGCGGGGATGACCGTCGGCCTCGTCGGGCACATGCACGGCCCCTCGGAGCTCTGGGAGCGGGCGCGGCAGGTCTACATCCTCGAGCGCGCGCCGAAGCCCGGCGACTACCCGGATTCCGCCTGCGACTGGTTCCTGCCGCGCTGCGATCTCGTGCTCATCACGGGCAGCACGCTCATCAACAAGACCCTGCCCCACCTCCTCGCGCTGTGCGAGCATGCGTACACCATCCTGCTCGGCCCCTCTGTGCCGATGTGCCCGGCCCTGCTGGACTTCGGGATCGACCGCCTCGCGGGCATGGTCGTCACCGACAGGGCGGGCATGGCGGAGCATGTGCGGCAGAGCGTCCACGGCTCGCCGTACAAATACGGGCAGAGCTTTCTGATCAAATGAAAATGGCGGCGGATCGTTTTGATCCGCCGCCATTTCATACTGTAGGCAAACCCTTGCAAATCAAGTTGGACTTGCAAGGGGGATCCGTGAAGGGGGACGGAGAGTCCCCCTTCACGTACAATCCATGCAAAAATGGGAACTTTTTTCGGAAGTTCCCATTTTTGTTCTGTTAAAACTTTCCGCTGTGGTGAGAGCCGCCGTGGCTGCCGCTGATGGTCGTGCCGCCGTAGTGGCCGCCGGAGCGGTTTTGCTCGCGGCGTATGCGGTGGCTGGTGACGACGCGGTTGACAAACTGATCGCTCTGCACGCGCAGATTCACGCCGCCCTTCGGCACATAGCCGGAGGCGCGGGTCTGCTCGACGGCGGTCTTCATCTGCTTTTTCATGCCGCCGACCGTTGCGCCGCCCGTGACGAGACCGACGATCAGACAGATGAACAGCTCAATCACGCCAAAATGCTCTTCCGGTTCATCGGAAATCCACTGATCCACCGGCTCGCCGTTTTTGGCACGGCGCATCAGCTCCCCGCTGTTCCTGACAAAGTCGCGGAAGCCGCCCGCCCAATCGTCACGGCGGAAGTTGTCGAGAAAGCTGTCGGCAAGCTGCTCCTTGCCATAGTCGGTAAAGGCGTAGTTGCCGAAGTCGCCGTGGGCGTAGATGTCATAATCGCGGTCATCCATGCTCATGCCCAGGATCACGCCGTTTTCCGACTCGCCCCGGCCGAGGCCATAGCTGTGGAAAACCTCCTCGGTGAAGGTCTCGATATTGCCGTTGACAAACTCCCGATAGTCGCCGACGATCACAATGTACACGCCGCAGTCATACTGCTCGGAAAGCTGCGCCGCCTCGTCGCTGAGGCTCTGCCGCTCGTAGTCGGACAGGAGCCCCGCATAGTCGCTCACGTAATCAAGCTGCGCCTCGGCGTGGGCGGAGACGGTCAAACAGCACAGCACCGAGAGCAGGAGCAGCAGGGAGATCCATGCTTTTTTCTTCATGCGCGCTCCCTCCCTCAGTTCATGAACAGAGCCATCAGCACGGACAGCACCGCCGTCACCCCGGCCGATACGCCCGCGAACCAGGCCAGCGCCCTGCCGCTTGAGACGGGCAGATCGCCGATGAGCTTGCCGGTCTGACCGTTCATCGCGAACAGATAGTTCTTGCCCGCCCAGCGGGTCGAGAGCATCCACACCGGCAGCAGGGCATAAATCGGCTTGCCCCGGCGCACGCTCACATGCTTCTCGGTGGGGGACACGCTGGTGTAGCCGCCGACAGTCTGGGCCATGAGGTCGGCCGCGGTGTTCTGGGCGCGCGTCTCGGCGCGTTCGGAGCAGGCGTCGGGCCCCTGATCGTACTTGTCCGCCAGAAAGCCCGGCAGGTAGGCGGTGGAGAAGGGCTTGAGCTCGTCGTAATCGTAGGGCTCGATCGCGTCCATGTGCGCGTCCGGCATTTTTTTGGAGGCGTCCACCGGAATTTTTTCAAAGCGCACGGTCCCGGCCCGGTGGACGTTGTAGTATTCCGTGGTCGTGGTGACGGTATCGCCGAGGGTCACGCTGGTGGTGCGCGTGGCCTGGAAACTCATGTCCGCCTCCGCTGTGCCGTCATAGAGCCAGAAGGGGACGTAGACCCCCTTGATCTCCTCGATGTGGTTTTCTCTCGAGAAAGCCTTCGGCAGCAGGGGCTTGCCCTGGTAATACTTTTTCAGCGCCGCCTTGGCCTCCTCCTTTCCCAGCTTAAAGGGGATGACGTAATCGGGCTTGAGCATGTCGCTGAGCTGGCCCGGCACGATGGAGGGGTTGCCGCAGTAGGGGCAGGAGGTCGCGGCGGTGCTCTCGTCACAGATGAGCTCCGCCCCGCAGCTCGGGCAGTTGTAGGCTTTCAGGCCCTGTGCCTGCGCCCAGTTGCTCTCGCCGCCCTGCTCTTCCTTTGCCTGGGCTGTCGCCTGGGCTGCGGCTTCGTCTTTTTCCTTGTACAGCGCCTCGATCTCCTGCACGCTGAAGCTGCTGCCGCAGTAGTCGCACTGGAGCTTGCCGGACTTGCCGTCAAAGTGCAGCGGTCCGGTACACGCCGGGCACTGATAGTTGCTGATCTGCTCTGCCATGGACTTCACCTCGCTTTTGACGCTCAGGACGACAAGCTGTTTACTTTACGATGTCTTCCGCGGTGAAGGGGTCGCCGCACTCGGGGCAGAATTTCGGCGGATGGGCGGGGTCCTCGGGCTCCCAGCCGCACTTGTCGCACTTATAGACCAGCGCCCCGGCGGGCTTCTTTGCGCCGCACTCGGCACAGAACTTGCCCTTGTTCACTGCGCCGCAGCTCGGGCAGGTCCAGCCGTCCTCGGGCTTTTTGGTGCCGCATTCGGTGCAGAACTTGCCGGTGGCCTGTTTGCCGCAGGTCGGGCAGGTCCAGGAATCGCCCTTCGGGGCGGCGGGAGCGGAAGCCGTCGGCTGGGCGCTGCCCATGCCGTAGAGATTTGCCGCGTTGAAGCCGCCGGCCTGGCCCGCCATGTTCATGCCCATGAAGCCGACCGCCGCGCCGCCGGCGTTCTTGGCCGCGTCCTGCATGGCCGCCGCCTGCGCGCCGACAAGGTGGGCCGCTGCCATGGTGGGATCGCGGAAGGCCGCGTTGCGCTGCAGCTCCTTGAGCATCTTCTCGTCTTCCTCGCTCGCCTTGACGCTGGATACGCCGAAGGAGACGATCTCAAGGCCGCGCAGGTCGCGCCACTTGGCGGACAGGACGTCGTTGAGAGCGTCTGCGATCTCGACGGTATGTCCGGGCAGGCTGGAGTAGCGGATGCCCATGTCGGAGATTTTCGCAAAGGCGGGCTGCAGGGCGGTCAGCAGTTCGGTCTTGAGCTGGTTGTCGATCCTGTCGCGGGTGTAGGGCTCGTTGACGTTGCCGCAGACGTTGGTGTAGAACAGGATGGGGTTGCAGACGCGGTAGGAATACTCGCCGAAGCAGCGGATGCCGATGTCGATGTCGATGCCGGCGCGCTGGTCCACCACGCGGAAGGGGACGGGAGAGGGCGTGCCGTACTTGTTGCCCACCAGTTCCTTGGTGTTGAAGTAGTAAACGCGCTGCTCCTTGGGGATCTCGCCGCCGAAGGTGAAGCGCTTGCCGATGGCTTTGAACACGTCGCCGATGCCGTCGCCCAGGCTGCCCGCGAAGATGGAGGGCTCGCTGGAGGCGTCATACCGGAACTCGCCCGGCTCGGCGCAGAGCTCGGCGATCTTGCCCTGGTCGACGATGATCATGCACTGACCGTCGGCCACGGCGATGACGGAGCCGTTGGAGATGACGTTGTCGCTGCCCTTGTTGGAGCCGCGGCCGCTCTGCCGCTTCTGGCCGCGCACGACCAGCACGTCGCTGTCAAGCGCATCGCAGTAGAAATACTCCTTCCACTGATCGGCGAGCACGCCGCCGACAGAACCCAAGGCTGCTTTGATAAGACCCATGATATGTATCTCCTTTCACATTTCCGGACAAAGCCCGGGGAATTGTACAAAATTATCCTTATACAGTATAACAGGGTGTCTCGGAAAAATCCACAGGAAAGTGTGAATACAGCAGGAACAAAGTGCCCCCGCGCGGCGTCAAAACAAAAGCCGAACGGGGTTTGCAAAATATTCACGCTTTACCCCGCAATTTCAGTTGAAAAAGCAGGAAAGGCGTACTATAATAGCAAAGTTACTGAATAAGCAAGCTCTTATATTGGAAGGAGATCAATCATATGAAAAGAACCGTTGCAGCAATCCTGCTGCTCGCCCTGGCGCTGACGCTGTGCGCCTGCGGCAAAAAAACCGAACCGAAGCCCGTCGAGACCCCCGCGCCCGCGCCGGTCGAGACCGTCAATCCCGCCGAGGAGGCCGCTGAAAGAGCCAAGGCCATCGCGGACGAGGCCATCGCCCTCTACAACAGCGGCGACTATGCCGCGGCCTTTGAAAAGGCCAACACCGCCGCCGACAGCTCCGATCCCGCCATTGCGGCCATCCTGGGCAGAGCTTATTACCTCGGTCTCGGCGTCGACGCGAACAGTGCCAAGGCTCTCGGCTACCTGGAGACCGCATCGAAGGGCGGCTACTCCATCGCCTCCTACCTGCTGGCCGACGCCGTTGAGCAGGGCAAGGGCATGCGCATGGACGAAGCCGAGGCCGCGCGCCGCTACATCAAGTTCGTCGCCGCGGCGGACGATGCCGACCCCTCCTCCTTTGACTATGGCGCTGCCATGGCCAGTCTGAGCGACTGCTTTGCCAAGGGCAAGGGCGTTGAGAAGAAGTTTGAGCTCGCCCTGGACGCCGCGAACAAGGCCGCCGCGTGCAACAACCTCAGCCCCTTTGAGCTGATGGCTCTGGGTGATTTCTACAACGCCCCCATGCCGAACCCCGTCAGCAAGACCGCCGATGAGGCCGGTACCCTGACCGTGGAGACGGCCCGCAAGGTCGACGCCGAGAAAGCGGAGAAGCTCTATGTCCTCGCCGTGCCCGGCTTGCAGAAGCTCATGTCGGAGGGCAACGCCGACGCCATGAAGCTCCTTGGCGACCTCTACCTTGACGGCAAGGGCGGCCTGGAGCAGGATTACGCCAAGGCCATGGAGTACTATCTCAAGGCCGCCGAAGAGGGAAATGCCGACGCGCAGGCTCAGCTCGGCTACATGTATCAGAACGCGCTCGGCGTCCCGGCAGACTATGCCAAGGCCATGGAGTGGAACAACCGCGCCGCCCAGCAGGGCAACGCCCAGGGCCAGGCCCAGATCGGCTATCTGTATCAGAACGGTCTCGGCGTGACGCAGAACCTGGATGAGGCCGGTCGCTGGTACACCCGCGCCAAGGAGAGCGGCAGCGAATGGGCCGCCGCCAAGCTCGAGGAGACCGAGGCCACGAATCCCCACGCCTCCTTTGAAGCCCACGCTTGATACTATCCCCTGACAGAAACCTGACAGTCCTTCCGCCAAAATTTGCGCCATGCTGCGTTGAAGCCCTTGACCATATATCTCCATTATGCTCTGCGGGCTTCGCCTTGCCTGACACAAATTTTGCTTGGAATTCCTTGTCTGCTTTCTATCAGGGAATAGTATGAGTTAAAAATACGCCTTACTCGTCACCACGGCACAAACGCCGCGGATCGAAGAGTAAGGCGTATTTCTTTTTTGCGGCCGAGCTTTTCCCGAAAACCGGGGGGCTATGCGGTATTATCCGACGACACAGTTGAGCGTGCCGCTGTCCTTGTCCACCTTCCACAGCGTCGCCGTACTCCCCTGCTCGAGGGTTCCGCTGAACAGATGCGCGTAGTTATCCGTAAAATAATCGTCCATTGCCATGACAACCACATAGTCATAATCTGAAACCAGCAGCGCCCGCCACTCGTCGGGCGTTGTTTTCATATATCCCTCCTGCTCCAGCTCTTCTTCCCCGAGCTGCCAGGTCTGCGGGACATAATTTGGACGGAGAACATAGTGCATCAGGAGCATGTCGTAGCTTCGCCGGTCCTGCGTTACCAGAAAAACGCGCGATGGCTCCTCTTCGGCGTGGGCAAGGAAGTATTCCTCCACCGCTGCCGATCTTACTCGGGCAGACTGGGAACGATGGGCTTCAAAGCGCGTCAGCAGGGACAGGACGCCCACCGGGTTATTCCCGTACAGGAGCGCGCAGGCCAGCAGCAGCGCACAGAAGCCGCGCCGGATGCGCTCCGTCCCCGGCTCCCAGGCAAGATAGATCGCAGCCAGCAGAACCAGCAGCCAGAGAAAGCAGCAGACGATCGCGGCGTAGCGCAGGAGACTTGCGTATTGCTCAGCCGCCTCCTGCGTGAAGGAGAAGCAGTAAGTCAGGCACAGCCCGTACAGATACACCGGGAAAACCAGCGCCGTCGAGCCGAGCAGCAGCGCGCTGTCGCGGCCCGAAAATATACCGCGGCGCCGCAGAAAGCGGCACAGCAGCGCCAGCGCGGCGAACATACCAAGGATGAGCAGCAGCATCGGGACTCCCCTGAATGCGCACTTGTTGAGCTCCGTCCAGAATCCGTCGTAGACAGCCTGGCGGTAGGAGCTGTCCCGATGCGCCACCAGCGCGAGCAGATCCGAGACGCCCAGCTTAGTGGAAAAGGAAGCCCTGGCCCCGCCAAGGGCGCATTTGAGTTTCCACAGTGCTGCCGGAATGAGCGTCGACAGGGCGATGTACACCGCGTATTTTATTCGGGCGGGTGTCTTTGCCTCCATGCCGAAGCGTATGGCGGCTGTCACAGCCAGCAGCACGGCAAACAGCAGTCCGACCGACTTCATCAGCACCAGCAGCGCACAGGCGCAGCAGAGATACAGCGTCTGCAGCCGCGGGCTGTCAAAGGGGTTCAGGAACAGGGCGGCCATCCCGCAGCCCAGGAGGATTGAGAGCGCCGTGTCGGCCATCAGACCCGTGTAAACGTCCAGAAACGCACACGGCGAAAACACGACGGCAATAACGGCCAGGACGCCGAGAGCACGCTTCTTTGCAAGGGGACGTGTGAAGAAGGGCAGCAGAAACGCAAAGGTCAAAATCAGGTGCGCGACATACAGGATATCCTCCCGATAGCCGTCTCCCGGGAAGATCAGATTATACAGCGCCTCGAACAGATACAGCATCAGCGTGTCTGCCGGCGGGTACTGCGGATGCAGGGCGTTTGCGGCGGGATAGACGCCGAATTTTCCCGTCTGGATCAAGACCTTGACGGCGTCTCCCCAATGGGAGAGCTCGTCGTAGCCGCAGATCATCTTTCTGTAATTGATGTACGCAAAGAAGGCGGCCATGACCAGAAAAGCAAAAAAGGCCGGAGTAAAAAAGGCTCTCATCTGCCGCCGTCTCTGCTCCGCTCCGCGCGGAAGCAGCGCCGCCGCCCAGAAGCCCAGGGTCAGGGCGCAGACGAGCCAGAAGCCCACACGAACCAGGTCAAGCAGGCCGCACACGAACAGAACAAGGATCAAACCCGTGCAGACGCAGGGAAAGCTCTGCTCAAAACGAACCGAGCGCCCGGCCAGCGCGGCGCTGCCGGAAAAGAGCAGCAGGAAGATCAGCCCCAGGAAAAGGCAGAAATGAAGCATTATGAACCCACCTATTCAAAAGTGCCCCCAGGTGGGGCGCGCAAATATCTGCAAATAGCACTTTCCCCCGGCTTTCGCCGGGGGAGGGAGACGATCAGTCCATAATCTCAACTGATACTTTTTTGCCCTTTCTCTGGGCGACGGCCCGCATGAGGATACGAATCTGCTTGACGATTCTCCCCTGCCGACCGATGACCTTGCCCATATCGCCGTCAGCGACGCGGACCTCGAACACGGTCTCGCCGTCGGCTTTGCGCTCGGTCACAGAAACCTGGTCGGGATTATCCACCAGGCTCTGCACGATGTAGGTCAAAAGCTCTTTCATGCGGTCATGAACTCCTTAATTAGGCCTCAACTTTCTTGAGCAGGCCGCGGACTGTATCGGTGGGCTGAGCGCCGTTCGCGATCCAGTACTTTGCACGCTCCATATCGACCTTGATCTTCTCGCCGTCGGCCATGGGGTCGTAAATACCCAGCTCCTCGATGAAGCGGCCGTCGCGCGGGCTGCGGGAATCAGCGACGATGATGCGGTAGTAAGGGGCCTTCTTGGCGCCCATTCTGCGAAGTCTGATCTTAACCATGTATTTTCACCTCCATGAAAAATTTCAATATATCTTATAAAATGCTGCGCATTTTATAAACGGATTAGAGTCCGGGGAAACCCCCGCCGAAGCCGGGGAAGCCGCCTCCGCCCTCGTCAGAAGAAGCTCGCTGCGCTCTGTTTCCGCGGTTTGCGTAAGTGCCGCGAAAACGCCGCGTCCGCTCCCTCCTTCTTCCTCTCCGATTCAAACCCGCTTTTCCGGGCTTTGAATCGGTTTTAGAGTCCGGGGAAACCTCCCCCGAAGCCGGGGAAGCCACCGCCGCCCATGCGGCCCATTTTCTTTTGCAGCTTCTTCATGTTCTTGCCGGAAAGCTGCTTGGTCATCTGCTGCATGGCCTCGAACTGCTTGACGAGGCGGTTGACGTCGACCACCGTGGTGCCGGAGCCCGCGGCGATACGCTTTTTGCGGCTGGAGTTGAGGATGGCGGGATTTTCACGCTCAGCCTGCGTCATGGAGAGGATGATCGCCTCCTGACGGGACATGGCCTTGTCGTCGAGCTTCGCGCCCTTGAGGGCCTTCGCGTCGACGCCGGGAATCATGCTGAGGACACTTTCCAGATCGCCCATGTTCTTGAGCTGGTTCATCTGGTCGAGATAGTCGCTCAGCGTAAAGCGGTTGGCGCGCAGCCTCTCGGCGGCCTCAAGGGCCTTCTTCTCGTCGAAGCTCTGCTGCGCCTTCTCGATGAGGGTCAGCATGTCGCCCATGCCGAGGATGCGGGAAGCCATGCGGTCGGGATAGAAGGGCTCGATCATGTCGAGCTTTTCGCCCACGCCGATGAACTTGACGGGCTTGCCGGTGGCGGCCGTGATGGAGAGGGCCGCGCCGCCTCTCGCGTCGCCGTCGAGCTTGGTGAGCATGACGCCGGTCACGTCCAGCGCTTCATCAAAGGCGGTGGCCGCGCTGACGGCGTCCTGACCGGTCATGGCGTCGACCACGAGCAGGATCTCGGCGGGCTCCACGGCGGCCTTGATGTTCTTCAGCTCGTCCATGAGCTGGGCGTCGATGTGGAGACGTCCGGCGGTGTCGAGAAAGACCAGGTCGTTGCCGTGCTTCTTTGCGTGCTCCACGGCGGCCTTCGCAATATCGACGGGATTCGTCGTGCCCATCTGGAAGACGGGGATGTCGAGCTGCGCGCCGACGGTTTCAAGCTGCTTGATGGCGGCAGGACGGTAGATGTCGCACGCGGCGAGCAGCGGGCGCTTGCCCTGCTTGCGCATATAGGCGGCGAGCTTGGCGCCGTTCGTGGTCTTGCCCGCGCCTTGCAGGCCGACCAGCATTACGACGCTCGGCGACTTGGAGCTGATGTTCAGCTTGCGGTTCTCGCTGCCCATCAGGTCGCAGAGCTCCTGGTTGACGATCTTGATGACCATCTGCGCGGGGTTCAGGGCCTCGAGCACGTCCGTGCCCACGGCCTTCGCGGTGACGGACTTGGTGAAGTCGCGCACCACTTTGTAGCTGACGTCCGCCTCGAGCAGCGCCATGCGCACCTCGCGCATCGCGTCCTTGACGTCGTTCTCTGTCAGTCTGCCCTTGCCGCGCAGCTTTTTAAACGCCTCATTCAGTTTTTCAGATAAGCTCTCAAATGCCATCTTTTATCCTCTGACGATCAACGTCTCGATCTCCGCCCCGGCCTGCGCTGCCAGGTTTCCGGCCTCGCCCGTGCTGAGCTCTTCGATACGCCGCAGCGTTTTTCGCAGGCTCTCCAGTCCGCGCCGGTTGTCCTCAAAACGGCGGATCAGCCCGGTTTTTTCCTCGATCTCACGCATTGCGCTCTCGGCGCGGCGGATGTTGTCCCACACGCCCTGGCGGGAGATGCCGAGCTGCTCTGCGATTTCCGACAAAGACAGGTCCTCGTTGTAGTGCAGATCGAAGCACTCTCTCTGCTTGTCGGTCAGGAGCTCCCCATAGAAATCCAGCAGCATACTCTGCTCTCTTCTGCCCTCCATGGCGCTCCGCCCCCTGTCAAGTCTTCAACCTTTACGGAGTATACACGCTCGCCCCCGTTCTGTCAAGTATTTTTTCTTGTCAGAAGCGTCCGTGCATAACTTGTCCGGAATGGGAAAAACTGCATGGTGAATCCCAACACTTGACAAAACGGAGAGAGACATGGACAGCATGAATCTGGTATCGTACATTGACGATGAGCGTCTGTTTGATTACGCGGCCTCCTGCGCCCAGACCCTGCGCCCAGACGGCGTTCTGGACGGGCACGGCGAGGCGGGGACGCTGCGCCGCTGCTTTCAGGAGATCGAACGCTGCCACGACCTGTTCCGGCGGCGCTATCAGGACGCGGCCCGCGTCCCGGCCGCCTGCGAGTGGCTGCTTGACAACGACTATATGATCCGACGCGAGTACCCGCCTGTCCGCCGCGCCCTGCGCGACGCCGAGCGGCAGCGCGCCTGCCGGGGAAAGCTGCTGACGCTGGAGCTCTGCCGGGCGCTTTTGCAGGCGGGCAACGGGCGCGTCAGCGAGGAGCGCTGTCTGCTCTTTTTAAGAGGCTTTCAGTCGGTCACGGTGCTGCGGCGGCGGGAACTGCTGCTCTTTCCCGCCGCGCTGCGGGCGGCTCTGCTGGAAGCTGTGGCTTTTCAGTGCCAAAAGCTCTGCGCCTCGTCCGAGCCCGAAAGTCTGAGCGACGCCATGGCGGCGCTCTTCGGTTCGCTGAACCTGCTCGCCACCATGGACATGGAGCGCGTGCTGGACGAGACGGACGTACCCGCCGCGGTTTTGAGCGAAGACCCCGACGGGAGTTTCTCGCGCATGGACCGACCGACGCGGGAGGACTATCTGCGCCGCCTTTCCGACATGGCCGAGGCCCAGGACCTGGACGAACAGGCCCTCGCCCGCCGCCTCGTGGACACCGCGAAGGCCGACGGAAAACACGTCGGCTTTCTGCTGATCGAACCGCCGGGGGAACTGCGCGCGGCGGTGTATATCGCAGCCCTCGCGGGGCTGACGCTCTTCGGCTGTCTCGCAGTGTTCACCGCGCTGAAGGACCTGCGCGCGGCGCTGCTGCTGATCGTGCCGGTCTGGTCGCTGGTCAAGGGTCTGGTGGACTTTCTGCTGCTGCGCTTTCTGACGCCGCGCCCCTTGCCGAGGCTCGATCTCACGGCGGGTGTGCCGGAGGAGGGGCGGAGCATCGTCGTGCTGTCGGCCCTGCTCGGCTGCGTGGAGCTCAAGCGCCTAGAGGAACTGCGCCTCGCCTGCGTGCATGAGGGGAAGGAGCTGCGCTTTGGGCTGCTGGCCGATCTGCCGGCCGCGAAGACGCAGACCTGCCCCGGAGACGAGGCGCTCATCCGCAAGGCGAGAGAGTATGTCGAAGGGCTCAACCGAAAACACGGCGGCGGCTTCTACCTCTTTCTCCGCCCCCGCACATTTGACGGGGACGGCTACAGCGGCTTTGAGCGCAAGCGCGGCGCGCTGACGGAGCTGGCAAAGCTGCTGTGCGGCGCGGCCTCCACGCTCGAGGTCACCGGCGACATTGAAGCCCTGAAGGGCACGCGCTACATCGTCTCCCTCGACGCGGACACGCGCGTGTTTCCCGGCTCGATCGGTCAGCTCATCGGCGCGGCCCTGCATCCCCTGAACAGGCCCCAGCCGGGCCCGGACGGTCTGCCGGTCTCGGGGCACGCGATCATCCACCCGCGTATTGAGACGGAGCTTTCGAGCGCGTCGGCCACGGACTTTGCCCTGATCTTCGCTGGCCCCGGCGGCAGCGATCCCTACGGCGGGGTGTCGTCGGAGCTCTACATGGACGTCTTCGGCTCCGGGGGCTTTGCGGGCAAGGGCCTTCTCGACGCCGAGATGCTGCTGCGCTGCGGGGAGAAGCTGCCGACGGGGCGCGTACTCAGTCACGACGCGCTGGAGGGCGCATATCTGCACGGGGCGTACATGAGCGACGCCGCCTTTTCCGACGCCTTTCCGGCAAAGCCCCTCGCGTACTTCAAGCGCCTGCACCGCTGGGTGCGCGGCGACTGGCAGAACACGCCCTGGATCTTTAGGCGCGAGCTTGCGATCATGGACCGTTTCCGCCTGCTGGACAACCTGCGGCGCAGCCTCGTCGCCCCGCTGACGCTGACGGCCCTGCTCGCGGGGCTCTGCGGCGAGGGGCCGGGCCTCCGCCTCGCAGGCTGGGCGGCGCTCTTGACGCTGTTGCAGGATCTGCTGCTGAGTTTTGCGGAGACCGGCCTTCGGCGTGAGGCGGGACATGTGCGCCTGCGTCGGCATACGCGCCTTTTGACCGGTCTCGGCGGGGCCATCGTGCGCTGCTTCATGCGGCTGTGGCTGCTGCCCTTCGAGGCCTGGGTCTGCCTCACGGCGATCCTCAGCTCCCTCTGGCGCATGCTCGTCAGCCGCCGACGGCTTTTGCAGTGGACCACCTTTGCGGAGCTCAGGGCCACGGCCTCCCTTGCCGAGCATGTGCGGGCCATGTTTCCCTGCGTGGTGCTGGGCGTGCTGCTGATGGCCTTCGCGCCCCAGGCTCCCGGTAAAGCGGCGGGGCTCATGTGGCTCCTGTCCCCCGCCGCCTGCGCGGCTTTGGCCTTGCCCGCGGCGAAGGATGCCTCTCTCTCCGTGCGCGACAGCGATCTCCTGCTCCGTTCCCTCACCGAAAGCTGGGGCTACTGCCGCGAGCTCTCCGGCAGGGAGGATCACTTTCTCCCGCCCGACAACTTTCAGCAGCAGCCGCCTGTCGGCGCCGCGCACCGCACCTCGCCGACCAACATCGGCCTGGCGCTGGCCTCGGCGGCAGCCCTCGGTGCGGCGGGCGTGATTCCGAAGAACGAGTCCGTCGCTTATATTGAGCGTATGCTGCCCGCGCTGGAGGGGATGGAAAAGCACCGCGGCCACTTCTTCAACTGGTACGACACGCGCACGCTGCGCCCCCTGCGCCCGCGCTTTGTCTCCACCGTGGACAGCGGCAACCTCTGTGCCGGGCTCATCGTCGCCTGCTCCGCCCTGAAACGCTGGGGCGAGGGTGAGTCGGAACGCCGTCTGCGCGCGCTGCTGGACGCCATGGACTTTGCCCCGCTTTTTGATTCCAAGCGCGAGCTCTTCTATATCTGCTATGACGCCGAGAAGGAGCGCGGGGCGGGCGGCTGGTATGATCTCATGGCGAGCGAGGCGATGCTGACCAGCTATATTGCCCTTGCGAGGGGGCAGATCCCCCTCCGCCACTGGAAAAAGCTCAGCCGCGCCCAGCTTCAGAAGGACGGCTACCGCGGCCTTGCGAGCTGGACCGGCACGATGTTCGAGTATCTGATGCCCGCGCTCTTCCTGCCGCTCTGCCGCTCGAGCCTCCTGTATGAGAGCGCCCGCTTCTGCGTCTATGCCCAGAAGCGGCGGCACTACCCCGGCAAGCCCTGGGGCATCTCCGAGAGCGCGTTCTACTCCCTTGACGCCTCCCTCAGTTACCGCTACAAGGCCCACGGCTGTCCGGCCCTGGCCCTCAAGCGCGGGCAGGAGGCGGACATGGTCATTGCCCCCTATGCGAGCTTTCTGGCCCTTGCGGTCGAGCCCTCCGCCGCTGCTCGCAATCTGCGCCGTCTGCGCGATCTGGGGGCGGCGGGCCGCTGGGGCTATATCGAGGCCCTGGATTTCACGCCCGGCCGCTGTGAAAACCCCAACGGCGAGCAGGTGCGCTGCTGGATGGCCCACCATGTGGGTATGAGCATCCTCGCCGCCGTCAACGCCGTGGACAACGGCAGCGTCCGCGCCCTCTTCATGGACGAGCCGGAGATGGCGGCCTTCACCCTGCTTTTGCAGGAGAAGCTGCCCGACTCCGGGGCCGTCATCCGGCGCGACCGCAGCCCGATCCCCGAGCGCCCGCCGAAGAGCGCGCGCCAGCCCTGGGAACAGGAGGGCCCGTGCGGGGAAAAGCCCTGCGCCTGCCTGCTCTCCAACGGGGCCTACAGCCTGCGCCTTAAAGATAACGGGGAGAGCGCCGCCTTTCTCGGCGAGACCTGCGTCTACCGCCCGGAAGGGGCCGATCCCGGCCTCGCCCTCACTCTCGGGGAAAGGCCGCTTCTCTCCTCCCGTTATCACTTTGGTGAAGAGAGCTGCGGCTTTGAGTTGGAAGCCGACGGCGTGCGCTGTACCATCACCCGACAGTGCGCGGCGGGCGAGCTCGGCGAGACGCTGCGCCTCACGCTAAACAGCGCCGAAAACCGGACTGTCCCGCTCACGCTGCGCTTTACACCCATCCTCGCTTTGGAGCGGGACTGGGAGGATCACCGGGCTTACTGGCAGCTCGGCATGACGGCCGAAGCGCGCGGCGGGCGGCTCCTGCTGAGAAGGCTGTCCAAGACCGGCGGCGCGGAGCTCTGGCTCTGCCTGGCATCCGACGTCCCCGTCGCCTTTGACGCGGACGCGCGCGGCGGTCTCGGTCCGCTCGTAACACCGCTGATAAATGCCCGCGCAGGACTCACGTTGAAGCGCAAGCGCCCCTGTGAGCTGCGCTTCGTTCTCACCCTGGGCCGCAGCGCCGACGAGGCCTTTGACGCGGCGGGCCGTCTTTTGGACGCACCCGCCGATTCGGGCGGAACCATGCCCCGGGCCGCGGCCCTGCGTCTGGGACTCAGCGGCGAAGCCCTGGGCGAAGCGATGGTCCAAGTCCTGCCGCTGTGGGAAAACCGCCTCCTTGACGCCGCCCCCAGGCGGGAGCTCTGGCGCTGGGGCATCTCGGGCGATCTGCCGATCATCGCCTGCCGCGCGGGAGCGGCGGAGGCGGACAAGCTGCTGCGTCAGTTCTGCCTGCTCAAAAGCTGCGGCCTGGAATCGGAGCTTGTTTTTCTCTCCGACGAGCAGGGCGAATACCTGCGCCCGCGCCTGCGGGAGATCGAAGGCCGGCTCGCCTCCTTCGGTCTTGCGGCGCTTTTAGGGGTGAAGGGCGGCGTGCTCTGCGTGCCCACCGCCGCGGAAGCGGTTTTGCTCCATCGCGCGGCGGTGTTCATCGGGGAGGAAAAGACGCTGCCCGCGTCCCTCGTCCCCGCGCTGCCCGCGCCGAAACGGGGAGAAGACGCCCCGCCCCACCGCTGGGACGGCGACATCTTCTCCTACGCCGTGCGGGATGCCCTGCCGCCGCGCGCCTGGCAGCAGGTGCTTACCAACGGCAGTCTCTCCGCCTTTGCCGCCGACTTCGGTCCGGCGGGGCTGTGGCTTAAAAACGCGCGGGAGATGCGTCTGCTGCCCCCGCCGCCGGATATCCGCGACAGCGCAGGGGCCGAGGCCCTGTACGCCCTCGTCGGAGGGCAGCCCGTCAGTCTCTTTGCGGACGGCGTCGGCGCGTGCCGCGTGCGCCTCTCCCCCGGCCTCTGCGTGTGGCAAAAGGAACTCGCCGGGCGGCGGGTGGAGACCACACTTTTCATTCCAACGGGGCTTGACCTGCGCGTGCTGCTCATTTGCGGCGCGAAGGGCCTGCGCCTCAACTGGGAGCTCCGGCCGACTCTCGGAACCTCCGATTCGGCGGGGCTGCAAATCGAAGAGCGGGACGGCCTCGTCCGCCTGTCTGACGCGGGGAGCTGGCTGCCCGGTGTTGAGCTCCTGGCCGCGGCCTCCGTGCCTTTCACCGTGAAATCCGACTTCTGTCCCCGCGCCCTGCGCCTGAGCTTTGAGGCGGAGGAGACGACCATGCTCCTACTCGGCACGGATGAAGAGGCGATCGCCCATGTCCTCGAACCCGGCGAGGCGGACGCCCTGCTCGCCGAGACGCGTGACTGGTGGAGCCGCCTGCTCGGGCGCTTTCATCTCGACTGCGCAGACGCGGCGCTCACGCACTATCTGAATACCTGGGCGGTCTATCAATGTTACGCCTGTCGCCTCCTGGCGCGCAGCAGTCTTTACCAGAGCGGCGGGGCTGTCGGTTTTCGCGATCAGCTCCAGGACAGCGTCAACCTCCTGCTCATCGACCCCGGCCTCTGCCGCAATCAGATTCTCGACTGCTGCCGCCATCAGTACCGCGAGGGCGACGTGCTCCACTGGTGGCACCGCCATCCGGCGGGCGACCGGGGCGTGCGCACCCGCTGCTCGGACGATCTGCTGTGGCTTGCCTGGGCCCTGTGCGAGTACACGGAAGCGACCGGCGATCTCCGCCTCTGCTCCGTGGAGACGCCCTTCCTCGACTCCCCCGCTCTGCGGGACGAGGAGCGCGACCGGTACGAGACCCCGGCGCGGAGTACGCAGAGCGCGTCGGTGCTCGATCACGCCCTGCGCGCCGTACAATGCGCGGAGGCGCGGGGCTTTGGAGCGCACGGTCTGCCCCTGATGGGCAGCGGCGACTGGAACGACGGCCTTGACCGTGTCGGCGGGGAGAGCGTCTGGCTGGGCTGGTTCCTCTCCTGCGTCGCTCTGCGCCTGGCCAATCTGCTCGAGCGCCTGGACGACAAGCGCGCCGCGCACTACCGCGCTCTGTCCGAGGAGCTGGGCCGCGCCGCTGACAGCAGCTTCAACGGCCGCTGGTATCCGAGAGCCTGGTACGCGGACGGCAGGCCCCTCGGCGACGGGGAGCGCATCGACTCCCTGTCCCAGAGCTGGGCGGCCTTTTGCCCCTGGGCCTCGCCCGAGAAGGTGGCGCTCGCCCTGGAAAGCGCACTCTCCCGCCTCGTCGACCGGGAACACCGGCTGGTAAAACTCCTTGACCCGCCCTATCCCGCCGAGGACAGCCCCGGCTATCTTAGCGGCTACGGTGAGGGCTTCCGCGAAAACGGCGGACAGTACACCCACGCCGCCGTCTGGCTGGCCCTGGCCTGCCTCAAGCGCGGGCGGGAGCGCGAGGGACGGGAGCTCCTGCGCCTGCTCCTGCCCGAGACAGGCGACTCTGATCGCTATGAGGCGGAGCCCTTCGTCCTCCCGGCGGACGTCTGCTCGGCAGAGGGCCGCGAAGGCACAGCGGGCTGGACCTGGTACACCGGCTCCGCGGGCTGGTATTTCCGTGCGGCCTGCGAAGGGCTGCTTGGCCTTCGCCTGAAAGACGGCAAGCTCTATGCCGGTCCCGCCGCCCTCGACCGCTTCACCGTCCGCTGGCGCGACCCCCGCGGCAAAGCCCACCTGATCGAAGCCGAGAACACAAAGCGCCGTGTCGACGGCGAAGACTACGAGGGTGAAGGGATTGGATGATTCTCTCACCTGAACAACAAAACTCCCCCGGATTTCTCCGGGGGAGTCAGTGTATATTGCTTTGTCAGAATCGCGGGGCGATTACTTGCCCATGTTCATCTGCTTCGCGACCTCGGCCGCGAAGTCCTCTTCCTTCTTCTCAATGCCCTCGCCCTTGATGAAGTGGACGGCATTGACAAACTTCACGCTGCCGCCGAGCTTCTTGGCGGCGTCGGCGGGCAGTTCTCTTTGAAGAAGGCGTTGATCTTGCCGGCGGCGGCCTTCTCCTTGATGGCCTGGGGCTTGGACGCCATCTTGGGATCGTTGTCCATCAGGGCAACCTGAACCTCGCGCTCGTGGTCGATGTCGGCCTGGGGAACAAGGCTCTTGTCCCAGTACTTGGGATTCATGGCCGCGATCTGCATGGCAATGTTCTTGCCGATCTCGGTGGCGTCGATGCCGCCCTCGACAGCGAGGTTAACCAGCACGGCGCGGGAGCCACCGGCGTGGACGTAAGCCACGTTGGTGGGGTCGGCGAAGCGGGCGAAGCGGCGGATCTGCAGGTTCTCGCCGATGGACATGACCTTCTCGGGCAGGGTCTCGGCGACGGTCAGCGCGCTGCCGGGGTACTTGCACTGGAGCAGAGCCTCGACGTCGGCGGGGTTGTCGTTGAGGACGACCTTGCAGACATCCTTGACGAAGGCCTTGAACAGATCGCTCTTGGCGCAGAAGTCGGTCTCGCAGTTGACCTCGACGATGGCGGCGACGCCGCATTCGGAGCAGACATGGGCGTAAGCCATGCCCTCGGCGGCCACGCGGCCGGCCTTCTTGGCGGCCTTGGCCAGGCCCTTCTCACGCAGCCAGTCGACTGCCTTGTCCATATCGCCGTCGGTGGCCTGGAGCGCCTTCTTGCAGTCCATCATGCCGACGTTGGTCATCTCAGCCATTTTTATATTCCTCCTGTATGATTCATTAGAAAAGGGGCGTATGAAACGCCCCTTTGAGATTCTTATTCCTCTGCGGCCTCTTCGGGGGCGGCTTCATCAGCGGCGGCATCGGCGCCCTGACGGCCTTCCTGAACGGCGTTGGCCATGGTGGCGGAGATGAGGCGGATGGCGCGGATCGCGTCGTCGTTGGCGGGGATCACGTAATCGACCTCGTCGGGATCGCAGTTGGTGTCGACGATGGCCACGATGGGGATGTGCAGCTTGCGGGCCTCGGCGATGGCGTTGTGCTCCTTGCGGGGGTCAACGACAAACAGGGCGCCGGGGAGCTTCTTCATTTCCTTGACGCCGCCGAGATACTTCTCGAGTTTCTCCATCTCGCCCAGGTGCTTCATGACTTCCTTCTTGGGCAGCATGTCGAAGGTGCCGTCTTCCTGCATCTTCTTGAGCTGAGCCAGGCGGTCAACACGGGTGCGCATGGTCTTGAAGTTGGTGAGCATGCCGCCGAGCCAGCGGGCGTTGACATAGTACATGCCGACGCGGGAGGCCTCTTCCTTGACGGCGTC
>ONPN01000049.1 GCA_900319695.1 uncultured Eubacteriales bacterium
AAGACCGACGGCTTTGAGCGCCCGGTCCTCTGCTCCGACAAGATCTTCCAGTTCGGCGACGCCATCGCCATCGTCGCGGCCGACACCGAGGAGCACGCGCGCGCCGCGGCCGACGCCGTCAAGGTCGACATCGAGGAGCTGCCCGCCTACATGAACGCCCTGGACGCCATGGCCCCCGACGCCATCGAGATCCACCCGGGCACCCCGAACGTCTTCTATGAGACCAACTGCATCAAGGGCCCGGACTTCGACTGGGACAGCATCCCCGACGCCCAGCAGGTCGAGATCGAGAGCTACTGCTCCCGTCAGCCCCACCTGCATATCGAGCCGGACTGCGGCTACGGCTACATTGACGAGGACGGCATGGTCACCGTGCACTCCAAGTCCATCGGCATCCATCTGCACATGCCCATGATCGCCGCCGGCATCGGCGTCCCGATGGAGAACCTGCGCCTGATCCAGAACCACGCGGGCGGCACCTTCGGCTACAAGTTCTCCCCGACGAACGAGGCCCTGATCGGCGCGGCCGCCAAGATCATCGGCAAGCCCGTCAGCCTGAACTTCACCCAGTTCCAGAACATCACCTACACCGGCAAGCGCTCCCCCGCCTTCATGCACATCAAGCTCGGCGCGGACAAGAACGGCAAGCTGCTGGCCCTGTGGGGCGACAACTACGTCGACCACGGCCCGTACTCCGAGTTCGGCGACCTGCTCACCATGCGTCTGAGCCAGTTCACCGGCGCGGGCTACGGCATCGCCTCCATCCGCAACAAGAGCCAGACCGTCTTCACCAACCACGCCTGGGGCTCCGCCTTCCGCGCCTACGGCTCTCCCCAGTCCTTCATGGGCTCCGAGATCGCCATCGACTGCCTGGCCGCCAAGATGGGCATTGACCCCTTCGAGATGCGCGCCATGAACTGCTACAAGGCGTCCGAGAAGACCACCATCCCCACCGGCTACGCCCCCGACGTCTACTGCGAAGAGGACCTCTTCAACAAGGCGAGACCTCTGTACGAGGCCGCCAAGAAGAGAGTCGCCGAGAAGAACGCCGCCTCCGACGGCCGCTACAAATACGGCATCGGCGTCTCCCTCGGCGTGTACGGCTGCGGCCTTGACGGCGTGGACTCCTCCTCCGCCTATGCCGAGCTCAACCCCGACGGCACCGTGACGATCTACGTCTCCTGGGAGGATCACGGCCAGGGCGCCGATATGGGCGCGCTCGTCTCCGCCCATGAGACCCTGCGTCAGGCCGGCATCAGGCCCGACCAGATCCGCCTCGTCATGAACGACACCAAGCACACTCCGAACTCCGGCCCTGCGGGCGGCTCCCGCTCCCAGGTCATGTCCGGCAACGCCTGCCGTCTCGCGGCGGAGGCCCTGCTTGCCGAGATGAAGAAGGACGACGGCACATGGAGAACCTATGACGAGATGGTCGCCGACGGCAAGAAGCTCAAGGTCGAGGGCAACTGGGTCACCACCTACTGCGCCGACCACCCGGTGGATCAGGACACCGCCCAGGGCGAGCCCTTTGCCACCTACATGTACACCATCTACACCCAGACCGGCAAGGTCAAGGTGGAGAAGTTCACCGCCGTGGCCGACGTCGGCACGATCATGAACAGACTGCTGGTGGACGGCAACTTCTACGGCGGCCTGACCCAGGGCATCGGCCTTGCCCTCAGCGAGGACTTTGACGATCTCGAGAAGGAGACCAGCCTGCTCAAGTGCGGCATCCCCTACCCGAACGACGTGCCCGATGACATCGAGGTCGTCTACAACGAGACCTACCGCCCGAACGGCCCCTACGGCGCCGCCGGCTGCGGCGAGGCTCCGCTGGACGCCCCGCACCCCGCCATCCTGAACGCCATCTACAACGCCACCGGCGCGCGCATCACCCGCATCCCGGCCCGCCCGGACAAGGTGCTCGCCGCCCTCAAGGCCCTCGAGAAGTAAGACTTTTCGGGCAAGCGAAACCATGTTATAATAGAGAGGCCCAACCGGGCCTCTCTATTGGTATCGAAAGGATGATCCGCAGGGGTCGATCCCCTGATCGACCCGCGGCAGGTCAACGTACAACGGGCCGATGAGGGCAGAAGGTGAATTGTCCCGAAGGGACAAGAGAAGCTGGCCTGGGCCATCGGCCCCTACGGAATGAACGATGATAAGGGGGTATCCCCATGACTCAGATTCAGGAGCGCGGCTCGACCCATGTGTATAAGGTCAACAAGATCTCAAAGGAAGAGATGGAGAGCATGGTCGCGCGCTGCGTGTACGAGCATCCGCCCTTCTGCAGCGCGGCCTGCCCCTTGAAGCTGGACGCCCGCGCCTTTTTGGAGGCGGCGGCCGCCGGGGACTTCAGGAAGGCTCTGCAGCTCTATGAAAAAATCACGCCCTTCCCCCTGATCCTCGCCATGGGCTGCGAGGCCCCGTGCGAGAAAAAGTGCCGCCTTGCGGAAATCGGCGACGGCGTCGCGATCCGCCGCGTGGAGGAGGCCGCCGCGCGTTACGGTCAGGCCCAGCGCCTCGGCGGCGTGTTTCGCAGCAGGAAGAGAAAGAGCGCCGCGATCTTCGGCGCGGGCCTCTTCGTCCTCTTTCTCGCGGGGGAGCTGGAGAAGAAGGCCTACCCGACCACCGTCTTCTGCGAGGAGCCGAACCTGGAAGCCTTCCTGCGCCGGGGGACGGACTTTCTGGACGAGTCGGCCTTTGAAGCCGAGCTCAAGCGCCTTAAGGGGAAGGACATTCAATTTGAATTTAACTGTGCCCTCACGCGGGAGCTTATCGAGGAAAAGCGCGGCGCCTTCGATGTGCTCTGCGCCTCGAACGAGGTGGCTGCCCGCCTGTACCCGGGGTCGGTCTGTATCCCGGAGCTCATGATCCGCGAGGACGTGAAGCTCGTCTCCGACCTCGGCGGCGGGGTCATGGAGGCCGCCTTCGGCGCAAAGAAGGCGGCGCTCACCGTGGACAGGCTCGCCCAGAATCTCGACCCGCGCAACACCAGAGGCCAGGAGGGCGCGGTGGAGAGCCGGCTCTACACCGACCTTTCCGCCGCGGACAAGCTCTCGCGCGTGCCGATGGCGGGCGCGCGCTACACTCCGGAGGAGGCGGCGGCCGAGGCGGGGCGCTGCATCCAATGCCGCTGCGAGGAATGCCTCAAGAGCTGCGCGTACTTAAAGCACTACAAAAAGCACCCCGGCCTCCTGTCCAAGGAGATCTACAACAACACCCAGATCATCATGGGCGACCACCAGCTCAACAAGCCCATGAACTCCTGTTCCCTCTGCGGCCAGTGCACGGTGGTCTGCCCCAACGGCTTCGACATGGCGAGGGTCTGCCGCCTCGCCCGGCAGAACATGGTGTCCACCGACAAAATGCCCCTGGCCCCCCATGAGTTTGCCCTGCTGGACATGCTCTTTTCCAACGGCGACGCCTTTCTCGCGCGGCCGCAGCCGGGCTTTGTAACGTGCAAATATGTCTTCTTCCCCGGCTGTCAGGCGTCGGCCATCGCCCCGGAGACGGTGAAGGCCGCCTGGCTCGACCTCTGCGAGAGGCTCGAGGGGGGCGTGGCGCTGATGCTGGGCTGCTGCGGCGCGATCGGCGACTGGGCCGGACGCGAGGAGATGGCGGAGCAGACGAAGGCTTTTCTCGACCGGGAGCTTGCAAAGCTCGGCGACCCCGTGGTGATCGCGGGCTGTCCGAGCTGCCGGAAGGAGCTCGCCGGACACGAGGGGCTGAAAATCGTCGGCATCTGGGACGTGCTGCTGGAGATCGGCCTGCCCGAGGGCGGGCAGGGGCTTTCGCGCCCCGCCGCCATGCACGACTCCTGCGGCGCGCGCGGGGATGAGAAGACCCAGAGCGCCATCCGGGAGATAGCCCGGCGCCTCGGCTGCGAGCTGGTGGATACGCCCTGCTCGGGCGACCGCTCGCCCTGCTGCGGCTACGGCGGTCTCGCCGCCTACGCCAACCGCGAGGTGGCGGCGGAGATGACGGAGAAGTGCCTCGAGCGCTCCGACGCGCCGTACATCTCCTACTGCATGGCCTGCCGGGACCGCTTCGCGCGGCAGGGCCGGGAGTCGCGCCACATTCTGGAGCTGGTCTACGGCACGGACGCGGGCGCGCCGCCCGACATCAGCGAGAAGCGCTATAACCGTTTAACGCTGAAAAACGAGCTGCTGCGCGAGGTCTGGGGAGAGGAGCCGAGAGAGATGAAGCTGGACTATGAACTGAATTACACCGATGAGGCGCGGCGCATGATGGACGAGCGCATGATCCTCACCGACGACGTGATCGCCGTTCTGGACGAGGTGCGGAAAACGGGCGAGTGCATCTTCGACGAGGAGAGCGGCCTGTTCATCGCGAGAAAGCGCGTCGGCAACGCCACCTTCTGGCTCAAGTTCAGCCGGGAGGGGGACGCGCGCTACCTGGTCCACCGGGCCTGGAGCCACCGCATGACGGTCGTCAAGAGAGAGGGATAGTTATCAGTGTGGAGAGTTGAGAGTGAAGAGTTGAGAGTGAAGAGTGGAGATAAGGAGCGGCTTCGCCGCGATTAAGAATCAGATTTTGCCCTAAAAGCACACATTCGATATCAAAAGGGTTTATTTAAAAATTTCAATCCGTCCCCGAAGGGGACACCATAACTCCACACTCCACACTCCACACTCCACACTCCACACTCCACTCTCCACTCTCCACACTTTATAGAGGGAAATAATATGGCGGAGAAAAACTATTATACGATAGACCCCGAGGGCAAGCTCCGGTGCATGAAGTGCGGCGTGAAGCTCGTCAAGGGCAAGGCCAAGTTCCTGTATCTCGACAACGGCTTTCCCGTGGAGCTGCCCGTCTGCCCGGTCTGCGGCTTTGTCTATGTGCCGGAGGAGCTGGCGCTGGGCAAGGTCGCCTCGGTGGAGCGGGCCCTGGAGGATAAATGAAAAGCCATCCGGGCGGCATGGAACACACCCGCCGCATGATAGACCTCGCACAGCTGCCGCCGGGCGCGCGCGTGCTCGACATGGGCGCGGGCGCGGGGGAGAGCGTACAGCTTATGCGCTCGCTCGGCTTGGACGCGGTCGGGATCGACCTTGAGCCGCGGGGCGAGGCGGTGGAGCGGGGCGACTTTCTGCATGCGCCTTACCCCGAAGCGAGCTTCGACGCGGTGCTGAGCCAGTGCGCCTTCTTCGTCTCCGGCGACCGGGCGGGGGCGCTGCGGGAGGCACATCGGCTTCTGCGCCCCGGCGGGACGCTTTTGCTGTCGGACGTGTTCTTCGAAGAGCCTGCGCAGCTTTTAGGCGCGGCGGGCTTTGAGATTTTGAAGGCGGAAGACATGACGCACGGCTGGCGGGAATACTATCTTGAAGCCCTCTGGCGGGGCGAAGACTGCGGCTGCGAGCTTCCGCGCGGCAGGTGCTGCTATTGGCTTTTGATCGGAAGGAAGGACTGACTGACGATGGATTTATTTGACCGTATCATGGAGCTGAGCCGCTACGGCTATTTCTGCGGCCAGATCCTGGCGATCCTGATGCTGGAGACCGTCGGGGAGGAAAACCCCGGCCTCGTCAAGGCCATGGGCGGCCTCAACGGCGGCGTGGGTTTTTCCCAGGGCCTGTGCGGCTGCATGACCGGCGGGGCCTGCGTGATCTCGTACTTCACCGGCAAGGGCGAGGACTTGGGCTCCGACCACCCCGAGCACAAGAGCGCCCTGGGGGAGTTTACCCGCTGGTTTGAGGAGGAGATGACCGCGGACTACGGCGGCATCGACTGCCGGGACATCACGAAGGGCAATCCCGCAAAGCGCGTGGAGCTCTGCCCGCAGATCATCGCCTCAACTTACGAGAAGTGCATGGACATTCTGGGCGAGAAGGAGCTCCTATGAAGCGCAGCAGGATCGACGCCTATATCATGGAACGAGAGGCTCTCCCGGAAGTGACGCGGGAGAGCCTTGACGCGCTGAAGCTCAGGAAGCTCAACGCCCTGTTAAAACGGGAAAAGGAGAGGGGCGGCTTTTATAAAACCCTCCCCGATTATCTGGACAGCCTCGAAGAGCTGCAAACCCTGCCCTTTACGACGGAGGAGGACCTGGCCCGCAGCGCCCCCGGCCTGCTGCTCTGTTCCCAGGGGGAGATCCGGCGCGTCCTGTCCGACGCGACTTCCGGCACCACGGGGACGGCCAAGCGCGTGTTTTACACCGAGGGCGACTGCGAGAACACCGTGAAGCTCTTCATGGCGGGGCTGGGGGAGCTGATCTTCCCCGGGAGCGTCACCATGATCTGCTTTCCCTTCTCCGGCCCCTACGGGCTCGGGGACCTGATCGCGGAGGCCGTGTCCCGCCTCGGCGCAAAGCCCCTGCGCCTGGGCGCGGGGCTGACCTACGGGGAGTATGCGGACGTGATGGAGCGGGAAAAGCCGGACACCTTCGTGGGGATGCCCGTGCAGCTTCTGAGCCTCCTGCGCGTATGCGGGCGGGGGAGCCTGCGCCGCGCCCTGGTCAGCGGGGACGCCTGCCCGGACAGCGTGATCCGGGGCTGTGAGGCGATACTCGGATCGGCGCTCTTCCCGCACTACGGCTCCCGCGAGATGGCCCTGGGCGGCGCGATAAGCTGTCCGGCCCACGAGGGGATGCACCTTCGGGAGGAGCAGGTGATCGCGGAGATCGTCGGCGAAAACGGCGCAGTCCTCCCCGACGGGGAGGAGGGAGAGCTCGTCATCACGACCATCGGGATGGAGGCCATGCCCCTCATCCGCTACCGCACCGGGGACTATACCCGCATCCTGCCCACGCCCTGCCCCTGCGGCAGCGCGGTGCAGCGCCTGGATACGATCACGCGGAAAACACAGGGCGAGAGCGCGCCGAAGCTCGATGAGATCCTGTTTGCGGACGGGCACATCGTGGACTGCCGCTATGAAATCGGGGCGGAGGGCCTCGGCATCACGGCGCTTACAAGCGGCGAGCCCGACAAGGCGGGACTGCTGCCGCAGCTCCGGGACGCCTTCCCGGACCTTCCGATCCTTCTTTCCGACCGCCCGGCGAGAGCGGGGGACTGTGCGCTGTACGCGGGAAAACGGACCTTCACAGAGACAGGCTGCTGATCCCGGCGGCCGCGCGCAGGTATTGAAACAACAGCCCCGGCGAGCATAGTCGCCGGGGGCTGCGCGCGTTACAGGGGTTATCCCGCCGTGCTGCGGAGCGGGACCGTCCGTTTCTTACCGTAGGGGCGGACAGCATCCGCCCGCCGTTCACCGGGATGTGCGGAAAGCGCGGGAGCGTCCGTTTCTTACCGTAGGGGCGGATAGCATCCGCCCGCGCGGAGAATCGACAACAGATGCGAACCGTCGGGCGAATCCGCAGGCTGTACGGATTCGCCCAACAAAAAAGCAGAAAAACGACATTGCTCTGCCGGGCGGCTGATAGCCGCCCCTACGGCATAACACCAAGTTTTATGAGAAACAATGTAGCAGGGGCGGATAGCATCCGCCCGCCGTCCACCGGGATGTGCGGAAAGCAAGGAAGAGGCACGCTTTTTCACCCCGGGGCCGGTTCGCAGACGCCTCTGCCGGAGCTCGACGCCGAGCTTCGCGTCCGCCCTGCGAGAGCGGAGGACAGGGCCCTCTACAGAGGAAAGCGGAGAATAGAATAGGAGAAACGGCAGCCGAGCAAAGCGGCCCCTCTGTCCCGAAAGCGGAACGGAAGGGCCGCCTTTTGTATAAAATGTTTATGGAAAAGCGTGACAAAGCGGCGCGAAAAAGGCCGAAAAGCGGCGCAGTTTCGTTGAAATGGCTCATTGACGGAAAAATCCTTCTATAGTAAAATAAGCGCGTCAAAAAAGGAGATGGGTACTATGGAGAGAGAACAGGTCTATAATTTCGCGCCGGGACCCTCGACCATGCCGGACAGCGCCTTGAAAACCGCGGCGGCGGAGCTTTTGAACTTCCGCGGCAGCGGCATGTCCATCATGGAGATCAGCCACCGCAGCGCCCTGTTTCAGGACGTTTTTGACAGTGCCTGCGCAAAGCTGCGCAGTCTGATGAACGTACCGGAGACCCATGAAATTCTGCTTCTGCAGGGCGGCGCGACCACGCAGTTCGCCGCCATCCCCATGAACCTCATCGAGGGGGGTACCGCCGACTACGCCATCACGGGCAGCTTTTCCGGCAAAGCCTATGAGGAGGCAAAAAAGTACGGCACGGCCCATATCGCGGCCAACACCAAGTCCGGCGGCCATGACCGCATCCCCAGTCAGGAGGAGCTGAGCTTCAGCCCGGACGCAAAGTATTTCTATTACTGTGCCAACAATACCATCTACGGCACCGAATGGCAGTACGTCCCTGAGACGGCCGCGCCCCTTGTCTGTGACATGTCCTCCGACATTCTGTCCAGAGAGGTGGACGTATCAAAATACGGCCTCATCTACGCGGGCGCACAGAAAAACATGGCCCCCGCGGGGCTCACGGTCGTGATCGTCGACAAATCCCTCGCCGGACGCGAGCTTCCCTGTACGCCGAAGATCCTCAGCTACAAGACTATGATCGAGACCGGCTCCATGCTCAACACTCCGCCCTGCTGGTGCATCTACATGCTGGATCTCACGCTCGACTGGGTGATCGCCCAGGGCGGCGTCAAGGCCATGGAGGAGCGCAGACAGGAGCGTGCGGGGCTGCTCTACGATTTTCTCGACAACAGCAGGCTGTTTAAGCCCCATGCCCTGCCCGGCTCGAGGAGCTATATGAACGTCACCTTCCGCAGCGGCAGCGACGAGCTTGACGCCGCCTTCATCAAGGGCGCGGCGGAGAGAGGGCTTGTAAACCTCAAGGGACACAAAATCGCCGGCGGCATGCGTGCCTCTATCTACAACGCCATGCCCGTGGAGGGCGTCAAGGCGCTCGTGGCCTATATGAAGGAGTTTGAAGTCAGCCATGTTTAAGATCAAAACCATGAACACCATCTCCGAGCACGGCACCGGCGCGCTTGAAAAGCACGGCTGCGTGGTCGGACCGGAGGTGGAGAATCCCGACGGCATGCTCATCCGCAGCGCAAATCTGCACGGCATGGCCTTCGGCGAGAATATGATTGCCATCGCGCGCGCCGGCGCGGGCTTCAACAACATCCCCATCGAGGAATGCGCCGAGAAGGGCATCGTCGTCTTCAACAGCCCCGGCGCAAACGCCGAGGCCGTCAAGGAGCAGGAGATTGCCTCCCTCGTCATGGCCTCGCGTGATATGATCGGCGGCATCGACTGGGTGCGCTCCATCGCCGACAAGGGCGACGAGATCCCGGAGATCGTGGAGAAGGGCAAGTCCTCCTTCGCGGGGCCCGAGCTTCTGGGCAAGACCCTTGGCGTCATCGGCCTCGGCGCGATCGGCGCGCTGGTCGCCAACGCCGCCCTCGACCTCGGCATGGTGGTCTACGGCTATGATCCCTTCATGTCCGTGGACGCCGCCTGGCGGCTTTCACGCGATGTCATCAAGGCCGAGGATGTGGACACCATCTACGCCAAGGCCGACTATATCAGCATCAACGTCCCGTATAACGAGCATACCCACCACATGTTCAACGACGATGCCTTTGCCAAGATGAAGCAGGGCGTGCGCATCGTCAACGAGTCGCGCGCCGAAGTCGTGGACGACGAGGCCATGACCCGCGCTCTGGACTGCGGCCGCGTCGGCAAGTATGTGACCGATTTCCCCAACAAGGTCATCCTTCAGGCGCCGAACGTGATTGCCATGCCCCATCTCGGGGCCTGCACGCCGGAGAGCGAGGACCGCTGCGCCGCCATGGCCGCGATGGAGCTGTATGACTATCTGCTCAACGGCAACATCAAGAACTCCGTCAACCTCCCGGACGCAACGCTCAGCCGCATGGGCGCGTGCAGACTCTGCGTCCTGCACCGCAATGTGCCCCGCATGCTCACCCGCATCCTGGACTTCATCAGCGAGCGCAACATCAACGTCGAGCATATGATCAACAAGCCCCGCGGGGCCTACGCCTACACCATCATCGACCTGGGTGAGGCCATCGGCGAGGAAATCGCCGCCCCCCTGCGCGCCATGGGCGAGGTTCTGCGCGTGCGGGTGCTGTACTGATACTGTTTTTCAATAAAAAAGTCGACACTATTTATTGAAAAGATGCCACCTGCGGCGGCATACAGTTGCTGACGCAACTGTCGTCTCATACGATTTTCAACGCGCCACAAGGCGCTATAGAAAGTGGATGTTATCTACTTTCTAATGAAAATCAGTATGATACCGGCTTTTTCTGTCATTCCAAGCGCAGCGAAGGACCTTCTCTCATCATCAGAGGGAGGGTCCTTCGCTGCGTCTGGGATGATTTGTTCACAAAGAGGTCATTGAATTAAGCGGTGAAAAAGATATAATCACTTTTTGAAGAATAGGTCCCGGGCATGCGGATGCTTGCAGGACGTATAATCGGGGCATACTGGGAGAAGGACCGGATGAAGAGCATCTATCTGCGCAATTTCACAGCGATGGCGGTGCTGGTGTTTTTTTGCCTGATGCTGATTTGTCTCTCCTTTGTAGGCATCGGCCGCATGCACCTTGTGCGGGTCCAGCGGGAGGAGATGGTCGCAAGCGCAGCCGAGGTGGCCCACCTCGCCTCCGCTGTCGGGCAGAGCGATACGCTGGACAGCTGGCTGCTGGGCATGACCGTGAGCTCGATCGCCAATGCCACCGGCAACCAGATCTTTATCACGGACCCGGTCGGCTGCATCCTGCGCTGCTCCGACCGGCAGACCGTCTGCCGCCACATCGGCCTGATCCTGCCGGAGAGCGTCCTCAGCCGCGCGGACGGTGGGACCGAGTTCGGCCTCACAACGCTCGACGGCGTATTCCGTGAGGCACGCTACGTGGTGTCCCGCGGCGTCTACTCGGAGGCGGACGGGAGCTGCCTGGGCTATGTGTTTGTCAGCAGCTCGCCCGAAAAGCTCCTGGGCGACTGGTCGGCCTTCCTGATCCTCGCCTCGGTGGTGACGGTGGGCGTGCTCTTCGTCTTCCTGCTGGTGACGCTTGTCTACTCCAAGCGCATGGCGCGCCCTCTGGATGAGATCGCGGCGGCCTCCCGGAAATTTGCCCGGGGGGATTTCTCCGTGCGCGTGCGCCAGGAATACGACTCCACCGACGAGATGGGGGCGCTGATCGACTCCTTCAACAAGATGGCCGACTCCCTCGAGGTGGCCGAGGAGCGCAGGACGGAGTTTATCGCCAACGTCTCGCACGAGCTCAGGACCCCCATGACCACCATCGCGGGCTTTGCCGACGGCATCCTCGACGGGACCATCCCACCGCAGGAGGAGAGAAAGTACCTTGTTTCCATCCGGGACGAGACGCGCAGACTCTCCAGGCTTGTGCGCGACATGCTGGACGTGTCCGCCGCCCGAAATCTGGTCGCCGACCCCTCGAGACGGACGGTCTTTGATCTCAACGAGCTGGTTTTGCAGACCCTTCTGAGCTTTGAGGACAGGGCGACGAAGAAGAACCTGGACGTAGACCCCCAGCTACCGGAGAACAACATCATGGTCGTGGCCGACAAGGACGCGATCACGCGGGTCATCTACAACCTCCTGGACAACGCCGTGAAGTTTGCAAACCCCGGCAGCTGTCTCACGCTGCGCCTGTATAAGGACGGGGAAAAGGCCTACGTCTCTGTGCGGGACATCGGCGAGACCATCCCGCCGGACGATCTGCCTTTTATCTTCGACCGCTTTCACAAATCCGACCGCTCGCGCAGTCTGGATAAGGAGGGCATGGGTCTCGGGCTCTATCTCGTCAAGGCCATCATCAACGGCCATGACGAGGATATCGCCGTCAAGAGCGAGGACGGCATGACAGAATTTGTTTTCTCATTAAAACTTGCAAAATAAAAGAAGGTAGCAGTATGAACAACGAGAACAGAACGAATTGGTACGCACCGCTTGAGCATGAGGGCGAGAACCCTGCGCGTGAAGAGCAGGCGGCGGAGATAAAGAGAACGGGCCTGCCCCTGGGCTGGCGCATCGCGCTCGGCACGCTGCTGGCGCTGGGCCTGATCACCGGGACCTCGCTTTTCTTTGCAAACAGAGCCTCCGGGGAACAGAGAAGCGCCGGGGAGCCGAGAAACGTGGAGGAGCATATCATTATCGAAAAGCCCTTTGAGCTGCCCCTGCCGATGCCGGAAACGGAGATGCCCGAAAAATGGCAGGACTTTTTCGACACCTATTTTATCACGGAGGATGAAAGCGGGGAGGAGTGCAGAATCCCAATCGTTGAGAAGCGGCCCGACTGGGAGCTGGAGCTGGCTGAGCCCGGCACCCGTGAAAAGAGCCTGCAGGAAGTCTATACCCACTGCGTTGACTCAATCGTGAGCGTGCGCGCCTATATCGACGGAAAGACGGGCTATCACTGGGGCACCGGCATCGTGATGAGCGAGGACGGGTTGATTCTCACAAACGCCCATCTGGTCGCGGGCTGCGACAGCGCGGAGATCATTCTGGGCGACGGCAGTTCCCATATTGCCGAGCTTGTCGGCACAGACAAAATCAGCGATCTGGCTGTGCTGAAAATTGAGGCGAAAAACCTCAAGCCCGCGGTGTTCGGAGACAGCGAAGAGCTCAGTGTCGGCGACCGCGTGGCCGCCATCGGCAACCCTCTGGGGGAGGAGTTCGTCGCCACGCTCACGGATGGCATCGTCTCCGGCATCGACCGCGGCGTCAACGTTGACGGGCGCAGCATGAATATGATCCAGACCAATGCCGCCATCAACGAGGGCAGCTCCGGCGGTGCGCTCGTCAACATGTACGGCCAGGTCGTCGGCGTGACAAACATGAAGATGATCTCCTATTATTCCAGCATCGAAGGTATCTGCTTCGCCATCCCGAGCGCGACGGTGCGCTCCGTCGTCAACGATCTGATCCGCGACGGCGAGGTCAAAGGCCGTCCCGGCGTGGGTATTACGGTCGGCGCGATCCCGGCCAATGCGGTCGACTTTTACAAGATGCCGGAGGGGCTCTACATCTCCGGCGTATCGAAGGGCTCCGACGCGGAGGCCAAGGGCATACAGGTGGGTGACGTCATCACCGCTGTCAACGGGGAGCCAGCCAAGAGCAGCAACGATATCCTCCGTGTGCGGGACAGTCTCCAGGTGGGCGATACCATCACCTTCACGATCTGGCGCGACGGAAAGACCTTTGACAAGGACGTGGCGTTGGTCGAGTACAGCGACGTCTATTGAGATGGTGTAACACTTAAAACGCGGATGATAGTGAGCAAAGGCTCATTATCATCCGCGTTTTAACTAAGGCAACACCGCACAATCCGCCTGCGGCATCTCCTGGAAAAGTTGTGCCCTGATTTCGTAACTTTTTCTTGAGGTACACAAAGTACATCTGCGAAAAAGTGCCTTTATCAGAACCCAGATTTTCTCAGGATCTGCTCTTGCCGAATTATGCGGTGTTGCCCTAAAGGCCTTGACATTTTCAGACAGTTTGATAATATAGCAATAATCATATTATGTAATACTGTTTTTCGTTAAAACGGCTCGTTTTAACGAAAAGGCATCGCGCAAAGCGCGCTGCCAGTTTTGTGCCCTCGGGCACAAAACACGTCTCATCTTTAAGCCGTTTTATGGGAGACCAGTATAAATTGAGATATGTCAATCCACGGCCCCTGCCGGAGGGGGAGAAGAGCGCGCGTTTTGACAGACGCCCTGAGCTGCGCCGAAATGTCGCTGCGTCAGGGCAGCGGCGCGAGCGATCTCGGCGGGCGCTCCGCCGCCGCAAGCGGCCGGCCGGCGCCTGTCTCGGGACATGAAAGGACGGATACCCATGAAAAACAAAAACCGGGCCGCAAAGGCCGTCAATACGGCGCTGGGGCTGATCCTGCTTGCCATGGTGATCCTGTGCTCGCCTCTCTTTGGGTACGCGCGGGGCTTCTCTCCGAAGGATCAGCGCGGCGTAACGTCCGTCTCTGCGGACACGACGCGAACTTCACCCTCGTGGCCTGCGCTGACAGAGGCGACACCGAGACCGACCGCGCCGCCGACGCCGACGCCCGTGGTTCTGCCGACCGCGCCGCCGACGCCCGAGCCCACGCCGGTCCCGCAGCATACCCCGCAGCCGCAGCCCGTTGTGCAGCAGCCTGTCTACAACAACTGGCAGCCGGAGCAGCAGTACCAGCCGGAACCGGTCTATGTCGAGCCGGAGTACGAGGATTGGCAGCCGGAAGAGGAGCAGCAGCCAGCCGCTGAACAGCAGCAGATCGAGGCGGGCGGACAGATCGTAGACACCGGCAACGGCGGCGTTATCCAGGGCTCAGACGGAGATCTGGTCATCAATCTGCCTTACAGCGGGGGCGGACAGTCCACCGCAGTCAGCGTTGTGATGCCGGAAGTTGTGGAAAGCGGCGGGGGAGACCTCGGCGGCGGAGATGCCGGCGGTGCCGGCGAAGTCGTCACGCAGCCCAGCCAGGACGTCAGCGAGGCCATGCCCCTGACCAACGATCAAACAGAGTAATACGGAATTAACAGCGGGAGCGCCCTTTTGGGCGCTCCCAAATTCTTTGTTATACGTTTTATACTATTCCCTGATAGAAAGTGCAATTAGATTTCCGAGCAGAATTTGCGCCAGACAAGGCGCCTTCCGCAGAGCATAATGGAGATATATGGT
>ONPN01000020.1 GCA_900319695.1 uncultured Eubacteriales bacterium
TCGTTTTAACGAAAAGGCATCGCGCAAGGCGCGCTGCCAGTTTTGTGCCCTCGGGCACAAAACACGTCTCATAGGTCTCCGACGTGCCTTTGGCGCTATAAAACAGCTTTAAGCCGTTTTATGGGAGACCAGTATAAGCTCTGTTAGAATGCTTTCATGGATTTCCGAGCAAAAATTGCGTCAGGCGAGGCAACGCCCGCAGGGCATAATGGAGATATATGGCCAAGGGCTTTCACAATGCTTGGCACAGTTTTTGTCGGGAAGACTTAAACTATTAGGGCAACACCGCACAATCCGCCTGCGGCATCTCCTGAAAAATTTGTGCCCTGATTTCGTCACTTTTTCTTGAGGTACACAATCCGATTCGCTTCGCTCACATGTATAAGTTCGCGTAGCCAAATCAAAGATTTGGAGTTGATTGATACAATCGCTCATGCTCCTTTACTTTTTTCCTCGTCCTTCCACAGTCCCACGTGGTACAGCGCCCGACGGAAGGTGTAGCCCGCGCCGTGATCCCGGAAGCACCGGACGCCGCCGCGCAGCTTGCGCGGCGCCCAGGTGATCGCGCGGCCGACGCGGAAGGAGACGGAGTTGTGGACGCAATCGAGGTCGTATTGGAGCCGGGCGTTTCGCACTTTGAGCTCATCCGCCTCGGCCTTTTGCTTTTTAAGCTCCTCCGCCGCGGTTTCTCCCATGGTTTTCAGGATACGCTCAAAGAAGACAGAATTTTTCGCATACCTCCAGAAATAGAGCGAAAGCGGCAGTTCAGGATGAGACCAGGGCTTCAGTTCGCAAGCAAAATGGAGCACATAAAAGTTTTCACCCATTTGTTCTGCATAGGATTGCCATGCAGGAACAGGCGCCAGCCGAGTAAACCAACAAAAATTCCAGGCGTAGTCCAAATAGAGAACGTGATCCGCGCACACGGCATTCAGAGCATCCTGATCGACGAACACAAGCTGCTCCGGCCGTGCAGTTTTGATATACGCGAAGCATTTCTCCGTTGTTTTCTCCGCGTTCCACTGACCGATATTGAAGACAAGAACGCCGGAGTTGAAATAGTTTTCTTCCTTTACGCCCAATTGTTCTGTTATACGTTTTGCAGTCAAAAGATCATGATGAGAACGAACTGCGCCAAACAGATTGTCCCCCATGTCGGGCGGCAGAATATCGGCGATATCCCGGTTGACGACTAAGTCGCAGTCGAGGTAGACGACCCGAGAAAAGGCGCTGAAAATCTCCGGGATGAGAAGCCGAAAATAGGCTTCCTTCGAGAAATAGCTGCAAACACGCAGCTGCGTGCCCTTGCTCTCCACAAGCGGCTCCACGTTCAGGCAGCGGACGGTGAGCTGGGGCGATTTGATAGACTCCAGCAGTCGTATCGTGTCGCCTGTCAAGCCCGCGTGCAGGACATAGACGCGGTAAAAGCGGCCCGCCCCGACGTTTTCCAGCACAGACTGAATGGCGACGCTCGCGTAGGGGGCATAGTTTTCGTTGCAGGCAAAGACCAGCGGATTTTCCAGCACAGACTGAATGGCGACGCTCGCGTAGGGGGCATAGTTTTCGTTGCAGGCAAAGACCAGCGGAATGACGCTCTCAAAGCCCGCCGGAACCTCCGTGTCCGCCGGATCGACAAGATATTCCGTTTCTGGACAAGCAGGAAGCGTATCAATTGCTTTTGTCGATTTTTCCATAATCAAGCTCCTTTTCGATTATAAGCTGAAACACGCTTGATTCATCTTATCTACCAAGGGCGCTGCGCTTTCCCGGTCAGATGCTCAAGAAAGCGGTGTGCGGTATAGGCGGCTCCGTGCTCCTTGTAGCACCGGACGCCGCCGCGCAGCTTGCGCGGCGCCCAGGTGATCGCGCGTCCGACGCGGAAGGAGACGGAGGCATGGACGCAATCGAGGTCGTATTGGAGCCGGGCGTTTTGCACTTTGAGCTCATCCGTCTCGGCCTTTTGCTTTTTAAGCTCCTCCGCCGCGGTTTCTCCCATGGTTTTCAGGATACGCTCAAAGAAGACAGAGTTTTTCGCATACCTCCAGAAATAGAGCGAAAGCGGCATTTCAGGATGAGACCAGGGCTTCACCCCGGCAAAATGGACCAAGTAGAATCTTTCGCCCATTCGTTCCAAAAATGGGCGAAAGATTGGATCTGTGCTCAACACGGCAAACGAGTAATAATTCCAGGCTGCGTCCAAAAAGAGAACACGATCCGCGCACACGACATTCAGAACATCCTGATCGACAAATCTGAGCTTCTCCGGCTGTGCGGTTTTGATATACGCGAAGCATTTCTCCGTCGTTATCTCCGCGTTCCACCGAGCGATATTGAAGACAAGAACGCCGGAGTTGAAATAGTTTTCGTCGTTCAAGCGCAGTTCTTCTGTTATATATTTTGACATATAGAGAATAGGCTGATCACGAACCGCGCCGAGCAGTTTATCCCCCATGTCGGGCGGCAGAATATCGGCGATATCCCGGTTGACGACTAAGTCGCAGTCGAGGTAGACGACCCGAGAAAAGGCGCTGAAAACCTCCGGGATGAGAAGCCGAAAATAGGCTTCCTTTGAGAAATGGCCGCAAACATGCAACTGAGTGCCCTTGCTCTCCACAAGCGGCTCCACGTTCAGGCAGCGGACGGTGAGCTGGGGCGCTTTAATTGACTCCAGCAGCCGTATCGTGTCGTCTGTCAAGCCCGCGTGCAGGACATAAACGCGGTAAAAGCGGCCCGCCCCGACGTTTTCCAGCACAGACTGAATGGCGACGCTCGCGTAGGGGGCATAGTTTTCGTTGCAGGCAAAGACCAGCGGACCGTTTCTGGGCTAACAGAATACGTATCAGATGCTGTTGTTGGATTTTTCATTGTAGACCCCTCTTCCAAATATAAGCTGGAACACGGCTGATTCAGGTATATATCGCTTATTCATCAAAGGCACTGCTTAAAATAGTCGATGGTCTTGCGCAGTCCTTCCTCCAGTATAACAGAAGGTTCCCAGCCGAGCTCCTTTTTTGCCAGATCAATGTTTGGCTTTCGTTGCTTCGGGTCATCCTCAGGCAGCTCCTGATAAATCAGTTTGGAGTTGCTCCCGGTCAGCCGTATCACGATTTCGGCCAACTCCCTGATGGTAAACTCACCGGGATTGCCGACGTTGACAGGGCCGGTAAAGCCGTCCCGGCTGTTCATCAGCCGAACCATTCCCTCGATCAAATCATCTACATAGCAAAAGCTCCGGGTTTGTAAGCCGTCCCCATAGATGGTAATATCCTGTCCCAGCAGCGCCTGGATGATAAAGTTGCTGATGACTCGTCCATCGTTGATATCCATGCGGGGGCCGTAGGTATTGAAAATCCGCATGACCTTGATATCCACACCGTGCATCCTGTGGTAATCGAAGAATATAGTTTCCGCCGCTCTTTTCCCCTCATCATAGCAGGAGCGGATTCCTATCGTGTTCACACAGCCCCGGTATTCTTCGGGCTGAGGGTGTATCTCCGGGTCGCCGTATACTTCGCTTGTTGACGCCTGCAAAACACGCGCTCCGGTTCGTTTTGCAAGCCCCAGACAGTTCATGGCGCCCCACACAGATGTTTTGAATGTATAAATAGGATCTTTCTGATACCATTTGGGACTTGCCGGACAGGCCAGATTATAGATCTGGTCACACTCTACAAAGACAGGCTGTGTCACATCATGCCGGATAAACTCAAAATAAGGGTCGTCCAGCAGATGCCGAATATTATCCTTGGAGCCGGTAAACAAATTATCTACGCAAATGACGTCATTGCCCTCTTGCAGGAGTCGATCACAGAGGTGAGAGCCCAGAAAACCGGCTCCTCCGGTGACCAATATTCTTCTTTTTCTCATATGTAAACACCCTTACCTTTCGTCACTTTATAAAAACAGAAGCAATGCGCTTGACAGCTTCTCTTTTGCCGCTGCCCTTCGGGAATACTTTGTTAAGCTTCCTGTACATCTTGACAAAAAGGCCATCCATATACATATCCTGGAATTCAATGGGCAGATGGGCAGCCGTGCCTTCACTGGCAGAATCGAGTCCACGGACAGCCGTCTCGTTATTCCAGAAATCAAGTACACTGAGTAGTCTCCCTTCGCCAAAATCATCCTCAAAAGGCTGAGCCAAAAACAGTTTCCGGTCAAAGGGCTTCGAGTAGTGCAGATAATACTCAAAAGCGACGGAAAGGATATCCTGCGGAATGACCATGCTGTCCAGATAATTGCCAAAGGTGGAGAGGTAGTCTTCAATGAAACGAATGGCGTTTTCCTGAACCAGCGAAGTCATAAGCTTTTCGCAATAATTCTGCTTGTACTCTTCAAAGAGCGGCTGCAGTCTTCCGCCCACCTCTGTGTAAGCGATCGTGGATGGGCCGAGCTCCATCAGCAGCTGCTCACGCATAACGCCGGTTATTTTGGGCTTATAGGGATAGAAGCACAGGTTGGGCGCCTGATAGCGCCGCTGACGCTTTTCGGCAATATCCGAGTTTGTGTGGATATAGAAGCTGCCTACCGGGAAGCCAAGAATATTGGAAAGCGCAGCCTCGGGACGGCCGCTGTAACCCACGTCAAAAATATAGTCGCCCGGCTTAATGATCTGGGAGAAGTATTCTCTCAGTTTCTTTTTGTAGGTCGGCAGGAGGGAGAAATCCACGATCTCGTCAATGAAAAGCTTCAGGCAGGTATAGAACTCTGTATCGCTGGCGAAACTGACGTTCATCTTGAATTTGTGATCTTCCACGATATTATTTATTCCGTTTTTCTTTTCTTCCGGAATGATCGGATCCAGATATTCAGCCAGCTTCTTGGGTGAACAACCGTAAATATTGAGCTTGCGAAGGAGGGAGTACAGGTCGGAGGGCGAGTCCACATCCGCCAGAACCAGGGACTTTCTCGACAGACGAATATAATTGGAGCCCACCGGCGAACGCTTGATCAGATCGAAGGCTCGTTTAACCAAATACCCATCCCTTGCGACAAAGTGCACTGTACCGACATGTCTTTGCACAGCATTCTGCTCGATCCATCTGGCGAGCGCCAGCAGATGCGGGCCAAGCGCCGCGTAACCGATGTAAGCTGGGTTGCAGTTAAAGTCAGAGTCTCTGTTTATGGAGACAAAAGGATTGTCGAAAAAACGGTTTGCCGCGAGCGCGAGGATCCATTGTGAAGCAGGATAATCAATGAGTGCCAGCGGATAGTCTTCTTTGCTGCTGTTGTGTACAAAAGCCTTTTGGTAAAGCTCTCCCCCATATATTTTGGGGTTAACATTACGAAAGATATTTGCCGCCCTGTCCAGATGCGCCGCGTGCATGCCTGCTCTTTGCGGGCTTACTACATCGGATATCTGGTTATCCCCAATATGGAAGACAGATTTTGGGTTTGTAATTTTCATGTCCTTCAGATAATGGGTAAAAAGCTTGCCGCTGTACTTTGCCTTTTTGACACTTGAAGAGAGATAGAAGCCTGTCCAGCCGGAATAGCCGTTTCTTATGAGGAGCTCTTTCACGACATTCTCGGGCAGATACATATCCGAGCAGATGATGATCGACTTACCGGCAAACAGAGCCAAGTCAAAAAGCTCCTTTCCGCACTTTCTCGCCTTGCACAGAGAAAGCTCAAGCTCTATTTCCAACTCCTTGGCCTTTTGAATCTCTTCCGGGGTCAGCACGGTGATTCTCCGGATTTCTTCATAAATCTCGTCCAAAGTGACTTCTTCACAGAATGGGAATTTCCGACGTTTTTTCTCTCTACAATTCAACTCCGCGAACTTGCGGATCTGGCAATAATCCACATAGGCGCTGTTGCCGGCGTTGAGCTTGTCGCTGAGCAAATGGAAAATCCCGTCAGGCTCCAAAAAAGGCCTGCTGATGAGCGTATCAAAAACATCAAAGCTCACATACTTGATTTCATCCGCGCAGATTTTCTTTTTGATGTCTTCGTAAAACGAAAAGGATTGCTCGAGCGGAGAAGTCACCATGAAGAGGGAAACATCATGGTCAATGAAATCGGATTTCTGCCCAAACGCCTGCCGTATATCCTCATACACAAACGATGCGGCCCGAGCGTTCCAGGACAAATAATGATCCCTGGTGCGGTCGTAGGCGCCCGTGGCCTTCAACTGCGTCTCCATAAAACGCATGGCACTTGAGGTATCCTGCACGTGTTTCCGGTTTCCTCTGTCTAAAGCAGTCAAGCTGCCCTTGTGCTGGAAATAATAATAATAAATTCCATGGACGTTTGTTACTCTGGCAGCTCTCGCCCATAGTCCCACGGATACAGCAATATCCTCCCACATGAGCATGCGGCCGTATTCTTCCGAAAAGCGCTTGAACTCCGGCATGACGCTTTTCCACAGGGAAGCCTTATAGAGCTTATTCCATAATACCGTCCAACTGAAGCAGCGCCCTTCCTGTTCCATGAAGCTGTCAAGGACATCGTCGCCCTCAAGCATATAGTCATTGAGACGGAAGGGATCAAAGTTCAAATATGTGCAGGATTTGCCGTCGTGATCAAAGCACCATTCACCGACAACAATGTCTGAATCTGTCTCCTCTGCCTTTTGCACCAGTTTCCGAAACCAATCTATTGAGATATAGTCATCGCCGTCCATGAAAGCGATGTAATCACCATGCGCTGCCTCCACACCGCTGAGTCTCGCCTGGAGCGGGCCGCGATTGCTTTCATTCGCAATTTCAATGATTCTTTTATCCGCTTGCGCATATTTTTTTATGATTTCATCGGATCGATCCGGTGAGTTGTCATTGACAAGTATGATTTCAAAATGATCGTATGTCTGGTGCAGAATACTGTCAACGCAGCGGGCTAAATATTCCTCAACATCATAAACCGGAATAATGACGGAAATCAGCGGCCTTTTCTCTTTTAACTTCATTGCCGCCGATTTCCCGGTATCTCCACCAATCATGATTTCTTCTCTCCTATACCGAACAATTATGATGACAGTAATGTAAAAATCTTTAAACGTGTTCTGCCAAGTATTTTATATATTGCCAAATAAATATATTAATGCGATACCATGAGCGTTTTGCTCCCTTCAGAAACGCGGCGGTTCCGCATGGCCAGTACAATCCGGCGTCTGCACTGTCACTCGGCTTTGAAAGAAATCGGACTTTTAATCTTCCCAACACTGTATAATCCTTTAATTGATTCAGCAAAGACGCATCGGCAAGCGGGTTTTCATACGCCTCTGTTATGTCGTCACAGAACACATACTGCCCCAGAATGTTTACTTCTTCTTCCGTCGGATGAAACATAAAGCGTCGGATTGTTTGGTCTGTCTCTTTTCGGTTGATCTTACGTTGGAAAACATACTGACCGCATTTCTTCGCAGTATAGTCCAAAATGCAATCCCTATAGAGGTATATTTCTGCAGCTCTGCTCTCGCCCGGTCCTCTCATCAAAACCGGAGCAGAGCCGTCGCCTTCTTTTCGGTAACTGCCTGTCATTCCATGCGGAGCAGAGAGCAGACATTCAAAGAGATTATTGTTGAATATTGCTTTCTGACGACAGCCCTTTTCCCCTGAGAAATACCATGTGTTGTAAAGGCCGTCAGCAGGATCGGCAGGTTTTTTATACATGCCGAAATAATACCCGACAAGATTACCCTTCCATCCGGCGGATTCCATAAGCTGCCGCAGGGAACGCTGCATACTGCCTGTCCACCCGCTGTCAACAATGGCAATCGTTTGTTCGTTGAACAGCCCTTCCTGGCGTAGATATCCGATGGTGGCCGGATAAGCGGACCTGGATTTTTCAATGACGTATTGCCGGTATACCTCGTTCTTCCGAAGTGTTTGAGTTATCTCGTCAAACTCTGCCCAGGACAGCAGCCGCTGCTCGTTTTCTATTGTCCAGCCGCAGCTTTTATAAACTTCCTGCCGCTGCGCCTCGTTAAGGTGTGCGCGCTGCAGGATCGAATCCAGGCGAAGCTGGTATCCCCCGCAGAGCAGAAGGTCGAAGGCTTCTTCTCCAATCAGCCAGTAACTCGGCGTGCGGAGCGAAATCCTGGAGCAATACAAGTATTTGCATTCAATATCCAGGCTGTAGTGTTCGCAGATCACCAGCCCGATCTCCCGCAGCAGCCAGCCGTCCCTGGCGAGAAAGTACAGGGTTTTGATGCCCGCTTTCTCGGCTTCCTGCAGGACCCACCAGACATAATCCGTCATGAGCCTGCCGGGAAACGTCTCATACAATTTCTTTGTAAACGCATCCATATGCTGCCCTCGTTTCAAAAACTTTCTGAGCCCGGGCGAAATCGTATCCCATCCATGAAGCCCGCCCAGATCACCCGCAGGCGCGGGAGTTTGCCGTGCCGGATCACCTGCGCGCTGTGCCAGCAATCCTTTGCAATCAGCCACAGCCAGCCGCGCAGGCCCTCCCGGCGGTAAAGATACACGTCGTTGCGGTAGAAATACCGGTAGCGCCCCAGACGCTCCGGCGCGTCGGCGGCGATGTTTACCACCGTGTTGGACTTCATTGCGTGTACCACCCGGCTCTCCGCAGCGACATAGCAGGGCTTCCTGATGGATATTCTGCGCGTGTATTCCCAGTCGTCCGACCAGATAAAGAAATCCTTGATCGGCAGTCCGAACGCTTTCACCGTTTCCGCTCGAAGAAAAAGCGAGACGAAGCTCGCCATCACGCAGGGCGTGAGCGGAGCTGTGACCCCGGCAATATCCCTGTACGGCGTTTTCCTTTGCAGGTTCATTCTGCACATTGTCCCGTCCGTCCACAGTGCAACGCTCGAGAGCCACCCGTAGTCGCCGCCCAGCAGCGCGTCCGCGTCCAGCAGCTTTTCCAGCGCGTCCGGCTCCGGCAGGCAGTCGTCGTCCATGAGCCATAAATAATCGTACCCTGCTTCCGCTGCCCAGAGCATGCCGTAATGGAAGCCGCCCGCGCCGCCGAGGTTTTCTCCGGTATTCTTCGCGTGGAGGCGGCGGTGATTCGTTTCCCGCTCAGCCAGCCATTCCCCCGTGCCGTCCGTGGAGGCGTTATTCAAGACAAGAATGTCACAGACTTGCGTCTGCCCTTCAAGCTTTGCTATGCACTTTTGCAACAGCGGCAGGCGGTTGTAGGTCACAACCACTGCCGCAATACGTTCATTTCTCATGGCTTTTGTATGTAAACTTTCGCTTGATAAACGCCGCGCCCTTCCTGATCCAGTGCTGGTTCTCCGTGTTCAGCACGGGCAGCTCGCGATAATCATACCCGTTTGTCTCGATCCACACATCCAGCAGGCGCTCGGCCACAAAGCCGAAGACGCGGGCGTTGTAGGGATCGTACCCGCTGATGTCAAGGCGCCGCTCCACCTCGAAGAGGACGGGGAACAGCCAGGCGCACCAGGCGTCAAAACAGTCCCGCCGCATGACAAACATGTTAAAGCGGTGCCCGGAGCGCTTTTGCATCTGCCGGTCATACGCGGACAGATATTCCGGACAGCGCTCAGCGAGGACGGCGCGGGTGATCTCAAGATCCTGCGTGTGGTGGGCGTGGATGTACTGGCTGTAGTTTGTCTCGATCCAGTAATGCCGCTTGACAGGCAGAAGGATCGGCGCCCTGTCCAGGGCCTTTCGGAAATCGGCCTCCTGCGCGGGCTGCTTTGAAAAAGGCCGCCCCGCAAAATAGCGGCGGTAATGCACGAGCCCGACAGCGTCCACATCCAGGTTCTTCCACGCCCAGAAGAGTGCCGTGAGCTCACAATAGTTTTTATTCTTTTCCGAGATGTTCTCCCCGGTATTATCGGGGGTGAAGCCCGGGATCGGCTCCGTGTGCAGCGCTGCCCCAACCTCGACCGGCAGATAGCAGGGCCCGTCCGGCACCGGATACTGCTGATGGCAGGCGATCAGGATCTTGATTCTCTGCGCCATCTTGCGCCTCCCTGTGTTTGGAATCTTCTCTTCCCCGGATTATGCCCGGCTCATCAAGGCACCGGGCGGGTCTTCAGTCAAAGCTGACCTTTCAACTTTCCGATAGCTGCGAAGGCCTTTGAGTCAGAGACTGATGTGGAACCGCTATCGTCCACATTTTTCGTGAGTATATTAAAATTGTTATGCACTTTGTTATACGCCGGCATGTTGAGAAATATATTATCATAACTTGTGTAATTGTTCAAGTGCTGAGCAGGCACGCGGGTTTAACAAATGAGCTGGCACGCGGGTTTAACAAATGTGAATAGCGATTCGCAGAATCGCGCGGCTTTCAAATGAACGCGCTCATGTGATACTGTTTTTCGTTAAAACGGCTCGTTTTAACGAAAAGGCATCGCGCAAAGCGCGCTGCCAGTTTTGTGCCCTCGGGCACAAAACACGTCTCATAGACGGCTTTAAGCCGTTTTATAGGAGACCAGTATGAATCCTCCCTATCGTTGATGGCTTTATTATGCCCGATCAGGGGACCTTGATTGTATTCTGTTGAGTACAGCAACTCTACGGTCTGGGACTTTTCGTAATACTTGCAGGAACTCAGTGTTATCATTATCAAAACCACCAAATCATTTTGTTTTCTTCTTTTTCGGGCCTCGCGTCTTGGATTCGGGTCGGCATGGCATACCATTGGGAAAGACCTGTTTCCTGTAGAAAATACAAAATCCGAACCGTTCCCCATAGCCGAAACGGGAGTCCCACGTGAGACTCCCGTTTCGGAAAGGAAGAAGGACTCAGCGGATGTGCAGTTTTCGCGGCTCTTACGGAAACCGCGGAAACGGAGCGGAGCTGAGTTCTTCTGACGTGGTGCGAGTGTTCATAACAGACTTAAAAACTCCCGTTTAAACCAACTCGGAGGTCCCCCGTGAGACCTCCGAGTTGGAAAGGAAGAAGGAGACTGTGGATGTGCAGGCTTCTTCTGACGTGGTGCGGGTAACAGGGCTTGAACCTGCACGCCTTGCGGCACGAGAACCTAAATCTCGCATGTCTGCCAATTCCATCATACCCGCGTATCTGATTATCAAAAAAACCTATTGCATCAGCAATAGGTTTTTTGTGGAGCGGCTTACGAGGCTCGAACTCGCTACCTCCACCTTGGCAAGGTGGCGCTCTACCGGATGAGCTAAAGCCGCATCAACAGCATGTGTGATTATAGCACATAATGCTGTGTTGTCAAGAGTTTTTTCACATTTTTTCGCAAGGCACAGGCTGAGTACGGTCGTATGCAGCCGTACTCAGCCGTGCCGGGACTTCAAGCTCCCGGCTCTTCACTTTTCGCTCTCATTCAGGCTCGGCAGGAAGAAATCGAAGAAGCGGTTCGTGCTCGTGCACTTCGGGTAGCTGCCGACGTCCCAGCGGTAGGAGCCCCAGAAGGCCTCGTCGTTCTTCATAAAGCCGAGGATGAGACCGGCGTTTGCGCACTGGGTCACGTCGACGTGGTAGTAGTTGCCGTCGACCCTGACGATGTTCCAGCAGTGCTCGGTCCAGTCGAGCTGACCATAAACGATGTGGCACTCGAGGCCGAGCTGGCGGCAGAGCTCCACATAGCCGAAGGCGATGCCCTCACTGTTGGCCTCCCGCCGGATCAGGGCGGCATAGGCGCTGTTCTGGGTGCTCCGCTCCGTGATCGCACAATTTTCCAGCAGCCAGCTGCAGGCCCGGTAGGCCAGATCCGCGTCGCTGAGCCCGATGGTGTTGAGCTGGGCGAAGGGGGCGAAGTCCTCCATCTGCTTTTTGTACTGGGCAAGTCTCTCCTCGCTCATGCCGTAGTTGATCTGCATGTCATACAGGCGCTGGGTGCCCGCGCCGCTGTAGGCGTTCACGCTCACAAGCGGACTGCCCGGCGTCACGGTGGGGTGGTCGCGATAGATGCGCGTAACCTGGGCGGCCATGTCCTCCGCGGAGTAGCCGCTGTGCCCGATCAGCACGGTCAGCCGCTTCTCGCCCTTCTCCAGGGCGTTCAGGATCGCGCCGTCCGCCTCGGAGGAGAAGCCGAGACGGATGATCCTCTCCGGGCTCTCCCCTGCCTGGGAGTAGCTGATCTTGATCTCCGCTTCGTTGAGCGTGACGATCCTGTTGAAGTCGTAGGATATCTTCTCCACGCAGAAGACGCAGAGCGCATCCTCCGTCTTTACCGTCCAGCAGGCGTTTTCCAGATCCTTTGCGGGCTCGCCCTCATAGGCGGGATCAAAGACGATGGTACCCTCGGTGCGCCCTTCATAGACCATGTTCAAAAGGGCTGATTTGACGGCGTCGGCGCCTTGTACGGTAAAGCTCCCTCCGGCTGCCTTGACCTCCTGCTCGGAAGGTATGTAGTCATGGATGGAGACATATTCCTTGTCAAGCATGGCGCATCCGCCCAAAAGCAGCGGCAGCAGCATGGCCGCCAGGATGCACAGCAGTTTCTTTTTCATAGTCAGCGTACCTCGCTTATACTCTCAAAGCCGTTTCCGAAGACGTTCTTGGCGTTGGTGACGATAAAGAAGGCCCTCTCGTCGTGGCCCCTGACCAGGCGCTTGAGCTGGCCGATCTGCTGGCGCTTGATGACGCACATAATCACGTCCCGGTGCGCGCCGGAGTAGGCGCCCTTGCCGTCGAGCAGGGTCACGCCCCGGTGCAGCGCCCCGGAGACGATCTCCTCGGTGATCTCGTCGGTCTTCTCGCTGATGATGTAGCAGAGGCAGGCGTTGTCGATGCCGTAGAGGGCGAGGTCGACCATCTTCGTTGTGACGTACATGGCGACCATGGAGTACATGGCACTCTCGTAGCGGCCCAGAACGAGGGCGTAGGCCGCGATGATGAACACGTCCAGCAGCAGCATGATGGTGCCGAAGTTGACCGACGCGAGGCGCTTTCTCAGGAGCTTTACCACGATGTCGATGCCGCCGGTGGTCGCGCCGACATAGTAGATGATGCCGAGGCCCGTGCCCTTGATGACCCCGCCGATCACCGCGGCGAGCATGGGGTCGTTGGTGAGCACAAAGCCGAAGCGCGCAAAGAGGTCCACCAGCACGGAGCTCAGCGCCATGCCGGCGGCGGAGCCGATCATGAAGTCGAGCCCGAAGTGCCGCCAGGCGATGAGAAAGAGAGGGATGTTGAGCAGAATGGTCATCACGCCGACGGGAAGGTTCGTGAGCTGGTTGATGATCATGGCCGTGCCGACCACGCCGCCGGAGGTGATGTTGTTCGGGTACAGGAAGAACTGAAAGCCGACCGCGTAGATGCATGCGCCGACAACGATCATCACATACTTCCAGAAAATGACCCAGAAGCGGTTTTTGGCTTTCTTTGGCATGGCACGCGCTCCTCTCTGTAAAATCATAATGACTGCGGTTTTTTACCGTAGGGGCGACCCTTGCGGTCGCCCGGCGGCGGGGCGTTTGTTTCCCGTGTCCGCCCGGCGAATACGCGGAACGTGAGCTTTCCCCGCGCGGGAGAGGCTAGCCCCTCTCCTACGGCGCGTGAACGTACGTCGGCGCATGTACGCGGGCGACCGCGAGGGTCGCCCCTACAGTTCATTCCGGTACGCCGTCCCTTACTCCAGCAGCGACAACTGCTTTTCCGTCGTGTCGTCCGGCTTCAGGATCGCGCCCGCGCCGGGGAGGTTCTTGACCCGGTAGCGCGCAGGGTTCGTGATGCCGGTGTCCGAAAGGCGCTCGGCCTTCACGACGCTGCGCTTTGCCTTGAGGGTCATCACGTTTACGCCCTGGGTGGTGCGGCTGGTCTTGGGCTGGAGCTGGGCGCTGTTGAAAATCAGCACGCGCCCGTCGCTGGATGTGAGGGCGATGTCCAGCTCCTCGGTCAGCGGGAAGACGCCGACCACGGGGCTCTTGTCCGAGTACGCGCCCACCAGCTTGCGGCGGTTGGTCTTGGTCTCGTAGGCACTGAGCTCGATGCGCGCGGCCTTGCCGTTTTGGAAGACCAGCAGCAGATGCCTGGTGTAGTCCCCCGGCAGGAGCATGGCGATCACGCTCTCCCCCTCGTCCATCTGGAGCTTGGTCGGCAGATAGACGCCGAGCTGGGAGGCCTTGCCGTCCTCGAAGTCCGAGGCGCGCACCTTGTACATCTGCTGGCGGTCGGTGAGGATGAGGAGCTCCGCGCGGTTCGTGGTCTCGAAGCTCACGCGCAGTTCGTCCCCCTCTTTGTATTTCTGCTCCCCGCTCATACGCAGGGACTGGGCGGTGATCTTCTTGAAGTAGCCCTCGCGGGACAGGAAGACGGTCACGGGGTAGTCCTCGACGCTCTCCTCCTCGGAGTATTCCTCGATCTCGCCGGCATAGACGATGCCGGTTTTGCGCGGCTCGCCGTACTTTTTGGAGATTTGCCTGAGCTCGTCGATGATGATGGCCTTGAGCTTCCGGCGGTTGTTGAGGGTGGCTTCGAGCTCTGCGATGTCCCGCTCCAGCTCCTCGGTCTCGGCGGTGCGCTTGAGGATGTATTCGCGGTTGATGTTGCGCAGCCTGATCTCCGCCACGAACTCCGCCTGCACCTGGTCGATGCCGAAGCCCAGCATCAGGTTCGGCACCACGTCGGCCTCAAGCTCCGTGCCGCGGATGATTTCGATGGCCCGGTCGATGTCCAGCAGGATGGCCGCGAGGCCCTTTAACAGGTGCAGCTTCTCCTTCTTTTTGCTCAGCTCGAACCAGACCCTGCGCCGCACGCAGTCAAGGCGCCAGGCGGTCCACTCCTCCAGGATCTCCCCCACGCCCATGACGCGCGGATTGCCGGCAACCAGGATGTTGAAGTTGCAGGGGAAGGAGTCCATCAGTGGCGTGAGCTTGAAGAGCTTCTGCATGAGCTTTTCGGGGTCGACGCCGCGCTTTAAGTCGATGGCGAGGCGCAGGCCGCTCAGGTCGGTCTCGTCGCGCATGTCGTTGATCTCGCGGATTTTGCCCGCGGCGATGAGCTCGCGCACCTTGTCGATGATGGCCTCGGAGGTGGTGGTGTAGGGGATCTCGTAGATCTCGATGATGTTCTCTTTTTCCACGAAGCGCCATCTCGCGCGGACTTTGAAGCTGCCGCGGCCCGTGCGGTAGATGCTCTCCATCTGGGCGCGGTCGTAGACGATCTCGCCGCCGGTCGGGAAGTCCGGCGCGGGCATGGTGGAAAAGAGATCATGCTCGGGGTCTTTGAGCCAGGCGACCGTGGTGTCGCAGACCTCGGCGAGGTTGAAGCCGCAGATCTGGCTTGCCATGCCGACGGCGATACCGAGGTTGGAGGAGACAAGCACGTTCGGGAAGGCCGTGGGCAGGAGGGTCGGCTCCTTCATGCTGCCGTCGTAGTTGTCGGCAAAGTCCACGGTGTCCTTGTCGATGTCACGGAAGAGCTCCGCGCAGATGGCGGAGAGCTTGGCCTCGGTATAGCGGGGCGCGGCGCAGGCCATGTCGCGGGAGTAGACCTTGCCGAAGTTGCCCTTGGAGTCGACAAAGGGGGTCAGCAGGGCCTGATAGCCCGCGGACAGGCGCACCATTGTGTCGTAGATGGCGGCGTCGCCGTGGGGGTTTAATTTCATGGTCTGGCCCACGATGTTGGCGCTCTTGGTTCTGCCGCCTGTCAGCAGCCCCATCTTGAGCATCGTGTACAGGAGCTTGCGGTGGGACGGCTTGAAGCCGTCGATCTCCGGGATGGCGCGGGAGACGATCACGCTCATGGCGTAGGGCATGTAGTTTGTCTCCAGCGTCTCGGTGATGGGCTGCTCCAGCACCTCGGCCCGCAGCCCGACCACATTGGGGTTATTGAATTTTTTCGTTTCCTCTTGCTTTTTTCGTGCCATATTCGTTACTCAACTTTGCTGTGATTTTTCATGGGAGAGGCGCGTTTTCCGCCGTAGGGGTCGATCCCTCGCGGTCGCCCGGCGGTATGACGCAAGGTTTCCGCATCGCCCCTGCGGTGCTTGAACCTGCGTTGGCACACGTCCGCGGGCGACCGCAAGGGTCGCCCCTACAATGTTTAACGTACGCCGCCGCGCGTCCTTACCGCTTCTTCATCTTCTTCCCCGTGACCAGATTTCTCTTGCACCGGGGGCAGGCGTCGACGGCGAGGACGCCGATGACGATGACCTTGCCGCAGTTGGGGCAGCGGCAGTATTTCACCGCGATATAGATGATGGCGATGAAGAGGATGATCGTGGCGATGGAAAAAACGCCCATCACCATGGGATTTGACTTAAACACGATGGCGAGCACCGCCGACGCCATGTCGCCGACGAGCAGCTTTTTCAGAAGATCCCGCCCGCGGATAAAGCTGTTGATATACGTTTCCATGTTTTTCTCCCCTGTCAATCGACTAAGAAATGTCGGCGAGGTCAAGATACTTCGCGCCGAATTCGGATATATGGTTCTTGCGTCCCTCGAGGTTGTCGCCCAGCAGCAGCTCGAAGACCTCGGCCATGCGCTCGGCGTCCTCGGGCATGACTTTGATGAGACGCCTTGTCTCGGGGTTCATGGTGGTCATCCACATCATGTCCGGGTCGTTCTCGCCGAGACCCTTCGACCGGCTGATGCTGACCTTTGCGCCGTTGAGGCTGTCTAAAATCTCCGCCTTTTCCCGGTCGGAGTAGGCAAAGTACGTCTTGCCCTTCGACTCGATCTCGTACAGCGGCGACTCCGCGATATAGACGTAGCCCTCGCGGATGAGCGTCGGGGTGAGGCGGTAGAGCATGGTGAGGATCAGCGTCCGGATCTGGAAGCCGTCCACGTCCGCGTCGGTGCAGATGATGACCTTGTTCCAGCGGAGGTTTTCGAGGTCGAAGCCCGCCATGTCCTTGGAGTGCTTGTCCTTCACCTCCACCCCGCAGCCGAGGACCTTGATCAGGTCGGTGATGACGTCGCTCTTGAAGATGCGCACGTAGTCGGCCTTGAGGCAGTTGAGGATCTTGCCGCGCACGGGCATGATGCCCTGAAACTCCGCGTCCCGCGACAGCTTGCAGGCGCCGAGGGCCGAGTCGCCCTCCACGATGTAGATCTCGCGCCGGTCCACGTCGCGGCTGCGGCAGTCGACGAATTTCTGCACGGGATTGGTGATGCTGATGGAGCCGGAGAGTTTTTTCTTCATGCCCTGCCGCGCCCGCTCGGCGGTCTCGCGGCTTCTCTTGTTGATGAGCACCTGCTCGGCAATCCTGTCGGCCTCGGGCTTGTTCTCGATGAAATAGACCTCGAGCTGGCTTTTGAAAAACTCCGTCATCGCGGTCTGGATGAAGCGGTTGTTGATGGCCTTCTTGGTCTGGTTCTCATAGGAGGTCTGGGTGGAAAAGCAGTTGGTGACCAGAACCAGGCAGTCCTGCACGTCCTGGAACTTGATGGCGCTCTCGTTCTTCTGGTACTTGCCGAGGCCCTTGATGTAATTGTCGATCGCGGAGGTAAAGGCGAGCTTCGTCGCCTTGTCCGGCGCGCCGCCGTTTTCGAGCCAAGAGGAGTTGTGGTAGTATTCCAGCGCGCTGACCGTCTTGGAGAAGCAGAAGGCGGCCGAGAGCTTGACCTTGTATTCCGGCTTGTCCTCGCGGTCGCGGCCCTTGCGCTCGGCGGAGATGAAGTACGGGGCGGTCAGGGGCTTGTCCCCCGCGAGCTCCGCGACGTAGTCCATGATGCCGTTTTGATAGAGATAGTCCTTTGTCTCAAAGCCCTTGTCCCGCTCGAGGCAGAGGCGGAAGGTCACGCCCGCGTTCACGACCGCCTGGCGGTGGAGCACGTCGTCAAAGTACTCGTCCGGGATGTCGATGTCGGTGAAGACCTCGAGGTCGGGCTTCCAGCGGATGGTGGTGCCGGTCTGCTTGCGGTCGGCGGGCTCGATGCTGAGCTCCTGGCCCTTCTTGCCGACGGCCTTGCCCTTTTTAAAGTGCAGGGAATACTTCTTCCCGTCCCGCCGGACGGTCACGTCCATGTACTCCGAGGCGTACTGCGTGGCGCAGGAACCTAGTCCGTTGAGGCCCAGCGAGAACTCATAGTCCCCGCCGGAGAGGTTGTTGTACTTGCCGCCGGCGTAGAGCTCGCAGAACACGAGCTCCCAGTTGAAGCGCTTCTCGTTGGGGTTCCAGTCCAGCGGACAGCCGCGCCCGAAGTCGGACACCTCGATGGAGCGATCCTTATAGTAGGTCAGCGTGATGAGATCGCCGTAGCCCTCGCGCGCCTCGTCGATGGAGTTGGAGAGGATCTCAAAGACCGCGTGCTCGCAGCCGTCGAGCCCGTCCGAGCCGAAGATGACGCCGGGGCGTTTGCGCACCCGGTCCGCGCCCTTGAGCTGGGAGATGCTGTCGTTGCCGTAATTGGGGGTAGTCGCCATATGTGATGTACCTTTCGTCATTCATCAAACTGTTTTAACTTGGGTAGTATAACACAGATTTTCCCCGTTTGACACTACAATTCGGTAACATTTTGCGCCTGCGGCTCCCCTGCCGATTCATACACTGTTGTCCACAGAACGCTTCGTCAAACGGATTGTGCACGAAGCACGGAATATCCGCCGGAAATGCGCCTGAACAAGGTCGGATTTGTGTACTGTGACGCTTGACGGAGCCCCGCGGATGTGGTATTTTTAACACATCGTGCGAGACCCCTATTTTTTTATAAGAAAGAGGATTGATGCAATATGGCACAGATTGATCTGAGCAAGTACGGTATTACCGGCGCGACGGAGATCATCCGCAACCCCGGCTATGAGGAACTGTTTGAGGCTGAGATGGACCCCTCCCTCGAGGGCTTTGACAAGGGCACGCTGACCGAGCTCGGCGCCGTCAACGTCATGACCGGCATCTACACCGGCCGCTCCCCCAAGGACAAGTACATTGTCATGGACGAGAACTCCAAGGACACCGTGTGGTGGACCAGCGAGGGCTACAAGAACGACAACCACCCCATGAGCGAGGAAGTCTGGGCCCAGGTTCTCGATCTGGCGAAGAAAGAGCTATGCAACAAGAAGCTCTACGTCGTCGACGCCTTCTGCGGCGCGAACAAGGACACCCGCATGGCCATCCGCTTCGTGATGGAGGTCGCCTGGCAGGCCCATTTCGTGCGCAACATGTTCATCAAGCCCACCGAGGAAGAGCTCGCAAACTTTGAGCCTGACTTCGTCGTCTACACCGCCTCCAAGGCCAAGTGCGAGAACTACAAAGAGCTCGGCCTCAACTCCGAGACCGTCGTCGCCTTCAACGTCACCAGCCGTGAGCAGGTCATCATCAACACCTGGTACGGTGGCGAGATGAAGAAGGGCATGTTCTCCATGATGAACTACTACCTGCCCCTCAAGGGCATCGCCGCGATGCACTGCTCCGCCAACACCGACATGAACGGCGAGAACACCGCCATCTTCTTCGGCCTGTCCGGCACCGGCAAGACCACCCTCTCCACCGACCCCAAGCGTCTGCTCATCGGCGATGACGAGCACGGCTGGGATGATAACGGCGTGTTCAACTTCGAGGGCGGCTGCTACGCCAAGGTCATCAACCTCGACAAGGACTCCGAGCCCGACATCTACAACGCTATCAAGCGCAATGCTCTTCTGGAGAACGTCACCGTCGACGCTGAGGGCAAGATCGACTTTGCCGACAAGTCCGTCACCGAGAACACCCGCGTCTCCTACCCCATCGAGCATATTGAGAAGATCGTCAAGAACGTCCGCCCGGTTTCCTCCGGCCCCGACGCCAAGAACGTCATCTTCCTCTCCGCCGACGCTTTCGGCGTCCTGCCTCCCGTCAGCATCCTGACCCCGGAGCAGACCAAGTACTACTTCCTGTCCGGCTTCACCGCCAAGCTCGCCGGTACCGAGCGCGGCATTACCGAGCCCACCCCCACCTTCTCCGCCTGCTTCGGCCAGGCCTTCCTCGAGTTGCATCCCACCAAGTACGCTGAGGAGCTGGTCAAGAAGATGGAAAAGAGCGGCGCGAAGGCCTACCTCGTCAACACCGGCTGGAACGGCACCGGCAAGCGCATCTCCATCAAGGACACCCGCGGCATCATCGACGCCATCCTCAACGGCGATATTCTGGGCGTGCCCACCAAGAAGATCCCCTACTTCAACTTTGAGGTTCCCACCGTCCTCAACGGCGTCGACACCGGCATCCTCGATCCCCGCGACACCTACGCCGACCCCGCCGATTGGGACGCCAAGGCCAAGGATCTGGCCGCGCGCTTCATCAAGAACTTCGTCAAGTACGAGAGCAACGAAGCCGGCAAGGCCCTCGTCGCCGCAGGCCCCCAGCTCTGATTCAAAACACACAGCTTCTCTTTCGGGATCCGCCATCCGGCGGGTCCCGAATTTCTTTTTCAAATTTTTCTAAAAAAATGAAATTTCTATTGTTTTATTCTTTGAAGTTTTGTATTATATAAAGTGCGCATGGTGTTTGGTCCGCCCCGTACAACGGGAGTATATATGATGCGGTGAATGAGATGAAGCTGTTTCTCGATTTCTTCCGGCAGGAAGTGCCGAAAAACACAAAAAATCCTCTTTTCTATTATCGGCAGTCCGTCAGGCTTGCCGACAGAATGCTTGCCGTCTATTTTATCATATCCCTGCTGCTGGTTTTTCTGACCGTAAAGCAGTTCTTCTGGCTGCCCACACTTCTGCTTGGTCTGCTGCTTATAAAACTGTTCCACTCGGATCAACTCTCCGCGCGCGTCAATCTTCTGCTGGTGACGCTGCTGGTCTGCGCCTGGTCCTGCTGGTATGTTGTCCTCTTCGGCTGGGATTTTGGCGGGCAGCATATGCTGTTTGTGCTCATCGTGCTGGTCTTCTTCTGTCTGTATGAGCCGCCGACCTTCAAAATTATCTACTTTCTTCTGATCCTCACCGTCCGCATTTCCCTCTTCCAATACACCTCTGCCCATGAGCCGCTTGTCCCGATGGACAGCTTTACCCAGTTTCTGATGCAGATGGTCAACACCATTTCGTCCTTCCTCATGCTGGCCGGCTGCTGCATCGTCTACAGCAGCAATCTTCAGGAAACCGCCCGTCAGCTTCTTCTGCACAACCAGCAGCTCCAGGTTCAGGCTGAAACCGACCCGCTGACCAAGCTCATCAACCGCCGCGGCTTCATGGACGTGATGACCCGCTATGTCAGCGACAATCCCGAAGCCATGTACTGCGTCGCCATCGCGGACATCGACTTTTTTAAGCGCGTCAACGACACCTATGGCCACAACTGCGGCGACTATGTGCTCCAGCAGCTGTCCAAGCTGTTCACGGAGCAGGCCAAGGAGGGCTATTTTGTCAGCCGCTGGGGCGGTGAGGAGTTCTGCTTCCTCTTCCCGGGCATGAACATCGACGACGCGAGCCGCATTATGACAGACCTGCTCATCGCGGTGCGCAAGATGAAGATCGACTATGAGGATTTTCACTTCTCCATCACCATCACCGCAGGCGTGGAGGAGAACGACTACCGCTCCCCGCTTGCGGATCTGCTCGAGAGCGCCGACCGAAAGCTCTACCGCGGCAAGGCCAACGGCCGTAATCAAATGGTTTTTTAAGGACGTCAGAAAATGCTTGATTTTTACGGGACGCTCGGCCCGCGCTGCGCCGATGTTACGACGCTTCGCGCCATGCTGGACGCCGGGATGACCGGCGTGCGTCTGAATCTTTCGCACATCACGCTGCCCGAGGCGGCAGAGGAAATCGAAGCGCTGCACACGGCCGCCTCTCAAAGCGGCGTGAAAGCGCGGCTTCTCATCGACATGCAGGGTCCCGAGCTTCGCATCGGGGCCCTTGCACATCCCCTCACGCTCCGCGAGGGAGAGACCGTGACGCTGGGCGCGGGCGGCATCCCGATCCCGGTGATCGCTCTCCCCTGTCTCGTCCCCGGCGCACAGCTTCTGCTGGACGACGGGAAGCTGCTTCTGGAGGTCAGAGCGGCCGACAGTGAATCCGTCAGGGCCGAAGTGATACGGGGCGGCACGCTCACGGGGCGCAAGAGCCTTGCCATCCCCGGCGCCGAGCTGCACCCGCCGACATTAACGGAGGCCGACCTTGCCAATATCGCCATGGCGAAGAACTATGGCGTGACGGGTGTGATGCAGCCCTTTGTGCGTGACCGCGCCGATCTCGAGGCTGTGCGCGCAGCGCTGGACCGGGCGGGCGGCCGGGATATCCGCCTCTTTGCCAAGATTGAGAACCGCGAGGGGGTCCGAAATCTGGACGAGCTGATCGACGCCTGCGATGAAATTGTGATCGCGCGCGGCGACCTGGGCAACGCCGTGCCGCTCTGGGAGCTGCCGCGCGTGCAGAAGGAGATCGCGGAAAAATGCCGGGAAAAGGGCCGGGCCTTCATGGTGGTGACGCAGATGCTCGCCAGCATGGAGCATACCGCCGTGCCCACCCGCGCGGAGGTCAGCGACGTCTTCAACGCCGTCCTCGACGGGGCAAGCTCCGTCATGCTCACCGGTGAGACCGCCGTCGGCGACTACCCGGTGGAGGCGATGCGCTATCTGGTCAACACCGCCGGGGAAGCGGCGCGGTACATGGAAAAATCATAAAAAACCTGTCATCCTGAGCCGACGCTCGGGATGACATTTTTTTAAAAAAGGTATCCCTCCCGCTTGCATACGGGAGGGATATAAGGAGGATGGAGTAGAATCAGAAACTGATACTGTTTTTCGTTAAAACAGCTCGTTTTAACGAAAAGGCATCGCGCAAGGCGCGCTGCCAGTTTTGTGCCCTCGGGCGCAAAACACGTCTCATAGGTCTCCGACGTGCCTTTGGCACTATAAAACGGCTTTAAGCCGTTTTATGGGAGACCAGTATGATTACTTGGTGTTGAAAATCTTGAAGATGCTGTCGAAGGGGTCCTCCTCCGCGGCAGGTTTGGCCTGTGCGGCGGGCTGAGCCGCGGGTGCGGCGGGCTGGACGGGCTGCTGCGCGGCGGCTGCCTTCTCGGCGGCGCCGGTGAAGAGGCCCTGCGGTCTCTCACGGCCTGCGGCGGGACGCACCGGCGTAAAGGCCGGGTTGTTCTGCTGCACGGAGGCGGCAGGAACGGGGACGGCCTCAGCATTCAGGACGGCGTCTTCAAAGCCGGTGGCGATGACAGTGACGCGGATCTCATCCTCGAGCGTATCGTCGAAGGTCGCGCCGAAGATGATGTTGGCCTCGGGGTGGGCGGCCTCCTGCACGAGGCTGGCCGCGGTCTCGACGTCCTCGAGATCCATGTCGGCGGAGCCGGTGATGTTGATGAGCACGCCGCGCGCGCCGTTGATGGAGGTCTCCATGAGGGGGCTGGCAACGGCCATGCGGGCGGCCTCCTCGGCCTTGCCCTTGCCTGCTGCGCGGCCCACGCCCATGTGGGCAAAGCCGGCGTTCTTCATAATGCAGGTCACATCGGCAAAGTCGAGATTGATGAAGCCGGTGTTCTTAATGAGGTCGGAGATGCTGGTGACAGCCTGAAGCAGCACGTCATCCGCGATCTCAAAGGCGTTGGCCAGGGTGACCTTCTGGTCGGTGGCGAATTTCAGCCTGTCGTTCGGGATAATGAGCAGGGAGTCAACCCGGCCAAGCAGATCCTTGATGCCGGCGTTGGCCTGATCCATGCGGCGCTTGCCCTCAAACTTGAATGGCTTGGTCACGACGCCGACGGTCAGCAGACCCGCGTCGCGCGCGATCTCAGCCACGATAGGCGCAGCGCCCGTGCCGGTGCCGCCGCCCATACCGCAGGTGATGAAGGCCATATCGGCGTTCTCGATCACCTTGGCGATGTTGTTGCGGCTCTCCTCGGCGGAGCGCTTGCCGATCTCGGGATCGGAGCCCGCGCCCTGGCCCTTGGTCATCTTCTCGCCGATCTGGAGCTTCTGATCCGCGTTGGAGACGGCCAGCGCCTGCTTATCTGTATTGATGGCGATGAACTCAACGCCCTGGGTGCCGGCCTTGACCATGCGGTTGACCACATTGTTGCCGGCTCCGCCAATGCCAATCACCTTGATATTGACAACATTTTCAGGTACATCGGCTTTAAAATCCATAGAATTGCCTCCCATCTATTGTTAACGCATAGGTTACAAATCATTTCACAATTATCTACATTCGGTATTTTATTACAAATCTCTTCAGGAGTCAATAGTTTTTTTATTTTAGCGAAATCTTTTGTAAGTTTATTGTAACCTTTGCTCAGCCCGGGCTGAAATGCGCTGTATTTCCGTCGCTTACATTGATTATTCCCACATCTCCCTCCAATAATTGCGAAAGCGCGGAAATCAGCATGCCGAATTTGTATTCGACGTTGGAGGCGTTGCCGAGACGCACGGTATATTTATCGCCCAGGGTAAACTCCACATGCTCCGGATCGGAGAAATCCACGCGCCCGACCCTGGTGTACAGGCCGCGGGCCTCGAGCTGATAGAGGACCTCGGAGATATAGTCGACGATGCTCTCGTCCCCGTCGTCGGTCTCCAGCGGCTCGCCGATCATGAGGGTGCCCGGGGAGATGCCGATAATGGGGATGAGGCCGGTCAGCTCGTCGTCGTTGGCCTTGCCGAGGATTTTGCAGCTGTGGTCGATGGTCCAGTTCTCCTCGCCCAGGACGATATAGGCCAGGGCGCGGCTCTCGGTGACGGTGATGATGACCCTGTTCGGCAAACTGCGCTCGACCGTGACCTCGTCGATATAGGGCAGCTTTGCGAAAACGCGGCTCAGGGCGGCAAACCTGTCGAAAAAGAACAGGTTGTCGCCCTCTTCGATATCAATGGCGCGGATGATCTCCTCATCCGTATAGTGTGAGTTGCCCCGGACCTGGATATCCGAGACGCGGAAAAAAACGCTCATCACGAAGATGACGGCGACGATCACGAGAAAAAACATGATCGGCCCGCTGACGGAGGCGGTGAGCTCTCTGAGGCTGAAGCCCTCCTCGTCGGCATAGCGTTTTCTTCTTCTGTTGAGCTTAAAAGCCATTTTTCAATCCTCTCAGAATCATTCAAGTCGTATCTCCGCCCCGAGCTCGGCAAGTCTCTGATCGAGAGCTTCGTAGCCCCTTCGGATGTGGCCCTCATCGCGGACCAGGGTCTCCCCTTCCGCCGAGAGTCCCGCCACGATCATAGACGCGCCGCCGCGCAGATCGGTCGCGTTCAGCACCGCTCCATGCAGGCGCTCGACCCCGCGTATCTCCGCGCGCTGACCGTCAAGGCGGATGTCCGCGCCCAGGCGGCGCAGCTCCGGGACCTGGCGGAAGCGGTTTTCAAAGATGGTCTCGCGCACGAGCGTCGTCCCTTTTGCCTTCAAAAGCGCCGCCGTCAGAACGGGCTGGGCGTCGGTGGGAAAGCCCGGATAAGGTTCGGTACGGATCTCCCCCACGGCGCGCAGCTTCCCGTCCGAGCGCAGGCGCACACCGCGATTTTGGCACATTATATCACAGCCCGCCTGTTTTAGGAAGTGGAGAACGGTAGAAAAATGACGGGGCGAAACATCAAGCAGCTCGATTTCTCCCCCGGCCGCGGCCAGGGCGCAGGCCATGGTGGCGGCGACGATGCGGTCGGCGATGACGCGGTGCCTGACGGCGTCTGCGCTCCGGCGCTCCGCGATATAGATGGTGCCGCTTCCCGCGCCGCGCACCCGGCAGCCGGTTTTGTTCAGATAGTCCTGCAGGGCGACGATCTCCGGCTCGCGGGCAGCGCCCCGGAGCACGGTCTCCCCCTTCGCCGCCGTCGCCGCGAGCATGACGTTCTCGGTCGCCCCGACGCTCGGGAAAGGCAGGACGATTTCCGTCCCGCGCAGATTTTCGGCGCGGCATACGATCTCGCCCCCCTGCTCCACGACCTCGGCCCCGAGCCGGCGCAGGGCTTTGAGATGCAGGTCAATGGGTCTTTTGCCGAGCTGGCAGCCGCCCGGTGGACTCAGCCGCGCCTCGCCGCAGCGGGCGAGCAGGGCCCCCATGAAGATGACCGACGAGCGCATCTCCAGCATCAGCTCATGGGGGATGACGCTGCGCGTGACGCCGGACGCATTTATGTAAACCTCATTTCCCCGCTGGTCCGTCTCGCAGCCGAGGCATCTCAGGATGCGCAGCGCGGCGTCGATGTCCCGCAGGCGCGGCACGTTGGTAAGCGTGCTCTCCTTCGGTGCGAGGATCGCGGCCGCCAGAATGGGGAGGGAGGCGTTTTTCGAGCCCTGCACGCGGCACGCGCCGTTCAGCCGATTTCCGCCTCTGATGCGCCAGATGTCCATAAAAAAATCCCCCCGCATGTGAAATCAGTCCATCATATGCGGGGGAGAAAACTTGTGTTCAGTGCGGAGTGTGAAGTGTGGAGTGTGGAGTGTGGAGTGTGGAGTGTGGAGTTAAGGTGTCGCTTCGCGACAATTTATAATCATCCCCGAAGGGGATACCATAACTCCACTCTCCACTCTCCACTCTCCACTCTCCACTCTCCACTCTTCACTCTTTTTTACAGCTTTCCAGCACGATGTCCGCGATCCTGTCGCAGGCGTCGCGGACGGCGAGGGAGCGCATGGCCTCCCCCATGTCTTCGAGCTTCTGCGCGTCGGCTAACAGCGCCTGCACGCGCGAGAGCAGGGAGTCCGCGTCAAACTCGCCCTCGAGCATGACCTCCGCGCCGCCTGCGTGTTCAAGGACGCGGGCGTTTTTCTCCTGGTGGTTGTTGGTCACGTTCGGGGATGGAACCATGACAACAGGCTTGCCCATATAGCTCAGCTCGGAGATGGTGGAGGCTCCGGCCCGGCAGAGGATCAGATCCGCCGCCGCCATGAGGCGGGGCATGTCGTGGATGTACTCGCGAATCTCGATCCCGGCGTGCTCGAGGTCCTTGTCCCTGAGCTTTTCGGTCAGGCGCGGATAGTAAAGCCTGCCCGCCGCGTGGACGAGGCGGAAGCCCTGCGCGCCGTCGAGCTTTTCCATCAGCTCCCCCATGACCTTGTTCATATGCTCCGCGCCGAGGGAGCCCCAGACGGAGAGCACCAGCTTCCCGCCCTCGGGGATGCCGAGCTCCGCGCGCGCCTGTTCCCTGGAAATGCGGTCAAACTCCCCTCTCACGGGGGTACCGGTCACGGTCACGCGCTCGGGATGGCGGTAGTGCTGGCGGCTCTCCTCAAAGCCCACCATGACGCGGCTGACCTTTTCGGAGAGGAGCTTCGTCGTGAGGCCGGGGACGGCATTGCTCTCATGGATGAGGGTCGGAATGTGCAGCTCGTGCGCCGCGGTGAGCACCGGGTAGCAGATATAGCCGCCCGTGCCGATCACGGCGTCGGGCTTAAACTCCCGGATGATCTGTTTCGCCTCCCGGGTCGAGCGCGCGACGTTGCGCAGCGTCTCCAGATTCTGCGCGAGGGCGTGCAGGCTGTGGCCGCGCACAATATACGTCATGTTAAGACCGCGGATCTCATAGCCCGCGCGGGGCACAAGCTCCATCTCCATCTTGCCGCTCACGCCGATGAAGAGAAAGCGGCTGTCAGGCATGAGCTCCCTGAGTCTCCCGGCCACCGCGAGGGCGGGGTTGATGTGCCCGGCGGTTCCGCCGCAGGTAAAGATAAAGCGCATGATGCTGTTTCCTTTCTGTGTTTTCTGGATGGTACTCGAACTGCACATCCTTCCCGGATTTTCGGGTCGATCTGGGGATCGACCCCTACGAGATATGCGCGAGGTGGGTGCCGTAGGGGCCGATGCCCTCATCGGCCCGCCAGCGCTGTACCGCGTCCGGGGCCGGGTCGCTCCGGGGATCGCCCCCTACATCAGTGTACCGGGATGTCCCTGGACGCGCTCAGCACGATCCCGAGCTCGAAGAGCTGGATCAGCAGCGCCGTGCCGCCATAGCTGAACATGGGCAGCGAAATGCCGGTGCAGGGGACGAGATTCGTCACCACGGCGACGTTCAAGAAGACCTGGATGGCGAGCAGGCTCGTCACCCCGCCCACGACCAGGAAGCTGAAGCGGTCCCGGCAGTGGAAGGCGATCCACCAGCCCCGCAGGATCAGCAGGGCAAAGAGGCAGAGGATAAGCGCCGCGCCGATGTAGCCCAGCTCCTCGCAGACGATGGAGAAGATAAAATCGTTGTGCTCCTCGGGCAGATACAGAAATTTCTGGCGGCTGCCGCCGAGGCCGAGGCCGCTCAGACCGCCTGAGCCGATGGTATACAGGGATTGGACGATCTGGTAGCCCTGGTCGGAGCTGTCGGAGAAGGGGTCGCGCCAGGAATTGATGCGCGACGAGGCGTAGGGAAAGAAGGTCAGCAGCACCGCGATGCCCGCGCCAGCCGCCCCGAAGGCCCCGGCAAACCAGAACAGCCGGACGCCGCCGAGAAAGAGCATCACCGCCCCGATGGCGAGGATGATGACCGAGGCGGAGAAGTGCGGCTCGAGCACCAGCAGGCCGATGATCGCGCCCAAAATGCCCGCGAAGGGCAGGATGCCGTAACGGATGGAGCGCATTTTCCCCCGATAGCGGCAGACCAGCGCCGAGAAGGACAGGATCACCGCGAGCTTGGCAAGCTCCGACGGCTGTAAGGTCAGCCCCCCGACGCCGAGCCAGCGGCGGGAGCCGTTGGCCTTCACGCCGACGAGCGGCACCAGCATCAGCAGCACCAGGGTCAGCGCGAGGAAGGGAAAGGCCCAGCGGCGGTAAAGTCCCATCGGGACGCGCGAGGCGATCAGCATGGCCGCCACGCCCAGCAGGGCGAAGACGAGCTGGCGCACGAAATAATAGGCGGCGTTGCCCCCGGTCACATGGCCGGGATCATACCAGGCGCGCGGGTAACTCGCGGACAAGACCATGAGCACCCCGGCGAGCAGCAGAAGCATGCTCAACACAAAGAAGGGCCCGTCGAACACGGGCCTGCGCGCGTCTGTCTCAGCGTCGGGAAGGCCGGCGAGGCGGGCGCTGTCGTAACGCATATTCCCACCTCCCCGGCCTTTCAAACGGCGCTTAATAGGGGTAACGCTGATAAACCCCTATAAAGGATATGATCGCCATGGCGAGAGATATTCCTGCGAAGAGGAAAAAGAGCTGTTTTTCCTTCCACTTTTTGCCCGTCCAGCCGCCCATCTCCAGATGGTGGTGGAAGGGCGCCATCTTGAAGATGCGCCTGCCCTGGCCGTACAGCTTCTTTGTGAGCTTAAAATAGCCGACCTGGAGAATATCGGACAGGGTTTCGACGATGAAGACAAGGCCCAGGGTGACAAGGATCAGCGGCATGTCGTAGGCGAAGGCCAGAGCCGCGATCGCGCCGCCGAGAAAGAGCGAGCCCGTGTCGCCCATGAAGCACTTGGCGGGGTTGAAGTTATAGATCAAAAAGCCGCACAGGCCCCCGACCATCGCCGAGGCGAAGATGCCGAGCTCCTGATAGCGGCGGCCCCAGGCGATGGAGACCGCGACGAAGAACAGGAACACCGGCAGTGAGGTGCCGCTGGCCAGGCCGTCCACCCCATCGGTGATGTTGACGGCGTTGACCGTGCCGACGATGACGAAGGCGGCGAAGACAAAATACAGCCACTCGGGCATGTAAATGGTTTTCTGGAAGAAGGGCACATAGAGCTGCGGGCGCACAAAGCCGATCTGCCGCATGAGGAGGATGAAGACCAGCGCCGCCGCGAGCTGCAGCAGGAACTTGCTGCGGGAGCTCAGGCCCATGTTCTCCTTTTTCTTGAGCTTTTCCCAGTCGTCCAGAAAGCCGATCAGGCCGAAGACGCAGGCAAAGAGCAGGACGAAGATATGCTCGAAGCGGCCATGCAGCATCCCGTCGGCCCCGACCGTGAGACATACGAGGATCGCCCCGAAGATGAACATCGCGCCGCCCATGGTGGGCGTGCCCGCCTTGAGCCTGTGCCACTCCACCTCGCTCTTGATCTGCTGTCCGGCCTTCTGCTGTCTGAGCCAGGGGACATAGTATTTTCCGAAGGCGCTTGCAAACAGAAACGCCAGAACGAATGCGGTTATCAGCTTAATCGTCATATACTGCTCCGTATTGTCAGAGGCTCAGGGCCTCTCTTTTCTCTTTATAAGCCACTCAGCCACGATCTCCCGCTCGTCCATGTGATGCTTCTCATGGCCGATGACCTGGTAATCCTCGTGGCCTTTGCCGGCAAGCAATATTACATCACCGGGGGCGGCGTTGTCAATAGCCCAGCGTATCGCGTCGATTCTGTCGCAGATCATTTTGTACGGCGTCTGCCCGCCTTCGACCCCGGGCAGGATCTCGTTGATGATGTCCATGGGGTCCTCGGTGCGGGGGTTGTCGCTGGTGACGATGACGAGATCCGCGTTCTCGGCGGCGATCCTGCCCATGATGGGGCGTTTCAGGCGGTCGCGGTCGCCGCCGCAGCCGAAGAGGACGATGAGGCGTCCGCGCGTCACCGGGCGCAGGGCCCTGAGGGCCTTCTCCAGCGCGTCCGGCTTATGGGAGTAGTCGATGATGACGCTGTAGTCCCCGTCCGTCGGCACGGACTCCATGCGCCCCTTGACGCCCTTGGCGCTGCTGATCCCGGCGGCGGCGTCACGCAGGCTCATGCCGAGGGCGAGGCAGGCGGCCAGCACGCTCAGGGCGTTGTAGACCGAGAAGAGACCGGGGATGGCGAGCTTCGTCTGAGCGCTCTCCCCGCCGTATCGGGCCGTAAAGCTCACCCCGTCCGCCGTGGAGCGCGCGTCTTCGGCAAGCAGCTCCGCGTCTTTATTCCGGGCCGTATAGCGCAGGAAGGGGCAGGCCGCGCCCTCCATCATATACGCCCCGCGCTCGTCGTCCACATTCACGCAGCCGATTTTACACTGGGAGAAGAGCTTCTTCTTGGCGGCGGCGTAGGCCTCCATCGTCCCGTGCAGATCCAGATGGTCCTGCGAGAGATTGGTGAACACCGCCACGTCAAAGTCGATGCCCGCCACCCTCTCCAGTGTCAGGGAGTGGGAGGAGACCTCCATCACCACATGGGTGCAGCCCTCGTCCTTCATCCGGCGAAAGAGCTGATGCAGTTCCAAGCTCTCGGGCGTGGTGTGCTCGGTGTGGAGGACGCGCTCGCCGATCATGTTGCCGTTGGTGCCGATGAGGCCGACCTTTGCCCCCGCCATCGTCTCCAGCACATGCTTCATGATGTGGGTGGAGCTGGTCTTGCCGCTGGTGCCGGTAAAGCCGATCACCTTCATCTCCCCCGCCGGGTTGCCGTAGAACTCGCGGCTGACCAGAGCGAGGCCGAGGCGGCAGTCGCGGATTTTCACATAGGGCGTCCCGTCGGTCGGCGCGTCCTCGCACAGGACCGCCGCCGCGCCGTTTGCCGCGGCCTTGGGGATGAATTTGTGTCCGTCGGTCTCGAAGCCCTTGACGGCGACGAAGAGCTCGCCCGGCTTCGTCTTGCGGGAGTCGTAGCTGATCCCCGTAATTTCAAGCGCGGGATCGGCCGTCGCCTCCAACACCTCAATATGCTTCAAAAGCTCTGACAGCTTCATGTCTCTATTCCTCCAAAGGGTTAATCAATCTCACACAATTATTGTCACATCGCAGCAAAAAACTTACCTGTCTGACCTGGCAGCGGCGCGAGCGTAAGCGAAGCCCTCCGCGGACGGCGTGGCGCAGGACCGTATACCACTTGGAAGCGCCCTTTTCTTTCTTACACCGGGCGCGGCGCATTCTTTCTTTTCGGCAAGACGAAAAGAAAGAATGGGGGGCGCAAGGCTCTCAATACCTTCCCAGCAGCTCTTCATCGCTGTCGATCAGCGTGACCTCGACCACGCTGCCGTGGCGGAGCTCGGTGCCCGCCGGGAAGCTCTGCGCGCCGACGGTCTGCCGTGCCGGGTCGGTGACGCTGCTGCGCGTGGTGAGATAGAGCCCGTAATAGGAGAGCGTGTCGCGCGCCTGCTCGTAGTTTAAGCCCGTGAGCTCCGGCAGACTCTCCAGATCGGGCGAAATCTCCGCGTCAAAGTACAGGATGACCTCCGTCCCCTCCGCGAGAACCGTGCCCGCGGCCGGGAGCTGATCGGTGACGGCGCTGCCGCCGCCTATCGTCCGGTAGCGCAGCCCCGCCTCTTTGAGCTTTTCCGCGGCCTGCGGCAGATCGAGTCCGGTACAGGCGGGCATCACCGCGCCGCCGTTATCGGAGCCCGTCGGCTCCACGCCGAGGTAGGGCAGGATGTCGGCCAACATGCGCCCGACCACGGGGGCCGCCATCTGGCCGCCGCTGACATAGACGCCGGACTTGTCGCTGGGCGTATCGAGAAAGACCAGCAGGGCGATCTTCGGATCGTCCGCCGGGGCCACGCCGATAAAGGAGACGATGTACTCCTTCTGCCCGGTACGGGCCTCGAGACTGACCTTTTCGCTGGTGCCGGTCTTGCCGCCGATGCGGTAGCCGGGGACGGCGGCGTTGCGGCCGGTGCCGTCGTTGGGATCGCCCACCACCTGCTCCAGGATCTCCCTCACCTTGCGGCTGGTCGATTCGCTGATGACGCGGCGCACCAGCTTTGGCTCATGCTCAAAGCTGACGCTGCCGTCGGGCTCGACAAGGCGCTGCACCACATAGGGCTCCATGAGCCTGCCGCCGTTGACGCAGGCGCTCACCGCCGTGACAAGCTGGAGGGGCGTGATGGTAAAGGTCTGGCCGAAGGACGCCGCCGCGAGCTGCGAGAGGTTTTTCTTCGAGCAGAAGGTGTTTCTGCTCCACCAGATGCTCCCGCTCTCACCCGACAGGTCGATGCCCGTGCGGGCCGTGAGGTTTGCGTCCGGGTCGTCCGAGAGCTTCAAAAAGCCGAAGGCCTCGCAGTAGTCGTAAAAACGCTCCGCCCCGACGCGCTGGCCGATGTTGACGAAGGCGACGTTGCAGGAGTGCTGCACGGCCTGGGTCAGGGTCTGGCTGCCGTGGCCGCCGCTCTTCCAGCAGCGGATGGGGTTTGTGCGCCCCTGCACCGTGGTGCTGCCGCCGCAGTAAAAGCTGTCGCCGAGGCCGGTCTTGCCCTCCTCGAGGGCCATGGCGAGGGTGATGATCTTGAAGGTGGAGCCCGGCTCATAGGTGTCCGATAGGGCCTTGTTGCGCCACTGCCTGGCCTGGGCCTGGGCCAACAGCGCGGCGGCCTCCTCCTTCGTCGCGGCGGCGTCCACGGCGATCTGCGCCTCGGGACTCACCGCGAGGAAGTGATTGGGGTCGTAGTCCCCCAGGGACGCCATGGCGAGGATGGCCCCGGTGTTGACGTCCATGGCGATGGCCCCCGCGCCGTTGAGCGCGTCGTAATCCAGCACCGCCTGGCGCAGATGCTTTTCGACATAGTACTGGATGCTCGCGTCGATGGTGGTAAAGAGATCCTGCCCGTCCTCTCCGGGGCGGTACTCCTCATAGCGTCGCAGCAGCATCTCTCCCCCGTAGGCGTTGGTGGCGCGCAGGCTCCTGCCCGCCGTGCCGGAGAGGGCGTCGTCATAGCGGGCCTCGATGCCCTCGAGCCCGTAGTTGTCCGTGCCCACAAAGCCCAGCAGATGGCAGGCGAGGCGGCCGTTGGGGTAATAGCGCCTGGTGTCGGGCTCGAGGCGGACGCCGCTGATATGGTTTTCGGTCTTGAATCTTCGGATCTCGGCGGCCTTGTCGGCTTCGATCTTGCGCGCCGCGGTCACATACCAGCTCCCCTTGCGTCCGGTCTTCTCGTAGAGCTCGTCATAGTCAAGGCCGAGGATTTCCGAAAGACCCCGGGCGATCAATTCCCGGTCCTCGCCGTTGGCCTCGATCTCGGCAGGGCTCAGATAGACGTTGTCCACCGTGGCGCTGACCGCGAGGACGTTCCCGTTGCGGTCGTAGATCCGCCCGCGCGCCGCCGTGCCGGGGGCCTCGCGCAGCTGCTGGGAGATGGCCAGGTTTTCGTAAAACGTGTGATCCGTAATTTGCAGCTTGTAAAGCCGCGCCAATAAGACGGCAAAGGCGCCCACGCCGAAAACCGCCGCGAGCACCGCGCCCCTTCTCAGCATCTGCCGTGAGACAGACGCCGTTTTCTGCGTTTGCTTTGTCATATACGCCTCCGCCAAATTGCTAATCCAGCTTATTCGGCGGGCCGACTCTTTATCCCAAATAGTCGATCACGCGCAGCTGTCCCGGCTCGGGACGCCGCATGCCGAGTTCCGTCACGGCGCGGCGCTCGAGCTCTTCCAGGCTCAGCGCGCTGTCTGTTTTGATCTCCAACATAATTTTTTCATTCTCCGCGTCGGCGAGGGCCTTTTCAAGCTCCCCGATCCTTGTCTCGGTCCGGACGGTCTGGATCTGGGCGAACAGGGCCATGACCAGCAATACCGCCGAAAACACGACGCACACGACACGAAAGAGCAGGGCGCTCAGGCTGATGTCCCTTCTCATACGCGCTCGGCCACCCGGAGTTTGGCGCTTCTCGATCTCGGGTTATGCTCCAGTTCCTCCGCGCTGGGGAGGATGGGCTTTCTTGTCACGGATCTGAGCGTCTGCACAAAGCCGCAGGTGCAGACCGGGGCCTCGCGCGGGCAGGTGCAGCCGTGCTCCCGCGCCTGGATGCCGGACTTGACGATCCGGTCCTCCAGCGAGTGGAAGCTGATGACGCAGAGCCTGCCGCCTTTGTTGAGCTTGTCCGGGGCCGAATCCATCATGGAGGCGATCGCGCCCAGCTCGTCATTGACCGCAATGCGGATGGCCTGGAAGCTGCGCTTGGCCGGGTGCTGCTTTTCTCTCAGCGCGGCGGCGGGCATGGCGGCGCGGATCACGTCCACCAGCTCCTGCGTGGTCTCGATGGGTCTCTCGGCCCGGCGCTTGAGAATAGCCGCCGTGATGCGCCTCGCGTAGCGTTCCTCCCCGTAATCCCAGAGAATGCGGTTGAGACGGTTTTCATCCCAGGTGTTGACGATCTCCCCGGCGGTCAGCGCGGCGCTGCCGTCCATGCGCATGTCCAGCGGGGCGTCCAGCATATAGGAAAAGCCGCGCTCGGCCTCGTCCAGCTGGGGCGAGGAGACGCCGAGGTCAAAGAGCATCCCGTCCACGCCCTCGATGCCGAGGCTGTTCAGGATGGCGGCGGCGTCCGAGAAATTGCCGTGCACCAGCGTCACTTTGTCCCCGAACGGCGCGAGACGCCTTCCGGCCCTCTCGATGGCGGTCTCGTCCCGGTCGATGCCGATGAGCCGTCCCTCGGTGAGCCGGGAGGCGATCTCAAAGGAATGCCCGCCCATGCCGAGCGTGCCGTCGAGATAGATCCCGTCCGGCCTGATGTTCAGATTGTCTATGCACTCATGAAGCAAAACGGAGATGTGCGCCCCGCTCCGCTTATCCGTATCCGTCGTCAAAATTCCAGCTCCTCCATCACCGCCGCGATGTTCTCCGGCGTGGTCTCCTGTTCAAAGACGGCGCGCCAGGCCTCGCTGTCCCAGAGCTCGGCGTGGTTGTTGCAGCCCACGACCGTCACGTTCTTCGTAAAGCCCGCGTAGTCCCGGAGGTTCTGCGGGATCAGGACACGGCCCTGGGCGTCCAGCTCACATCTTGCGGCGTGGGCGAAGAGCGGCCGCATCTTGCGCTGCTTGACAAAAGGCATGGCGTCAACACGCTCTGTCAGGTTTTTCCAGCTCTCGCCGCTGTAGGCGCAGAGACAGCGATCCATGGAAATTGTGATAAAAAAGACCTCGCCCAACTCATCCCTGAGCTTGGCGGGTATGAACAGCCTTCCCTTGTTGTCAAGAGAATGCTGATATTCGCCTGTCATGTCCGGCGCCCTCCTATTGTGGTTTCTTGACCCATTTTGCCCCACTTTCATCCACTTCAGTTTCATTATATGAGGGCCTTACGGAAAAAGCAAGTGAAACTTTTTGTTATCTTTTGACTCTTTCCTGCATGATTTTGCAAAAAAGTTTTTGTCCAATCTCCTGTGCCTGAGCTTGGTTTAAAGTCCATATTTTGTGTCTGTCCCCTGCCTGTTCAGCTGCGGCGCAGACCCGCCGCCCGCAGATCACCGCGTGTCCGGTATCAAATCCGTTTTATTCATGCGGCCTTGTTTCATTTCCACATGAATAAGCACGGCCTGTCTCTTTGCTCAACTCGCAGCGGGTGGGCGGCAGCTTTATGAGCAGCAGAAATGCCTACTGTTTTTACAAATAAATCTTGATTTTCAGGATCGGTTCATATATTCTTTATTTGCATATTGAAACCATCATGAATTAAGGAGACTCTCCCTATGCGCGTAGACACCCGCCTCTATAGAGAATCGCTTCTTACCTTCCTGCTTCCCCCTGCGCTGACCCTGTTTTTGTCCATGCTCTATCTCGAGCTGCTGTTAAGACTCAGCAGCTCCCTGCCGCTGATCCATGACGGTCTTCCCGCCGAACTGCTGTGCAGCCTGGCGTTTTCATGCGGCTTTGCCGCGCTCTCCACGCTTCCGCGCAAACCGTCCGGCGCACGCCTTGTCTGCCTGCTCCTGCTCGAGCTCGTCACTGTCTGGTATCTGATCGCCTATTTCACGGATGACTCCTACGGCGTGTTTATGAGTCCCATGATGATTGCGCGCGAGACCGGCAACGTCATGAAGGACTTCGGCGGCAGCGTTGCGGCCGCCGTTCTCAACGGCCTCGGCGTGATCCTGCTGTACCATGTGCCCGTTCTCATCGCCCTCTTTCTGCCGAAACGGCGTTTTGCCGCCCCCGCGACGCTCAAGGCCGCGCTTCCTCTTGCGCTGGTTCTGACGGTTTTGAGCGCGGCGGGCGCCTGGGGACTGAGCAACTGCACGCCTCAGCTCAGAACGGAGTACCGGCAGCGCTACACCTACGACAATGCCGTGCGCAACTTTGGGCTTCTCTCCGCGTTGCATCAGGAGCTCTCGCATCAGCTCTTTCCGCGGGACGTGAGCTTCAGCTTCCAGCCTGTTTATGAGACCCCCGCCCCCACTGCGACGCCTGCTTCAACGGAGGGTCCCGCGCCCACCGAGACGCCCGCGCCCACCGAGACGCCCGCGCCGACAGAAGCTCCTGCGTCGACTGAGACGCCCCTTCCGACCGAGACACCCGCATCCGCCAAGACGCCCGCACCCGCCGAGACGCCCGCAGCGTCCGAAGTCCCTGCGCTGACCGAGACGCCTGTGCCGACGCCCGAAGCGACGCCGGTACCCAGCGGGCCGAATATCATGGAGCTGGATTTCAGCCGCATCGAGAAGCCAGACCAGGCCGTCTCCCTCTCCCAGTACATCCAGAGCCGGACGCCCACGGAAAAGAACCGCTATACCGGCATGTTCAGGGGCAAGAACCTCATTCTGATCACCGCGGAGTCCTTTGCCAAGGAGCTGATCGACCCGGAGCTCACTCCCACGCTCTACCGCATGGCCAACAAGGGCATCGTCTTTGAGGACTTCTATCAGCCCGCCTGGGGCGGCAGCACTTCCACCGGCGAATACTCCTGGCTGACGGGGCTTGCGCCCACCGACCCGCTGACAATGATGCTCTCGCACGACAAGAACCTGTACTTTACCATGGGCAACCAGCTCCAGCGTCTGGGCTATGCCAGCCACGCCTACCACAACGGGAGCTATGATTACTACAACCGGGACACGACGCACAAAAACCTCGGCTACTCCAGCTATATCGGCGTGGGCAACGGCCTGGAGGAAGGGCTCACCGCCGGTGAATTTCCGCACAGCGACAAGGAAATGATCGAATTTACACTTCCCCAGTACATTGACGAGCAGCCGTTCAGCGTCTATTACATGACCATCAGCGGACACCCCGCTTACGCCTTCAGTTCCGAATCCAACGACATGGCCATGAAGAACCGGGATGTTGCCGAAGATCTGCCTCACTCCTTCGCTGTCAACGCCTATATTGCCTGCAATCTCGAGCTGGAATACGCCATGGAGAGTCTGCTCCGCAGTCTGGAGGAGGCCGGGATCGCTGACGACACTGTGATCGCCCTGGTGCCCGACCACTACCCCTACGGCCTCAGCCCCGGTTCGGCGTGGGGCAGCGGCGTGGACGGGCTCGGAGAGCTCTTCGGCTATGCGCCCGACACGCCGTGGAAGCGGGATCACAACGCCGCCATCATCTGGTGCGGGGCGCTTGAAAAGCTGGACGAGCCGATCCGGGTCAGCGGGCCTGTGTCGAGTCTGGATATACTCCCGACGCTCTCCAATCTCTTCGGCCTGGACTACGACTCGCGCCTGCTCGCCGGTAATGACGTTTTCTCCGGTGCCGAGCGTCTGGTATTCTGGAACGACTGCAGCTGGGTGACCGAAAAAGGCACCTACAGCGCCCACGGGGACGTCTTCACCCCGGCGGAGGGCCAGGAGACCGACAAGGACTATCTGGAACGCATCCACGCCGACGTGAGAAACAAGATCAATCTCTCCTGGACGATCGAATACTGCGACTATTACCGACTCCTCTTCGGTGACGACGACTATACATAATACTCTTCTCCAATAAGGCGCTGTGAAAGATTTCCGAGGCGGATTTGTGTCAGGCAAGGCAGCGCCCGCAGGGAATACTTTGTGTATTGCCAAGGGCG
>ONPN01000013.1 GCA_900319695.1 uncultured Eubacteriales bacterium
CTGGACATCGCCCAGCAGTACGGCATCCCCGGCGACGTCTGCCCCATGCCCGAGGCCGAGGCCGGCATCTCCATCGAGGACGACTTCTGCGTGCTCGGCTGCTGCGCGGTGCAGAACAACACCACCTGCGACGGCTCCCTCATGGGCAACGGCATCATCGCCAAGCGCCTCGAGCGGGAGTACGGCATCCCGACCTTCCAGCTCGCCACGCCCCTGCGCCACAAGGAGCCGGACGTATTGGAGTACGCCGCGCAGGAGATCAAGAACGCCATCGCCTTTGTCGAGGAGCACACCGGCGAGAAGTGGGACTGGGAGCGCTACTTTGCCGCCGCCAAACGCGTCAACTACGCGACCCGCTGCCGCATCGCCCAGATGGAGATCAACTCCACAAACTATCCCCAGTTCTTCGGCGCGGCCTTCTCCCTGTATAACGACACAAACTACATGGGCAACTCCGGCCGCGATCCCGCCTTCGTCGGCATCGACCGGAAGCTCCTGGAGCTGGCCGAGCGGGGCTACAAGGCCAAACGCATGTATGCGAAGGAGTACCGCCACCGCGCCATCGTCTGGGGCGTGCAGCCGCAGTACGTCATCGACATGCTCTACTGGCTGGTCCAGTGCTGGGGCGTCGTGCCGCTGACCGACATGCTCTCCGTCATCAACACCGACATGATCGCCGAAGACGACACCCCCGAAAACCGCGAGCAGGCTTACCGCGACATGGCCATGCTCAACATGGAGATGATCATGCGCAACCACACCCACGGCGGCTACAAGGTGCTGCTGGACGATCTGTGGGATCTGTGCGAGAAGATGAACGCCGACATCGTTATGATGTGGGAGCACATGTCCTGCAAGGCCCTCACCGGCATGCACGGCATGTTTGAGGAGCAGGGACGCGAGCGCGGCATCCACGTCATGTGGGTCTCCCATGACCTCTGCGATCCCCGCGTCTTCACCCGCCAGGCTATCCGCGACCAGGTCAACAACTACATGCGCACCGTCATGCGCGAGGAGCCCCTCGACCCGTCGCTGGAGATCATCCCGGATAACGAAGCCTATTAAGAGAGGAAATCGAAATGAAAAAACTATGGAAGCTCCCGCTGTATCTGCTGCTGATCGCCCTCGGCTTTTTCGTGCTGACCTTCACAGTGTACATGTTTAACCTTGACATGAAGGCCACCTCCCTCCTCGCCCCGTGGCTTGAGAAGTGGTACGACCATCTGGAGAGAAAGCAGTACATATAAGTCCGAACGCTGTCATGGCTTCGCACACGCGAGGTCATGGCAGCTTTATATGACGCAAAAAATTTACATATAAGAAAGAGAAATTGTGATATACTATAGATGACGAAGCAGTACAGGCGCCATGGAAAGGGTGGTAGTATCATGAGCTATCGAGTCAAAATGCTTTGGGACGCGGAAGCGGACGTGTGGGTGGCGACCAGTGAGGACGTTCCCGGACTTGTTTTGGAGTCCGGCTCCTTTGACGCGCTCCTGGAGAGAATCAAATACGCCATCCCCGAACTGATCGAGCTGAACGGACAGAAGCCCTCCGCTTACAATATTACGTTTCTTGCGGAACGGAACGAACAGGTAGCGGTTTATGGCTGAGTATGAAAAGAAGGTTCGTGACGTGCTGCGGGACAACGGCTGTTATTTTGTCCGGCACGGAAAGGGCGATCATGACATCTGGTACAGCCCAATCACAAATACCAATGTCACCGTGGATGGAAAGATCAAATCCAGGCACACAGCAAATGAAATCATGAAGCAGAGCGGAATAAATCTGAGATTCTAAACCGTCCCGTGCCGGGGCGGTTTCTTTGTTACACTTTTACCTTTCCTTGACAAGCGGGTGCGGGGCGATTATCATACATGTATCTTTGATGGGGAGTGGATTTCATGGATAAATTCCGCGCCTTTTTAACGCGCAAAAATATTGTGTTCTCGGGCAGACGCTACGGCATCGACGCGCTGGGCGCCATGGCGCAGGGCCTGTTCTGCTCGCTTTTGATCGGCACGATCATCAAGACCCTCGGCGCGCAGCTCGGGGTCAAAATGCTCGTCGACATCGGCGCCTACGCGATGGCCGTCTCCGGCCCCGCCATGGCGGTCGCGATTGGCTACGCCCTCCAGGCGCCGCCGATGGTGCTCTTCTCCCTCGCGGCGGTGGGCTGGGCCTCCAATGCCGAAGGCGGGGCGGGCGGCCCGCTGGCGGTGCTGGTGATCGCCATTGTCGCCGCCGAGTGCGGCAAGGCCGTCAGCAAGGAGACGAAGGTCGACCTGCTGGTGACGCCCGCCGTGACCATCCTCGTCGGCGTGGCGCTGGCCAAGCTCATCGCGCCCCCCATCGGGACGGCGGCCTCGGCCTTCGGGCTGATGATCGACCGGGCCACCAAGCTCCAGCCCTTCTGGATGGGCATGGCGGTGTCCGTGCTGGTGGGCATCGCGCTCACGCTGCCGATTTCCTCGGCGGCCATCTGCTCGGTTTTGCAGCTGACCGGCCTTGCGGGCGGCGCGGCGGTCGCCGGCTGCTGCGCGCAGATGGTGGGCTTTGCGGTGATGAGCTTTAAGGAGAACCGCTGGGGCGGCCTGGTCTCCCAGGGCCTCGGCACCTCCATGCTCCAGATGCCGAACATCATCCGCAACCCCCGGGTCTGGATCGCGCCCATTGTCTGCTCCGCCGTCACCGGCCCGCTTGCGACCTGCCTGTTTCACCTCGAGATGAACGGCGCGCCCATCAACTCCGGCATGGGCACCTGCGGCCTCTGCGGCCAGATCGGCGTCTGGACCGGCTGGGTCTCGCCGAGCGCCGAGGCCGTCGCCAAGGGCGCCGCCGCCATTGAACCGACGGGCTTCGACTGGCTGGGCCTGATCCTCATCTGTTTTGTCCTGCCCGCCGTGCTGTGCCCGCTGATCAACGCCCTCTGCCGGAAGCTCGGCTGGGTCAAAGACGGGGACCTCACCTTAAATTGAACCATTCCCTGCCCCTCTTTTTTTACACACATGTAAAAATTACTAAATCCGAAAGGCGAGCGAAAAGAAAATTCGTAAAAACTTACTTCAAAAAATCTTGCCAACAAAATCTCTATCGTGTATAATTAGTCAGATTTAACCATCGTGATCAACGGTGGAGGCTTCCCGAAGCGCTGAAGCGCAGCGGGATTCTCCGTCGACCCCCTCTCCGGAACGACAGGGGCAGGATCATTATATATGAAAGATTCTGCGGACAGGAAACGACCGGCATGAAGACAAAGACAAAAAAAGCCGCCGCATCGCGCGCAACAACTGAAAAAACGCTGCATGACCTCTTCGGAAATGTACGGTTTTCGATGTTTGGTTTTTTCGCGCTCATTATCCTCTATGTGGGAAGCTACGCCCTCGTGGTGTTCACCTCCCATTCGGACGGCGCGCTCATGCTCGGGGGACAGCCCTTCCCGCTGCGGTCGATCACGGGCGTCTTTTCGGCCATCGGCAATCTCTGCCTTGTCCTGCTGGTGGTGCTGTACAAAAAGCCGGGCTTCATCGTCTCCATGATCTTTCTGCTGTTCTCGTTTCCCTCCGCGATCACGGGCATTATCCTGAACAAAAACTATATCAGCATTGCGGGCATCTTCACCAACGCGCTGACGCTGCTGGCCATCTACACGATCTATTCCACCAACGCCGCGGCCGAAAAAGCCCAGGCCCGTCTGCGCCAGCAGGCGGTCACGGACACGCTGACAGGGCTGCCGAACCGCTTCGCCAGCACAGAGCTGATGGATAAGCTCTGTGAGAAGGGGGAGAAGTTCGCCGTCGCGGCGCTGAATCTGAAAAACTTCAAGGGCGTCAACAACACCCTGGGCCACAACGCGGGCAACGCCGTGCTCAAGGAGATGGCCTCCCGTCTGAAAAAGGCCGCGGACAGCGGGCTGACACACACGCGCGACTTTGTCGCGAGCCAGGGCGGGGATGAGTTTTTGCTCATCATCCGCGACTTTCACGATGAGGCCGAGCTGAACGACACCCTCAGGCAGTATGAGAGGGCGATCGAGGACAGGATCACCGTCGAGGGCTGCGACTTCTTCTTCACCGGGAGTATCGGCTGCGCCGTCTATCCCGCGGACGCCGACAACATCGACGCGCTTCTCGCCTGTGTCGGCACGGCGGTGGCCGAGGTCAGGCACAACGACAACGGCGACCATATCTGCCGCTTCACACCGGCGATCGCCAATGCCGAGCATGCTTTGGAGGTCGAGCGCAAGATCCGCGCCGCCCTCGAAAACGACACCCTCACTTTCGCGCTCCAGCCCCAGTTTGACATGGCCCACCGCCTGAGCGGCTTTGAGGCCCTGGCCCGCATGAAGGACGCGGACGGAAAGAACATCGAGCCGGGCGTCTTCATCCCCGTCGCCGAGGAGCTGGGCCTGATCGACAAAATCGACTATATCGTCTTCAAGAAGGCCGCGAGCTTCTTCGGCGCGCTCATCCGTGAGACGCACACGAAGGCCGTGCTCAGCGTCAACGTCTCCGTGCGCCACCTGATGCGAAACGGTTTCCTGGACGAGCTGCGGGAGGTCCTCGCCGCGAGCGCCATGCCGCCCGAGCAGCTTGAGGTCGAGATCACCGAGTCCATTATGATCGACTCCGTGGACAAGGCCCTCGAGTGCATACGCGAGATCAAGCGCATGGGCGTCAAAATCGCCATCGACGACTTCGGCACCGGCTACTCCTCGCTGAGCTATCTCAACAGCTTCCCGGCGGACATGCTCAAGGTGGACAAGTCCTTCATCGACAAGATGAACACCAACGACTCCTCCAAGCAGTATGTCGCGGCGATCATCTCCATCGGCCATGTGATGAACTTCGCCGTCATCTCCGAAGGGGTCGAGCAGCCCGAGCAGCTTGAGACCCTGCGCACCATCGGCTGCGACTATATCCAGGGCTTTCTCTGGGGCCGCCCGATGGGCCCCGACGCCGCGAAGAAGCTCGTGGTCGACGACCTGCGCAGCGCGTGAAAACGGCCCGCGGTAAAACAAAATTGAAAACACTTTGGGCGGATATGTGCCGGGCGGTGCGTGTCCGCCCTTTTTGGCTCGCCCGCACAAAATTTGCAGCTTATTTACAGATTCCAGCAAAATCCGCTTGTCAGGGAAAAGCGCTTATGGTACAATACCTTGGTACTATAGCTAATTATGGATTGATGACGACACAAAATATCAGTGCGAAGGTGTAAACGTGAAGAAAGATACTATTGAAATCGAAAACGATCAGGAGCGCGAGGCGCGCATGAAGAAAAAGCAGCGCCGCCGCCTCAAGGCGAGACGCTTCTGGGACAGACTGGCCGGCTTCATCATCGTGACGGTGCTGGTGGTCGGCTGCGGCTTTCTGGGGCTGGAGTACGTCATTTTGAAGGGGCCCTCGCCCGCGCTGCGCGACCTCTTCATCAACACGATGGACGAGACGCGGCGCTTCCGCTTTGTGCCGCAGATCTTCTTGACGGCGGAGGAGCTGGACGCCCTGCACACCAAGAAGAAGATGGAGACGGACATCGCCACCGATACCGAGCTCATCACCATCGCGGCCAACACCCAGACCGAGACCACGGAGGGCGAGCCGCTTGAGACCGGCCCCCACGCCGACGCCTACGGCCTGGTGGACGAGGACGGCGACGGCATCATCTTCACCGAGGTCAAGGGCAACGGCTACAAGGGCTACATGACCGTCATCCTTGACCCGAAGCGCGTCTTTGTCGGCATGCCCGACAGCTACGGCGGCGTCGGCCTCACGCTCGAGCAGCTGTGCCAGAAGTACGGGGCCATCGGCGGCATCAACGCCGGCGGCTTCAAGGACGACGGCGGCGGCGGTCTCGGCGGCATGCCCGAGGGCCTGACCATTGTCGACGGCGTGTGCTACAACCAGAACGCCGGCGCGACAGAGGGCTTCGCCGGTCTCGATCAGAACGGCGTCCTGCACGTCGGCTTCTACAGCTATGACGACTGCGTGGCAAACGGCATCGTCCACGCCGTGTCCTTCGGGCCCATCCTGATCTCCAACGGCGTGCCCACCGATCCCGAGTACCTCACCAGCAGCGTCAACCCCCGCACCGCCATCGCCCAGCGCGGAGACGGCGCGATCATCATGCTGGTCATTGACGGCCGCCAGGTCCACTCCATCGGCGCGACCTATCAGGACATGGTCGACCTTCTGCTCAGCTACGGCGCGGTCAACGCCTGCAACATGGACGGCGGCTCCTCCACGGTCATGTACTACGAGGGGCGCTACGTCAACAGCTGCTCGGCCGAGAACGGCCAGCCGCGCCCGCTGCCCAACGCATTTCTGTTTAAGTAAGGAAACAACTCTATGGCAAGAAAAAGACGGCGTATAGGGGGCATCGTATACTTCATCCTCCTGTGCGCTTGGGCGGCGGCCCTCTGCTATGGCGCGTACTACGGGCTCGGCAGATGCTGGGAATACGCCGAGGCCTTTGAGGCCTCCCGCCCCAACCACACGATGGACGAATATGTCGCCCGCCTGAGCGAGGAGCTCTGGGACGAGGAGATCGCCGAGACGATCAAGGCCATGCCCCACGAGGTCCAGTCCGATGAGGAGGTCGCCGCGTGTGTGCGCGAAATGCTCTCCCAGGGCGTGACCTACGTCCGCAAGGGGGGCGGCGGAGAGGGACGGGCCGTCTACGGCCTGCGCTGCCGCGGCAGTGAGTTCGGCGTCGTCACCATCCGCGAGGTCGACGATTATGTGTCCCCCTTTGATCTGGAAAAGCTGCCCTGGCGGCTGCTGCCCTGGAGCATCCGCCCCTGGGAGGTCGAGAGCGAGAGCTTCGACTTTAACGGCCTCTACAGCTCGGTTGAGGTGGTCGTGCCGCGCAGCTACACGGTGCTGCTCAACGGCGTGAAACTTGCTCCGGAGTATATCGTGGAGGAGAATATCCCCTTCGATGTGCTCGGCAGCTACTATGAGCGCGACGACGGCCTGCCCACCAAGCAGCGCTACCGCTTCGACAACGTGATCGGCTCGGTCGAGACCCAGGTGCTGGACGAGGAGGGCGAGGTCTTCGCCTTCGACCCCAAGCGCGACGACTCGCAGTTTATCAAGCCCTGTTCCGACGCGGTGCTCGCGCGGCTGTCGGACTTCACGGCGGCCTTCATCGACCGCTACCTGAAGTATACCTCCGGCGCGATCGACCCGACCTCCGGCTACCAGAAGCTGGCCCCCTATCTGCTGGCGGACTCCGATCTGGACAGGCGCATGAAGGACGCGCTTGACGGCCTGACCTGGGCGCACACCGAGACAATCAACGTGGATTCCGCCCGGCTCAACGGCGCGCTTGACCTGGGCGAGCACTATTATATCTGCGACATCAGCTCCATTGCCACAACCTTCGAGACCGGCAAGGGCGAGGTCGAGAGCGTGAGCAACATGCGCGTGATCGTCAGAGAGAGAAACGACGACGTCAGGGCGATCGCCCTGGAACTGTACTGATAGAGAGAAACTGCCCACAGGGCAGGGAGAGAGGGAAGAGAGATGGCCGGAAAAAGACGCAGACTGGGTATATTGGGAAAGCTGCTGTATACGCTGATCCTGCTGGCGTATGCGTGCGCGATCGCCTTTGTGGGCTATACGTGGCTGACAAGGGTGTACGACTATGCCGAGCAGTATGAGCTCTCGCGGCCCGTGAAGGCCGTCGACGCCTATCTGGAGACGGTCAACCGCGACCATTGGAACGACGGGATCGCGCGCGCCGTGGCGGCCATGCCCCATGAGGCGCAGAGCGACGAGGAGATCAAGGCCTTCGTGCAGGACCGTCTCAGCAGCGGCATCACCGCCGTGCGCAAGAGCGGCGTGACGGACGCCGACAGGATGAGCTACAGCCTGCGCTGCGCAGGCCGCGAGATCGGCAGCATGACCATCGCGGAGGATCAGGGCTATCAGGGCAGGGTGAACCTGGACGAGCTGCCCTGGACGCTGGTCAGCCGCTTCCTCCCCGGCATCCTCGAATGGGGGCTCAAGCCCTGGCAGGTGGTCGAGGACAGCTATGACTTCACCAACCTCTACTCCTCCATTGAGATCACGGTCCCGAGCACCTACACCGTGTCCATCAACGGCACCGTGCTCGGCCCCGAGTACATCACCGAGGAAGGCATCCCCTTCGACGTGTACGAGAAGTACTACTACGACATGCCGAACCTGCCGACCAAGGTCACCTACCGCTTTGACAACGCCATCGGCGTGATCCAGCCCGAGATCCGGGACGAAGAGGGCAACATCGTCGTCATCGACAAGAGCCGCGGCGACATCCAGTTCGTCAAGCCCGTGGACGATGAGACGCTGCAGCGCCTCGCGGCCTTCATGCAGCCCTTTACCGACAAGTACCTCGCCTTCCGCTCCGGCGCGGGCGACAGCGGTCTGGCTCTGGCAGCCCTCAAGGAGTACATCATCCCGAACTCCGATATCGACCGCCGCGCCCAGGACGCGATGGACGGCATGAGCTGGGCGCACACCGCCTCCTATAAGCTCACGGACTTCACGTTCAACAGCGCGCTGCCGCTTATGAACGGCGTCTACATCTGCGACGTCACCGCCACGACCGACACCTACACCTACGGCAAGGGCGAGGTCACGGACGTGCTGGATCTGAGCGTCATCGTCTGCGACTTCGGCGGCGCGATCCTGGCCTATCAAGTCAACTAAGGCAACACCGCACAATCCGGCTTCGGCGCCTCCTGGAAAAATTGCGCTCTGATTTTGTCACTTTTTCTTGAAATACACAAAGTATTCCTGCGAAAAGGCTGCCGGGAGTGCATGGCCATCGTCCTGCCCTCCCTGGACCCGGATCAGAAATTTGAAAAGGTGGTCGACGGCCTCGTTCGTGAGGGCTTTCGGCACATCGTCATCGTGGACGACGGGAGCTCGGCGGAGCGCAGGCGCTTCTTTGACGCGGCGGCAGACAAACCCGGCTGCGTTGTCCTGACCCATGAGGTCAACAAGGGCAAGGGCCGCGCCCTCAAGACCGCCTTCGGCTATGTGCGCGAGAAGCTGCCGGACGTGCGCGGCGTCATTACCATCGACGGCGACGGTCAGCATCTGATAAAGGACATTGTCGCCTGCGGGGAGAAGATGCTGGAAAACGACGGCGCCGTGGTGCTCGGCTGCCGGGACTTCAGTCTCCCCGGCATCCCGCCCCGCTCGGTGGCGGGCAACAAAACCACCTCGCGCTTTTTCCGCCTTTTCTTCGGCATCCGCCTCTCGGACACCCAGACCGGCCTGCGCGCTATCCCGGCTCAGCACCTCAAAACCTTCTGCGAGATTGAGGGCGAGCGCTTTGAGTATGAGACCAACATGCTCCTGTACATGAAGCGCCTCGGCATCCCGTTTCTTGAGCAGCCCATCGAGACCGTCTACGACCCCGACGACTACAGCTCCCACTACAACGCGGTGAAGGACTCGCTGCGCATCACAAAGGTGATGGTCCGCTTCTTCACCACGGGCTCCGGCTTCCGCTACGCGGTGAGCTCGGTTTTGTCCTGGGTGGTGGACAACGGCCTGTATTATGCCGGTTTGGGCCTCACGGGGGCGAAGCTGGGCACGGCGACGGCCTCCGCGGTCTCCCATGTGGGGGCGCGCGTGCTGTCCTCGTTCTTCAATTTCAACATGAACCGGAGCTATGTCTTCCACAGCCGGGAGAAGTACTGGGGCTCCTGCGGCAAGTATTATCTGCTCTGCGTGCCCCAGACCCTGATCTCCGTGGGCCTGCTCACGGCGCTGGTCGCAAAGCTCGAGATCGCCTCGCCGCTGGCCGCGACGGGCGTCAAGATCCTGATCGAGACGGGGCTTTTTATCATCAGCTATTTTATCCAGAAAAAGTGGGTTTTTACAAAAAAGTGAAAACACAGTATGAGCCCGCCCCCCCGGCGGGCTCTCAAGCTGTCGACAAAATGTCGACAGCTTGAGAGGCAAAAATGGGAACTTTCGAAAAAGTTCCCGTTTTTGCACGGATTGTACGTGAAGGGGGACTCCCCGTCCCCCTTCACAGATCCCCCTTACAAGACCAACTTGGTTTGCAAGGGTTTGTCTGCCGTCTGAGAGCCCGCCGGACGGAGGGCTTTGCTTTCAGAGAAAGGAAGATACACATGTGGGGAATGATACTCGGCACGGCCCTGGCGCTGGCGCTGGCGGCGGTCGTCTATCTGGCGGTGTGCTTTCACCGCTTTTCGTTTATCAGGGGGCTTGAGAGAAAGAGCCGCCTGCTGTCCTGGCTCGCTGCCCTTGCGCCCATCGCGCTGCTGGGCTGCTTTGCGCTGATCAACGTGACGGCGCTCGTCGTCGTGCTGCTGCACCTGATGGCCGCCTTTCTGCTCTGCGCCCTCGCGGCCTTTCTGATCCGCAGGCTCGCCGGGCGGCAAGTGCCCTATGACCTCCGCGGCGCGGCGGCGATCGCCCTGACCGCCGTCTACCTCGGCGTCGGCTGGTACATGGCGCACCACGTCTTCGAGACCGACTACCGCCTCGAGAGCGCAAAGCTCAAAAGCGACATGCGCGTGGTCATGCTGGCGGACGCCCACCTCGGCATCACGCTGGACGGGGCGGACTTTGCGCGGGAGATGGAGCGCGTCCAGGCCCTCGCGCCCGACGCGGTGGTGCTGGTCGGGGACTTCGTGGACGACGACAGCGAACGGGAGGACATGGTCGCCGCCTGCCGCGCGCTGGGCGGGCTGGAGACGCCCTACGGCGTGTACTTTGTCTACGGCAACCACGACGAGGGCTATTACCGCTTCCGAAACTTCGACGGCGCGGAGCTCCGGGCTGAGCTTGAGAAGAACGGCGTCACCATCCTCGAGGACGAGAGCGTCCCGCTGGGCGACAGTCTGGTGCTCATCGGGCGCCGTGACCGCTCTGACCGCGGCCGGGCGAGCATCGCCGCGCTCACGGAGGGGCTTGACCCGGCGCTGTTCACCCTGGTCCTCGACCACCAGCCGAACGACTACGCCGCCGAGGCCGAGGCGGGCGTCGATCTTGTCGTCTCCGGCCACACCCACGGCGGCCACATCTTCCCGTCGGGGCAGATCGGCCTGCTCATGGGGGCCAACGACGCGCTCTACGGTCTGGAACGGCGCGGGAACACCGACTTTATCGTGACCTCCGGCATCTCCGGCTGGGCCATCCCCTTCAAGACCGGCTGCCGCAGCGAGTTCGTGGTGATCGACCTTGCCACCGTATGACATACAGGTAAAAACATAAACAATTCCGCAGGGGCCGATGCTCTCATCGGCCCCTGCGGTCATTTATTAATCTCTTGCGAACAGATCCCTGGTGTACACCTTGTCCGCCACATCCTCCAAATCCTTGCTGAAGCGGTTGGCGATGATGACGTCGCAGACGCGCTTGAACTCGTCCAGATCGTCGATCCTGGGGCTGTTGTAGAAGTTGTCCTCCTTGAGCGTCGGCTCGTACACGACCATCTCCACGCCCTTGGCCTTGATGCGCTTCATCACGCCCTGGATGCTGGACGCGCGGAAATTGTCGGAGCCCTCCTTCATCGTCAGCCGGTAGACGCCGATCACGCAGTCACGCCTGCCGTCAAAGAAGCCCGCCTTCCTGAGCACGCTGTCGGCGATCACGTCCTTGCGCGTCTTGTTGCTCTCCACAATGGCGGAGATGAGGTTTTCCGGCACGTCCTGATAATTGGCGCGCAGCTGCTTGGTGTCCTTCGGCAGGCAGTAGCCGCCGTAGCCGAAGGAGGGATTGTTGTAGAAGGAGCCGATGCGCGGGTCGAGGCACACGCCCTCAATGATCTGCTTGGTGTTGAGCCCGCGCGCCTCGGCGTAGGTGTCCAGCTCGTTGAAGAAGCTGACGCGCAGGGCGAGATAGGTGTTGGCGAAGAGCTTGACCGCCTCGGCCTCGGTGAGATCGGTGAAGAGGACGCTGATGTTCTCCTTCTCGGCCCCCTCCTCCAGAAGCTCCGCGAAGCGGTGCGCCGCGTCGGCCAGACGCGCGTTGTCCAAAGGCGCGCCCACAATGATGCGCGAGGGGTAGAGATTGTCGTACAGCGCCCGGCCCTCCCGCAGAAACTCGGGGGAGAAGAGGATGTTCTCGCTCTGGTATTTCGCCCGCACACGCGCGGTGTAGCCGACGGGAACCGTGGACTTGATGACCATGATCGCGTCCGGGTTCACCTTCATCACCGTCTCGATCACGTCCTCAACGGCGGAGGTGTCGAAGTAGTTGAGATTCGGGTCGTAGTTTGTGGGGGTGGCGATGATGACAAACTCCGCGTCCCGATAGGCCGCCTCCTTGTCGAGCGTGGCCCTGAGATTCAGCTTCCTGTTGGCAAGAAAATCTTCGATCTCCTTGTCCTGAATCGGGGATTTGCCGCTGTTGATGAGCTCCACCTTACGGGGCGTGGTGCTCACCGCCGTGACCTCATGGTGCTGGCTGAGCAGCACCGCGAGGGAGAGGCCGACGTAGCCGACGCCCGCAACCGCAATTTTCATCGTTTTATCTCCTTATATCTTATAGTATTCTTTGTACCATTGCGCAAAGCGCCTGAGCCCCTCGCGCAGCGGGGTGTGGGGCTTAAAGCCGAAGTCCCGCTCCAGCGGCTCCGTGTCGGCGTAGGTGATCTCCACGTCGCCCGGCTGCATGGGCACAAGCTGCTTGTGCGCCTCAAAGTCGTAATCCTCCGGCAGCACGCCCGCCGCGACCAGCTCCTCCGAGAGGATGCGCACGAAGTCCAGCAGGTTTTCCGGGTGGCTGTTGCCGATGTTATAGAGCTTGTACGGCGGAACGGGCAGGCCGTCCGCGCCGGTTTTGCGCGCGGGCGGCTTTGCCATGACGCGCATGATGCCCTCCACGATATCGTCGATGTAGGTGAAGTCCCGCTTGCAGTTGCCGTAGTTGAAGATTTTGATGGTCTCGCCCGCGCGCAGCTTGTTGGTAAAGCCGAAGTAGGCCATATCGGGCCGCCCGGCGGGGCCGTAGACCGTAAAGAAGCGCAGGCCGGTGCATGGGATTTCGTAGAGCTTGGCGTAGGCGTGGGCCAGCAGCTCGTCCGATTTCTTCGTCGCGGCATAGAGGCTGATGGGGCTGTCGACCTTGTCGTCGGTGGAGTAGGGGACCTTTTTGCTGTTGCCGTAGACCGAGGAGCTGGAGGCGTAGACCAGATGCGAAACGCCCTTCTTCCCGCCGTCGTAGGAGTGGCGGCAGGCCTCAAGGATATTGTAAAAGCCGATGAGGTTCGACTCAATGTACACGTCCGGGTGGTCGATGGAATAGCGCACGCCGGGCTGGGCCGCGAGGTTTACAACGATGTCCGGCGCATAGTCCGCGAAGAGCCTGTCCAAAACGGCCCTGTCCGCCATGTTGCCGCGCACGAAGCTGAAGCGGCAGCCGTCGCCCGCCCGCTCGGCGGCGAGGCTTTCCAGCAGGCCGAGGCGGTACTCCTTGAGCGAGACCTCGTAGTAATCGTTCATGCTGTCGATGCCGACGACGTGGATGTTTTCATTGCGGCGCAGCAGTTCCAGCGACAGAAAGCAGCCGATAAAGCCCGCCGCGCCCGTGACCAGCACGGTCTTTTTCTCAAATTCGTTCATGTTCTCTCCTCAATAAAGCGCTGAAAGTCGAGTTTCAGGTATTGCTCGCGTCCGGCGGAGCTGAAGCCGGGGATGAGGGAGCCGTTAAAGTAGCCGTAGGCGCTGTGATAGCGGTCATAGCCGTCGCCGCTCCACTCGTTGATAAGCATGCCGTCCGGCAGGAGATACCAGCAGTTGAACTCCCAGCCGGTCGCGGGGTGGCTGAGTACGCCGCCGAGCAGGCAGAAAATATCGTAGGTCGGGGTCAGCTCGTCGCCCTCCTTCGACAGGCCGAAGAGCAGCTCGTCCACGCCGTCGCTGTTGAGGTCGCGGAGCAGCCAGCCGAGTTCTTCGGCCCCGGGGCGGGCAAAGACGTCGCTGATGCCGAGCTGCGCGGTCTGGTCAGAGCTCAGACCGTCCCGGAGCCCCGCGGCGACCTTGTCGATCAGCTCCCAATAGAGGGCGTAGCGCTCGTCCGGCTCCACGCTCTTTTCTTCCTGAACCTCGCCGTCGGCGTCGCCCTGCACGGGGACAAAGGCGGCGTTGGCAAGCGCGATCAGCGTATCGGCGCTCGCGCCCTGCGTCATGCCGAGGTTGTACAGAAGACCCGGCACGACGTCGACCCAGGCGATATATCCGGCCTCGCCGTTGGTATAGAGCGCAGCCTTGCAGTACTTGACCTCGGCGGCGCTTGCCTCTGTCCAGTCAAAATACAGGCCGGAGATGTCCTTGGGCTCAAAGCCGGCCGTCGGCTGGGCGCACAGAAAGGCCCTCGCGCCGTCGAGCGTGAACTCCATCTGGGCGATCGGCGCGTCGTTCACAAGCTCGATCCAGCAGTAACGCACGTCCTCGGCCCCTTTAGGTGCGGGGAGGGGAATACCGGTAGCCTGGACAAGCCCCTCGGCATCCGTCTCATGGATGGGGTTCGGCAGGGCGACGGGCTCCGCCGTCGGTGCGGGCGTCTCCGTCACAGAGGGCGCGGACGTTTCGACCGGCGCGAGGGCGGGAGAGGAACAGGCGGCAAGCGAAAGCGCGAGCGCCGCAATACACAGGATCAGAAAAAGACGTTTCTTCATCGTGACCTCCGTGGGTGAGTGTTGCATTATTTTAGCAAAAATACAGGCTGTTTGCAAGATTGGAAAGTAAATGGGTCGCCCAGGGTTTACCTTGAATGCAGAAAGACCATGCCTCCCCTGAAAGGGGAGGTGGTTTTGAGCTGCAAGCAGCCCAAAACCGGAGGGGTAACAGCGCCTTGCCCGATGGTTGACCCCTCAGTCACGGCGGCAGGCCGCCGCGACAGCTCCCCTTTCAGGGGAGCCGTTTAATACTTGGGGTCGGCGAGACTCCACAGGTACGACTTCTGCATCATGGGGCTGTCGGGGTTGACGCGGCCCCGGGTGTCGAGCGCCGCGTTGGAGATCACCTCGAAGGGGCGCGTCCCGGTCTCGTACTCGGTCAGCAGGGCCTCCTCCTGGAACAGCAGCACGCCCAGCGGGAGGTGATAGTCGCTCGAGACAACGGCGAGGGCTCTGACCTCGGGGTGCTGCTCACAAAGCAGCTTGCAGGTAAACGCGGCGTTGTCCGCCGTGGTCATGGAGGCGTCCTCGATCAGAATGCGGTCGGGCTCCACGCCGCGCGCCGTGAGCCAGGCGGCCATGACGCCCGCCTCGGTAGCTGAGGGGTTCTGCCACGCGGTGCCGCCGCCGGTCACGGCGATCAGCGCGTTCGGGTACTTTTCGGCGGAGGCCAGCGCCGTCTCACAGCGGCCGACCAGCTCCTCGCTCATGGAGCCGTCCGGGTGGAGCTGGAAGCCGAGAACCACGATGCAGAGACTGTCATCCTCCGGCAGACCGTCGGGCAGCACGCCGGGGTTGAGCGTGAGCGTTGTGTTGACCTCGCTCCACAGGGCCATAAGCTCTGTCCAGAGCGAACCGAGGGCGGGGTCAAGGGCGGAGAGCTCTTCCAGATCATGCCCGATGAGCTCGGACGCCGCCTCCTGCTTATCCGCGTAGGCAAAGGCCATGTCGCTCACGAGCCGGTAGCTTTCCTCCGTGTAGCCCTGCGGCGGCACAAAGGGCGTGGGCGCTGCCGTCGGGACCGGGGTGGGATCGGGTGTCGGCGCTTCGGTCGGCACAGGCGTCGGCGCGGGCGCTGCCGTCGGCTCTGCGGTCTCTACAGCGGGCGTCGGCGGCGTGTTGTCGTCCCTCGCCTGCCAGCGCAGAAACAGCAGCGCCGCAAGCGACAGGCACAGGAGCAGCAGGAGAATCAAACGCAGTTTTTTCATCTTCGATCCCCCTCAGTAGCCGATGATCCGCTCGGCCCCGTAGTACTTCGCCATGTAGACATTGGGCCAGTCGCCGGGGTCTTCGACGTTCAGATAGGGCAGACCCGCGAAGGCGGGGTAGCTGGTGTCGGGATAGGGGCGCGGGACCTGGATGAGCGTCTCGCCGTCGGCGGCGCACTCACGGATGAGCTCCACGTTGTATTGCAGGGCCGCGTGGGTGCGGACAATGTCCCTGACCCCGACTGGGATAAAGTACAGCGTAAACGCGAGGCAGACGGCGCAGAGAGCGGCGGGGACGGCGCGGCTCCGGGTTTCGAGCAGGGAAGAGAACAGCACGCCGTCTGCGCAGAGCAGGAGGATCAGACCGATATAGGTGCTGCGCGCGGCGGTGTACATCGCGAAGGTCAGCACAAAGTGTCCGGCGAGCGAGCCGAACAGCAGTACCAGCGACAGAAGACGCCTCTCACGGGAGACGCCGTTTTTTATTGCCAGATAATAGAGCAGGGGAAAGCTCAGAAGCAGGAGCCAGAAGCGGAGATAAAAGCGGCCCGTCTCGAGGAAGTTTTCAAAGAGGACCGTAAGGCGCATCTCGGCGGATTTGTTCACGCTCTCCGCCGGGGCGAGCATCATGTAAAAGAAGCCTGCCAGCATCAGAGCGAGGCTGAGCAGGGCCCAGAGCTCCGGGCGGCGCTTTTTCTCGAAAACTTCCAGAAGCAGAAAGCACAGGCCCATCGCGACGAGGGCGACCGTGGCGTTTTCCGAGTACGCGCCCACGACAAAGGAGAAGGGAACATAGAGAAGCTGCACGGCCTTTGCGGGGCTCTTGCCCTCCGTGAGCCGCGCCGCCCAGGGCAGCAGCCACAGGAGACTCAGCGCCGCGCACCAGAGATAGTTGATCGAGCCGTCCAGCCACAGAAAGACCTGTCCGAAATCCGGCTGCAAAACCCACAGGCAGCCGAAGGCCGCGAGCAGCAGGAGAGCGTTCGGCCCCCTGCGGTCACAGAGGCGGCAGATCAGCCGCAGCAGGGCGGCAAAGACCGCGGCGTTGACCACGTCGAAGACGGCCTTGGGCAGCATCAGAAAGAGCTGCACCAGGGCGTGCGCGATCACGCGGCCGTTCATCGTCTGCCGGTGCGCCGCCATGGAGGGGATGATCTGCGAAACGGACTCAATGCGGCTGTCGTCCAGGTAGCTGAAGCAGTAGCGGTAATCGTCCGCCACAAGATCGGTCTCGTGGTTCAGAAAGAGCAGCAGCAGAAACACCGCCGCCAAAACCAGCACTGCCGCGGGCCGGGAGCGGCTGAAACGTGAGAGCCTGTCCATCCCGCGCCCCCTCAGTTGCCGAAGACCCAGAGATGGGTCACGCCGAAGGCCTCGCGGATGAAGTAGTTGAGCATCACAAAGAAGTAGCCCCAGGGTGCGGCGACGCCCGCGGCGTCAGAAACGCCGAGATCGCGGGCCATGAGCTTGGCGCGGTAGAGGTGGTAGGCGCTCGAGACAATGGCGACGCGGCCCTGCGGCTCATCCCCGCGCTCTCGTATGAGGTCAAAGGAATACTTGAGATTTTCCTGTGTGCTGGTGGCCTTCGGCTCCATGACGACGCGCTCCGGCGCGACGCCGTGGGCGATCAGCCAGTCGTGCATGGCCTGGGCCTCGGTGATCGTCTCGCCCTTGCCCATGCCGCCGGAGACGATGGCGACGGTCTCGGGGTGGGCGTCGAGATAGGCCTTCGTCCCCTCCAGACGGCGGACCAGGGTCAGGGAGGGCTGATCCCCGTAGACCGCCGCGCCCAGGACGATCAGATAATCCCGCCCGGCGTCCGCGTCGGTGCGGGCGTTTTTGATGATGAAGTATTCCACAAAGCAGAAGTAGGCGAGGCCGAGGCAGGTCAGCACGACGATCACACGCCACAGCACGGCGGGGAGGAAGCGGTGAGCCAGCATCAGCGCCGCGATAAAGAGGCAGAGATAGCCCCACCAGGCGTAGCCCCTGAGGGCAAAGCGCAGGAACGCCGCCGCCGCGGTGAGGGCGGCGATCAGCGCCCAGAATGATTTTTTCATGCGTTCAGCTCCTCCCAGCGTTCGTACAGCTCCATGAGCTGCGCTTCCAGCTCTTCCTTCTCGGCGGCGAGCTCCATGAGCTTTTGATAGTCGCTGCCGTTTTCCTCCGCCTCCCGGTCAAGGGCGGCGGTCTTCTCCTCCAATCTGGCGATCTCGCGCTCAAGCTTCTGCACGGCCTTGTCGTTGTTCTTCGCTCTGACCGGCTTGCCCTTCTTCTCCTTCGGCGGCTCCTTCTGTTTTTCGATCTGCGCGACCAGCTCCTGCCGGTCCCGCCAGGCGCGAAACTCCTGATAGCTGCCGCGAAAATCGGTGATATGCCCGTCCCGGAGCTCCCAGACGCGGGTGGCGAATTTGTCGATGAAGTAGCGGTCGTGCGAGACGAACAGAAGTGTCTGCTCGTAATCGGACAGGGCGTCCTCCATCCACTCGCGGCTGGCGATGTCGAGATGGTTGGTCGGCTCGTCCAGGATCAGAAAGTTGATGTCCGCGCCCATGAGCATGCACAGGCGCAGCCTGCTCTTCTCGCCGCCGGAGAGGGCCCCGACGGGGGTGAACACATCCTCGCCCCGGAAGCCGAAGGCCGCGAGGCGGTCGCGCGCCTCCTGCGGCTGGCAGCGGCAGTCCCAGAGCATGGTGTCGAGGGCGGAGCGCTCCTCATTGGAAAAGCCGACGAGCTGCGGCAGATACGCGGTCCTCACCGTGGGGCCGAGATAGAGCCAGCCCCGGTCCGGCTTTTCAAGGTCCATGATGAGCTTGACGAGCGTGGATTTGCCGGTGCCGTTGTCGCCGACGAGGGCGATGCGCTCCCCGCCGGTGACCAGGGCGTCAAGGCCGGAGAAGAGGGTGCGGTCCCCGTAGCGCTTTTCGACGCCGTCCATCACCAGCACCTCGTCGCCCACAAACTCGCGCTCCTTAAACTTCACGCTGAGCTTTTTCTGTTCGCTGGGCTTTTCGCTGCGGCTGAGCTTTTCAATGCGCTTTTCCATCGAAAAGGCGCGCTTGTGCAGCTTGTCGTTGCCCATGAAGGCCCAGAGGTGCATCTGCTCGGCCGCCCGTGTGAGCTGTTCGATCTTCGCCTGATCCTTCTCGTATTTCTTGAGCTTTTCCTCAAAGCGGCGCTGGCGCTCCTCAACGTAGAAGCTGTAGTTGCCGCTGTAAAACTCGGCCCTGCCGTCGCTGATCTCAATGCAGCGCTGCACCACCTTGTCGAGGAAGAAGCGGTCGTGGCTGATGGCGAGGACGGTGCCCTTGAAGTGCAGCAGATAGTCCTCCAGCCACTCCGTCGCCCGGAGGTCGAGGTGGTTGGTCGGCTCGTCCAGCAGGAGGATGTCGGTGTTTTCGAGGATCAGGCGCGCGAGGTTGACGCGGGTCTTCTCCCCGCCGGAGAGCAGGGCAAATTCCTGCGCGAGCATCGCGGGCGGGATGTCCAGACCGTTGGCCACGCGGGCGCGGTCCACGTCCATCTCATAGCCGCCGAGACGGCGAAAGTCCTCCTGGAGCCGGTCATACTCCCGCAGCAGGGCGGGGGACTGGTCATGCTCCATACGCTCGGTGAGCTCGTCAAGGCGTTCGCTGATGGCGTAGAGGCGGCGATGGGCGTCCTTTAAGACCATCTCGGTAGTCCAGCCCTCGGGGTAGACCGGGATCTGGGAGATGAGGCCGAGGCGCTTGCCAGGCGCAATGGCGATCTCGCCCTCGTCGGCGCGCAGCTCTCCCGTCAACAGGCGAAAGAGCGTGGTTTTCCCGCAGCCGTTGTGGCCGAGAATGCCGATGCGTTCGCCCTCGGTGACGGTGAAGCTGAGACCGTCGAGCACGTTTCGGCCGATCTCAAAGGATTTTACAAGATTGCTGACGGATAGATCTGTCATGGTGTGGTTTCCTAACTAATTTGGAGTTTGGAGTTTGGAGAGTGGAGAGTGGAGAGTGAAGAGTGAAGAGTGGAGTTATGGTGTCCCCTGCGGGGACGGATTAAAAAAAAGGCAGGGGCGGTGTTATTCTTCGACCGTCCAGTCTTCGGTGTCCAGCGTCTCAATCTGCGGGAGCTTGGCGAATCTGCCCTGATTGTAGCCCACGCGGATGTCGGTTTTGACCTGTTTCCCGTCTTCACCCGTGATCGTGAGGGTGACGGTCATGCTGTGCCGCCCTTCTTTTAAAATGCCGTGCTGCTTGACGATGCGCAGGCCGCTTTTCAGAAGGGCCTGAATCTTTCCGTCCTTAATGAGCTGAAGTAAGAACATCATTTTGAATTTTCTCCTGTAATAAGAATTTTGTTTTTTTCACGCGAAAGACATTGGCTGCGATTTCTGAGTGGAAAAGCAGCTTGCTCACACTTACAAAACAGGCGGCAAGATATACGCCCACTTAGCGGCGCGAGCGTAAGCGAAGCCTTCCGCGGTCGGCGTGGCGCAGGAACGTATACCACTTGCGGGCAGAGCTGCGTGATGCGCGTTATCCGCGAGAGAAAGCTTCGGACATGAGAAACAACACCCGCGTCCAGCGGCCCTTTTCTTTCTTACACCGGGCGCGGCGCGTTCTTTCTTTTCGGGCAAGAGCCGAAAAGAAAGAATGGGGGGCGCAAATCGCAGATAACGTCCTCTGAGCGCTTGGCAATCTACAGCAAAATACGACCTACATATTCTTCACGGCCCACTGCAATACCTTGTTCGTGATGACGCCCGCGCGCGAGAGGCCGAAGCCGCCGCGCTCGATGAGCGTCACAAAGGCGTAGGGGTGGTCCTCGTCGTCCAGAAAGCCGACGAACCAGGAGTGCGAATCCCCGTCGCCGAGCTCCGCCGTGCCTGTCTTGGCGCAGATGGGAAGGCCGGGGAAGTTGGAGTCGGCCTCGTAGTGCGTGATGGCGTTATTGCGCATCAGGGCCTTGAGCCTGTCGGCGGTGGTGGGCAGGACAAGCTGGCTGGTCTCCGCCTGCTCGCCGGGGACGAAGTGCGGCTCGATGAGCGTGCCGCCGTTTGCCACCGCGCAGAGAAAGCGCAGCATGGAGTAGGGGACCACCATGTCGGTGGACTGGCCGATTCCGGCCCAGCCGGTCTCGGGGTCGCCCACAAATTCGAGCGGGAAGCTGCCGCGCACGGTGGGGATGCCGTCGATGCTGTGCCCGTCCAGAAAGCCGTAGTCACGCGCATAGCGGATCAGGGTATTCTGCCCCACCTTGACCGCGATCTGCGCGAAAGCCACGTTGCAGGAGTTGGCCATGGCCTGCTCAAAGTTCTGGGTGTAGTGGTTGGCGACGCAGATGAAGGGCACGCCCGCGATCTTGAACTCGTCCTCGCAGTACCACTGCATACTGTCGAGACCCTTGATGTTCTCGATGGCCGCCGCGGCGGTCACGAGCTTGAAGATGGAGCCGGGGGTGAAGGAGGCCGAGATGCAGCGGTTGATGAACGCGCCGTCGCGCTGCTCGCCGCTGGTATCCAGGGGGTCGACCGAGGGGGCCGACACCATGCCCAGCAGCTCGCCCGTGCGGTAGTTGCACACCATCATGCAGCCGCTGGCCCAATCGCCGATGGCCTTGTAGATTTCGTTGTTGAGCCGCGCGTCGTAGGTCAGCTCCAGCTGGGTGCTGCGCCCGACGTGGGTCGTGCCGGTCAGCAGGCTGAAGCCGTGCACGTCGTCCCAGAGCCGGGACAGGATGCCCGTGCCCGTGCGGCCCCAGTAGTCGCCGGTGATATGGTAATTGGCCGCGCGGGTGACGCGGTCGGGGGAGTAGACGCTTCTCACCTCGTCAAAATAGGCGAGCGTGATGCCGTTGCGGTCCACAATGTGGCCGGTCGCGCCGGAATTGGCCCGGGCAAAATACAGGGCCCAGTCCTCGCCGTGCTCAATATAGCGCGTGAGGTAGACGCCCATGCCGAATATGACCAGCGCCGCAATGAGCAGCACCGAAAAGGCGCGGTTGGTTATCTTTCTCGTGGCTGCCACACCTCCCAGTCGGACAGATCCTCCTCCGCGTCCGTGTCCATGGACGCCTCCCGCACGGCGAAGCTGCCCTCGCGCCGGTTGTCGGCGCTCTTGATGAAGGCCATCATCATCCAGCAGGATAATAAAGACGTGCCGCCGCGCGAGACGAAGGGGAAGGTCACGCCGGTAAACGGCAGGATGTCCAGCGAGCCGAACACGTTCATCGCAAGCTGGGTCAGCAGCATGCTCATGGCCGCGCAGGCCGCAATGGAATAAAACGCCGAGCGGCCGTGCCGCGCGCTTCTGACCGCGAAGAGGGCCAGCACCAGCATCGCCGCCACCATGATGACGCCGATGATGAGGCCCTGCTCCTCACACACGACGGCAAAGACCATGTCGGTGTTCGCCGCGAAAATCTCCTTGAGCCAGCCGGAGCCCGCGCCCTTGCCGTAGAGCCCGCCCGAGGCGGCGGCGGACATGGCGCGCGTCTGCTGAAAGCCAGCGCCGTAGACGTCCTCCCACACATGGCCCCAGGTGGAAAAGCGCCGCGCGATATAGGGCTTGACGCTCACGGCGAGGAAGGCCGCCATCGCCGCGCCCGACACGGCCAGCAGCACCGTGGCGATGGAGCCGGAGCGGAGATAGGAGATGACCAGGAAGGTCACAAAGAAGATCAGCGCCGTACCGAAGTCCCCGATCAGCGCGAGGGAGACCACGCAGAAAGCGGAGAACATGATGAACATATAGAGGTTTCGCCTGCGAAAGAGCCTGTCCAGCGTGGACGCGCCCGCGTAGACATAGCCGACCTTCACAAGCTCCGACGGCTGGAGAGAGAGACCCCCGATGGTCAGCCAGTTTCGCGCGCCCAGGACCTTGTCGCTGAAGGCGATGTTGATGAACATGAGCAGAACCGTGCCGATCACCACCGCCGAGCGGGCGGCCGTGGAGCGCTCAAGGTCGCGCAGCCACCAGCCGAGTATCGCAAACAGCAGCACCGCCGCAATGGTGAGCAGGAGCTGTTTGAGCATCCCGTCCGGCGAGGACGAGGCCGCGACCGACATGCCGAGGGAGGTCAAGTAAAAGGCGATGGTCTCGATCTCAAAGCCGGATCGCTTCATAAAGCGCATGAAGTGATAGCAGCTCCACTCCAAAGCGATCAGGGCGGTAAAGGACAGGGCCACCGCGCCGATGTTCTCCTGCCTCGGCGACAGGGCGTGCTGCAAAAGAAGGGTGAGCTGAAACACCGTCAGCTCCAAAAGCGTCCCGGCGGGGGAGACCTCATAGCCCGCGCGCTTGCGCTTTAAGTCCGCCTTCTCGCGTTTTTCTGGCGTGACGGCGCGAAAGCGGACCTTCTCGCCGCCGAGGTTCAGGGTGTCGCCGTCTTCGACCGGCAGGCCCCCGGGACCGGCTTTGGCGTATTTGATCCACACGCCCCCGCGCTGGAACACGTCGTACACGCGCCATTTGCCGCTGCCGCCGCGCCGGAGCACCGCGTGGGCGCGGCGCACGCCGGGGGAGATCACGCGCACGTCCGCGCTGAGAGAGCGGCCGATCAGGTTTTCCCAGTGCGTGAGCGGGTAGCTCTCGCCATCCCAGCGGAGATAGCCCCAGACCTCGGGCTCCACATGCTCGGACAGGAGGGAGCGGATGCAGCGCAGCAGCATCATGATGGACACGATAATGAGCACATATTTACTTAAAGCGAGGGTATAGTCCGCAAGCCCGTTCATAAGGCTACCTCCTTTCCGGCAACAACTTAAATATTATACCACATGACTGCCCATATTGACAACCGTGCGCAACTAAACTACAATAGGGAGGCCATGAAAAAAAGAACGTCTGTCATTTTCGGCCTGCTGTTTGCCGTCATCGTCATCGGCGGGCTGCTCAGTACTTTCCTGCTCGGCCGGGGAGAGGGGACGGTCGCGGTCATTTCTGTCGACGGAGAGGTGCTGGAAAGGATCGACCTCTCAAAAGTCAGAAAGCCCTACGACATGGATATCTCCACCGAATACGGGCACAATACCGTCCATGTGGAAAAGGGCGCGATCTCCGTCTCCGAGGCCGACTGCCCGGACAAGGTCTGCATGTACCAGGGCAGGCTCACCGGCAGCGGCATCCCCATCATCTGCATGCCCCACCGCCTGGTGATCGAAATCGAAGGCGGTGACATCGATGCCTAAGACCAGAAAGCTCACGCTGATGGCGCTTTTGACCGCAATCGCCCTGACGGTGTTCGTGATCGAAAACCAGATCCCCGCGCCGGTCCCCGTCCCGGGCGTCAAGCTCGGTCTTGCCAACATCGTCACCCTCATCACAATGAAGCTGCTGGGGAAGAGGGAGGCCGGGGCGGTGCTGCTCGTGCGCGTGCTGATGGGCTCCATGTTCGCGGGCAGCCCCTCCACGCTCCTGTTCAGCGCGGCGGGCGGTGCGCTTGCGTATGCGGTGATGTGCCTGACCGTGGGCATGTTCGCCGATAATCAGCTCTGGATCGTCTCGGCCCTCGCGGGGGTCGCGCACAACGCGGGACAGCTCGCCGCCTGCGTCTTCGTCGTGAAGACCCCGGGCGTCTTCGCCTACGCCCCGGTTCTGGCCGCCTCCGGCGTCATCACCGGCGTGTTCACCGGCCTTGCGGCGCAGTATCTGCTCAAGGCGCTGAAAAAGACAAAGTTCTGAGCGCCCCTGCCTCCCCTGAAAGGGGAGGTGGCTTGACCCGATCTCCCGCGAGGGGCGAGCCGGAGGGGTTTACGCAGGACGGACACACCCCTCAGTCATCCGGCTTGCGTGAGACGCCGGGGAGCCATGCGTATTGCGAACACTTTTAATTCGTATATCCGAGGGCGTATTGCCCTCGCATCACAAACAACAGAAAGGCAGAAAACAAACATGAGCGAATGCACACACGATTGCTCCACCTGCTCTCAGAGCTGCTCCGAGCGCCAGGCGGAGAGCTTCAAAAAGAATCTGCGCGAGGGCGCCAGCGTCAAAAAGGTCATCGCGGTCGTCAGCGGCAAGGGCGGCGTGGGCAAGTCCCTGGTCACCTCCCTGATGGCGTCCGAGATGCAGCGCCGCGGCCACAACTGCGCCGTGCTGGACGCGGACATCACCGGCCCCTCCATCCCCAAGTCCTTCGGCATCCATGAGCCCTGCATGGGCACGGACGAGTACCTCCTGCCCGCGCGTACCCACACGGGGATGCAGATCATGTCCATGAACCTCATCCTCGAGGAGGAGACCACCCCCGTCGTATGGCGCGGCCCCGTCATCGCGGGCGCTGTGACCCAATTCTGGACGGACGTGCTGTGGCAGGATGTGGATTATATGTTCGTCGACATGCCTCCCGGAACGGGCGACGTGCCGCTGACCGTCTTCCAGTCCCTCCCGGTGGACGGCATCGTGATCGTCACCACCCCGCAGGACCTCGTCGGCATGATCGTGGAGAAGGCCGTCAACATGGCGGGCCTGATGAACATCCCGGTCATCGGCCTGGTCGAGAACATGAGCTATTTTAAGTGCCCCGACTGCGGCAAAGAGTATTCCATCTTCGGCAAGAGCACCGTGGAGGAGCTCGCCAAGCAGCACGGCATCGCCCACTTTGTCAGACTCCCCATCGACCCCGTCGTCACCACCATGGTCGACGCGGGCGAGGTCGAGCAGGTCAGCGGCGAGAACATCAGCCCCATCGTTGACGTGATCGAAAAGGAGCTCTGAGATGACGGTCGCGGTAGCATACCACAACGGCGAGATCGGACAGCACTTCGGCCACGCGGACATGTTTGCCATCTATGAGTACGAGGGCGCGGACGTCAACCGCTGCGTAAAGCGCCTGGTCGAGACGGGCGAGCGCCACGGTCACGAGCAGATGGCGGAGCTCATGCGCGAGCTCAAGGTCGACGCGGTCATCTCCGGCAATATGGGCGGGGAGGCCAAGGCGGCGCTTTTAAGCCTCGGCATCGTCCCCATCGCGGGCTTTGAGGGCGACGCCGACAAGGCCGCCGACCTGCTCATCCTGGGCGAGCTGCCCATTTTGCAGGGCGAGGGCTTCTGCGCGGGCGGCTGCACCGGCTGCGGTGAATGCGGCGGCTGCGGCAGCGCGGGCGACTGCGGCTGCGGCTGCTGATACGGAGAACAACACAAACAAAACACCGGCTTTCCCGAAAACGGGAAGGCCGGTACTTTTATGGAGGCGGTTATTACCGCTCTTTTCCGCGGAAGAAGAGGCCCAGCATGCCGGGGCCGACGTGCGCGCCGGAGTAGGGCTCATGCTGGCAGATGGTGATGCTGGCCCCGGGCGTGACCTGGCGCACAAGGGCGGCCAGGGTCTCGGCGTCCTCCAGACAGTCGCCGTGGGAGATGCACACGTCCGCATACGGAAGCTGCAGGCGCTTCTCCTCGTACTTTTTCACCAGCGCTTCGATGGAGCGCTTGCGGCCGCGCACCTTCTCGCAGGAGACGATGTGGCCGGTGGCGTCGCCGAAGAGGATGGGCTTGATGTTCAGCACGGTCGCGATCTTGGCGGTCGCCCCGCTGACGCGGCCCGTCTTTTTGAGAAAGTTGAGATCGTCCACCGTGAAGTACTGGCAGATATGCGGCACCTCCGCGTCGAGGATCTCCGCTGCCTTTCTGGCGTCCGTGCCCTGGCGAGACAGCTCCGCCGCGTGGACGGCGAGCAGGCCGTTGCCGAAGCCGCAGCCGAGTGAGTCCACCACATGCACAAAGCGCTCGGGGTACTGCTCCATCAGCTCCTGCGCGGCGAGACGGGCGGCGTTGCAGGTCCCGCTGATGCCGGAGCTGGAGGACACATAGATCACGTCCTGTCCCGCTGTCATCAGGGGGGTGAAGTGCGTGATAAAGAGCTGGGTGTTCAAAAGGCTGGTCTTGACGGCGTGGCCGCTTCTGAGCCCGTCATAGAAGGCGCGGGCGTCGAACTGCTCCACGTCCCCCAGATAGGTCTGGGGCTTCCCGTCCAGCGTATATTCACAGGGGAGAACCTGGATCCCCTCCAGCATTTTCTTTGGCAGATTGGCGCTGCCGTCTGCAAAAACAGCAAAAGACATGCAAACCCCTCCTGAAAGATAGTTTTACATTCTGTAATTCTTTGCAATTTTACCACGTTTTTTACAACATGTCAATCTGTGTAAAGAAATATGCCGCGCATGTGAAAGAGCGCGTGGCCGTAGGGAGAGGTCATATGTTTTTTTACAATATAAACATATTGACTTACCGGGTATATAGGTGTAAAGTATCAGACAGATAAAACGCACAGCAAAGGAGAAGCAGACTATGAGAATTTACGCGGACAACGCGGCCACGACGAAGATGAGCCGCGCCGCAATCGACGCCATGGTGGACTGTATGGAGTCGCACTACGGCAACCCCTCCAGCCTCTACGAGCTGGGGCAGGAGGCGAAGGAGCGTCTGGAGCAGGCGAGGGCGGAGATCGCCGCCGTCATCCATGCCGAGCCCGGCGAAATCTACTTCACCTCCGGCGGCAGCGAGGCGGACAACCAGGCCATCCGCAGCGGCGCGGCCATCGGGAAGAAGACCGGCAAACGCCACATCATCTCCACCGCCTTTGAGCACCACGCGGTGCTGCACACGCTCAAAAAGCTGGAGGAGGAGGGCTTCGAGATCACGCTCCTGCCCGTGCATGAGGACGGGCTTGTGCGCGTGGAGGAGCTGGAGGCGGCCATCCGGGACGACACCTGCCTTGTGACCATTATGTTTGCCAATAACGAGATCGGCACCATCCAGCCCATCCGCGAGCTCGGAGCGGTCTGTAAGGCGCGCGGCGTCCTCTTCCACACGGACGCGGTGCAGGCGGTGGGCCATCTGCCCATCGACGTGAAGGACTGCAACATCGACCTGCTGTCCTCCTCGGCCCACAAGTTCCACGGGCCGAAGGGCGTGGGCTTCCTCTACGCGCGCAAGGGCGTGCGGCTCACGAACCTGATCGAGGGCGGCGCGCAGGAGAAGGGCAAGCGCGCGGGCACCGAAAACCTCGCGGGCGCGGCGGGCATGGCGGCGGCCCTGCGGGAGGTCGCCGGACACATGACGGAAAACGCCGCGCACATGAGCGCCCTGCGGGACAGGCTCATCGCGGGCCTTGCGGAGATCCCTCACTCGGCCCTGAACGGAGACGCGAAAAAGCGCCTGCCCGGCAACGTCAATTTCTGCTTTGAGGGCATCGAAGGGGAGTCCCTGCTGCTCCTGCTGGACGAGCGGGGCATCTGCGCCTCCTCGGGCAGCGCCTGCACCTCCGGCTCTCTCGACCCCAGCCATGTGCTGCTGGCCATCGGCCGCGTGCATGACGTGGCCCACGGCTCCCTGCGCCTGACCATCGGAGAGGACGCGACGGAGGAGGAGATCGACTATATCGTCCGAAACGTGAGGGAGGTCGTGGAATACCTGCGCGGCTTCTCCCCGGTCTGGCGCGATCTGACAAGCGGCAAGACGCCGTTCATTCTGTAAGGAGGATAGAATCATGGCTTTATACAGCGAAAAGGTGATGGACCATTTTAAAAACCCCCGCAACGTGGGCGTGATCGAGAACGCCGACGGCGTCGGCGAGGTCGGCAACGCCAAGTGCGGCGACATTATGAAGATGTATCTGAAAATCGACGACGACGTGATCAGCGACGTGAAGTTTGAGACCTTCGGCTGCGCCAGCGCGATCGCCTCGAGCTCCATGGCGACGGAGCTCATCAAGGGCAAGCCGGTGTCCGAGGCCATGCAGCTTACCAACAAGGCGGTGGCGGAGGCCCTGGACGGTCTGCCCGCCTACAAGATGCACTGCTCCGTCCTGGCCGAGGAGGCCATCCAGTCCGCGCTGGAGGACTACTACAGCAGGCACCCGGAGAAGAAACAATAACACGGGACACGCCCCATTTTGCAGCAGCCTGCAAAATGGGGCGTAAAATTTTTTACAGCGGCCGCAGGGACTACTTTGTGTATTTCCGAGGCCGATAACGAAGTATGGCGCCATTCTGGCCGGAAAGAGAAAAAGGAGGCAGTCTTGATCGCAAAAGATCAGACTGCCTCAAAACCGGTTATTTCCGCCTACACTATATGGTATGCTGGTGTTGCCCGCTCAACTGTCCGGCTACTAGGCCGCCGGCGGCCCACAAGTAAACTTTGCTTGTTCCTACGGGTTAAGGTGCCGATTACACCGATGGGTGACGCCCATCTCCTGATTTATGTATACCACAAGAGCAGGCAAATGTCAAGAACTTTTTGTAAAAAATATATAGGATTGCGGCGGGCCGGTGCGGGCGTTCTGTTAATATCGACAGAACAGGTTCAAAAAACCGTAGAAACCCCATATTTCGTACAAAAATTTGCTCAAAATACCGAATGTAGAATGAGACAAAAAACACGCGGGGACGGACAGAATAATTGTGAACTTTTTATTTCTGGAGAAAACGTAGTATGTTGTAACACTTAAATCTTTACAGAATACTTGGCTCTCCCCGCATCGGGGAGAGCTGGCGCGACAGCGCCTGAGAGGGGCCGCGGGATGACGAAACCCCTCTCAGTCACGGCGCTTGCGTGAGACGCGCCGCGACAGCTCCCCCCAAAGGGGGAGCCAAGAATATGGTATCAAGTTTTTAAACGTTACAAGGTACTGCGGCAGTTTTCTTACAGCTCGGCGATCAGCTCAATCTCGCAGAGGACGTTTTTCGGCAGGGTCTTGACCGCGACGCAGGAGCGGGCGGGCTTGCCGGTGAAGTATTTGGCGTAGACCGCGTTGAAGGCCGCAAAGTCGCCCATGTCGGCGAGGAAGCACACGGTCTTGACCACAGATTCAAAGCCGAGGCCGTTTTCTGCCAGCAGCGCGCCGAGATTGCGGCAGCAGCGCTCGGCCTGGGATTCGATGGTCGTGCCGTCGATCTCCCCGGTCTCGGGGATGATGGCGATCTGGCCGGAGGTAAAGAGAAAGCCGTTTGCGGAAATGGCCTGGGAGTAGGGGCCGATGGCGGCCGGAGCCTTGGGGGTAGAAGTGATGTTCATGGTGCCTTTCCTTTCTTACTGTATAGTCTGTATAGTGTTACTGTCTGGCTGCTTTTTTGCCGACCTCGGATTCGGGGCAGTCATGCTCCCAGTTCCAGGGGTTCTTGCGGATCACGCCGTCGGCGAAGGGGACGAAGATGGACACGACGCCCACCAGGGCGAGAATCCAGCAGTACCACATGCTGCCCACAAAGTCGGCGGCGGAGTAGACCGCGCCGATCTCAGACTGGGCCGTGGCGAGGGTGGCCGCCGCGACGAGCTGCGCGCCGTAGGGGATCACGCCCTGGAACACGCAGGAGAACACGTCCAGCAGCGAGGCGGTGCGGCGCGGGTCGACCCTGTAGGTGTGGGAGACCTCACGCGCCATGTCGCCCGCGACGATGATGGCGACGGTGTTGTTCGCGGTGGCGCAGTCGCAGGCGGAGACGAGAGCCGCAATGCCCGCCTGGGCCGAGCGCGTGCCCTTCATCACGCCGCGCAGCTTGTCGAGTATCCAGTTGATGCCGCCGTTTTTGGCAATCATCTCCGACATGCCGCCCGACAGGAGCGTGAGGAAATAGACCTCGTTCATGCCGCAGAAGCCCTCATAGATGGCCTGGGCAAAGCCGGGGATGTCCATGGAGTCGGTCAGCATACCGATGATCCCGGCGGAGAAGATGCCGATGACCAGCACGAGGAAGACGTTGACCCCGCTCAGCGCGAGAATCAAAACGGCGAGATAGGGGACGATCTTCACGGCGCTGAAGCTCAGGTCGCCCAGGGGCGCGGCGGTCTCGGGGCGGCCGAAAATCAGCAGCAGCACCACGGTGATGAGCGCGGCGGGCAGGGCGATGAGGAAGTTTACGCGGAACTTGTCGCGCATCTCCACACGCTGGGAGCGGGTGGCGGCGATGGTGGTGTCCGAGATCATGGACAGGTTGTCGCCGAACATACCGCCGCCGACCACGGCCGCGATGACCACGGCGGGGGAGAGATTGCCCTTCTCGGCAAGGCCGACGGCGATGGGGACGAGGGCGGAGATCGTGCCCATGGAGGTGCCGGTCGCCGTGCCGAAGAAGGCCGCGATCACGAACAGGCCCGCTGCCAGCAGGGACGGCGGCACCAGCGAGAGGCCGAGGTTGATGGTGGCGTCCTTCGCGCCCATGGAGGCGGCGACGCTGGCAAACGCGCCGGCGAGGATGTAGATCATCAGCATCGTCAGCACGTCGATATTGGCCGCGCCTTTGGCGAAGGTCTCAAACTTCTCGTTGATGCCGCCCTTGCCCATGCAGAAGGCGACAAGCACGGCGATAAACATGGCCGTGACGGCCGGGAACTGGTAGAAGGCCATCGCCACGCCCCTGGCCTGGTAGATGAGGCCCGCGCCCAGATAGACCACGATAAAGACAAGGAAGGGGATCAGCGCGGCGCCGCTTTTCTTGGTATACTTCATGTTGTTTACTTGTTCCTCCAACTCTTTCTCTGACAGACGCCGAAGCGTCTGAACGGCATTATATACCATCCGCGTCTTTTAGACAAGAGCGGGGGGAGGAAATCGTCACCTCCGGCACTGGCGGCCCGTGCTGTCGATGAAGCAGTCGCCCTGCAAAAGGATCTGCGAGACCGGCACCACGCGGTAGCCGTCCGCGAGCAGGGAGTCCAGGATCTCCGGCAGGGCCTCGGGCGTGTGCTCGGCCGCGTTGTGGAACAGGACGATGCTGCCCGGCTGCACCCGGTCGAGCACGCGCCGCGTGATCTCGGACGCGCTGAGCCCCTTCCAGTCGAGACTATCACTGCGTGTAACAACTGAAACCCCAGTCGTATCAAGGCTTTGCGGTAAACCTGAAGAGCGGCCGACAAGAGCGACGTTGTGATTCGTTTTCCGGGCTCGGCAAATGAATCTTCTGCCCTGACCACGCATAGTCTTGTGGCGGGAGGTCAGAGCATGACGATCAAACATATCCATCCTGACTGCACGGAAGAGGAACGTTTGGAGAAGCTTCGCACAATCAAAAAACTGTGCACGAAAATCCTCCAGCCTGAAGAACAGAAAGAGAAGAGGGCCGGCTGATGGCCTGGGCGGTCTATGCGCGGCAGTCCGTCGAAAAGAAAAACAGCATCTCCATCGAAAGTCAGATCGCGTTCTGTCAAAAGACCGCCGGGCAGGAACTGAGCGTCTATCGGGACCGTGGGTATTCCGGCAAGAATACCCAACGGCCTGACTTCCAAAGGCTCTTGAACGATATACAGGCCGGGAAGATCGAAAAGCTCTACGTCTACCGTCTTGACCGCTTCTCACGCTCTGTGGCGGACTTCGGGAAGCTCTGGGAGACCTTGCGCGCCCATGGGGTGGAGTTTGTCAGCATCAACGAGAACTTTGACACCTCCACGCCGATGGGACGGGCGATGCTGCACATCATCATGGTCTTTGCCCAGCTTGAGCGGGAGACCACGGCTGAACGTGTCCGTGACAATTATCACCGGCGCGCAAGTCTTGGCGCCTGGCCGGGCGGCCCTGCGCCGTACGGCTTCACTCTCGGACGCTGCACGGACGGTCAGGGACATGCAGTCCCGACGCTGCTTATTGAGCCTGACAAGAGCGAGATCGTTCGGCGTGTCTTTGAAGCCTATGCGGAAGAAGGGGCCACGCTGGGCTCGGTGGCGAAGATGCTGAATCAGGAGGGGATACCGGGCCCCAAGCGCTCTACCTGGGATAACGTCTCCCTGTCCCGACTGCTGCATACGCCCTGTTACGTCCGGGCGGACGAGCAGGTGCGGCTCCACTATCAGGCGCTGGGGGCCAATATCTGCTCCGCGCCTGAGGACTTTGACGGCGTGCACGGCGTTCAGCTTGTCGGGAAGCGCGATCGCTCGGCAAAGAAATACACGGACGTGAAGGAGCACAACGTTTCTGTTCTGAACAGCGAGGGCTTTATCCCTTCGGAGCTCTGGCTTCGCTGCCAGGACAAGCTGCAGAGAAACACCCAGATCGGCAACAACGGAAAAGGAAAACATACCTGGCTTTCCGGCCTTTTGAAGTGCGCCTCCTGCGGCTATGCGCTGAAAATTGCCCATAAAGAAAGTAGGCAGCGCTATCTGCAATGCAGCGGCAAATACAATCTGACGAAGTGCGACGCCGTGATCCGGGCGGATTTGAACGCGCTGGAGGCGGAGACGGCGATTCAGATCCAGACAATGCTCAATGAGACGCCGGAAGAGACGCTGGAGGAGAAGCACGAGGATAGGTACGCGAACCGGCTTGACGAGCTCGACCGGAGGGCAGACCGCCTGCTTGACGCATTCAGCGAGAGCCCGGATATGAGTTCGGCCTATCTGCAGCGCGCTTTGGCGCGGATCGAGAAGGAACGCCAGCAGCTCCTTGAGTCCAGAAAACGGGACAGCCGACGGCCGATTCTTCCGCACAAGCTCGTCTTTGAAGCCCTCAGCTTTGAGGAGAAAAAGCTCGTGGCCGCGCAGTTTATCCGGAGAATCGAGGTCGGAGACGATACGGCGCAGGTCATCTGGAATATATAATCAACAAGGTAAAAAGATAGGAAATTAATGCGGGCGTTGGAGCATATCCGACGCCCGTTTTCGTTCAAATTGGGCAAATTGCAATAGAAAAAGTATATCAATATCTCGCATTTTGTGTTGTGCGATCGCAATATCTATGGTAACATATATAGAGTTAGTCTATAGACAAACAATTGATGAAGTTATGTAAACTGAGTCGGCTGCGGGAATAAAGTGCTCGTGATCCGGAAAATGGATCTGAGCGGGACTGCCTAACGAGAAAAAAATCTATTATTTCATTGCGAGGATGAAGGCAATGTCAAAAAAACAAATTGTGGCCGGGAGGCGCTTGGGCTTAAAACTTTTCCTGGTGCTGTTCGATATCGTGGCGGTCAATCTTTCCTACTTCCTTGCTCTGGTACTGCGATTCTATGTGAATCGTGAATTCAATATCGTCTGGCCGACGTATTTGTCCGTTTTCCTGAAATTCGCGCCATGGTACACCATTCTCTGCGTTGCCGTTTTCTGGTACTTTAAGCTATATAACGGCATGTGGCGTTTCGCAGGCTTCAGTGACATCAACCGCGTTATCAACGCAAATGCAGTCAGCTTTGTGATCCAGATCGTCGGCACAATCATCTGTTCACGAGACGTGCCGGTAAGTCGCATGCCTTATAGCTATTACGCGATCGGCGCGTCGCTGCAGTTTGCGCTCATCTTTCTCAGCAGATTCTCTTACCGCATCGTGACAGTGGAGCTTGCAAAGATCGCGCAGAACAGCGCGTCGTCAGTCAATGTTTTGGTGGTAGGAGCGGGGGAGACCGCGCGCTCCTTCCTCCGTCAGATCCAGATCGACAGAAACGAGGTCATGCGCCCGGTCTGCGTTCTGGATACCCACAGTGCCGAGGAACAGAGACTCTTCGATGGCCTGCCGGTTATCGCAGGTATAGACAGCGCGGAGAAAGCGATCAAAAAGTACAAAATCAAGGGCATTGTGATCGCCGACCCGCTGATCTCCGCGGCAAACAAAGTCAAGCTCAAGCGCCTCTGTCAGGAGACAAAGGTCGAGCTGCGGAACTACTCGGGACAGCTCAAGTCTGACAGCGGCAGCCTCTCCCTGCAGCAGCTTCTCGAGCATACGAACTGCCCGGTCACGATCTTGTCTGAGGGCAGAGAGCAGAACTTCCGGGACGGAGAAGACGCGCTGGTCAGCTTCACCGGAAAACAGGACGTCAGGAATGTGACGCTCCGGGATAACCGCCTGCTGATCGAGCTTGTCACACATAAGGTCGCGCCGCTGCTCACGTTTTACATCACGAACCGCCCGGAGGTTGCGCTGGTCGCCGAAAAATACGGCGTTGACCGTGTCTGGATCGACCTGGAGACACTCGGCAAGGAAGAGCGCCAGCATAATATGAACACCGTGAAGTCCAGCCACACGATCGCGGATATCGCGGCGATCAAGCCCCTGCTGACCAGGGCTGAGCTTCTTGTCCGCGTGAACCCCTGGCATGAGGGCTCACAGGCGGAGATCGACGCCGTGATCGAAAACGGCGCGGACATCATCATGCTGCCCTACTGGAAGACGGTGCAGGAGGTGGACAAGTTCCTCGCCGCCGTCAACGGCAGATGCAGGACCACGCTCCTTCTGGAAACGAAGGAGGCGGTGGAGTGCGTGGACGAAGTCCTGAAACGCCGCTTTGACGAAATTCATATCGGGCTGAACGACCTGAGCCTTTCCTACGGTCTGACTTTTATGTTTGAGCTGCTCTCAAACGGCACCGTGGAGATGCTGTGCAAAAAGTTTAAAAAAGCGGGCATCCCGTACGGCTTCGGCGGCATTGCCAGACTGGGCGACGGGCTTCTGCCCGCAGAGAAAATCATCATGGAGCACTACCGGCTGGGTTCGACCCGCGTGATCCTTTCGCGCACCTTCTGCGACCAGGCCAAGATTCAGAGTATAGAAGAAATCGACTTGGTGTTCCGCGAGAATATGGAGAACCTCAGAGATTACGAGCAGTCCATGGCTGACGTCACGCAGGAGGAATTTGTTCGCAACAAGGCGGAGATTTCCGGCGCTGTGGATGTCATTGTCGCGCAGATCACCCGCGCGAGAAGCAATGAGGCATGAGGAGGGGAGACGATTCGGGAAACGGATGGTCGATATGGCCGTTTCAGCGGGCAGTCTTGTCGTGCTCTCCCCGCTCATGCTCCTGACTGCCGGGGCAATATTACGGAGCATGACGTCTTCGGTCGAGGAAAGGCGTTCTACCCGATTGAGCGCGTCAATATGGCCACAGAAGAATTGTTCAATGATGGGGAGCATATCCTGTACGTGAACGGTGAATACCGGGATGAATCGGAGATCGGAAAGCTGATGCATGATTTTTCCTGCTGGAATCCGGATGACATGCACTATGAATTGCTGAGAGACACCACCCGATACTACAAGGAAAACCCGAAGGGAGTTGAGATTATGTGCGCCGCGCAGAGGGGTTGGAAGAAGGCCGAGTGGAGGCAATGCGTAAAATGATGAAAGAGTTGAGCTTCTCTGCTGAACAGGCTATGAACGTCCTCGGAATCCCTGATTCGGACCGGAAGAGATATACTGAATCATTGAAGGTTTGATGCTTCATGTGCAGAGCATTTGAACAGACAAGAGAAGAAGGACGTATTGAAGGACGCGCTGAAGGCCGCGCTGAAGGCCGCGAGATTGAAAGGCTGGAAGGGTAATGACAATTAATCCGATGCTTTTTCTGGCACAGCGTGAACGAATCACAGTCCCTCTCCCACTCCCGTGGTGGGGGAGGGCTTTGTCTTTATCGCTCCCCGGCAGATTTTTCAAAATTGTTAACGCTTTGTTATTGACTCTGTTGCGCCTTCGTGTTATTTTTATTCAGTAAAAGTATCCCATGCTGTCGCCGCGCTTCGTCGGCGGCGCGGCGGAGGATTTGCAAATCAGACGAATCATTTTAAGGGGAGATAAAGAGATGAAGAAAATGAACAAGCCCGAAGTGGAGGCTGTCCGCTTCGATAGCAACGACGTCATCGCCACGAGCGGCGGCGGTGCTGCGGCACCTGATGGAATAACGTCAGCAGCGAGTCTGGCTACTGAGTGGGAACCGACAGTAGCATTTGCGGTACTTGCGTCTGAAGTAAACCAGTATGATCACAGAAATACTGAAAACTTTACATGGTATGGGCTAGATGTAGATCAAGACGGTAAGGTTAGTAATATATACAATGCGGTGAGTTATCCCGGTAACACTAATAATGATCGGTATGCATGGTTTGATAACGGTGGATGGTACTACTCCACGCAAAAACCAAATTGGTCTGATTGGGGCGGCTATTTCTATACAGGTGATGGGTACGTCTCGGTACCTACCGAACTTCCATAACAGCGTAAGAATTGTCCGGTCTTTTGCAACTGTCCTCTCAATATAGAAATATTAATATCACACCCCTCTCCCACTTAGTGGTGGGGGAGGGCTTTTTTCTAACAGCCTATGAACTACACCTCCTTCAACAAGTACATACAATCCGACGCGATCCAGGCGCTGATAGATAAAAAAACCGACGGGACGTTCCGGGAGTTTCTGGACGACTGGAAGTGGATCTTCTCGTTCTCGGCGCGCTACAAGGGGATCATCGTGTTTTATACGGTGCTCGGCATCCTCGGCTCGTCGCTGTCGCTGGTGTCGGCGTGGATCTCCCGCCTGCTCATCAACATCGTCGTCGGGCAGGAGCGGGAGAAGCTCGGCCTGCTCGTCGGGGTGATGCTGGGCTCGACGGTGTTTAACCTCATCCTCGGCTCCGTCTCCTCGCGCATCAACACGAAAATCTCCATCTATGTGAATAACGATATCCAGAGCCATATCTTTGAGCATATCCTGGACGCCCGGTGGAAGGAGCTGTCGCGCTACCCCTCCGGCGACCTGCTCAACCGCTTCAACAACGACGTGGGCACGATCGCGGGCAACGCCATCGGCTGGATTCCGAATCTGGTCATCAATATCTACAGCTTCGCCATCACCTTTGTGGTGCTCTTCCGCCTCGACCCCGTCATGGCCTGGATCGCCATTCTCTCCGCGCCCTTCCTCCTCGCCATGAGCAGGCGCATCATGCGGCGGCAGAAGGAATACCGCAGGCGGGTGCTGGAGCTCAACTCCGGCATGATGAGCTTTGAGGTGGAGACCTTCTTCAACTTCGACATGATCAAGTCCTTCGGCGTCTTCGGCTACTACGGGCGCAAGCTCAGGGAGTGGCAGAAGAAGTACAGGGACTACAGTCTCGACTATAACATGTTCCACATCAAGACCAACATCCTGCTCACGGCGGTGGGCACGGCGGTCTCGATGGCGGCGTTTGGCTACTGCCTGTTCAGACTCTGGACGGGGCAGATCCTCTACGGCGACATGACCTTCTTCCTCCAGCAGCGGGGCAGCCTCTCCAACCGCTTCAATTCGCTGGTGGGCACGATCCCCGGCATGCTCAACAGCGCCATCTCCGCCCACCGCGTGCGGGAGCTGATGGATCTGCCGCGCGAAAAGCACGACCCCGAGAGCTGCGAGCGCATGAAGGCCCCGGCGGAGCAGGGGCTCGCCGTCAAGCTCAAGGACATCTCCTTCGCCTATCAAAGCGGCGAAAAGGCGGAAGGGGAGCCGCCCGCGGGCGTGTACGAGCACGCCTCCTTCTCCGCCTCCCCGGGGGAGATCGTGGCGATCCTCGCCCCCTCAGGCGGCGGGAAGACCACCTTTATGCGCCTGCTGCTGGGAATGCTCGAGCCGGACAGGGGCGCGGTCGTCCTGCAGACCCGGGACGGCGAGGAGATGCCGGTCAACGCCGACCTGCGCCTCTTCTTCTCCTATGTCCCGCAGGGCAACACCGTCCTCTCCGGCACCATCGCCGAGAACATGCGCATGGTGCGCGAGGACGTGACGGACGACGAGATCGTCGCGGCGCTCAAAACCGCCTGCGCCTGGGAGTTCGTGGAGAAAATGGGCATCGACGCGAAAATCGGCGAGCGCGGCCGCGGCATCTCCGAGGGGCAGGCCCAGCGCCTCGCCATCGCGCGGGCCCTGGTGCGCAATTCCCCGATCCTCCTGCTGGACGAGGCCACCAGCGCCCTCGATATCGACACCGAGGAGCGCGTGCTGTCCAATATCATCAAATCCGACCCCAGCAAGGTCATCATCGTATCCACCCACCGCCCCAGCGTTTTGAAGCTCTGCGACCGGGTCTACCGGGTGAGGGACGGAAAGATCGAGCAGACCTCGCTCAGCGACGTGCGGCGCGAGGAGCTGCAGACGCCCGAGCGCCGTCCCCTCCGGGTCGAGGCGTCCATCCCCGACCTGTCGGAGAGCGAGAAGCCCCGCGGCGTCGACTGGTGGGAACTGTAGCGTATCCCGTCAGAAAGGCAGACGCGGGATGTCCCGCGCTTTGCCGGGAGCTTTCAACTGGTATCGGAAGGAGCCGATCATATGAAAAACCTGTTTCAAAAAGGAAGGACCGCCCCGGCTGAGGCGGTCCAAACGGAAATCGCGGCGGAGGAGACCGAGCCGCTGCCGTATCTTCCGGCGGCCGACGCGCTGAAATTCTGGCTCATGCCCTTCGTGTGCGTGCTCTGCTTCGGCTTCCCGACGCGCTACGGCGGGAATGTCTCCGCCCTGTGCGGCTTCGCGCCGCTGTGCTTCTTTATCCTCTCCGGCTTCTTCGCCCTGAACGGGAAGGAGACGGAGCGGGACAGGCTGCTGCTCGGCGTCATCCGCTCCGGCGTCATGTTCGCCATCATGTTCGGCGTCTGCCTCGCCGCGAACGTCCTGTATTATCTGCTGACCGGCGCAAAGCTCGCCGCGCTGTTCTCCGCCCTCACGAGCAAGCGCGTGCTGTTCAATATCTTTGTCCTCTGCGCCTGGCCGTTTTCCATGGGCGAGAGCATCTGGTTTATTCAGAGCCTGCTGTACGCCTATCTCATCCTGTATTGCTTGAACCGCCTCGGCCTTCGCCGCCTGCATCTGCCGCTGATGATCGTCTGCGCCGTGCTGATGCTGCTGACGGGGGAGCTGGCTGGCGTGTTCGGATTTCGCTTCCTCGGCGCGCCCTACCTGCCGCCGAACGGCCTGACCCGCGCCCTGCCGTATATGCTGCTCGGCGGCCTGATGCGGGAGAAGATGGCGGTCTGGAGCGAGAAAAAAGCGTGGGTCTATCTGATTATGATTCCGCTGGGCCTCGCCCTGGCCTACGGGGAGTTCACGCTGCTCAGCCTCACGGGGCGGTTTATCACCGCCAGCCACGCCGTCGGCCTGGGGCTGACCGCCTTCGGCCTGTGCGCCTGGGTGCTCTACTATATCCGGATCGACCCCTATTATTCCGGCTTCGCCTGCGTGGCGGGTCGGCCGATTGCAAGGCGGATTTACCTGATGAGCCAGCTTGTCGCCTTTTTGCTGATCGTCCCGATGAGCAAGTTTTTCCCCCGCGGCGCGGTGTTCGTGCAGGAGTTGGGCGGACTGATCGTCTATCCGGTCTGCCTGGGGCTGGCCTCGCTGTATGAAGTGATGCACGATCCGACCGCAGAGTGAGAAAAGGAGAGAAACGCAATGAAGCTGAAATACGAGTTTGTCATCATGGACATGGGCGACGAGTTCTCCGCCGTTCCCGTCGGGGACGAGACCTTTCCCGGCATTCTGAAGCTCAACGACATCGGCGCGGAGATCATGGAGCAGCTCAAGGAGGAGACGACACCCGAGCAGGTCCACCGCTATCTGAAAGAGAAGTATCCGGACAGCACGGATCGGGAGATCGGGGAGTACCTCGTCGATTTTCTGAACAGGCTGCTGCGGGAAGGCATTCTCATCGGACCGTAAGTTAAGATGGCGACGAGCTTTGAAGAGGAGCTGGAGCGCTCCGGGCGACTGGCCTACACCAATGTCGGGATCAGTATGCTGCCCCTCCTGCGGGAAAAACGCGATGTCATGCGCATCGAGCGCATCCCCTGGAAGCGCTATGACGCGGTCCTGTTCAGAAGACCCGGTGTGGTCGGCCGGGGGCGGTATATCGTCCACCGCATCCTGCGCGTGAACCGGGACGGGAGCTGCTGGATCGTGGGCGACAACATGACCGAGGGGGAGACCGTCCGGCCCGAGGATATTCTCGGCGTGCTCACGGGCGTGAACCGGGACGGGCGCATGGTGGAGCTCAACGATCTGCGCTACCGCCTCTATGTGGCGCTCTGGTGCAGGCCGTGGCGGCTCCGCTTCGCCGTGCTACGCGTGGCCGGACTCTGCCGGAGAGCGCTGTCCAGGCTGAAACGGGCGATAAGAAAGGCGGGCGGAAGATGATTTTTACCATTGCGCTCGCGGGCTTTACGTTTCGTATCGAAAGCCTGTATGATGAGATTTATGAGCAGTGCGCGGACTATCTTGTCCCGGATACAACGCCGGATTTCACAGTGAGCGTCAGCCCCGCCGACATCGCCGCCGAGCGTCAGAAATCCATCCGGCAGGACATGGCCGAGGGCCGCGTCCCGGTGATCTATCCGGACCCCTATTTGGAGACGCTGGCGGTCTACCGCCGCATTGCCGAGTCCATGCCGAAGCACGGGGTGTTTTTGCTGCACGGCTCCGCCGTCGCCCTCGGCGAGCGGGCCTGGATCTTCACCGCGCCCTCCGGCGTCGGCAAGACCACCCATACCAGACTGTGGCTGGAGCATGTCCCGGGCAGCTTTGTCGTCAACGGTGACAAGCCCCTGATCCGCTGTCACGGCGGCGGCTTTGAGGTCTGCGGCACGCCCTGGGCGGGCAAAGAGGGCTGGAACCGGAATACGTCCGTACCGCTCAGGGGTATTGTTTTCCTCAGCCGCGGCGAGCGGAACAAGCTCGAGAAATGCTCTGCCGCCGCGGTTCTTCCGCTGCTGATCAGCCAGACATATCGACCCGCGCAGGCGGACGCGCTGAAAAAGACATTGGAGCTGCTGAAAGCGCTGCGCGGCGAGGTGCCGTTTTATACGCTCACCTGCAATATGCGGCCCGACGCCGCGCTGACGGCGTTCCGGGGCCTGTCCGCCGAGTAAAAGAAAACAAAAAAACGGTTTGCGGACTGAGGGGGGAAGGCCCGTCTCAGAGCTTGCAAACCGTTGAATTTACTGGGGTTTCACTTGTTGCACGCTGCTCCACATCCCACTGCACCGCAGTCATGCCGAGAGCGTTGACCGCGCGGATCACATGGTCGTCATACTCCCCGTAGGGGCAGCGAAAGAGCGTCGGCCGCACGCCGGTGACGGCCTCGATCTTGTCGTTGCAGGCTTCGATGTCCGCCGTGATCTCCCTGTCGGTCAGGGAGGAAAAGTGCGCATGGCTGGAGGAGTGATTCATCACCTCGTTGCCCGCCTCGCTCAGCGTGCGCACGGAGTCGGGGTAGCGGTCCACCCAGTCGCCCACCACAAAAAAAGTGGTGTTCACGCCGTGGTCGTTTAAGATGTCGATGAGCGTCTGGGTGTCCTCGTTGCCCCAGGCGGCGTCAAAACTCAGAGCCACCAGCTTTTCGTCCTGCTGCACGCAGTAGACGGGCAGCTCGCGCTTGGAGGCGGAGACGCCGACCACCGCCGGGGTATTGACCGCCCAGAAGATCAGGACCACCGCCGCAAGCAGGGCGAGAGCCTGTAGAACAGCGCCGTGTCGGCGCAGAATGCTATGATGCTGCATGTCACATCCCTCCTTGCGGACAGCATATGCGAGGGCCGGCGAACATATTTCCCGGCAGGACAGGGGAGGGCGTGACAACTTTTTTCAAAATCCGAAAAATAAAGGTTGACAAATCGCAAGACCTTTGGTATTATAACAAAGCGCTCAGGGTCAGGCAGCTGGCCGACAAACGGGCGATACCGGTAAGATGCTGGTGTAGCTCAGTCGGTAGAGCAGCTGATTTGTAATCAGCAGGTCGGGGGTTCGAGTCCGTCCACCAGCTCCAATCCGGCGCAATTGAATATGGGGGAATTCCCGAGTGGCCAAAGGGGACAGACTGTAAATCTGCTGGCAATGCCTTCGGTGGTTCGAATCCACCTTCCCCCACCAAAGCAGAAAAATCCGAACCACATCTTCTCAATCGGAGATGGGTTCGGTTTTTTCTTTCAAAAGGCCGACGCATGATCAGCGTCAGCCTTTTCGTTAAAACGAGCCGTTTTAACGAAAAACAGTATTACATAATAGTTTTGGGCCGCTGCGCTGTACCGTCAGCGGGCACTTGGGAGGAAACACACATGAAAAGAAGCATGATTTGTCTCGGCGTCTGCCTGATGCTGGCTCTCGGACTGTTTTCTGTACAGTCCTGGGCGGAGGAGCCCGCCTGGGCCGCGGCCTATGAGCAGGTACTGGACGCGCGCGGACGGCAGATGTTTGAGGAGCCGGAGCTATACAGCACGCCCGAGCTGAGCTATCTGGTCTACGACGTCGACAAGGACGGCACGCCGGAGCTGATCGTGAAAACCGGCACCTGCGAGGCGGACTACCACGGCGGGCTCTACACCTTCCGCGACGGGCGGGCTTTCCAGCTGGGGGAGGAGCTCGGCCTCGGGCACTGCTCGTTTTACAGCGACCCCGGCGAGGACGGCGTCATTGTGATGTACGGCCACATGGGCTATGCCGAGGCCTTTCGCATTTCGATCGGGGACGGCTGGGCCGAGGAGTCGCTGTATGAGGACAACCTGAACGAGCGCCTGCAGAAGGATCCGGACGCGGAATATGTCTATCCCGGCGATGTGATCCCCGGTTCGATCTGTCTGACCCTCTGCCGCGGCGGGCTGACCCTGCCCCTGACGCACTATGAGCAGATCAGCCGCTGGCTGGAGGCGGCGCATTATCCGAACAACGACGCCTCATTTTTCTATAACCTGATGGCGAATAACGGCGAGGTCTGTGCCGTGACGGCGGACGGCTTCACAAAGAGCCCGGGACGCATCGGCTTTCAGGACCTGCTTCGCAAGGATGCGGCGGCGGACTGGATGCAGGGCGATCTGAGCATTCTCAGCGCATCGCCCGGCGATCTCAACGGCGACGGGCAGCTTGAATACGTCCTCGCGGTGAGCGGCGGCGGCAGCGAGATGCGCATCGTGCTCAGCGAGCAGGACGGCACCGTCTACGCCTATCTCTTGAACTACACCGACGGCCTTGAGCTGGACGCGGACGGGAGTTTCCGCACCACCCGCTACTCCGTGAGCCGCTTCCGCCTGATCTTTGACAGAGAGCAGGCCTTTCTGCTCACCCTGCCGAAGGTTTGAAGCAGAGGGCGGGGGAGTGCCGGACGGCACGGCGATCCCGTTTTCGACTATCTTTGAGCCGGAGTGCGCTTGGGAAACGGCTTTACGCAAATCAAACAGACAGGCGGTGAAAACAATGGGCGACTTTTTCGGAAAAGAGGAACTGGAAAACCTGAAGAGCCTGAAGCGCGATCTTGTCGACCCGGTAAAGGCTTTTGCGGATGAGGTCTGCAGCGATACGGTCGGCGACGCCGGCAGATTTTACAAAGCCCAGGCCCGTCGGGCAAAGCGCGGCGCGGAGCAGGCGCGGGAGAGAACAAGGGAGAAAATAGCGGCGATCAGGCGTGAGCAGGAGGAAATGAAAAAGCGGCGCAGAGCCATGATGAAACGGGCGGCGCTCGCCCTGGCTCTGCTCGCGCTGTTCAGCCTGCTCATCCTCTCTGCGGCCCTGTCGTCGGCAAGCGCCTGGGCGTTCTTTTGAAACATAAGGTGACGGCGCAGAAAAAATGGATCTGCGTGTTGTGCTTTTCATACGCCTGTGGTACAATTAAGGCAATACCGCATAATTCGGCAAGAGCAGATCCTGAGAAAATTTGGGTTCTGATAAAGGCACTTTTTCGCAGATGTACTTTGTGTACCTCAAGGAAAAGTGACGAAATCAGAGCACAAATTTTCCAGGAGATGCCGAAGGCGGATTGTGCGGTGTTGCCTTAAGAACACCATGCGTCATAATGCGTTAAAACGTCCTGACAAGGTGAGGCGTTCAACATGAAGAAAAAGAGCTTTTCGATCAGACTGAAGATGTATATCTTCGTCGTCATCACCATTCTGTCCGTGGCCTTCGGCACCTCCGCGATCGCCTATTCCACTTCGGCGGATCAGATTGACCGCTACTATAAGCAGAACACCGCAGACAACGCCCGCAACTTCGCCTCCATGGTTGACGGCGACTTTTTGAGGGAGCTGCGCGCCGCCGCCGAGTCGGAGGAGTTCCAGGCCATCCGCGATCAGGCCGAGGAGGATGACGACGAGGCGCCGATCGAGGAATACCTGCGCGAGAAGGGGCTCTGGGATCGCTACAGCGATACCCGCGACAGGATCACCGAGTACCTTGAGAACATGGAGGGCATCAAGTACCTCTACATCGTCGCCCACGGTGACAAGGACGCCGAGTATGATATGTACCTTGTAGACGAAAAGGAAATTCCGATCTACGAGACCGGGTATTATGAGGAGCGCGAGGTTGAACTGCGCGGCGTGGACATTGCCGACTTACCCGAGCCGACCATCTCCAACGGGGACTGGGGCTGGCTCTGCTCCGACTTTAAGCCGGTCTATGCCTCCGACGGTGAATGCGTCTGCATCGTGGGCTGCGATATCGGGATGGACGACGTGATGGCCGAGCGGCAGCGCCTGCTGATGATCCTGACCGCGGGCACGGTGATCTTCACCTCCGTGATCCTGACGGCGGCCTTCGTGTTTATCAACAAGACCGTCGTGAAGCCCCTGCACAGCATGACCGACGAGATGAAAAAATTCACCCCCTCCGAAAGTCTCAGCTATCAGGAGGCCGGCGTGATGGATCTCAACATCAAGAGCCGCGATGAGATCAATGAGATCTATCAGGGCATCCGTGAGATGGAGATCAACATCATCGACTATCTGAAGGACAAGCAGAAGGCGGAGAACGATCTGCGCGACAAGGAAGAGCAGATCGACCAGCTCAGCATCGAGAGCTACAAGGACGCGCTGACCGGGGTCGGGAACAAGGCGGCCTATCTCAAGCGCAGCAATGAGCTGAACCAGCAGACGGCGGAGAAGCCGGAGTACGCGATGGTCATGGTGGACATCAACAACCTCAAGACGATCAATGACGAGTACGGACACCGTTCGGGCGACCTGTATATCAAGGGCTGCTGTCATATGATCTGCGAGGCGTTCAAGCATTCGCCCGTTTACAGGATTGGCGGGGACGAGTTTGCCGTGCTCTTGCTGGATTCTGATTATGTCAACCGGAAAGAGCTCTGCGAGCAGTTGAGAGAAGATTATGAACGAACCTATGAGCAGAGCGGCGTCTCCCCGTGGCTGCGCTATTCCGCCGCTGTCGGCATGGCGGAGCACGCCGCGGACGACAATTCGGTGGAGCTTGTCTTCCGGCGCGCGGACGAGGCCATGTACAGGGACAAGGCGCGTATCAAAAAGAAATACGGCATGGAGCTCCGCTGACAAGCGCCTGCCGGAAATGACAGACAATTGTCAAGCAATTAAGATTTCTTAAGTTTACCATAATTCACATTTTTTTCATTGAACTTCCTCTTCGCCCGGCGTAAAATCCGGCAAGTAAGGAGGGATGCCCAATGAAAAAGCTGATTCTGGCCCTTGCGGCCGTTCTGATATTGACCGCCTGCGGGAGGGAGACCCCCGCGCCGCAGACCGTCAGCCTCTCACTGGAGGCCAACCCCACCACAGGCTACAGCTGGCAGGTCTCCCAATCGGAGGAACTGTTCAAGGTTGAAAGCAGCTACGCGCAGCGTCAGCAGAGCGCGGGCCTGGTCGGTGCGGGAGGTACGGAGACCTTCACGCTCACACCCCTCAAGGCGGGGACGACGGAGCTGACCCTGACCTACGCAAGACCCTGGGAAAACGGGGAGAAGGCCGACCAGCTCGTCTACAGCTTCGAGATTGACCCCAATCTCCAGGTGACCATGACCAACGGCTACAGCACGGCCGTCGACGAACCGATCCCGGTTCCGACGCCGACCATAACATAAGAAAACCGGATTCCGAAACGTCAGATCGGAATCCGGTTTTTTCTGTGATGCGCGCAGAGGTTCCTGTTCCTGCGGTGTTTTCAGCGTTTTGCGCTGAAAACACCGCAGGAACAGCGGATTTCTTGATGAAAGAATCTAATCAAGAAATAGTATCAGGCGTCCAGGTTCAGGTTCATAGCCTCGCGGACCTGGGGCTCGGCATTGACGAAAGCGTTGACGATGGCGGGGTCAAAGTGGCTGCCGGAGCCGGAGCGGATGATGTCCATGGCCTGCTCGTAAGACAGGCCGTCCTTGTAGCTGCGCTTGGAGACCAGGGCGTCGAAGACGTCGGCGACGGCCATGATGCGGGCGGACAGCGGGATCTCTGTGCCCTTGAGACCGGTCGGATAGCCGCTGCCGTTCCACTTCTCATGGTGGTAGAGGGCGAGGTTGTCGGCCTCCCGGAGGTAGGACGAGCCTTCCCCGGAGACAATGCGCATGGCGTGCTCGATGACCTCGGAGCCCGCGGTGGTGTGGGATTTCATGATGGCGAACTCCTCATCCGTCAGGCGGCTGGTCTTGTTCAGAATGAGGTCGGAGACCTTGATCTTGCCGATGTCGTGCAGGGGTGCGGAGCTGATCACGTCGGACATGTACTCGTCCGTGAGCTGATCGGCGTAGACGCCCTCTTTTTTCAGCTCCTCCATGATGATCCCGGTGTAGGCCGCGGTCTTGCGGACGTGCTGGCCGGTGCAGGTGTCGCGGCTCTCCACCATGTCGGCGAGAACGATGATGAGACCGTCCTGCAGCTTGCGGATGAGCTGCTTTTGCTGCTCCACATTTTCGACGGCGGCGACCATGTCGGCGGTGGTTTTCATGAGGGACTGATAGAGGTTTTCAAGCTCGTCGCCGGTGCGGATGTTCAGCGCGCGCACGTCCCCGACAGCCTTTTCACGCCCGGCGGCGCTCTCATAGTCGGAATCGCCCGCCGTGAGGGCCATGGTGTTGACTGGCAGGATGATGTTGTACTCCGCAAGCCAGAGCGTCGCGGTCAGGATGAGCAGGAAGAAGCCGAAAAAGAGCGAGACGACGCGGGCCAGAAACTCATACCCCGCGGCGGCGATGCGGCTCATGTCGACGTCTGCGCCGACATAGCAGCGGCAGCGGCCGTCGCTGTCATATACGGGCTCCAGCACGGTCAGCAGCCAGCCGTATTCGTCGTTGGAGATGACCGGCTCGACCGCCTCGCCCGCAAGCAGAGCGGGCTTTTGCTGCGCAAGCGCGTCATTGTAGGCCACAAGCTCTCCGGGCTGCCAGCCGGATTCGCTCTTGTCGGCGTCGAAGACCGCACGATACCCGTCCTCCTGCGGCTGATAGGCGTAGACGTAGCGTATGAACTCAGAGCTGCTCAGCAGATCGCGGAAGCGGCTGTCGATAAGATCGTAGCCCTCGGCGTTCGGGCCCTGTTCCATGTACTCGTCCACGCGGCCGGGGACGACCGCCGAGGCCGCGGTGCGGGCGACGGAGCGGGCCTGGTTGACCTGTTCTTCGATCAGGGCGTCGCGGTACTGGTCAAAGCTGATGGCGGTGATGACGGCGGCGACGATGATCATGGCCGAGCCCACCAGCAGGGTGATCTTGGCGCGCAGGGACATGCGCCGGACGGGCGTTCTCGTCGCCCCGGCGAGCGTTTCGTCCGTCAGCGGGGTCTGACGCCAGCCGGTGAAGTACAGGCGCTTGCGCAGCGCCTCGGGCGTCAGGTTCCAGACCGCCGCGACCACGACCACCGTGATGCTTTTGTCGGCCAGGTCGATGAGCATGTCGGCCAGAAACTGTGACGCGAACTGGGACAGCCGCCCCGATTCATAGAGGCGGTGGGCGAGGGGAGCGGAGACGCCCTCCCCGAAGCTGAAGCCGTAGAGCGTCCAGGTCAGCACGGAGCCGAGCCCGCCGCCGATGAGGGCGAACACGGCGATGACGGCGAGCAGACGCCACGGCTTTTTGAAGTCATAGAAGCCCCGCTGCGCAAACCAGGCGGAGCAGACGGCGATCAGCACGGTCAGCGACCCGTAATAGGCCGTGGTGTAGTCGCCGATGGCGTTGAGCAGATTGGTGAGAAAGCCGACGACGATGCCGGGGATGAGACCCCCCAGCGCGGCGGCGAGGGCGCTGCCGATGTTGTCGATGTACAGCGGCGCGCCGGTGACGCGGGCAAAGTACACGCCGTAGACGTTGATGAACAGCCCTGCGAGGCACAGCAGCCCCGCGCGTTTATAGTTCGCGGCGCGCAGGGCGCGGAGATTGACGGAACTTTCAGGCATGTTTACCGCCTCCCATAAGACAAGTGAAATTGTTAGCTATATTATAGCACAGCCGCGCGCGGCAGACCAGACAAAGAGACAGAAAAAGTTAAAATACTTTAAGATAAAAAACGGCTGCAAGAATTGACTTTACATGGCAATAATGGTAAAAAATCAAAAAAATTTTTGTCACTATGGGGTTAGTGCGCCCTCATGGCCTGGCGTGCCCCGGACGGGGAAGACGCGGAACAAGGACGCCTGACGTATATTCTACTATTATATATAAGTAGATACAGCGCAAGGCTTCGGCGGGCACTGTCGCCGGAAGCAGGACAGGCCCGGTGAGGCAATTTCGGAGGTGATAGGAAAAAAGAAGGGGAGTAGACAGAGCATCATCGTGGGGGCGGATATGATCTGCCCGTGTGCGGTGTACTATTCCATAGAAAGTCGACAAAGATTTCCGAGGCGGAATTGTGTCAGACGAGGCAGCGGGCGCAGGGAATACTTTGTGTATTTCCAGGCCCGATAACGAAGTCTGGCGCAATTCTGGCCGGAAAGATTGTCTTGTTTTTATGGAATAGTAGTATTATGGGGGCCCGTGAAGAAAACCTTTACTTTTCACGCCCCTGCGGCTATAATATATTGTCAAGTCTTTATTAAGGAAGTTTTTTATGCCGGATTATAAAAAAGAAATCGAAAGGCGCAGGACCTTCGCCATCATCTCCCACCCCGACGCGGGCAAGACCACGCTGACCGAGAAGCTGCTGCTCTACGGCGGGGCCATCCAGCTGGCGGGCTCCGTCAAGGGCAAGGCCACGGCGCGCCACGCCGTCTCCGACTGGATGGAGCTCGAGAAGCAGCGCGGCATCTCCATCACCTCCTCCGTCATGCAGTTTGAATACGAGGGCTACTGCATCAACATCCTCGACACCCCGGGCCACCAGGACTTTTCCGAGGATACCTACCGCACCCTCATGGCCGCGGACTCCGCCGTCATGGTCATCGACGCGGCCAAGGGCATCGAGCCGCAGACCCGCAAGCTCTTCAAAATCTGCGCCATGCGGCACATTCCCATCTTCACCTTCATCAACAAGCTCGACCGCGAGGCGAGAAGCCCCTATGATCTCATGGAGGAGCTGGAGCGGGAGTTCGGCATCGGCACCTACCCGATGAACTGGCCTATCGGCTGCGGCCACGACTTCAAGGGCGTGTATGACCGCGAGAAGCAGGCCATCCTCGCTTTCAATGAGTTCCACCGCGGACAGAGCAAGATTCACGCCATCGAGTGCAAACTCGACGAGACCGAGAAGCTGGACGGGCTGATCGGCCGGAAGCTGCGCGAGCAGCTGGCCGACGACATCGAGCTGCTCGACGGCGCGGGCTTTGAGTTTGACATCGACGAGGTGCGCGCGGGCGGGCTCAGCCCCGTGTTCTTCGGCTCGGCGCTCAACAACTTCGGCGTGGAGCCCTTCCTTGAGAGCTTTCTGAAAATGACCATGCCGCCCCTGCCTCGCATGTCGGAGGACGAGATCGTCGACCCGATGGACCCGCGCTTCTCGGCCTTCGTGTTCAAGATCCAGGCCAACATGAACAAGGCCCACCGCGACCGCATCGCCTTCATGCGCATCTGCTCCGGCCGCTTCGAGCGCGACAGGGAGTATTACCACGTTCAGGCGGGCAAGGCGCTGCGCCTGGCCCAGCCCCAGCAGCTCATGGCCCAGGACCGCGCCATCATCGACGAGGCCTACGCCGGGGACATCATCGGCGTGTTTGACCCCGGCGTCTTCTCCATCGGGGACACCATCTGCGAGAAGGGCATGAACGTCCGCTTCGAGGGCATCCCCACCTTCGCGCCCGAGCATTTCGCGGGCGTGGAGCGCATCGACACCATGAAGCGCAAGCAGTTTGAAAAGGGCATCACCCAGATCGCCCAGGAGGGCGCGATCCAGATCTTCCACGAGCCGTACACCGGCGTGGAGGAGGTCATCGTCGGCGTCGTGGGCGTACTGCAGTTCGAGGTGCTGGAATACCGCCTTCGCACCGAGTACGGCGTGGAGATCAGAAGACGGCCCATGCCCTATGAGCTTGTCCGCTGGGTCGAAAACGAGGACATCCGCATCGGCGACCTCAACCTCACCAGCGATACCAAGTGGGTGCAGGACTTCAAGGGGAATAACCTCCTGCTCTTTACCTCCGACTGGTGCGTCAACTGGGCCCTGCAAAAGAACGAGGGTTTGAGATTAAGAGAGTTTAACAGAGACTAAGAGGGATTGACCATGGCCGAGGGAATCAAGATCGAAATCTTCAAGCAGAAAAACGCGGACGAGCTGACAAAGGCCCTCTCCGAACCCGACTCCCGCATGGAGACCGGCGGGGCCGCCGCCGTGACCGCCGCGCTGGCCGCGTCCCTGCTGGAGCGCGCCGCCGCGATCACAAAGAAGACGGCGGGGGAGAATGAGCGCGTCGACTACATGCTGCGCAACGCGGAGATCCTGCGCGGCTATATGGTCCACCTCATCGACGAGGATGTGAAGAGCCGCCACCCCCTGCGCCGCGCCCTGAAAGAGGGCGGGGAGCAGGAGATCGAGGCCGCGCGCCAGCCCGCCGTCGCCATCCCGGCGGAGGTCATCAACATGATGGGCCAGATGCTGGAACTGGCCAAAGAGCTGTGCGCGCTCTGCCCGAAGGACGCGGTGCACTGGTTGGGTGAGTGCGCGGAGCTTGCCATGGCGGCGATCCGCAGCTCCCGCCTCTATATCCTGGACATGTCCGACAAGTGCAGCGACGAGACCTACCGCTTCGTCGTCCGCCGCGAGAACGAGATCACGCTGAGCTCCTGCGAGACCTGCGCGGAAGAAATCCTCAAAGCGGCGGAGAACGCGGTGTAAATTATAAAAAATGGGGAGGCGCGTACCATGGAAGAGAACATCGCCAAGCTCAAACAGTGGATCGCGGACAGCGACAACATCGTCTTCTTCGGCGGGGCCGGGGTCAGCACGGAGAGCGGGATCCCCGACTTCCGCAGCGTGGACGGCCTGTACAACCAGAAGTGGAAGTACCCGCCCGAGACCATCCTGAGCCATACCTTTTTCGAGCGCTTTCCCGAGGAGTATTACCGCTTCCACCGGGAAAAGCTGGTCATCGACGGGGTGAAGCCCAACCGCTGCCATCTGCGCCTGGCCGAGCTCGAGAAGGAGGGCAAGCTGAAAGCCGTTGTCACCCAGAACATCGACGGGCTGCACCAGGCGGCGGGGAGCAAGAACGTGCTCGAGCTGCACGGCAGCATCCTGCGGGCCTACTGCTCGCGCTGCCGCAAGCCGTATGACGCCGATCTGATGAACCACGGCACGGGCGTGCCGCGCTGCTCCTGCGGCGGGGTCATCCGCCCGGACATCGTGCTCTATGAGGAGCCGCTGGACGACGACGTGATCATGCGCGCCATCCACTATATCCGCCAGGCCGACGTGCTGATCGTGGGCGGAACCTCGCTCAAGGTCTACCCGGCGGCCGGCCTCATCAACTATTACCGGGGGAATAAGCTGGTGCTCATCACGCGCAGCAGCACCCCCACGGAAGCCGACCTCACCATCCACGGCCGGATCGGCGAGGTCTTCGCGCAGGTATAATAAAAGAAAAGGATTCAAACCAATGACCAGGGGAAAGCTCATTGTCCTCGAGGGCATAGACGGCAGCGGCAAGTCCGCCCAGTACCGCCTGCTCTGCGACAGAATGGAACAGGACAAAATTGCGTATAATCACATCGTATTTCCGCGCTATGACAAGGACAGCAGCGCGCTCATCCGCCTCTATCTCGGCGGGGCCTTCGGAAAAAAACCGGGGGACGTGAACGCCTACGCCGCTTCGACCTTCTACGCGGTGGACCGCTTCGCCTCCTACCGGGACGACTGGGGGAAGGTCTATGAAAACGGCGGCCTCATTATCTCCGACCGCTACACCACCTCCAACGCCGTCCACCAGGGCTGCAAGCTCGAGGATTCCGAGCTGCCCGCGTTTTTCAGCTGGCTTGCCGATCTGGAGTACGGCAAGATGGGCCTGCCGCAGCCGGATCTTGTGATCTACCTCGACGTGGATCTGGAGACCTCCCGCCGCCGCATGCGTGAGCGCGAGGCCCTCACCCACACCAGCGCCGACATCCACGAGCAGGACAGCGCCTACCTCGCCCGCTGCCTCCGCACGGCAAGCATGGCCTGCGAGCACTACGGCTGGACGCGCATCGCCTTCGAGAAGGACGGCCGGGAGCGCGGCCTTGAGGAGAAAAACGACGAGATCTACGACCTGATCCTGAGAACCATCGGAAACAAATAGGCATTTTCGCCGTCAGAATATGTAAAAGAGGCCCCGTTTGGGGCCCCTCTCATGGCTCAGTTGCAGCCGCAGCCGCAGTTGTTGCCGCAGCCGCAGTCGTTGCAGCCGCAGTTGTTGTTGCAGCCGCAGCCATAGCCGTTGCCGCAGCCGAAGAGAATGATGATCAGGATGATGAGCCAGAGCGAATTGTTGCCGTTGCAGGAATTGCAGAACATAGTATTGTCCTTTCTCCGCACTTGAGCTGGCGCGTCCCGATCCGCCGTGCGGCGGCGGAGCGGGGAGTGTCTGCGCGCGCCGTTTTCCGCGGCGCTCATGCCATACTATGTGCGCTGCCGCCTTTGTGCTACCGCGCCCGATTTTCCCGTTCCTCACTGAAGGAGTAAAACATGCCCGACGAACTTGACAAAATCAACGAAATCTTCCGCATCCATGACGAGCGGTCCCAGCGCGCCGAGCCGTCCGAGAAGCAGACGGATAAAACCGACGGCAAGCGCACGCCGCTGACCGCTATGGACAAGCTGCTGATCGACTCCACCGGCAGGGAGACGCGCAACTACACCGGCGACGCGGAGTCCGAGCGGGACTACCGCCCCGTGCGGCAGAGCCATGAGTACCACTCCGGCTGCCTCGGGGGGCTGATGTATTTTACGTTCATCGTCTGCGTCAGCATCGTGCTGGCCTGTCTGGCCTGGATGGCGGCGAGCGATATGCTGGCCCTCAACAAGGAGAACTTTACCGCCGTGGTCACGCTGCCGAGCAGCATCTTCCAGTCCGAGACCGTGGACCGCTTCGACGAAAACGGCAAAAAGATCGGCACCAAGCGCGTCACCCACGCCGATATGGACTATGTGGCGGACGTGCTGAGGGACGCGGGACTCATTGAATACAAGTGGCTCTTTACCACGTTCTGCAAGATCTCGACGGCGGATCAGAAGGTGAGCCCCGGCGAGTATGAATTAAAGTCCAGCTTCGACTACCGCGCGCTCATCCAGAACATGCGCGCCGGTTCCTCCTCCACCATCACGGTCACGGTCACGATCCCCGAGGGCTTCAAGATGCACCAGATCTTCATGCGCCTTGAGGAAAACGGGGTCAGCAGCTACAACGACCTCATGGAGGACGCGGGGAACACCGAGTATAACTACGACTTCCTCGCCGAGAGCGAGGGCGAGGGCGCGTATCGGCTCGAAGGCTTCCTCTTCCCGGACACCTATGAGTTTTATGTCGGGATGCAGGGCTCGAGCGCGATCAACAAGCTGCTGGACAACTACCGCCGCCGCGTCACCGACGAGATGGCCGCCCGCGCCGAGGAACTCGGTCTGACCATGTACGATGTGCTCAAGGTCGCCTCCCTCATCGAGAAGGAGGCCGGCAGCGACGACGAGCGCGCGCTGATCGCCTCGGTCATCTACAACCGCCTCAACGCCGGGATCGTGCTCGGCATCGACGCCTCGGTACTCTACCCGTATGACGAGCATGAGGGCGCGCCGACTGCCCAGATGCTCGAAAAGGACGACCCGTACAACACGCGCGTGCGCGCGGGCCTGCCGCCCACACCGATCTGCAGTCCGGGCCTCGCCTCCATCCAGGCGGCGCTGTACCCGGAGACCACGAACTACTACTTCTACGCCCTCGACGCGAACGCCGGGGTGCACCGATTCTTTACCAACGATACGGAGTTTAACAACTTTGTCGCTTCTCAAAATTATTCGTAACGATTTGGAGCTGCTCGCCCCCGCGGGGGACCGGGAGCGGCTGGAGATGGCGCTGACCTACGGAGCGGACGCCGTCTACCTGGCGGGCAAGGAATTTGGCCTCCGGGCCGCCGCCGGAAATTTTGACAACGATGAGCTCTCAGGCGCCATTGAGCTTGCCCACGGGATGGGGAGGAAGGTCTATGTGACCTGCAACACCCTCCCGCGGGAGGACGAGCTGCGCAGGCTCCCAGACTACCTCGCCTTTTTAGGCGAGGCCGGACCGGACGCGCTCATCATCGCGGATCTCGGTGTGCTGGCGCTGGCGAAGCGCTTCGCCCCGAAGCTGAGACTGCACGTCAGCACCCAGCTCGGCGTGGTCAACAGCGCCACGGCGAACGTGCTCTATGCCCTGGGCGCGGACACCGTGGTCCTGGCGCGCGAGCTGCCCATCGAGCAGATCCGGCAGATCCGCGCGAACACCCCTTCGGAGCTGCGCCTTGAGGCCTTCGTCCACGGGGCCATGTGCGTGAGCTTTTCGGGCCGCTGCCTGCTGTCCAACTACATGACCGGGCGCGACGGCAACCGGGGCGAGTGCGCCCAGCCCTGCCGCTGGAAATACAGCCTCATGGAGGAAAAGCGGCCGGGACAGTACTTTGACGTCTTTGAGGACGACGGGGGCAGCTACATCTTAAATTCCAACGACATGCGCATGATCGAACATCTGCGCGATCTCATGGAGGCGGGCGTCACCAGCTTCAAGATCGAGGGACGCATGAAGTCCGCCTACTACGCCGCCGTCGTGACCAACGCCTACCGCCACGCCCTTGACGCCGTGGCCGCGGGGGACGAGGTGCCGGAGGTCTGGGTGCGCGAGACGGAGATGGTCAGCCACCGGCCCTACTGCACGGGCTTCTACCTCGGAGGCGAGCCGGGCCAGCACCCGGCAGGAACATACGAGAGCGGAGCGGACGTCGTCGCCGTGGTGGAAAGCTGCGATGAAAACGGAAGCGCGGTCCTGACCCAGCGCAACAGGTTCAGAGCGGGCGAGGAGCTGGAGCTGCTGACCCCGGAGCGCGAACCCCTGCGCTTTACCGTCGGGGCGCTCTTTGACGCGGAAGGGGAGAGCATCCCCGACGCGCGCCATCCGATGATGCAGGTGCATACCGCGCTGCCGGTCAACGCCCCGCGGCTGTCGATCCTGCGGCGGAGAAGATAAGGCTCCTCGCCTGACACCTCATAATGCCGGAAAAAGGCAGCGGAACCACAGCACATACACTGTGATCCCGCTGCCTTGCCGTATGACAGTATGCAGCTCACCAGCCGCCGGTTGCGCCGCCGTCGCGCGGCTTTTCGGAGGAAGTAGTATCTGCGGGGATCCCCTCGCCCAAACTGATGGGCGATTTGCTCATGGCAGGATTTTGTTTGCCGGGCTTTTTGAGTTTCGACGCCATGGAACTCCCGCCGGAAACCGCTTCTTCTTCATTTTCGCTCAGTGCTTTCACGTTTTCATGCTTATTCATGGTTTGTTTCTCCTTTGTTTTTCATTTGATGGCGCAAGTATAGCACAGGGTTTATCACAGAAGCATCACACGTTTATGGACATCGTGAGTCGGGTCCATGCTCTTATTTCTAATTTTACCAAAAAATGGCTGACCCGTCAAGCGTACAGGAATAGCGCTGAAAATTGGGATCTGTTCTTGACAAATCGCGGATTTCTGGTACAATGCCGTTTGTCAATTGAAATTGCGACTGGCTGAGACGGAAAGAGTCGGCGCAGGACACTCCAGAGAGGGGCCGTATGCTGAAAGGCCCTGTGTCCGAGACCGGCAGCCACTCCTGAGCTATCCCGGGACGACCGGGGCGTCTGCCCGCGATAAGGGCGCTTGAGATGCGGCGTTTGCTGTAATCAGGGTGGTACCGCGAAGTACATTCAGCTTCGCCCCTGCACAGGGGCGGAGTTTTTTTGTTTTCGATTGAAATTGTTAGTTCTTTATTTGGAGGATACAGTATGGAAAAATACGGACTGAACCAACTCAGAGAGATGTTCCTGAGCTTTTTTGAGACCAAAGGCCACCTGCGCCTGCCGAGCTTCTCGCTCATCCCGCAGAACGACGCGAGCCTTCTGATCATCAACTCCGGCATGGCCCCGATGAAGCCCTACTTCAAGGGCGAGGCCGAGCCGCCCCGCCGCCGCGTCTGCACCTGCCAGAAGTGCATCCGCACCGGCGACATCGAGAACATCGGCAAGACCGCCCGCCACGGCACCTACTTTGAGATGCTGGGCAACTTCTCCTTCGGCGACTACTTCAAGAAGGAAGCCATTGCCTGGTGCTGGGAGTTCCTGACTTCCCCCGACTGGGTGGGCATCGACCCCAACCGCCTCTACCCGTCCATCTACAAGGACGACGACGAGGCCTTTGAGATCTGGAACAAGGACATCGGCATCCCGGCCGAGCGCATCTTCCGCTTCGGCAAGGAGGACAACTTCTGGGAGCACGGCGCGGGCCCCTGCGGCCCCTGCTCCGAGGTCTACTATGACCGCGGGCCCGAGTACGGCTGCGGCAAGCCCGACTGCACCGTCGGCTGCGACTGCGACCGCTACATGGAGGTCTGGAACAACGTCTTCTCCCAGTTCGACAACGACGGCAACAACAACTATACCGAGCTCAAGCAGAAGAACATCGACACTGGCATGGGCCTGGAGCGCCTGGCCGTCGTCTGCCAGGGCGTCGACTCCCTCTTTGACGTCGACACCGTTATGAACATCACCCATAAAGTGAGCGAGCTGACCGGCGCCTTCTACGGCAGGAGCCACAAGATGGATGTGTCCCTGCGCGTCATCACCGACCACATCCGCTCCGCCACCTTTATGATCTGCGACGGCATCCTCCCCTCCAACGAGGGGCGCGGCTATGTCCTGCGCCGCCTTCTCAGACGCGCCGCCCGCCACGGCAAGCTGCTCGGCGTGAACGAGCCCTTCCTCTACAAGGTGATCGACACCGTCATCCATGAAAACGAGTGCCAGTACCCCGAGCTCAGAGAGAAGCAGGACTACATCACCCGCGTCATCAAGACCGAGGAGGAAAACTTCAACCGCACGCTCGACGCGGGCATGAAGATCTTCTCCGACCTGCTCAATGAGCACAAGGCCAAGGGCGAGACCGTCTTCTCCGGCGCGGACGCTTTCAAGCTCTACGACACCTACGGCTTCCCCATCGACCTCACCATTGAGATGTGCGAGGACGAGGGCATGAGCGTGGATGAGGACGGCTTCAAGGCCCTCATGGAGGAGCAGCGCGTCAGAGCCCGCAAGGCCCGCGAGGCCCTGGGCGATCTCGGCTGGGCCGGTATCGAGTTCGGCAAGGAGATCCCCGACACGAAGTTTGTCGGCTACGATCAGACCGAGACCGAGGCCGAAGTCCTGGCCCTGGTGTCCGAGGATGAGCTTCAGAACGAGCTCGGCGCGGGCGCGGAGGGCATCATCGTCCTCGACAAGACCGTTCTCTACGCCGAGATGGGCGGCCAGGTGGCCGACCATGGCGTCATCAAGTCCGGCGACAGCGTCTTTGAGGTCAACAACGTCCAGAAGAACAAGGGCGGCAAGTACATGCACTATGGCGTGGTCAAATCCGGCGACTTCAAACTCGGCGACAAAGTGACCGCCTCCTACTGCGAAAAACGCCGCCGCGCCATCGGCCGCGCCCACAGCGCGACCCACCTGCTCCACAAGGCCCTGCGCGAGGTTCTGGGCGATCATGTCCACCAGGCGGGCTCCCTGGTCGAGCCGGACTTCCTCCGTTTCGACTTCACCCACTTCTCCGCCGTGACGCCCGAGCAGCTCAAGCAGGTCGAGAGCATCGTCAACGACGCGATCCTCGAGGGCTACGGCATCGAGGTGAAGGAAATGCCCATCGACGAGGCCCGCAAGACCGGCGCGACCGCCCTCTTCGGCGAGAAGTACGGCGACGTGGTCCGCGTGGTCAACATGGGCGGCTGGAGCGTGGAGCTCTGCGGCGGCACCCATCTGGACAACACCGCCAAGGCCGGCGCCTTCCACATCATCTCCGAGGGCTCCGTCGCCTCCGGCGTGCGCCGCATCGAGGCCAGCACCGGCCTTGAGACCATGAAGGTTCTGAACCGCGATCTCGAGGAGCTCAACAAGCTCTCCGCCATGTACAAGACCAGCCCCGCCGATCTGCCCCAGAAGCTGGAGCAGCAGGCGAGCGAGCTCAGGGAGGCCAGGCGCCTCGTCGAGCAGTACAAGGCCAAGGAATCCGCAGGCGGCGCGGACGAGCTCTTGAAAAACGGCAAGGACATCGGCGGCCTGCGCGTCGTCACCTGCTCCAAGGAAAACTGCGACGCCAACACCCTGCGCAAGCTGGGCGACGTGCTGCGCGACAAAAACGCGGGCGTCGTGGCCGTGGTCGCCTCTGTCAACGGCGACAAGATCACCTTCCAGTGCGTTTGCGGCAAGGACGCCGTGGCAAAGGGCGTCAAGGCCGGGGACATCATCAGGAACATCACCGCCATCGCGGGCGGCAAGGGCGGCGGCAAGCCCGACTCCGCCATGGGCGGCGGCAACGACGTCAGCAAGCTCGGCGAGGCCCTGGCCGCGGTCGAGAAATTTGTCAGCGAAAAGATTTGACGGGAGGACTATAAAATGGAAGATTGCCTGTTCTGCAAAATCATCGCCGGGGACATCCCCAGCACCAAGGTGTACGAGGACGACTACGTCTGCGCCTTCCGCGACATCAACCCCCAGGCTCCGGTGCATGTGCTGGTCGTGCCGAAAAAGCACATCTGCTGTACCCGCAAAATCGACGAGAGCAATTCCGTCTATGTCGCCAAGTGCTTTGAGGCCATTGCCAAGATCGCGAAGGCCGAGGGGCTGGATAACGGCTACCGCGTCATCAACAACTGCGGCGAGGACGGCGGCCAGACCGTCATGCACCTGCACTTCCACCTGCTCGGCGGCGTCAAGCTCGGCGAGAAGATGATCTGATTATCGAATACGGCGGGGCCGGATACCGGCCCCGCTTTTTTGGAGGCAGCCTATGCGAAGGCTTGCGACGGCGGCGCTGGCTTTTTCCGCCGCGCTGTTCCTGGCAAACTACATCCTGCCGGCATCGTGGCTCCTGCCGCTTGCGGCGGCGTCGACCCTGGTCGGCTTCGGGCTGCTGCTCCCGCGTCGGAGATGGCTGCGCCCGGCCGTGACCGCGCTGGTGTTTTTCGCCCTCGGCCTTGCGGAGTTTTCGGTGTACAGCCGCCTCACGGCCGAAAGGGCGGAGGCGTATGTCGGCCAAACGCGGGAGGTGACCGGCGTCGTGCTCGAGTACCCGGACGTCTATCCGGGCTACTGCCGCCTGCGCGTGCGCCTCGATGCGCCCGAGCTGCCGAAGCTCAAGGCCATCGTGTACGACAACAAGAAGCTCTTCGCCTCGGCCCGGCCCGGTCAGCGCGTATCCTTTACCGCAAAGCTCGGCGCGGCGGACACGCTCTACGGCAGACCCTATGACAATTACATGGTCGACGGCTTCTTCTGGAAGCTCAGCGTCAAGGGGGACGAGGCCCTGACGGACGGCGGATTCTCCCTCTCCGCGCTGCCGGTGCGATTGAATAAACTGCTGCGCGACAGGGCGGACCGCGCCTTCCCCGACAGCTGCCGCGCTTTTTTAAAGGCCCTGATGCTGGGCGACAAGAGCGACTTCTACGCGGACGACGCCCTGTATGTCGCCATGAGCCGTTCGGGCCTCATGCACATCGCGGCGGTGTCCGGCCTGCACATCGCGTTTCTGGTGGGCCTTCTGTGCCTGCTGTTCGGAAACGGGCGGCGCGGGGCGCTTGTCAGCGTCGTTTTAGTCTGGGCCTTCGTCCTCGTCACGGGGATAAGCAAGTCCGCCCTCCGCGCCGCGATCATGCAGAGCTTTCTGCTGCTCGCGCCCATCCTGCGGCGGGAAAATGACCCGGTGACCTCGCTCTCGGCGGCGCTGGCGCTGATTCTCGCGTTCAACCCCTTCGCGGCTAAAAGCGTGAGCCTGCAGATGAGCTTTGCCGCCATGGCGGGCATTGTCTGCTTCGGACAGCGGCTCTATGACTTTTTCCTGCGCCCCCTGCCCGAGAGCGCGAGGGGCGGCCCGCTGTCTTACCCCTTCGGCGTCGCGGCGAGCTCGCTGAGCGTCATGGTCTTCACCACGCCCCTGACGGCCATTCACTTTTCCTATGTGCCGCTGCTGTCGCTGCTGAGCAATCTCGCCTGCCTCTGGGCGGTGAGCCTGTGCTTCTGTCTCGCGTGGGCGGCCTGCCTGCTCGCGCCGGCGCCGTTTCTGGGCGCGGGGCTCGTGTGGGCCTGCGCCCTGCTTGCCCGGTACATCCTGTTTGTCGCGGGCAAGGTCGCGGGGCTTCCCCATGCGGTGCTGTACATGGCGACGGACGGGGCGCTGTGCTGGATGCTCGCAAGCTACGCGCTGCTGCTTCTCGGCTTTCTGCTCCGCAGACGGACATGGCTGCGCGTGCTGCTGCCGGGCGGGCTGTCGCTTGTGCTGCTGATCGGCCTGCTTTGGCACACGGAGCGCTTTTACCGCGAGACCGACTGTCTCAGCGTCCTGAATGTCGGCCAGGGCCAGTGCATCGCGGCCTTCGCCGGGGACGCGACCGCCGTCGTGGACTGCGGCAACATCAATACCATGGACGACGCCGGGAGTCTCGCGGGGGAGTATCTGCTGGGCCGCGGGCGGCGCAGTATTGAGCTGCTGGTTCTGACCCACCTGCACACCGACCACGCCGACGGGGCGGTGCGGCTCATGGAGCTTTTGCCCGTGGACACGCTGATCCTCCCGGCGGACGCGGCGGATGAAAACGGTCTGCGCGACAAAATCCTCGCCTGTGCCGAGCGGCACGGGACAAAGGTCATCAGCCTTGAGCGCGACGCCGAGGCCCGCGCCGGACGCATAGCCGCAAAGCTCTACAAGCTCAGCGGCGACGGAGACGAGAACGAGCGCTGCCTTGCGGTCAGGCTCTCCATCGCAGAGACCGATCTGCTGACCACGGCGGACGCGCCGAAGAAGCTGGAGCGGGAGCTTGCCGACAGAGAGGATCTGAGCGGCATTGAAATCCTCGTCGCGGGCCACCACGGGTCGAAGTACGCAGGCTCGAAGGAGCTGCTCCGGGAGCTCGGCGGGGGCCTTGCGGTGGTGAGCGTCGGGTACAATACCTACGGACATCCCGCGCAGGAGACGCTTGACGCGCTGGAAAAGTACGGCTATGATGTGATGCGGACGGACCTCAACGGCACCGTCGAAATTCGTTTGGAGAAAAGCCATGGCTAAAAAGGGCAGAGACGAAGAAAAACTCAATTACGCCGCCGAGCTGCGCACGCTCAGGGAGCGCGGGCCGGAGCGGCTCTATTTCCTCTGGGGGCCGGAGGACTATCTGCGCGAGCAGTTTTTGATCCAGCTCAAAAAAATCGTCCTCCCCGAGGGGGAGGACGGGTTCAGCTATAAGCGCATCGACGGGCCGGGCCTGGACGCGCGGGAGCTTCAGCAGGCGGTGGACGCCATGCCCTTTATGACGGAGAGCAGCTTTATCGAGCTTCGGGACGTGGATCTCAACAAGCTCCCGGACGCCGACGCCTGCGCCAAAATCCTCGAGGACATCCCGGACTACTGCACTGTCGCCTTCGTCCAGAGCGCGCAGTTTGAGCCGGACGGGAGGCTTAAATTCATCAAGAGCCTGCGCTCGGCCGGGAAAGAGATGAAGTTTACCCAAGCCTCCCAGGGGATGCTGACGGACTGGATCGTCCGCCGCTTTGCCGCCGCCGGGAAGGGGATCGAGCTCGCTGCCGCCCAGCGCCTGATCTTTATCAGCGGGGACCTCATGAGCAGGCTCATCCCTGAGATCGAGAAGATCGCGGCCTATGCGAAAGGGGAGAAGGTCACCCAGGCCGACGTCGAGGCCGTCGCCAACCACATCCCGGAGGCCGTGGTCTTCGAGATGACGGAGCTCATCGCCCAGAAGAAGACAAACTCCGCGCTGGCCGTCCTGTCGGAGCTGCTGGCGGACAAGAACAACGAGCCCATTATGATGCTCGCCGTCCTGGGAGGCCAGATGCGCCGGCTCTGGGCCGCAAGGCTCGCCGTGGACAAGGGTCTCGGCACAAAGTATGTGATGGAGACCTGTGCCATGAAGTACGACTATATCGCCGCAAAGCTCCTAAACGCCGCCAGGGGCTTTACCCTGCCGCAGCTTCAGCGCGCGGTGGAGCTCTGCGCCGAGACCGACTACCGCATGAAGTCCAGCGGCGCGGACGCGCGGGAGCTTTTGAAGGAGGCCGTGCTGCGCATCGCGGCGGGGGAGTGCCATGCGGAGGATTAAGGAGGTCATCGTCGTCGAGGGCCGCTATGACAAGAACACCCTCAGCCAGGTCGTAGACGCTGCAATTTTGGAGACCTCCGGCTTCGGTATCTTCAACGACGCGGCCAAGCGGCGCTTATTGAAAACCCTCGCGGAGACGCGGGGCCTCATCGTGCTCACGGACTCCGACGGCGCGGGCTTCCTGATCCGAAACCACATCCGCGGCATCGTCGATCCGAAGCTCGTCAAGCACGCCTACATCCCGGATATTTCGGGCAAGGAGCGGCGCAAGGAGAAAGCGTCAAAGGAGGGCAAGCTCGGCGTCGAGGGCATGAGGCCGGAGGTCTTGATCGAGGCCCTGAAGCGCGCGGGCGCGACCTTTGACGACAGCCCCGCGGAGCAGCGGCCCGCCCAGATCACCAAGGCCGATCTCTACGCGAAGGGCCTGAGCGGGAGAGAGGGAAGCGCGGAAAAGCGCCGTCAGCTTCTCCAAAAGCTCAGCCTGCCCGAGCGCATGAGCGCGGACGCCATGCTGGACGTGTTAAACGCGCTCATGGATCGGGAATCCTTCTACCGCCTGGAGATGTAAACGTCCTCGATGCAGACCGGGAGTATCGCCCCGATCAGCAGCAGGGCCTGGCCGATCTCATAGAGACTCATGGCCGTCATGTACCGCTCATAGCCCTCCGCCAGGCTGCCGCCCCAGCCGAGCAGCAGCACGAACGCGCACACCAGCACAAAGGCCGTGAGCCTCACAGACCAGATGAAGATGGTCCATGCCGCCGGACACATACAGAGCATCCGGCGTATCGTCTTTTTGAGCATCCTTTCATCACCCCCCGCGTCCATTGTAACCGGACGCGGGCTTTTTTCAAGGCACAGATTTTGCCACTGTGCACAAAGAAAGCCGTTTTCTTTTGAACAAAATGCGAAAGATTCTCTTGTCATCCGGCGCTTCGTGTGGTATATTAGAAAAGATTTCAGAAATGTTCATGTATTTCTGAAACAAAAGGAAACATCCGCTTTTCCCGGCTCGCCGCGAAAGACGGAGTTTCAAATAAAAAGGAGGAAAAACATGAAAAAGATCGTTGCGCTTCTGCTCGCGCTGACCATGGTGTTCGCGCTCTGCGCGTGCGGCCAGCAGAGCGCCCCTGCCGCTGCTCCTGCCGCGACCGAAGCCCCCAAGGCCGAGGAAAAGGCTGAGGAGAAGGCCGACGAGGGCTTCCACATCGGCATCGTCACCGGTTCCGTCTCTCAGTCCGAGGATGACCGCCGCGGCGCCGAGGCTGTCCAGGCCAAGTATGGCGAGGATATGGTCAAGCTGGCCATTTACCCCGACAACTTCCCTGAGGAGCTCGAGACCACCGTTCAGACCATCGTCAACATGTCCGACGATCCTCTGATGAAGGCCATCATCGTCAACCAGGCTGTCCCCGGCACCACCGAGGCCTTCCGTCAGATCAAAGAGAAGCGCCCTGACATCATCTGCATCGCCGGCGAGTCCCATGAGGACCTGCCTGAGATCGGCTCCGCCGCCGACCTCGTCTGCAACAACGACTTCGTTGCCCGCGGCTACCTGATGATCCGCACCGCGCATGAGCTCGGCTGCGACACCTTCGTCCACATCTCCTTCCCGCGCCACATGTCCTACGAGACCATGAGCCGCCGCGTGGCCGTTATGAAGGCCGCGTGCGAGGAGTTCGGCATGACCTTCGTGCTTGAGACCGCTCCCGACCCCACGACCGACGTCGGCGTTGCGGGCGCCCAGGCCTATATCCTTGAGAAGGCCCCCGAGTGGATCGAGAAGTACGGCAAGAACTCCGCGTTCTTCTGCACCAACGACGCCCACACCGAGCCTCTGCTCAAGCAGCTTCTCGCCTACGGCGGCTGCTTCGTCGAGGCTGACCTGCCCTCTCCCACCATGGGCTACCCCGGCGCTCTGGGCATCGACCTGACCGCTGAGGCCGGCGACTACGCCAAGATCCTCGCCAAGGTCGAGCAGGCCATCGTTGAGAAGGGCGGCGAGGGCCGCTTCGGCACCTGGGCTTACTCCTACGGCTACACCGTGTCCGCCGGTCTTGCCCAGCACGCCATCAACGTCATCAACGGCGAGAGCGAGCTGCTGAACATCGACGACATTGCCAAGGCCTACGAGGAGTACTCTCCCGGCGCTGCCTGGAACGGCTCCAACTACACCAATGCCGAGACCGGCGTCAAGGCGGAGAACACCTTCCTTGTGTACCAGGATACCTATATCATGGGCAATCCGGGCCACTACATGGGCTCCACCTCCGTCGAGGTTCCCGAGAAGTACTTCACCGTCAAGTAATTTCTCACAAGCAAACACAGAAGGGGAGGGAGTACTTCTCCCTCCCCTTTGCCTACAGACAAAGCTCTGCAAACCAGGACGGATTCGCAAGGGGGATCTGTGAAGGGGGGCGGGGAGCCTCCCTTCACGTTCAATCCATGCAAAAATGGGAACTGCAAGCTCCCATTTTTGCCCCCAAGCTGGCAACAGCTTGGGGGAGGGAGTACTTCTCCCTCCCCATTTCTTGTTATGCTGAGCGAAGCGAAGAACCTTTCCGGAAAACAGGGGAAGGATTCTTCGCTGCGCTCAGAATGACAGCATATAAGCGTACTTAGAATAATTAGGTGGGAAAAAGATATGGCAAATGCAAACGCTCCGCTACTGGAGATGCGCAATATCAAAAAGGACTTCTTCGGCAACCAGGTCCTCAGCAATATCAACCTGACGCTCCGCGAGGGTGAGGTGCTGGGACTCTGCGGCGAAAACGGCGCGGGCAAGTCCACGCTCATGAAGATCCTTTTCGGTATGGACGTCATCCGTGAGACGGGCGGCTATGAGGGCGACATCCTCATCAACGGCGAGAAGGTGAAGTTCAACACGCCTTTCGACGCACTGGCCGCCGGCATCGGCATGGTGCACCAGGAGTTCTCCCTGATCCCGGGCTTCACCGCCACGGAGAACATCCTTCTAAACCGCGAGCCGAAAAAGAAAAACGTGATCTCCGAGGTCTTCGGGGACAGGCTCAACACCCTGGACTACAACGAGATGACCGGCCGGGCCGAGGCCGCCATCGACAAGATGGGCTTTTCCATCGACAAGAACATGGTCATCAGTGAGATGCCCGTCGGCCACAAGCAGTTTACCGAGATCGCGCGCGAGCTGAGCAAGGAGCAGCTCAAGCTCCTGATCCTGGACGAGCCGACCGCCGTGCTGACCGAGAAGGAGGCCGAGGCGCTGCTCGCGTCCATCCGCTCCATGTCCAAGCAGGGCATCGCGGTCATCTTCATCACGCACAGACTGCATGAGATCCTCGCCGTGTGCGACACGGTCGTTGTCATGCGCGACGGCCTGGTCGTGGCGGACGTGGCTGCAAAGGACACCAGCGTGGAGGAGATCTCCAAATGGATGGTCGGCCGCAGCGTGGACACCACCGCAAAGGCGGAGGTCCGCGACACAGAGGGCGCGAAGATCGCCATGTCCATCAAGCGCCTCTGGGTCGATATGCCCGGCGAGACCGTGCGCGACGTGAACCTTGACATCCGGGAGGGTGAGATCCTCGGCATCGGCGGCCTCGCCGGTCAGGGCAAGCTCGGTATCCCGAACGGCATCATGGGCCTGTACGAGGCGGGCGGCACGGTGATCTTCCAGGGACAGGAGATCCCGCTCAACAGTCCGCGCAAGTGCCTGGACGCCTCCCTCGCTTTCGTGTCGGAGGACCGGCGCGGCGTGGGCCTGCTGCTGGACGAGACCCTTGAATGGAACGTGGCCTTTCCGGCCATGCAGATCCAGAACAAGTTTTTGAAAAACTATCTTGGCGGCCTTGTCAAGTGGCGTGACGAGAAGGCGATCCGCGAGGTCACGGAGCAGTATATCGAGGAGCTCGCCATCAAGTGCACCGGCTCCAAACAGAAGGCGAGGGAGCTGTCGGGCGGCAACCAGCAGAAGGTGTGCCTTGCCAAGGCCTTCGCGCTCGAGCCGAAGTTCCTCTTCGTGTCCGAGCCGACCCGCGGCATCGACGTCGGTGCCAAGGCGCTGGTGCTCGAGGCCCTGCGGCGCTTCAACCGCGACAGCGGCGTCACCGTCGTGATGATCTCCTCGGAGCTCGAGGAGCTGCGTTCGATCTGTGACCGCATCGCGATCGTCTCCGGCGGCAAAATCGCCGGTATCCGCCCGGCGTCCGACCCGTCGGAGGACTTTGGCATGCTGATGGTCAGCATGGTCAAGTGAGGAGGGCAGCATGAACGAAACATTAGACAGAACCAACCTGACGCTGCGCGACAGGCTCAAGGCCGCGGTCGAATCCTTCGGCCTGCCCCGCCTGATCATCGCGGGCTTCCTGCTGCTGCTCTTTATCGCCGCGCCCTTCGTGGGCTCCGATTTCTGGACGCAGATCAGCAACACCCTCAACCGCTTCAGCTGGAACGCGGTCATGGTCCTCGCCATGGTGCCGATGATCCACTCCGGCTGCGGCCTGAACTTCGGCCTGCCCCTCGGCATCATCTCCGGCCTTTTGGGCGCGACGCTCTCCATTGAGTTCGGCTTCACCGGCCCACTGAGCTTTCTGATGGCCATTGTCATCTCCACGCCCATCTCCCTGATCCTCGGCGCGGGCTACGGCTGGCTGCTCAACAAGATCAAGGGCGGCGAGATGATGATCGCGACCTACGTCGGTTTCTCGTCCGTGTCCTTCATGTGCATGATGTGGCTGCTGCTGCCCTACCACAGCCCGACGATGGTCTGGGGCTTCTCCGGCAAGGGCCTGAGAACCACCATCTCCCTGGAGGGCTTCTATGACAAGGTGCTGGCGAATTTCCTGCAGATCAACATCGGCAATCTCTCCATCCCGACGGGCACGCTGCTCTTCTTCGCGCTGCTGGCCTTCGGCATGTGGGCCTTCCTGCACACCAAGACCGGCACGGCCATGACCGCCGTCGGCTCCAACCCCACCTTCGCAAAGGCCGCGGGCGTGAATGTCGACAAGATGCGCCTGCTGTCCGTCATGCTCTCCACCTGGCTTGCCGCCATCGGCATCCTGGTCTATGAGCAGGGCTTCGGCTTCATCCAGCTCTACATGGCGCCCTTCTACATGGCGCTGCCCGCCGTGTCCGCCATCCTCATCGGCGGCGCGAGCGTGAACAAGGCATCCATCACCAACGTCATCATCGGCACGATCCTCTTCCAGGGCATCGTCACCATGACGCCGACGGTCATGAACAACATGATCCACATGGATATGAGCGAGGTTATTCGCGTGGTTGCCTCCCAGGGCATGATCCTCTATGCTCTGACCAGAAAGACGGAGGGCGCAAAATGAAAAACGATAATTTTGGCAAGAAAGTCGTCGGCCTGATCCGCGACAACACCGTGCCGCTGATGTTCATCCTCATCTGCGCGGTCTGCATCCCCATCTCCGGCTTCTCCCTGCCGTACCTGATCAATGAGATCGTCACCCGCATGGGCCGCAACATCTTCCTGATCCTCGCCCTGCTCATCCCCATCATGTCCGGCATGGGCCTGAACTTCGGCATGACCCTCGGCGCGATGGCCGGGGAGATCGCCCTGATCTTCGTCTCCGACTGGCAGATCTGGGGCATCCCGGGCGTGGTGCTGGCCATGATCCTGTCCATCCCCATCTCCGTGCTGCTCGGCGCGTTCTGCGGCAAGATCCTCAACATGGCCAAGGGCCGCGAGATGATCACCAGCTACATCCTGAGCTTCTTTATGAACGGCATCTATCAGCTTCTGGTGCTGTACATCATGGGCTCTCTCATCCCGATCAAGCACTTCTCCATCAAGCTGCCGCGCGGCTACGGCATCCGCAACACGGTGTCGCTGCTCAATATGCGCCAGTGCCTGGATAACCTCCTGGCCGTGCGCGTCGGCGGCGTGAAGATCCCGGTGCTGACCTTTATCATCATCGGCGTGCTGTGCCTGTTCATCGTGTGGTTCCGCCGCACGAAGCTCGGCCAGGACATGCGCGCGGTGGGCCAGGACATGGGTGTTGCCCGTGACGCCGGCATCAATGTCGAGCGCACCCGCATCATCTCCATCATCATGTCCACGGTCCTCGCGGGCTTCGGCATGATCATCTACCTCCAGAACATGGGCAACATCGCGACCTACAGCTCCCACTCCCAGATCGGCATGTTCTGCATCGCGGCCCTGCTGGTCGGCGGCGCGAGCGTGGACAGGGCCTCCATCGGCAACGTCTTCCTCGGCGTGGTGCTCTTCCACACCATGTTCATCGTAGCCCCGAAGGCGGGCGCGGTCATCACCGGCGACTCCATGATCGGCGAATACTTCCGCGTCTTCGTGTCCTACGCGGTCATCACCCTGGCCCTCATCATGTATGAGACCAAGAAACGCAAGCACAAGAGCCTGGTGGGCCAGCAGCTCCAGCAGGCGCAGAAGGAGGCGGACGCGCATGAATAAGAGAGCGCTTCTCTTCCGCCTCGGCGCGGTGCTCGTTCTGATCGCCATCGCCGCCTGCATGATGGTCATCGGCCGCGGCCACACCATCTACCTTGACAACAAGACCCTCGAGTATGAGGGAACCGAGTACAAGGCCTATTACCGCGCAACGCTCTACGGCCCCGACGGGGAGAAGATCTCCCGCCTCAACGCTCGTGAGCGCGGCATGACGACCAACATCGGCCAGAGCTTCAGCATCACGGTCGGCATCATCGAGCAGAAGGACGCCGACGAGGTCATGCAGACCATTGCCCTCAAGCTGCCCTACAACATGGACGGCATCATCGTCAACATCCCCGGCTACCTCGCGGGTCTGCCGCAGGAGGCGTGGATGAGCGAGTTTGTGGCGACGCCCTCCGAGGCCGAGCTGCAGGAGGAAGCCCCCGCCGACGGCGAAGACGTCCTCGCCGGCGCGGAGTTCTAAAAAAGTTACAGCCCATGCCTTTCGCATGGGCTGTGTTTAATGAGGAGGATATTATGGCAGTTTTGAAAGGCTTAAAGCCAGAAAAGGTTTTTGAATTTTTCGAGTATCTCTGCTCCGTGCCGCACGGCTCGGGCAACACAAAGCAGATCAGCGACCTCTGCGTCAGATTTGCCCAAGAGCGCGGCCTGCGTTATGTACAGGATGAGTACAACAACGTCATCATCCGGAAGGACGCGACGCCCGGCTATGAAAACGCCGAGCCCCTGATCTTCCAGGGCCACATCGACATGGTCTGCGCCTCGGAGCCGGACTGCGGCATCGATATGGCGACAGAGCCCATCCGCCTCGTCGTGGACGGGGACTGGGTCAAGGCGGACAAAACCAGCCTCGGCGCAGACAACGGCATCGGCGCCGCCCTCGCCCTTGCCCTGCTGGACGACGAGACGCTCAAGCACCCGAAGCTCGAGGTCGTGCTCACCACCGACGAGGAGACCGGCATGTTCGGCGCGGACGGCATCGACCTGTCCGTCCTCGAAGGGCGCAGGCTCATCAACCTCGACTCCGAGGAGGAGGGCTATCTGACCGTGAGCTGCGCCGGCGGCATCCGCGCGGACTGCGTCTTTCCGGCGGAATGGGAAGCCGCCCCGGCCGGGCTGCGATTCTATGAAGTCACGGTCGACGGGCTCAAGGGCGGCCACTCCGGCGCGGAGATCGACAAGGGCCGGGCCAACGCAAACCGTATCATGGGCCGTTTCCTCTATCGCGCCGCCTGCACGACCGGGCTGCGCCTTGTCTCCGTCAACGGCGGCAGCTTTCCCAATGTCATCTCGCTCTGCTGCCGCGCCGTCGTCGCGGTTCCCGAGGACAAGGCGCGGGGGTTTGAGAAGATGTGCGCGTCTGACGAGGCCATGTTCCGGCATGAATACGCCGCGGCCGACCCCGGCCTGCGCCTGAAAGCCGCGCCCGCAGCGGAGACCGGGCGCGTGTTCTCCGCCGCGCGGACAAAGGCCCTGCTGGATATGCTGATGCTCGCCCCAAACGGCGTGCGGGCCATGAGCATGGACATCCCGGGCCTCGTGCAGACCTCTCTCAACCTCGGCGTGATCGAGACCGGGGAAGAGGGGACCGTGCTCCGCTTCCTGCTCCGCTCCGCTGTTCAAAGCCAGAAGGATCAGCTTGCGGCAGAGCTGGAAGCGCTCTGCGGGCTGCTCGGCGCGTCGTTCACCACCCACGACGCCTACCCCGCCTGGGAATACCGCCGGGAATCCGACCTGCGCGACGCCCTGTCCGACGCCTGCGAGAAGGTGCTGGGCCAGAAGCCGGAGATCACCGCTACCCACGGCGGGCTCGAGTGCGGCCTCTTCATGGACAAGCGCCCGGACTTCGACTGCGTCTCCATCGGCCCGGAGCTCCACGAGGTGCACTCCGTGCGCGAGCGGCTGAGCATCGCCTCCACCGAGCGCCTGTACCATATCCTGCGCACGTTCGTGGAGAACTGGAAATAACAGGCCGTAGGGGCCGATGCCCTCATCGGCCCGCCGATTCACGCCATTGTGCGCTGTTCGGCGGGTCGATCTGGGGATCGACCCCTACTACGTTGTTTCTTATAAAACTTGGTGTTATGCCGTAGGGGCGGCTATCAGCCGCCCGGCAGAGCAATGTCGTTTTTCTGCTTTTTGTTGGGCGAATCCGTACAGCCTGCGGATTCGCCCAACGGTTCGCACCTGTTGTCGATTCTCCGCGCGGGCGGATGCTATCCGCCCCTACGATGATAATCGTACAGTTTTATCGGAAACAAAGTACTGCGATCTTTCCAACGCAAGGTTTTGCTCATACACGGCCTCACCCGACAATACGATAAAAATGGGGGGGAGGGGCGTTTTCATGGATCGCAGACGACTGACGCTGAGCCTTGCCGCGGTGCTTGCGGCGCTGTGCCTTTACTATCGAGGTGACCTTGCGCTGCTGCCGCTGCTCCTGCTGCCGGCTGCGGCACACGAGCTGTCGCATGTGCTGGCGCTCCGGCTGCTGGGGCGGCGCATCACGTCCTTTCGCCTTGACGCCCAGGGCTTCGTGATCGGCTGCACCGGCGGCTCCGCGCTGTCCGACGTCCTGATCGCTCTGGCGGGGCCGCTGGGCGGCGTCGTGTACGCGCTGCTCGCCGAGCGGGCGGGGATAGACTGGTTTTCGCAGAGCGCGGGGGTGAGTCTGCTGCTGTCGGCGTTTAATCTGCTGCCCATCCTGCCCCTCGACGGCGGGCGCGTGTTCTCTGTCCTGTGCGCCGAACACCGCGGTCTGTATCGGGCCGTCAGCGGCGTGCTGCTGGCCCTGCTGCTCTTCGGCGGCGTTTTCCTCGCCGTGTGGAAGAAGAGTACGGTTCCGCTCGCCGCGGCGCTCTGGCTGCTGTTTTTACGCCGGGATGAGGAAACACTTGTAAAAAGCGGGGAAATCAGATAGAATAGAACAACTACAAAACAGGAGAGCGCCATGGACAAACGACTCGAACGCATCCTGCCCCGCGTGCAGAAGCCCGCGCGCTATACGGGCGGCGAATATAACCAGATACTCAAGGACAAGACGAAGGTCGACCTGCGCGTCGCCTTCTGCTTTCCCGATACCTATGAGATCGGCATGTCGAACCTCGGCATGAGCATCCTCTACCATACCATGAACAGCCTCGACTATGTCTGGTGCGAGCGCGTGTTTGCTCCCTGGGGGGACATGTATGAGGAAATGCGGAAGGCGGGTCTGCCCCTCTATGCCCTCGAGAGCGGGGACAGCCTCGACAAGTTCGACGCGCTGGCCTTCTCCGTCGGCTATGAGATGGCCTATACCACCGTGCTGGATATGATCAATCAGGCGGGTCTCCCGCTCAAAAGCGCCGAGCGGACAGAGCTCCTGCCCCTGGTCTTCGCGGGCGGCTCCGCCGCGGTGAACGCAGAGCCCATGGCGGACTTTATCGACCTCTTCGTCATCGGCGAGGGAGAGGAGATGAATAACGAGCTTCTGGCCCTCCTGCGCACGGCGAAGCGGGAAAACTGGAGCAAGCGCGATTTTTTGCGCAAAGCCGCGCAGATCGGCGGGGTCTACGTCCCGTCCCTCTATGACATCGCCTACAACGACGATGGAACCGTCGCCGCCATCACCGCGAGGGACGGCGCGCCGGAGAAGGTCACCAAGCGCATTGTCGTCGATCTCGACAGCTCACCCTATCCGACAAACCCCGTCGTCCCCTCCACCGAGGTGGTGCACGACCGTGTCAATCTCGAGCTCTTCCGCGGCTGCGTGCGCGGCTGCCGCTTCTGCCAGGCGGGCTATATCTACCGCCCCATACGCGCGAAAAAGCCGGAAACCCTGGTAAGACAGGGCATCGAAGCCCTCAAAAACACCGGGCATGAGGACGTGACGCTCCTCTCGCTCTCCACCAGCGATTACCGCCCGCTGCCCGGCCTCTGCGACGGCCTGCTCGACTACTGCGAGAGCCGCAGCATCGGTCTGTCCCTGCCCTCTCTGCGGGCCGACAACTTCTCCATGGAGATCATGGAAAAGCTCCAGAAGGTGCGCAAGAGCGGTCTGACCTTCGCCGTGGAGGGCGGGAGCCAGCGCCTGCGCGACGCGATCAACAAGAACGTCACCGAAGAAGACCTGCTGCACACCTGCGCCATCGCCTTCGCGGGCGGCTGGAATACGGTCAAGCTCTACTATATGCTGGGCCTGCCCACCGAGACGGACGAGGACATCGTCGGCATCGCGGATATGGCAGGGCGCATTCTGCACTGCTGGCGTGAAAACGCAAAGAACAAAAACCGGGGCGTGAAGATCACGGTCTCCACCTCCTGCTTCATCCCGAAGCCCCACAGCCCCTTCCAGTGGGAGCCCCAGATCACCCGGGAGGAATATCTCAGGCGGGTCAACCTCCTGCGCTCAAGCATCAACTCCCGCAATGTGGTCTACAACTGGCACGACGCGGACACCAGCGTGGTCGAGGCCGTGCTGTCCCGCGGCGACCGGCGCCTCGGCCCCGTGCTCGAGGAGGTCTGGAAAAACGGCGGGCGGCTCGAAGCCTGGGGCGACTACTTCCGTTTCGAGCGCTGGATGGAGGCTATGGACAAGTTCGGCCTGTCCGTGCCCTTCTACGCCGAGCGGGAGAGAGGCGTCGACGAGGTCCTGCCCTGGGACATGATCGACGTCGGCGTGCGCAAGGCCCATCTTGTCCGCGAGCGGGAGAAGTGCTACGCCTCCGAGCTCTCGCCGGACTGCCGCCATCAGTGCATGGCCTGCGGGGCGCTCAGACTTATGGAAGGGGGAAAATGCGATGGATAAGCTGCGGCTGCGCTTTGAAAAGACCGGGCGCGCGGTGTGGATCTCTCACCTTGACCTGATGCACACCATGCAGCGCGCTTTCTCCCGCGCGGGCTACGCGCTCAAATATTCCGAGGGCTTCAATCCCCACCCTCAGATCTCCATCGCCCTGCCGCTCTCGGTCGGGATGGCGAGCGTGTGCGAGATCATGGACTTTCGCCTCAACGGCGACGCCGGGCTCGGGGAGCTGCCCGCGCGCCTGACAAAGGTCATGCCCGAGGGAATCAGGGTCACCGACTGCTATGAGCAGGTCAACAAGGTCGCCTTATTAAAGTACCTCGAAATCACCGGCGAATTTGAATACGACGAGCGCGACCCTTCCCACATGGCGGCGGCCCTCGAGCGCTTCTATGCGCAGGACGCCGTCGTCATCGAGAAGAAGACCAAGCGCGGCCAGGGGCAGAGCGATATACGCCCCGCGATCAAAGAGATCTCCTTTGCGCCGGGGGAGGGGCTGGTGAGGCTTCACGCCGTCATCTCCGCCCAGGAGCCGACGCTGAACCCCGCGCTGCTGGCAGACGCCCTGCGCCAGCTTGCGCCGGAGCTCTATCCGGATTACGCCCGCTTTACCCGTATCGAAAATTATCTTGAGAATATGGAGATTTTTCGTTAAAAAGGGCTTGCATTGTATCCCAAATTGTGCTACTATACCATAGCTTGTGCGGCACACACCGCCAGGCCGCGAATAAGGCGGTCCGCTGTCAAGGCCGAGGCCCTCTGATAAGAACGTCTATATAAAGGATGGATCAAAAATGGATCTGGTTAAAATTCTCTCCGAGCGCTACACCAAGAAGGAACTGCCCGAGATGAACGTCGGCGACACCGTGCGTGTTCTCGTCCGCGTCAAGGAAGGCAACCGTGAGCGCACCCAGGCTTTCGAGGGCACCATCATTGCCAAGAAGCATGGCGGCATCAACGAGACCATCACCGTCCGCCGCATCTCCTACGGCGTCGGCTGCGAGAAGGTCTTCCCCGTGCACTCTCCCTCCATCGTCTCTGTCACCACCGTCCGCAAGGGCAAGGTCCGCAGAGCAAAGCTGTACTACCTGAAGCAAAAACTGATATGATATGCAGACGGAAAGGGGGCGGACACATGAAAAAAGTGACGATCATCGCGCTGCATCTCGCCTTCGGCGGGATCGAGAAGGCGATCTGCGCCATGGCAAACCTCTTTGCCGAGCGGTATGAGGTCGAAGTCCTCAGCTTATACGACATGCCGAACGCCCCGGCCTTCCCGCTGGATAAGCGCGTGAAGGTACGCTATCTGCTCTCCGATACCCCAAACCGCGAGGAGTGGAAGGCGGCGCTTTCCGGACACGATCTCGCGGGCTTTGCGCGGGAGAGCCTGCGCGCGGTGAAGATTTTACGGGACAAAAAGCGCGCGGTCATCGACGCGATCCAAAGCGTCGAGAGCGGGGTTGTCGTCACCACACGCCCGGAGGACAACGTGCTGCTGTCCAAGTACGGCAGACCCGGCGTGCTAAAAATCGCCCAGCTCCATCAGGATCACCGCTTTGACAAGGGGCTCGTCAAGGATTTCAAGAAGAACTATGGCGGGGTGGACGTCTTTGCCCTTCTGACCCCCGGCCTGCGGGACGAGGTCAGGGACATGCTCAGGGGACATAACGATCACACCGAGCTCGTCTATATCCCGAATTTTCTGGAACACTTTCCGGAGAATACGGACAAGTACCCGCGTGAAAAAACCGTCCTCGCGGTCGGCAGACTCAACGAGGTCAAGCGCTTTGAACTGCTGATCCGTCTGTTTGCCGCTTTGCATGGAGAGTTCCCCGACTGGAGGCTCCGCATCGTGGGCGAAGGGGAGGAGCGCGGCAGGCTTGAGGCCGCGATTAAGGAACTGCACGCAGAAAATTATGTAAACCTGACCGGCCGTAAGGACGCCGACGGCGTGGAGGACGAGATGCTGCGTGCCTCACTCTATGCCATGACCTCCCGCTCGGAGGGCTTTCCCTTCGTTCTGCTGGAGGCCCAGAGCTGCGGCCTGCCGGTCGTGGCCTTCGACGTGCGCGTCGGTCCAGGCTTTGTGGTACAGAATGGCGTGAACGGTTATCTTGCCGCCGATATGGTGTACGAAGATTTCTGTGAAAAGCTCGCCTCGCTGATGAAAGACGAGGCGCTGCGCCGCAAAATGGCCGAAGCCGCCAAAGCGCGCGCCTCCGACTTTTCCCGGGAAAAGGTCGCGGAGATTTGGTATTCGATATTGGGAGACTGAGCGTATGGAAAAAACAAACTCCTTTGCGGAGCTTTTCAAAAAATACTGGATCACGGCCCTGATCGCGGCGCAGCCGGTGCTGGACATCCTGGCCTACTGGACGCGCAGCCCGGACGGCACGGCGGCGGGTATGCTGCGCCTGGCGATCATGCTGATTTTGCCGCTGCACCTGCTGATCACCTTAAAAAAGAAGCGGAACTTTATCCTATCCATGGCCGCGATCGGCCTTGTCGGGGCGCTGCATGTGTTGAACTGCCTGCGTGTCGGCTACATCGACATGCGCTTTGACCTCGTCTACCTCGCCCGCACCATGCAGATGCCCATTCTTGCGATCTGCCTCGGCTATTATATCAGAGACGAGGAACGGCGGCAGGCCGCGCTGAACGGCATGAAGCTCGCGGGCTTCATCCTCTTTGCGTCCCTGATCCTCGCCATTGTGACCGGCACCGCCACCGACACCTACGGCCCCGGTCTCGGCGTCAGCGGCTGGGTCATCGGCGAAAACCGCTGCGCCAACAGCGTCATCGTCGTGACCCTGGCTCTGGTGCTGCTCTACTTCGGCGTCATCAGCGACAAAGCCGTTTTGAATTACCTCACCCCGCCGCTCATCGCTTTCGCCTTGATCCTCAACGGCACCAAGGCGTGTTATTACTCGCTGTTTGCGGCCTTCGTGGGCTTTGCGGCGTATTTTGTGATCAACAGGCTGCTCCACGGCGGAAAGCTCAAGACCCGCGTGATCGCGGTGCTGCTGCTCACGGCGGTGGTCTCCGCGGCGGTCTATCCCATCACGCCGCGCTGCAAGATCGAGATCACCCAGCAACGCAGCTCCAAGCGCCAGCAGGACGAGCTGGAGCGCATCATGCAGGAGTTGGGCTACGATCTTAACAGCATGACGCTCGAGGAAAAACTGGCCGACCCCGTGCTGGTGCAGATCTTCGGCGACTACTACTACGATCTCATCTGGGCCATCATCCCGGACATGTTCGACCGCTTCACCTACGAGCAGGTCTGCGCCAAATACAGGTTCAACACCAACGCGGGCGAGCTCATCAATGTGCGGCGCATGAAATACAATTACGCCTCCCTGATCTGGGACGAGAAGGACACGCTGACCCACATCGTGGGCTATGAGCCGTCGGATGTCTGGTACGGCGCAAAGACCGACCTGGAAAACGACTGGCCCGCCATGTACTTCTACTACGGCTACCTCGGTTTCGGGATGTATGCGCTCTTTCTGCTCTACTATGTGTGGCTGATCTTGAAGCGCGTCGTGAAGGACTTCAGGGGAGCGCTCACGGCGGAGAATTTCTTCCTGCTGCTGCTCTTCTTCCTGCACATCGGCCTCGCGCAGTTCTCGGGCTCGGTCATCCGCAGACCCAACGTCTCGGTCTATATGTCCCTGGTGATGGCGCTGATCTATTACAAGACCGTGCGTTATCCGCTTTCAAAGGAGCGACTCAAATGAAGCTGAGCGTTATCATCCCGGTCTACAACGTGGAGAAATACCTCGCCGAGTGTATCGACTCTCTTCTCAACCAGACGCTCAGGGACATGGAGATCCTCCTGGTGGACGACGGCTCGACCGACGCCTCCGGGCAGATCGCGGACGACTACGCCGCGCGGCGCCCAGACATGATCCGCTGCCTGCATGTTACAAACGGCGGGCAGGGCCGGGCGCGCAACTTCGCTCTCCCACTGGCGCGGGGGGAGTTTCTGGGCTTTGTGGACAGCGACGACTGGGTGGAGCCTTCGATGTACGAAAAGCTCATCGCCGCGGCGGAGAAGTCCGGGGCGGATATTGCGGCCTGCGATTTTCTGGAGCGCTACGCCGACGGGAGCGAGAACGAGGTCCCCGGCGCGTTCCAGGATCACCCGCTGAGCTTTGCGGGCTCCTGCTGCAACAAGGTGTTCCGCACTTCGCTCCTCTCCGGCCTGCGTTTTCCGGAGGGACTGTGGTATGAGGATTTTTATTACTCCGCCATGGCCCTGATCCGCGCGGAGAAGACCGCGTATCTGCGCGAGCCGCTCTATATCTACCGCCGGGGCCAGCCCTCCACCATGCACAACACGAACGCGAGAAAAAACCTCGACATGCTCCAAATCCTCGACATGCTTGAGCCGGAGCTCACGGCGCGCGGGCGGAGGGGGGATTTTGAGTTCTTCGTCATTAACCACCTCCTGCTCGACACCATCAGCAGGCTCTCTCGGCAGAGAACACCGGAGAGCGAGGACGCAATCAAGAAGTGCCGCGCCTATGTGCGTGAGAAAATCCCGAAGCTCCAGGCCTGTGAGAGCTACCGCGCCGAGTCGCGAAACCGGCGCATCATCATGGCCCTCAACTACAGCGGGCAGGAAAAGCTCGGCCAGTGGATTTTGAAGGTGAAAAACGCGATATAATACTGTTTTTCGTTAAAACGGTTCGTTTTAACGAAAAGGCATCGCGCAAAGCGCGCTGCCAGTTTTGTGCCCTTGGGCACAAAACACGTCTCATATCTCCGACGCGCCTTTGGCGCTATAAAACGGCTTTAAGCCGTTTTATGGGAGACCAGTATAAAAATCGTAGGGGCCGATGCCCTCATCGGCCCGCCGTTCTGCACGAGTGTGCGTTGATCGGCGGGTCGATCTGGGGATCGACCCCTACGGTTGTATTTTTATCCTCTTTTGTTTTTCGCTTTGTCGTTGACGCCCATAATGAGCTTCACACTGCGGCGCATCCTTCTCGTGAGAAGCCCGGTCAGCAGGCGGTATTTCGGACTCATGTCCCGGAGATAGGGATTGCTGCGCCACTGCGGGAAATGACTTAAAAACCACTGCATCAGCTTTTCCAGAACATCGCTGTCCGGGTCGGCCAGACACACGCGGACGGAGGCGGTCAGAAACACATTGTAATACGCCATGTAGCAAAGCTGCGGCTCGTACTTCTCATAAAGCCCCGCCGCTTCGTAATACCCGATGATCTCCTCCGCGGCGTCGATGATCTCCAGATTGCGCGCGGTGTTCGCGTTATTTGTGATGGAGCCGGGACGGATGAGATAGCGGTACCAGGCCTTGGGAAAGTACTGTATACGCCCGCACATCGGGTAGAGCTTCGGCACGGTGCGCAGGTCTTCGTACCAGACGCGGCCCGGGAAGCGGACGGAGCTGTCGAGAAAGAGACTGCGCCGGAAGAGCTTGTTGCACCCGGACGGCGGCTGGAACAGCAGCTCCGGGTATTCCGCAAGGGTAAAAGCGCCCTGCTTTTCGCTGCCGCGCATGATCCCTATGGAATCGCCGGAGGGGTTTACCTGGTTGAGGTCGAAAAGCCCGAGATCGAAGCTGCCGTCCAAAACGGACAGCATCTCCGAAAGCGCCCCCTTTTCAAGCGCGTCGTCGCTGTCCAGAAAGAGCAGATAGTCGCCGCGCGCGAGGGAGAGGCCCGCGTTTCGCGCCGCGCCCAGGCCGCCGTTTTCCGTCGTGACGACGCGGATCAAGTTCGGATGCCGCGCGGCATACGCCGCCGCGATCAGACAGGAGTCGTCGGTCGAGCCGTCGTTGACCACGATGACCTCATAATCGGAAAGCGCCGGATCAAGCACAGAGTCAAGGCAGGCGGGCAGATACTCGCGCGTATTGTAGACGGGGATGATGATACTCAGCTTCACGAAAAGCACCTCTTTTCCCCGCCATGATACCACAGCGGCGCGGGCCTTGGCAAGCGGCGTCAGAAAACAGTTGCCCTCCGCCAACAATTGATGTATAATACAGAATCATTTTATAAAGAAGTGGAGATCATCATGGCTGATAAAATGAAAAAGAAAACGGCGGGGGAAGCCCCCGATCCCAACGCCTCCAGCAAGGAGCTGTACGACTGGATATACTGCCTGCTGTTCGCGCTGATCGTGGCGGTGCTGCTCTTCTCCTTCGTCGTGCACCCCATCGACGTGGTCGGCTCCTCCATGGTCCCGACGCTGCACAACGGCGACAAGATGCTGGTGTCCGGCCTGTTCTACAAGCCGAAGGCCGGGGACGTGGTCGTCTTCAAAAAGGACGAGTACGATCCCAACAAGGCCCTCGTCAAGCGCGTGATCGCGACCGAAGGGCAGGAGATCAACATGGACTTTGCAAACGGCATCGTCTACATCGACGGCGAGCCGATCGCCGAGCCCTACATCAACGAGCTGACCTTCAACAAGCTCGACTTCATCGGGCCCAAGACCGTCCCGGAGGGCTGCGTCTTCGTCATGGGCGATAACCGCAACGCCTCCGTTGACAGCCGCAAAAAGGAGATCGGCATGCTCGACAACCGCCTCATTCTCGGCCGGGCCTATTATGTGATCTTCCCGCTGTCCGTCCTGAGGGCCATCAAGTGACCGACGGCCGCGAGAAAATGAACATCCAATGGTTCCCGGGCCACATGACCCGGGCCCAGCGTATGATCGAAGACAACCTCAAACTCGTCGACGCGGTGTGCGAGATCTTGGACGCGCGCATCCCGCTTGCAAGCCGCAACCCGGATATCGACCGCCTCGCGGGGGACAAGCCGCGGCTTGTGATCCTCAACCGCTGTGATCTGGCCGACCCGGAGGCCACGGCGAAGTGGCGGCGCTTTTATCAGGAGCGGGGGATCGCCGTCCTCGAGACCGACGCAAAGTCGGGCAAGGGCGTAAACGGCTTCGTCCCCGCCGTGCGGGAACTGTTAAAGGACAAGCTCGACAGCTACGCCGCGAAGGGCCAGGTCGGAAGACCCCTGCGGGTGATGATCCTCGGCATCCCGAACGTGGGCAAGTCCACCCTCATCAACAAGGTGGCGGGCCGCAAGGCCGCCATCGCGGGGGACAAGCCCGGCGTCACCCGGGGCCGCCAGTGGATCAGTATTGACGCAGGGCTCGACCTGCTGGACACACCCGGCATCCTCTGGCCAAAGTTTGACAGCCAGGAGGTGGGGGAGCTTCTCGCCATCACCAACGCCATCAAGGCGGACGTGCTGGACCGCGAGACCCTGAGCGCCAATTTTATGCTGAGACTCAGGGAGCACTACCCCGACGCCCTGCGCGAGCGCTACAAGATCGAGCCGGACCCCGACCTGAACGGCTTTGAGCTCCTGGAGCAGGCCGCCAAAAAGCGCGGCTTTCTCGTCTCAAAGGGCGAGTACGATATCGAGCGCATGGCCAACACCCTTTTGAAGGAGTACCACGAGGGCAAATTGGGAAGACTGACGCTGGAGATGCCGGATGACAGAACTGTGGACGCTGGAAAATGAGATATACGGCGAGGGCTATTCGCTTCTCTGCGGCGTGGACGAGGCCGGGCGGGGACCGCTGGCAGGGCCGGTCTGCGCCGCCGCCGTCATTCTGCCCCGGGGGCTTGTGCTCGCAGGGCTGGACGACTCCAAAAAGCTGACGGAGAAAAAGCGCGAAGCTCTGTTCGACCCCATCCGTGAGGCGGCGATCAGCTATGGCGTCGCCTTTGCGAGCGTAGAGGAGATCGAGACGCTCAACATCTTAAACGCCACCTTCCTCGCCATGAACCGCGCGATCGAACAGTTGAGCCCCGCGCCGGAGCTTGCCCTCATCGACGGCAACCGGAATACGGGCATACGCTTTCCCAGCCGCTGCGTCGTCAAGGGCGACGCGAAATGCGCGGACATCGCCGCGGCCTCGGTGCTGGCCAAGGTGACGCGAGACCGCTATATGCTCGAGATGGCCGAAAAGTATCCGGAGTACCGCTTCGAGCAGCATAAGGGCTACGGCACGGCGCTGCACTATGAGGCCCTGCGGGAACACGGCCCCTCGCCCATCCACCGGATGAGCTTTCTGAAAAAGCTGTACGGATGAACGATAAAAAGACGCTCGGAAACTGGGGCGAGGACAAAGCGGCCCTGTATCTGCGCCTGCACGGCTATCGCATCGTGGAACGCAATTTCCGCTGCCGCCAGGGCGAGATCGACGTCATCGCACAAAAGGGCGGCGTGATCGCCTTTGTCGAGGTGAAGCTCCGCAAAAACGCGGAGCACGGCGAGGCGCGGGAATTTGTGACCTGGGCCAAGCAGCGCCGCGTGATCAGCGCGGCCGAACTCTGGCTGATGAAAACCGGCTGTGAGCTTCAGCCGCGCTTTGACGTGATCGAGGTCTACGCGCCCGAGGGGACGGACACCCGCCGCCCCGCGATCCGGCACCTCGAAAACGCATTTTCGCTTTAATAATACGAAACCGGCGCTGGCTCCGGGCGGCAGTTTGCGTGTGGAACATCTTTCAATCCTATGTACCCCTGCCGACAGGGCAGGGGCTTTTCAGCATGTGCCGCGCGGGCAGAAGGTGGAGCAGTAGGTCTCGCCCTTGGAGCTCGCGTTCTCGTTCTGGACGCTGATGTGCTCGGCGCTGCAGCGGCAGTCGACGGTGTTGTACTTGCAGGCGATGACGTCGCAGCCGACGCCGGGATTGCCTGTGCGCAGTTTCTTATCGTTCATGTTGTGCCTCCATCAATATTGGATTCAGGCATAGTATTCGCTGTTTTTCGTTTTTTATTCGGAGGTTTTTATGGCCCTTTACACCATCGGCGACCTGCATCTCTCGTTTGCCAAGGACAAACCGATGGACGTCTTCGGTGAGCGCTGGCGCAATCACGCGGAGAAGCTGAGAGATAACTTCGCAAAACTGAATGACGACGACCTCACCGTGCTCTGCGGGGACCTGAGCTGGGGCATGAGTCTCGAGGAGACCGCGCCGGATTTCGCCTTCGTCGACGCCCTGCCCGGAAAGAAGCTCATCCTCAAGGGAAACCACGATTACTGGTGGACCACGGCGGCCAAGACGAAGCGCTTCTTTGAAGAGAAGGGGATCGCCACCATCGACATCCTCCACAACAACGCCTTTGCCTGGGGCGAGTACGCCATTTGCGGGACGCGGGGCTGGTTTTACGAGGAGGAGACCGGCGGCGAGCACGACGCCAAAATCATGCGGCGGGAGGTCATGCGCCTGGAGGCCTCGCTCAAGGCGGCGGGGGACAGGAAGAAGCTGGTCTTTCTCCACTATCCGCCGATTTACGGCGCTTACCGCTGCGAGGAGATCCTTTCCCTACTCAAGGAGCACCGCGTCGGCCTGTGCTGCTACGGCCATATCCACGGCAAGGGCTGCGGAGGGGCGTTCAACGGCTGGCACGACGGAACGGAGTTTAAGCTCGTATCGGCGGATTTTATCAATTTTACCCCGCTGAGATTACCATTTTCTGCTGATGTTTAAGATTTAGTCATTGATTTTAAAAAGGATATCTGCTATCATACCTCAGTACGCGCAGACACATAAATAGGAGGAAAGCAAGAATGATTTTCAAGAACGTTGAGAAAAACGAGAAAAATACCGCTGTTTTTACGGTGGAGTGCGACGCGGCCGAGTTTGAGAAGGCCGTCAACGCCGCCTACCTTAAGAACAGATCTTCGATAAGCATCCCCGGCTTCCGCAAGGGCAAGGCCCCCCGCGCGGTGATCGAGGGCATGTACGGCCATGAGGTCTTCTATCAGGACGCGATGGACGAGCTGGCCCCCGAGGCCTATGAGTTCGGCGTCAAGGAGTCCGGCCTGCAGGTCGTCGGTGCCCCCGCCATCTCCGATGTGAACGTCACCGACGACAAGGGCGTCGTCTACAGCTTTTCCGTCTCCGTCTATCCCGAGGTCACCCTCGGCCAGTACAAGGGCCTCGAGGCCGTGAAGGCCTCCGTTGAGGTCACGGACGCAGACGTGGAGAAGGAGCTTGAGAGCGTGCGCAAGCGCAACGCCCGTATGCTCGACATCGACGACCGCGCCGCCCAGATGGGCGACACCGCCGACATCGACTTTGACGGCTACCTCAATGGCGAGCGCTTCGACGGCGGCAAGGCCGAGGGCCACAAGCTCGAGCTGGGCTCCAACAGCTTCGTCCCCGGCTTTGAGGATCAGGTCGTCGGCATGAAGGTCGGCGAGGAGAAGGACATCAACATCACCTTCCCGACCGACTACACCCCGGAGCTCGCGGGCAAGGACGTGGTCTTCAAGGTCAAGCTCAACGGCATCACCACTCCCGAGCTGCCCGAGCTGGACGACGAGTTTGCCAAGGACGTGTCCGAGTTTGACACTCTCGACGAGTACAAGGCCGACATCCGCGCCAATCTCGAGAAGACCCGCAAGGAGCAGGCCGACAACAACTTCCGCACCGCCATTATGGCCCAGGCCGTTGAGAACATCAGCGCCGACATCCCCGAGGTCATGGTGGAGGAGAAGGTGGAGGACAACCTCCGCGGCTACGCCCGCCAGTTCGGCATGAACGACCGCAACGTCAGCCTCGACGAGATCAAGAAGATGATGGGCATCACCGACGAGATCATGGACAGCAGCATCCGTCCCGCGGCCCTGTTCCAGGTCAAAAACGACCTCCTGCTCGACGCCGTGATGAAGGCGGAGGATCTGGGCGAGACCGACGAGGGCTTTGACGCCTACGTCGCCAAGGTCGCCGAGGACGTCAAGGCGAGTGTGGAGCAGCTCAAGCAGTACTTCGGCGAGGACTTCATGCGCCACGAGTACCGCAAGGAGCTGGCCGTCGACCTCATCGTCAACAGCGCCGTCGCCAAGGAAGCCGAGAAGGAATAATTTTCCCGGGATAAGGATATGCTCTGAATGTCAATTGCGAGACCATGTCTCGCAATTGAGGGCTCGCGCTTATCGCACGCGGCGATGCGTGATACGCCGCGTTTGGTCGGCGCGAGGACTCGCATAGCTCGGCTCAGGGTGTTTTTGCCGAGGCAAAGCCCCGTCAAAAACGGATTTGACCGGCTTATTCTTTGGAGGAGATTTTTTCAATGAGTTTAGTACCCTATGTAGTGGAGCAGACCAGCCGGGGAGAGAGGTCCTATGACATCTTTTCCCGCCTGCTCAATGACCGTATCGTCATGCTGTCCGAGGAAGTGAACGACGCCACGGCGAGTCTCATCGTCGCCCAGCTTCTCTACCTCGAGGCGCAGGACCCCGACAAGGACATTCAGTTCTACATCAACAGCCCCGGCGGCAGCGTCTCCGCGGGCCTTGCGATCTACGACACCATGCAGTATATCAAGCCCGACGTCTCGACCATCTGCATCGGCATGGCCGCCTCCATGGGCGCGTTTCTGCTGTCCTCCGGCGCGAAGGGCAAGCGCATCGCCCTGCCCAACGCCGAGATCATGATCCACCAGCCCCTCGGCGGCGCCCAGGGTCAGGCCACGGACATCCAGATCCAGGCCCAGCATATTCTCAAGATCAAGAAAAAGCTGAATGAGATCCTGGCAGAGAATACCGGCAAGTCTCTCGAACAGATCACCGCCGACTGCGAGCGCGACTACTTCATGTCTGCGGACGAGGCCAGGGACTACGGCCTGATCGATAAGGTCATCTATAAGCGCTGATTTGAGCAAAAGGGGGGACGGAACCTGTCCCCCTTTTCTTTAACGAGGTATTTTTATGGCAAGAAATGAAGACAGACGCAGCATCCGCTGCTCCTTCTGCGGCAAGCCGCAGTCTATGGTGGAGCACCTGATCGCGGGCAACAACTGCTATATCTGCGACGACTGCGTGCGCATGTGCGCCAGCATCATCGACGAAGAGGAAGACGGCGCGGAGCTCGAGCCCGTCCTGGGCAGCGACGGCCTTCCCCTCGATCTGAGAAAGCTCCCCAAGCCCATGCAGATCAAGGCCCGACTTGACGAGTATGTCATCGGCCAGGAGAAGGCGAAGATCGCCCTGTCCGTGGCCGTCTACAATCACTATAAGCGCATCCTCCACGGCGCGAAGGACGAGGTGGAGCTCCAGAAGAGCAACATCCTGCTCATCGGCCCCACCGGCAGCGGCAAGACCCTCTTCGCCCAGACCATGGCGAAGATGCTCGACGTGCCCTTCGCCATCGCCGACGCCACCACCCTGACCGAGGCCGGCTACGTGGGCGAGGATGTGGAGAACGTCATCCTCAAGCTGCTGCAGGCGGCGGACTTCGATGTGGAGCGCGCCCAGAAGGGCATCATCTACATCGACGAGATCGACAAGATCGCCCGCAAGAGCGAGAACACCTCCATCACCCGCGACGTGTCGGGCGAGGGTGTGCAGCAGGCCCTGTTAAAGCTCCTCGAGGGCACCATCGCCAATGTCCCCCCGAAGGGCGGACGCAAGCACCCCCAGCAGGAGTTTATCCATGTGGACACCACGAACATCCTCTTTATCTGCGGCGGCGCGTTCGACGGCCTCGACAAGATCATCGAGAAGCGCACCGACAAAAAATCCATGGGCTTCGGCGCGGACATCACCAGCCGGGCCGAGCGGGACGTGGGGCAGATCCTGTCCCAGGTTCAGCAGCACGATCTGCTGAAGTTCGGCATCATCCCCGAGCTCATCGGCAGACTCCCGGTCATCGCAACCCTCGACAGCCTGAGCCGGGACGATCTGGTCCGCATCCTCACCGAGCCGAAAAACGCCATGACCCGCCAGTACCAGGCCCTGATGGCCTACGACGGCGTGGAGCTCAGCTATGATCCCGAGGCCCTGGAGGCCATCGCGGACAGGGCCATCGAGCTCAAGATCGGCGCCCGCGGTCTGAGAAGCGTGGTGGAGGGCGTCATGACCGACACCATGTACCGCATCCCCTCCGACAAGACGGCAAAGAAGGTCATCGTCACCCTCGACAGCGTCAAAAACGGGACTGCGCCGCTTGTCCTGCACGAGGGGGAGCAGCGCCTCAATCTGGGGGAGCCGGTCCCGCAGAAGCTGATTGAAGAGAAGAAAGAAGCATAAGCCATTCACAGCGAGGTGACACCCATGTCCCAAGAAAATCACGAATTGATCAAAATGCCCCTGCTCGCCCTGCGCGGCCTGCATGTTTTCCCGGGCATGCTCCTCACCTTCGACGTGGAGCGGCCCGCCTCCATCGCGGCGCTCAGCAGCGCCGTGCGCGCAGACCAGCTCATCTTTCTGGCCGCTCAGAAGGATCTGGCGGCCGACATGCCTAAGGAGGACGAGATCTACGCCGTCGGCTCCGTCTGCCGTGTCCGGCAGCAGCTCCGCCAGCCGCGCGGCAGCATCTGCCGCGTCATGGTGGAGGGCCTGTACCGCGCGAGGGCCGAAGACATCAACTGCGACCCCAAGGGCTACAGCGCGTATATCGAGCCGCTGCCCGACAAGGCCGACCGCGTCTCCGCCGAGCGGAAGGAGGCTCTGCTCAGAAGCTGCCTTTCGCAGTTTGAGGAGTACATCCAGTATAACAGCGACATGATCAACGAGCAGATCATCAACCTGCTCGCCAATCCCGACCCCGCCTACGTCTCCAACTACCTCTCGCAGAACGTGCGCCTGAGCGTGGAGGATCGCCAGACCCTGATGGAAGAGCTGTCCCCGACGCGACGCCTCGCGCTGCTCAACCGCCTGCTGTCGCAGGAGCTCAACATCCTCAGCATCGAGAAGGAGCTGAGCGAGCAGACGCAGGAGGCCATGAACCGCAACCAGCGCGACTACTATCTGCGCGAGGAGATGAAGATCATCCAGTCGGAGCTGGGCGAGGACGACGATATCGAGCTCTACCGCGAGAAGATCGAGGCCCTGCCGGTGTCCGGGGAGATACGCGAAAAGCTCCTGAAGGAGCTGGGCAGGCTCTCCAAGCAGGCCTTCGGCTCCTCCGAGGCGGCCGTGCTGCGCGGTTATCTGGACGTGTGCCTCGAGATACCCTGGGGGGTCACGACCAGGGAGACCATCAACATCCAGAAGGCCCGCAAGAAGCTGGACGACGACCACTTCGGCCTCGACAAGGTCAAGGAGCGCATTCTGGAATACCTGGCAGTCCGGCAATTGAGCCCGGACGTAAAGGGCGGGCTTCTGTGCCTGGTCGGCCCTCCGGGGACCGGCAAGACCAGCATCGCCCAGAGCATCGCCGCGGCCACCAACCGCAAGCTGGTGCGCATCTCCCTCGGCGGCGTGCATGACGAGGCCGAGATCCGCGGCCACAGGAGAACCTACATAGGCTCCATGCCGGGCCGTATCATCAGCGGCATTATCCAGGCGGGCTCCTGCAACCCCCTGATGGTTTTGGACGAGATCGACAAGCTGGGCTCCGACTACCGGGGCGACCCGGCGGCGGCTCTGCTCGAGGCTCTGGACGGGGAGCAGAACAGCTCCTTCCGGGATAACTTCCTTGAGCTGCCCTTCGACCTCTCCGGCGTGTTCTTCATCACCACCGCAAACACCACCTCCACCATCCCGCGCGCCCTGCTCGACCGCATGGAGGTCATTGAGCTTTCCAGCTACACCGACGAGGAAAAGCTGCAGATCGCAAAGCAGCACCTCATCCCGAAGCAGCGGAAAAAGCACGGCCTCAAGCCCGCGCAGCTCAAGATCCAGGACGACGCCGTGCGCGAGATGATCCGCGCCTACACCAGAGAATCCGGCGTGCGCAATCTCGAGCGCGAGATCGCCAACGTCTGCCGCAAGGCGGCCAGCGGCGTCGCGGAGGAGAAGTATAAAAGCCTCACGCTCCGCGCCACGGAGCTTGCGGAGCTGCTGGGCCCGGCCAAGTTCAAGCCGGACGTCCTGCACCCGCGGGACGAGATCGGTCTCGTGCGCGGCCTCGCCTGGACCCAGGTCGGGGGAGAGGTGCTGGACGTGGAGGTCGCCGTCGTCCCCGGCAGCGGCAAGCTGGAGCTCACCGGCAACCTCGGCGACGTGATGAAGGAGTCGGCAAGGGCGGCCATCACCTACATCCGCAGCCGCAGCGCCCTGCTGGGCATAGACCCGGACTTTTACAGCACGAAGGATATCCACATCCACTTCCCGGAGGGGGCCGTGCCCAAGGACGGGCCCTCGGCGGGCATCACCATGACCGTGGCGCTCATCTCCGCCCTGACGGGGACGCCCGTGCGCCGCGATGTCGCCATGACAGGCGAGGTCACGCTGCGCGGCCGCGTGCTGCCCATCGGCGGCCTGCGTGAAAAGACCATGGCGGCCCTGCGCGCCGGTGTTAAAACGGTCATCATCCCCGTCGACAACGAGATCGACCTGGAGGAGATCGACCAGACGGTGCGCGCGCGCCTCAGCTTCGTCACCGCCGAGAATGTGGACGACATCCTCGATGTGGCCCTGAACAGAAAAAAAGGCGAGACGGAGCTTGCCGCGCCCATCCCGGCGATCGGGCAGGAGAGGATCGCGGTGAGACAGTGAGATGAAAGAGCTGAATGTCAATAAAGCCGAGTTCGTGAAGTCCGCGGCCTCGCCGGGGCAGTTTATAAGCAGCAGCATCCCGGCCGTGGCCTTCGCGGGGAAGTCGAACGTCGGCAAGTCCTCGGTCATCAACCGCCTGCTCAACCGCAAAAACTTTGCCCGCGTCGGCTCGGAGCCGGGCAAGACCGTCCATGTCAACTACTTCCTCATCGACTCGCGTCTCTACCTCATCGACCTGCCGGGCTACGGCTACGCGAAGGTCTCTCAGGCGGAGCGGGAGCGCTGGGGAAAGCTGATGGAGGATTTTTTCGCGGCGGGGCTGTTTAAGCTCGGCGTCATGATCGTGGACGCGCGGCACAAGCCGACGGCGGACGACATGACCATGGCGGCGTGGTTCAAGGGCTCCGACTGCCGTTTTGTGATCGTCGCCAACAAGCTCGACAAGCTCAAAAAGAGCGAGATCGAGCCGAATCTCAAGCTCATCCGCGAGACGCTGGAGCTGCCGGAGGACGTGCCGGTCATCCCGTTTTCGGTCGAAAAGGGCCAGGGGCGGGAGACGCTGCTCGCAGAGATCAATAAACTTGTATAAAAGAAGAGCGGCGTGGGAAGGCTTTTTTCCCCGCCGCTCTTGTATTTTGTTTTGATATTTGCTAAAATAGCGCTATCTTGGGGGTGAATGCGATCAGCGACTGGGAGATTATCAAAAACGGCTTTGATTTCAGCTATCTGTTGGACCTGCTCAGCAGAGTGATCCCTTCTCTGGTCTGTATCACGCTGCATGAGCTGAGCCATGGTTTCGTTGCCTATAAGCTCGGGGACGACACCGCCAGGCGCGCGGGCAGACTGACGCTCAACCCGCTCAAGCATCTCGACCCCATCGGCCTTCTGATGATGCTGACGGTGCGCTTCGGCTGGGCAAAGCCCGTGCCGGTGAACATGTACCGCTTCAAAAACCCAAAGCGCGGCATGGCTGTCACAGCCCTCGCGGGACCGGTCAGCAATGTGCTTATCACGATCGTGTTCCTGCTCCTGTACGGGGCTCTGTCCCCGTTTCTGGACGGCGGCCCCACGGCCGGGGAATATGTGCTGGAAATGCTCTGGCTCACCGCGTATATGAGTCTGGGCCTCGCTATCTTCAACATGCTCCCCATCCCGCCGCTGGACGGGTCAAAGGTTCTCTTCTCCGTGATGGACGAGGGGGCCTACCGCGGTCTTATGCGCTATGAGCGCTACGGCGGCCTCGCCCTGATGGCGCTGAGCTGGTCGGGTGTGCTGTCAAGGCCGCTGTCGGCGGCGATCCAGTGGGCCTTTCGGCAGCTTCTTCCCATCGCGTGGTGGGCCTATGACGCTGTCGCAATACTGTTTAGTTAAGGGAAACTCCATGGAAAACCCCAATTTTTATCTGGAGGGCGTCATCCGCGACAAGGATGAGATGCAGGACTTCGAGGGGCCTTTGAGCCTGATCCTGCAATTGCTTTCCAAAAACAAAATCGAGATCCGGGACATCAGCATCTCCGAGATTCTGGACCAGTACCTGGCCTGGCTTGCCGAGAGAGGTGTCCGAGCTCGAAGTGCTCATGAGTTCGCTGGAACAGCTCAAGGCGCGGGACGTGTTCGCCTCGGTGCAGAAGGTCGTGCCGGAGCTTAAAAAGGCGTCCGAGCTGGGGCTTCTCTACGGCGTCAAGCAGCCCGAGCCGCTGCCGAAGCAGAGCAAGGTCTATGAATACAGGCACAAGCCGGTGGACCTGCTGCGCGCCATGTACCGCATCTATCTCAGGGGCGGGAAGGCCGCGTCGCCGGAGGATATAGCGGACAGAGTCCCGCAGCGCATCGTGTACAGCGTGCGCGACAAGAGTTTGCAGATTTTACAGCGCCTGCGCGGCGGGGATGTGAGTCTCAACCAGCTCTACCGCGAGTGCGGTTCCCGCTCCGAGATCGTGGCGACCTTCGTCTCGGTTCTCGAGCTGTGCAGCATCGGCAGCGTCCACGTCGAGCGCGTGGAGGATACCTATACCATCACCTTCATCGGCGGAGATGTGGACGAAATCATGGAAAAGATCGTGGAGACATGAAGAAAGAAATCGCTTCGGCCCTGGAGGCCGTGCTCTTCGCGGCGGGGGAGAGCGTCCCGATCGCGCGTCTGTCGCTGGTGCTCGGCGTGGACGAGGAAGAGATCGTCAAAACCGTCGACGAATTGGGCGCGCTCTACAAAAAAGAAAAACGCGGCCTGCGTATCCTGCATCTGGACGACAAGGCGCAGATGTGTTCATCCCCGGAGCATGCCGGGGTGATCAGCGCCTGCCTGGAGACGCGCAAGCCGCCCATGCTCTCGCCGCCCGCGCTGGAGACTCTCGCGGTGGTAGCCTACTTCCAGCCCGTCACCCGCGCGTATATCGAGCAGGTGCGCGGCGTGGACAGCTCCTACACGGTCGGCATGCTCACAGAGCGCGGCCTCATCGAAGAGTGCGGCAGGCTCGAGGCCCCGGGCCGCCCCGCCATCTTTCGCACGACGGACGCCTTTCTGCGCACCATGGGCGTCACCAAGCTCTCGGAGCTGCCGCCCCTGCCGGAGGTCAGCGGGGGAGAGGGCATCGAAAAGCTCCAGAGCGCCATTGACAAACTGACAAAGCCCCAGCAGTCCGAAAAGCCCGACATCGGCGAGGGGGGATGAGTTTGAAAAAAAAGATAGGCATCCTGGCGCTGGCCGCCCTGGCCGTCCTGGTGCTGCTCTTCATCTTCCTGCCCGTGGTCGCCTGGATCCTTGTGGGGCTTGCGGTGCTGATCCTCGCGGTGGTGCTTCTGACGCCGGTCGGCGCGGACATCGGCTATATCGGCGGGGAGCTGCGCCTCGCGGCGAGGCTGGACGGCTTCACACTCCAGCTTCTGCCGAGAAAGCCCGAGGACCCGAACAAGCCGAAAAAAGAGAAAAAGCCCAAAGAGCCAAAGGAGCCGCAGGAGGAGAGACCCGCGCGGGAGCCGAAGCCGGGACGAAAGCTCAGCTTCACGAAGGACGAGCTTTTGGAGCTGGCCAAGAAGGCGATCCGCGGCCTCGGCAAATTCGGCAAGCTCACCGTGCGGCGCTTCATGCTGCACTATGTCGCGGCGGGAGAGGACCCCTACGACACGGTCATGACGTACAACTTCGTCAACGCCGCCCTCTGCGTCCTGGCTCCGCTCTGCGCCGGGTGCTTCCGCGTCAGGGGCGACACGGACGTGCGCACGGACATCGACTTTACAAGCGACAAGACGCGCGTCGACTTTGAAATCAGCATCACGCTCCGGCTCATCCAGGCCGCGCACGCGCTGCTCGCCGTGGCGTTCGGCGCCCTCGGCGTGCTGATCCGCAGCAAGCGGCGGCAAAGGCGCGAGGCAAAGCTCCTCAAGCAAAACGGCCCCGCGGAAGAAAACGAAGAGATCACGATCACGATAGAACCCGACGATGCTCGGGAGGAGGAAAGGAATGACTGACATGGAGAGAAACCCTATCGGCGAACTGATGCAGAATACAATGGAGAATGTGAAGAACATTCTCAAGGTTGACACGGTGGTGGGTGACCCCATCTATACGCCGGACGGGATCACGCTCGTCCCCATCTCCCGCATCAGCGTCGGCTTCGGCGGCGGCGGGGTGGAGTTCAGCCCGAAGAAGGACGGCGAGGCCAGACCCTACGGCGGCGGCAACGGCACCGGCGTCAGGATCGACCCCATCGGCTTTCTCGTCATCAAGGACGGCACAGTGCGCATGGTAAACGTCACCCCGCCCGCAAACAACACCGTCGACCGTGTGATCGAGCTGGTGCCGCAGGTTCTCGACCGCGTGGACGCCTTCATCGACAAGCAGCAGAAGAGCAAATAATCGCGGCCTTTCGGGACCATAATAAGCACTGCCCAGATTGTTTGCGGGGTGGTGCTTATTATTCGGTCTGTCTGCTTTATTCTGATCATCATACTGCTCTGCGCCTTTTTGTCTCCCGCCGCTTATGCGGAGGCCGCGCCCGAGGTGAGCGCCGCGTCCTGCGTGCTGATGTGCGAAGACGGAAGTACTCTTTTTGAAAAGGACGCGGATACACGCCGCCTGATCGCCAGCACGACGAAGCTGATGACGGCGCTGGTCTGCCTTGAAAACACCGACCTCAATGATACGGTCACGGCGTCGGCCCGGCACTGCGCGGTGGAGGGCTCGTCCATGTACCTGAGGTCGGGGGAGCGCTACAGCGTGCGGGAGCTTCTGCTCGGCCTGCTGCTGGCCTCGGGAAACGACGCGGCCCTCGCACTGGCCGAGCACACGGCGGGCAGCGAGGCCGCCTTCGTGCGCCTGATGAACGAGAAAGCGCGTTCGCTCGGCCTTGCGGACACCCACTTTGAAAACCCGCACGGGCTGGACGCCGACGGGCATTTTTCCACCGCCCGCGATCTTGCGCGGCTCATGCTGGCGTGCATGGAGAACCCGGCCTTTCGGGAGCTGGACGCGCGGCGCTCCGCCGACGTGAAGGGCCAGATCCTCGTCAACCACAACAAGCTGCTCACGCGCTGCCCCGGCTGTGTCGGCGGCAAGACCGGCTACACCATGGCGGCGGGGCGCTGCCTCGTCTCCTGTTGTGAGCGGGAGGGCCTGCGCCTTGTCTGCGTGAGCATCGAAGACCCCGATGACTGGGACGACCATGCGGGGCTCTATGACTGGGCCTATGAACACTACGCCCTGCGGCGGCTTTCGGATGTGCTGGGCTATGAGGTCCCGGTCATCACCGGGGCGCCCGCGCCGTTCTGCCGAAGCGGGGCGAGCCGGAGGCCCTGGTCGAGCTGCCGCGCTTCGTCTTTGCCCCGGTTGAGAGCGGAGAGCGCGCCGGGAGCGTCAGTCTGTGGCGAAACGGTAAGCGCATCGGCGAGTATCCCCTGACTTACACGGAGGGCGCAAAGCTGGCTGAACCATGTCTTAAACCTTTGGAGGAATCCATCCTATGACTGAGAGAATACAAAAACTGATCTCCGCCGCCGGGCTTATGTCCAGACGCGCGGCGGAGGAGGCCATCGCGGCCGGGCGCGTCGAGGTCAACGGCGAGAAGGCCGGACTTGGCGACCGGGCCGACCCCGCCGCCGACCGCATCACGGTGGACGGAAAGGAGCTGCCGCGGACGGAGGAAAAGCTCTACCTCATGCTCAACAAGCCGCGGGGCTATGTCACCACCCTGCACGACGAGAAGGGCCGCCGGAATGTGACCGAGCTGATGACCGGGCTGGACGCGCGCGTCTACCCCGTGGGGCGGCTGGATATGTACTCCGAGGGGCTGCTCCTGCTGACCAACGACGGGGACTTTGCCAACCGCGTCATGCACCCGAGTCACGAGGTCACCAAGACCTACCGCACCTGGGTCACGGGCGCGGATATCGAAAAGGCCGTCAAAGTGCTGCGCCGCCCGATGGAGATCGACGGCACGGCGGTCCGCGCCCAGGGCGTGGATATCGAGCAGAGCTTCCCTGGCGGCGCGCTCTTAAACGTGCGCATCGGCGAGGGGCGAAACCGCCAGGTGCGCAAGATGTGCGAGCAGGCGGGTCTCAAGGTCACGCGCCTGCAGCGTGTCGCGGAGGGCGGCGTGGAGCTCGGCAGCCTCAAAAGCGGCTGCTGGCGACGTCTCACCGGAGATGAAATCAAAAGCCTTCTCGGCGAAGGGAAGGGGACTACATAAATGAACGCTGATTCACCGGCGCTCGTCGTCATCGGCGGCGGCCCCGCGGGGATGATGTGCGCGTATCAGGCGGCTAAGCGCGGCCTTGCGGTCACCCTGCTTGAACCAAACGACAAGCTGGGCAGAAAGCTGCGCATCACGGGCAAGGGGCGCTGCAACCTCACCAACAACTGCGACGTGAAGACCTTCATGGCGAACATCCCCGGCGACGGGCGCTTTCTCTACAGCGCCCTCAGTCGTCTCGGCCCCGCCGAGACCATGGCCTTCTTCGAGGAAAACGGCCTGCCGCTCAAGACCGAGCGGGGAAACCGCGTCTTTCCCCAGTCGGACAACGCAAACGACGTGGCAAACCTCATGGCGAGTCTCTGCCGCAGGGCGGGCGTCAGAATCCTCAAGCGCCGGGCCGGACAGATCATCGCGGAAAACGGCGCGGTGGCGGGCGTCATGACGGACGCGGGCTGCATTCCCTGCCGCGCGGCGGCGGTCTGCACCGGCGGTCTGAGCTACCCGCTGACAGGCTCGGACGGCGCGGGCTACCGCTTCGCCGAAGCGCTCGGCCACACGGTCAATCCGACCAGGCCCTCCCTTGTCCCGCTGGAGAGCCCGGACGAATACTGTGCCGAGATGCAGGGCTTCAGCCTCAAAAACGTGACGCTCTCGGCCTATGAGAACGGCAAGCTCCTCTATAAGGAGCTGGGCGAGATGCTGTTTACCCACTTCGGCGTGTCCGGCCCGCTGGTGCTCTCCGCCAGCGCGCACATGCGGAAGATGGGCAGCGCCGCCTATAAGCTCGAGATCGACCTCAAGCCGGGCCTCGACGAGAAAAAGCTCGACGCGCGGCTGCTGAGGGACTTTGAAAAATACGCCAACAAAGAGTACAAAAACGCGCTGGGCGATCTGCTGGGCAGCAAGATGATCCCGGTGGTGATCCGCCTCTCCGGCATCCCGGAGGACACGCGCGTCAACCATATCACGCGCGAGCAGCGCATGAAGCTGCTGCATCTGCTGAAAGCCTTTCCCGTGGCTGTCTCCGGCGCAAGGCCCATTGACGAGGCCATCGTCACCGCAGGCGGCGTCAGCACGAAGGAGGTAAACCCCCGCACCATGGAGTCCAAGCTGCTTTCCGGCCTGTACTTTGCGGGCGAGGTGCTGGATCTTGACGCCTACACGGGCGGCTTTAATCTGCAGATTGCGTGGTCGACCGGCTTTGTGGCCGGAAATTCAGTATGAGAGGGAGTTAAGCATGAGCGATTTTTATGCCATAGCCATCGACGGGCCCAGCGGCGCGGGCAAGAGCACCATGGCCAGAAAGCTGGCCGAGACCTTCGGCTTCATCTATGTGGACACGGGCGCCATCTACCGCACCGTGGGCCTTGCGTGTCTGCGCGCGGGGATTGACCGCAAAGACGTGGAAGCCGTCATGGAACTTCTGCCGACGCTTGAGATCGCGATCCGCTACAACGGCGCGGGGGAGCAGCGCATGTTCTTAAACGGCGAGGACGTATCGACCGAGATCCGCCTGCCGGAGATCTCCCTCTGCGCGTCCGATGTCTCCGCCCATCAGGCGGTGCGCAGCTTCCTTCTGGAGATGCAGCGGAAGTTTGCCCGGGAAAACAACGTTGTCATGGACGGGCGCGACATCGGCACCGTCGTCCTGCCGGACGCCCGGCTCAAGGTCTTTCTCACCGCGAGTGCCGAGGCCAGGGCAAAGCGCCGTCTGGCGGAACTGCTCGCCAAGGGGGAGAGCCAGAGCTTTGAAGAGGTCCTGCGGGATATCCGCTACCGGGACGAGCAGGATACCGCCCGCGCGGCGGCCCCGCTCAAAAGGGCGGATGACGCGGTGGAGCTTGACAGCAGCGAGCTTGACTTCGACGAGACCTTCGCCGTCCTGTGCGAGCTTGTGATTACCCGCCTCGCCGTGGAGCCGGAGGCGGCGGAATGAAAAAGCTCGTTGTCGCCCAGAGCGCGGGCTTCTGCTTCGGGGTCAGCCGCTCGGTGGACATGGCGCAGAAGCTCCTCTCCGAGCACGGCGCCTGCGCAAGCCTCGGCGAACTCATCCACAACGAGGATGTGGTGAACGCCCTCAAGGAAAGGGGTATGCGCGTTGTGCAGAGCCCGACAGAGGTCAAAGCGGGCGAGCGGGTGCTGGTCCGCGCCCACGGCGTCGCCCCGTCAGTCTACGCGGAGCTTGAAAAAGCCGGGGCCGAGATTCACGACGCGACCTGCCCCAAGGTCAAGGCCATCCACAAAATCGTGGCCGCCGCGAAGGAGGAGGGGCGCTTCACCGTGGTCATCGGCATGCGCGCCCATCCGGAGGTTGTCGCCATCTGCGGCTGGTGCGGGGAACATGAGGTATTTGAAAACGCCGCAGAGCTTGAAAGTTGGCTTAAAACCAAGCCGAATCCTTGGGAAAAACCCATAACTGTGGTGGTGCAGACCACGCAGACCCACAGTAATTTTACCGAATGTTGCGAGTTACTAAAAAAAAGATGTACAAACGCAAAAATATCTGATACAATATGCCTTGCTACGTCCACGCGGCAGCAAGAGGCGGCTAAGATCGCTTCGGAGTGTGACGCAATGGTTGTCATCGGCGGAAAGCACAGCGCGAACAGCGTGCACCTGGCCCAGATCTGTCAGGAGCACTGCGGAAGCGTTCAGTTCATTGAGAGAACGGAAGAACTCGATATGGACAGGCTCAAGGCCGCGGACACAGTGGGCCTCACTGCCGGCGCGTCAACCCCGGCGTGGATAATTAAGGAGGTAAGAAACAAAATGAGTGACGAAATCAAAGTGGAAGAATCCGCAGTTGAAAAGGAAAATGAGATGTCCTTCGACCAGATGCTGGAGGAGACTCTCAAAACAATATATAATGGAGATAAGGTGACCGGCCTTGTAGTTGCGATTACCGGCACCGAGATCAGCGTCGATCTCGGCACCAAGTATTCCGGCTTCATTCCGACGTCCGAGTTCACGGACGACGGCATCAAGGTCGAGGATGTCGTCAAGGTCGGCGACACCATCGAGGCCGTTGTCGTCCGCGTCAATGACGTGGAAGGCACCGTGATGCTGTCCAAGAAGCGCCTCGACGCCGCCAAGATGTGGAACGATATCGAGGACGCCGTTGAGAGCGGCGCCGTGCTCGAGGGCACTGTCACCGAGGAAAACAAGGGCGGCGTTGTCGTCAACGTCAAGGGCGTGCGCGTGTTCGTCCCCGCCTCCCAGACCGATCTGCCCCGCGAGGCTGAGCTTGCCCAGCTTCTCAAGAAGACCGTCCGCCTCAAGATCACCGAGGTCAACAAGGCCCGCAAGCGCGTCGTCGGCTCCATCCGCCGCGTCGCCCAGGCCGAGCGCCGTGAGCGCATCGAGACCATCTGGAACGAGATCGAGGTCGGCAAGAAGTACAAGGGCGTTGTCAAGTCCCTCACCAGCTACGGCGCTTTCGTCGACATCGGCGGCATCGACGGTATGGTTCATGTCTCCGAGCTGAGCTGGGGCCGCATCCACCAGCCCTCCGAGGTCGTCTCCGTCGGCGACGAGATCGAGGTCTACGTCATCTCCTTCGATAAGGAGAAGCGCAAGATCTCCCTCGGCTACAAGGATCCCAACGGCAACCCCTGGACCCAGTTTACCAGCCGCTACCAGGTCGGCGACGTGGCCAACGTCAAGATCGTCAAGCTCATGCCCTTCGGCGCCTTTGCCGAGGTTCTGCCCGGTGTTGACGGCCTGATCCACATCTCCCAGATCGCCAACCGCCGCATCGGCAAGCCCGAGGACGTGCTGACCGTCGGCGACGAGGTCGAGGCCGCCGAGCCCGAGGAGGAGTACGATGATGAGCCCGCCGCGCAGGAGGACGCCCTCGTCTATGAGGTCTCCGCCGACGGTGTCGCCACCGGCATCGCCCCCGAGGTTGAGGAGTAATTCCCGATTATACAAAAAGTGACTGCACCGCCCGGTGCAGTCATTTTTCGTTACAGGGGAGTTTATCCGATTTTCGCGTTGAGCCAGTTGAGAATATCCCGGTACACCTGATCCTTGTTGGTCTCATTGAGCATCTCATGCCGCCCGCCGGGGTAGAGGCGGATGGTCACGTCGTGGAGGCCCGCCTTGCAGAAGGCTTTGTAGGCGCGCGTGACGCCCTTGCCGTTTTCGCCCACGGGGTCTGCGTCGCCGGACATAAAGTAGATGGGCTTTTCCTTGTTCATGCGGTCGATATTCTTCTGATTCGTGATGAACTTGATGCCGCCCATCATGTCGCGGAACAGGCCGTTTGTCGCGATGAAGCCGCAGAGGGGATCGGCGGCGTAGGCGTCCGGCACGGCGGGGTCGCGGCTGAGCCAGTCGTAGATCGTGCGGGGATTGTCGTAGCCCTTGTTGTAGGAGCCGAAGGCGATGTTGTTGAGCGTCGTGCCGACGGCGCGCGCGCCCTCCTTTTTGACAAAGAAGCTCGCCGCCGCATAGCCGCCCAGGACCATGGCCCGCGCCTGGTGGCCGGTGCCGCTGATGATCGCGGCGTCGTATTTGTCCGGGTGTTCAATCAGGTAGGTGCGGGTCAGAAAGCTGCCCATACTGTGGCCGAAGAAGACGTAGGGGACGTCGGGGTAAGTCTCCCGCATGAGATCGTGCAGCCTGTCCATGTCCCGCACGACATGCTCCCAGCCGTCCGTCTCCGCAAAAAAGCCCTGATCCTCCGGCTTTTCAATGGTCTTGCCGTGGCCGAGGTGGTCATCGCCTACCGCAGCAAAGCCGTTCTCGGCGAGAAAAGCCATGAAATCGCGGTAGCGGTCAATGTGCTCGGCAATGCCGTGGGCGATCTGGACGACGGCCCGGGGCTTCCCGTCGGGGGTGCATTTCAGAGCGCGTATCGTGTTGCAGCCGGTGCTGGACGGAAAATAGAAATCCTCAAAAACGGACATGTGTATACCTCCTGTGAGACTTTTTGCAGAAATGGCCGCACCGAAACGGTGCGGCCATTTGAAATGGAAAAATCAGCCGACGATGGCCTTGGTGTCTCTGGCGATGACAAGCTCCTCGTTCGTGGGGATGACGAAAACCTTGACCTTGGAGTCGGGCGTGGAGATCATGATGTCCTCGCCGCGCTTGGCGTTCGCGGCCTCGTCGAGCTTGACGCCGAGGTAGCCGAAGTACTTGGCGATGGCGGCGCGGGTGTCCTTATCGTTCTCGCCGACGCCGGCGGTGAAGATGATGGCGTCCACGCCGTTCATGGCGGCGACGTAGGAACCGGCGACCTTGGCCACCCAGTAGCTGAACATGTCGAGGGCGAGCTGGGCGCGGTCGTTGCCGTTCTCGGCGGCGGCGGACAGATCGCGGAAGTCGGAGGACACGCCGGACACGCCGAGCACGCCGGACTTCTTGTTGAGGATGTTCAGCATCTCATCAATGTTGAAGCCGTACTTGTTCATAATGAACTGGATGACGCCGGCGTCGAGATCGCCGCAGCGGGTGCCCATCGGCAGTCCCACCAGAGGCGTGAAGCCCATGGAGGTGTCGACGCATTTGCCGCCGTCGATGGCGCAGATGGAGGAGCCGTTGCCCATGTGGCAGGAGACCAGCTTGAGCTCTTCAATGGGCTTGCCCATAAGCTCCGCGCAGCGGCCGGAGACGTAGCGGTGAGAGGTGCCGTGGAAGCCGTAGCGGCGGATGCCGTCATTCTTGTAGTACTCATAGGGGACGGCGTACATATAGGCTTTGCCGGGCATGGTCTGGTGGAAGGCGGTATCGAACACGGCGACCATAGGCACGTCGCCCATGACGTCGCGGCAGGCCTTGATGCCGGTGATGTTGGCGGGGTTGTGCAGAGGGGCGAAGGGGATGCACTCTTCAATGGCGGCCATGACGGAGTCGTCGATCTTGACGGATTCCGCGAACTTCTCGCCGCCGTGAACCACGCGGTGGCCGACCGCGTCGATCTCCTTCATGGAGCCGACAACGCCGTACTCCGCGCTGGTGAGCTTGTCGATGACCGCGGCGATCGCCTCGGAGTGGGTGGGCATGGGCACGTCCTCATTGAAGACGGGCTTGCCGCCGACCAGAGGGCTGTGTTTGAGGTGGCCGTCGATGCCGATTCTCTCGCAGAGGCCCTTGGCCATGACCTGTTCGGTCTCCATATCGATGAGCTGGTACTTGAGCGAGGAGCTGCCGGCGTTGATGACAAGAATTTTCATATTTTCTTCCCTTTCTATTGTAATTGTCGCGCTTGGTGACTAAAATAATGCTCATCCCTATTTTAATACAAATATGGGAAAAAGCAAGATGTTTTTAAGGAGGGACGGCGTTGCGCGCGGTCGGGATCGTCTGTGAATACAACCCCTTCCATAAGGGCCATCTCTATCAAATCGAGGCGCTTCGGCAAAGCGTCGGGGAGGACGCCGCCGTGGTCTGTGCCATGTCCGGCGACTTCGTGCAGCGCGGCGAGGCGGCGGTGTTCGACAAGTTTACCCGCGCCGAGGCCGCCTGCAGATGCGGAGCCGATCTGGTGGTCGAGCTGCCGCTGCCGTGGTGTTTAAGCTCGGCCGAGGGCTTTGCGAGAGGGGCGGTCGGCCTGCTCGGCGCGATGGGCTGTGAAGCCCTCTGCTTCGGCAGCGAATCGGGGGAACTGGAAGGGCTGGAACAACTCGCGGAGCTGCTGCTTGCCCCCGCGTTCAACGAGAGCGTCAGGGCGCGGCTTGCGCGGGAGCCGAATCTGTCCTACGCCGCGGCGCGTCAGCTCGAGGCGGAGACAGAGATCGGAGACGCGGCAAATCTGCTGGAATGGCCAAACGACATCCTCGCGGTCGAATACCTCAAGGCCGTCCGGACGCTGGGCCTGTCCATGCGCCCGCTGCCCGTTCTGCGGAAGGGGAGCGGACACGACCGGGACGCCGCCCAGGGCGAGATGCGCTCAGCCTCGGAGATCCGGCGGCGCATGGCGGCGGGCGCGTCCGTTGAGGACGACATCCCGGCGGCGGCTTACGCCGTGTATGCGCGCGAGCTTGGGAAGGGGAGGGCGGTCTTAAAAACGGCGGCCCTTGAGACGGCCATGCTGTCCCGCCTGCTGCTTCTAAGCGCGGAGGACTTCGCTTCCCTGCCGGACGCCGCCGACGGGCTCGGAAACCGGCTGTACCGCGCGGTACGGGAAAACGGGGGCCTGGACGCGATCCTCACGGCGGCCAAGACCAGGCGCTACGCTCTCGCGCGCATCCGCCGCCTCTGCCTCTGCGCCTGCCTCGGTGTGAGAGAGGGCATGGCCGTCGGGTTCCCGCCCTATGCCCGCGTGCTGGCGGCGGACGGGAAGGGCCGGGCGTATCTGCGGCAGCGCAGCGGGGAAGGGGAGATCCCCCTTGTGACCAGGCCGGCCGCCGTGCGTGCGCTCGCCGCGGACAGCGCGGCGCTCTTCGAGCTGGGGGCGCGCGCTCACGACTTTTACACCCTTGGCTTTGAGAACAGAGGCGGCATATCACCGGACGAGGATTGGCGCACGGGGCCGAGCATTGTCTAAAATGACGAAAGGAAAAGGAAAGCCCTTCAAAATTTTCAAAAAATACACAATTGCAATTTAGCTTGGGAAAGTACATAATAGGGCTATGCTGGATCAAGGACAACTGTCCTTGAAATACGGACGCAATAAAACAGGAGGAATCACCATGAAAAAAGTTCTGTCTCTGGTATTGGTTCTGGCGATGATCGTCGCCCTCGGCGCGAGCGCCTATGCCGATAACCCGGTCGTCAAAATCGGCGTGTTTGAGCCCCAGTCCGGCGACAACGGCGCGGGCGGCAAGCAGGAAGTCCTCGGCATGCAGTACGCAAACGCCCTGACCCCGACCGTTGAGATCGACGGCACCACCTACGATGTTGAGCTTGTCTACGCCGACAACGCCTCTTCCAACGACAAGGCCCCCACGGCCGCCCAGACCCTGATCTCCAGCGGCGTGTCCCTGGTTCTCGGCTCCTACGGCTCCGGCGTCTCCATCGCGGCGAGCGATACCTTTGACGCGGCCGGCGTGCCCGCCATCGGCGTCACCTGCACCAACCCCCAGGTCACCGCGGGCTGCGACGTGTACTTCCGCATCTGCTTCCTCGATCCCTTCCAGGGCACCGTTCTTGCAAACTTCGCCAAGAATGAGCTCGGCGCGACCAAGGCCTACTGCCTGGCCAAGCAGGGCGACGACTACTCCGGCGGTCTGTGCAACTACTTCATCGACGCCTTCGGCAAGGACAACTGCGTGTATGAGCAGTTCCCGGAAGGCACCTCCGACTACTCCACCTACATCACCAACGCCCAGAATCAGGGCTGCGACGTGTTCTTCTCCCCTGTGTCCACCGAGGCTGCCGCTCAGATCATCGCCAAGGCTGACACCCAGGCCCTGGGCATGCCCATCCTGGCCGGCGACACCTGGGACTCCAACGTCATCCTCCAGGCCGCCAAGGGCACCAATGTCAAGATCTGCGTGACCACCTTCTACCAGGAGGGCGCTGACGCCGAGTTCGACAAGGGCATCAAGGAGTGGATCAACGCCAACCCGACCGCCCTGGCCAACAACGGCGGCAACGACGAGCTGGCTGCCGTCACCGTCATGGGCTTCGACGCCTACTATGTGGCCCTCGAGGCTCTCAAGGCCGCGGGCTCCGTCGATCCCGCCGACGTGCTGGAGGTTCTGCCCTCCGTCACCTATGAGGGCGTGACCGGCGCGATCGCTTTCGACGAAATCGGCGACGCTCTGCGCGACAGCGCTTTCGTCAAGGCTTGCAACACCGAGAGCGGTGTTTGGGACTTCGTCGCGGTGGCCACCGTCGGCTGAGACCTGAAATAAGCTGAAAAATCCGTTGCTGGCGGGAGCCACAGCTCCCGCCAGCAATGTGCGTATTTTCGTAATTCCCTCAGGAAGGAAACCTGTCTATGGATGCATTAAAAACAACGCTGCCCTATATCATCTCGGGCGTCTCCGTCGGCGGCCAGTACGCGCTGATCGCCATCGGCTACACCATGGTATACGGCATTCTGCGCCTGATCAACTTCGCCCACGGCGATGTGTTCATGGTGGCGGGCCTGATGATGGTGTATCTCGCGGCGTCCCTGCCGCTGTATCTCGCGATCCCGCTGGTGATTTTGCTGACGGTGGCGCTCGGCTTCACGATCGAGCGCGTGGCCTATAAGCCGCTGCGCACCGCCCCGCGCATGTCCGTCATGATCTCGGCCATCGGCGTGAGCTATCTGCTCCAGAACCTGGCCCTGTATATCACCGGCGGCCTGAACAAGAACTATCCCGCGATCCCCTGGATCTCCGACCGCATCAGTATCTTCGGGATGGAGACCTCAAGGGTCACGGTCATCACGCCGTTTCTGACCATCATCCTGGTGGTCGCGCTGGTGCAGCTCATCAACCACACCAAGATCGGCATGGCGATGCGCGCCGTGTCCCGTGATTTTGAGACCTCTCAGCTCATGGGCATCCAGATCAACCGCGTCATCTCCGCCACCTTCATCATCGGCACCTTCCTCGCCGCGGTGGGCTCCATCCTCTTCTTCACAAACTACCCCGGCGTCGTACCGACCTCGGGCGCCATGCCCGGTCTGAAGGCCTTCGTCGCGGCGGTGTTCGGCGGCATCGGCTCCATCCCCGGCGCGGTGATCGGCGCTTTCATCATCGGTATCGCCGAGAGCGTCATCAAGGGCCTCGACACCATCCTGATCGTAAACGGCGTGATCGACGAGCAGATCGGCCTTGCCACCTTCTCGGACGCCTTCACCTTCGTGCTGCTGATTATCATTCTGGTCTTCAAGCCGACCGGCCTCTTCGGCGAGAAGAGCACCGACAAGGTCTGAGAGGAGGGGGAACATGATCGAAACCAAGAACAAAAAAGGCGCGTGGATCGCCTTTATCGGCGTCTTTCTCTTCCTCGCCCTGATCTTCGCCCTCGACCAGCTCATCAAACCGACGGACAAGCTCGGCATGCTGCTGATTGTTTTGCAGAAGGGCTCCGTCTACGCCCTCGCTGCCGTGTCCATGAACCTGTTAAACGGCTATACGGGACTTTTCTCCCTGGGCCACGCGGGCTTCATGCTGCTCGGCGCGTACACCTACGCCATCTTCACCATCCCCGACAAGTCCCGTGACGCGGTGTATCAGTACTTTGACGCGGCCATCCGCTTCTCCATTCCGGAGCAGCTTTCCAACCACATGGGCGGCTTCGGCACGGCGCTGGGCGTTTTCCTCGCGCTGGTGCTGGCGGGCCTCGTCGCGGCGCTGATGGCGTGGCTCATCGGCCTGCCCGTGCTGCGCCTCAAGTCTGACTATCTCGCCATCGCGACGCTCGGCTTTGCCGAGATCATCCGCGCGGTCTTCCAGTGGAGCAAGCTCGGCCCCATCACCAACGGCTCGAACCTGCTGAAAAACTTCGCCCGCGCGAGTAAGTTTAAACTCGAGATCGCCGGGACAAAGCTGAGCCTGTCAACCTTTGTGCCGGTATTGATCGCGACGGTGTGCATCATCCTCATCGTCCTGATCGTCAACTCCACCTACGGCCGCGCCTTCAAGGCCATCCGCGACGACGAGATCGCGGCGGAGGCCATGGGCATCAACCTCGCCAGGCACAAGATGATCTCCTTCGTGACCAGCTCCTTCTTCGCGGGCGTCGCGGGGGCGACGCTGGCGATGGTGCTGTCCATCGCGCAGGCGAACAACTTTAAGTCCGCCATGACCTATGAGATCCTGCTCATGGTCGTGCTCGGCGGCATCGGGTCCATCACCGGCTCGGTCATCGGGTCGCTGCTGTTCGTGGCGGCGTCCGAGTGGTGGCTCCGCGGTCTCGACTCCGGCAAGTTCCTCGGCATCGAGGCACCCAACATCTTCCGCAACGGCTTCAGGCTGGTCGTCTTCTCCGTCATCATCATGGTCGTGGTGCTCTTCTTCCGCAAGGGCATCATGGGCGAGAAGGAGCTGCCCGACCTGTTCCGCAGAAAGAAGAAGGAAGCCCCGGCAAAGGAGGGACAGGCATGAGCGAGCAGAAAACCATGCTGCTGGTGGAGAATGTCACCATGCAGTTCGGCGGCGTTGTGGCTGTCAACAACCTGTCGATGGAGGTTCGCGAGGGCGAGATCGTCGCCATCATCGGCCCCAACGGCGCGGGCAAGACCACGGCCTTCAACGTCATCACCGGCGTCTACGCGCCGACCAACGGCCGCGTCAGCTTCGACGGCCAGTGTGTCGTGGAGAACTATCCCCGCGGCAAAATGAAAAAGAACTACCTGGGCGAAAACGCGGGTCTCTACACCCAGGTGAAGGAGCCCACGCCCGACAGGCTCACGGCGCTCGGCATGGCGCGTACCTTCCAGAACATCCGCCTGTGGAAGAGCATGACGGTGTTCGACAACATTCTGGTTGCCAAGCACCTCAAGCGCAGCAGCAATCTCTTCTCCGCCGCCTTCCGCATGAACAGGGAAGAGGAAGCGCAGCAGCGGAGAGAGGTTCTGGCGCTTTTGGAGATCGTCGGCCTTGCGGACGTGAAGGACGAGCTTGCGACCTCTCTGCCCTACGGCAAGCAGCGCCGCCTGGAAATCGCGCGCGCCCTCGCCACCAAGCCGAAGCTCCTCCTGCTCGACGAGCCGGCCGCGGGCATGAACCCGCAGGAGACCCAGGAGCTGACGCAGTTCATCGGGCAGATCAGAAAAGACTTTGACGTGACGATCGTCCTGATCGAGCACCACATGGATCTTGTCATGGACATTTCCGACCGCATCTATGTGCTGGACTTCGGCCGCCTGATCGCACAGGGCACGCCCGAGGAGATCCAGAAGAACGAGAAGGTCATCGACGCCTATCTGGGGGTGGTAGACGATGCTGAAAATTGAAAACCTGCATGTGTCCTATGGCGGCATCCGCGCCCTCCGCGGCATCAGCCTCGAGGTGCCGGACGGCAAGATCGTGACCCTGATCGGCGCAAACGGCGCGGGCAAGTCCACGACCCTGCGCACCATCTCCGGCCTCGTCAAGGCGGACAGCGGCTCCATCAGCTACGACGGGGAAGAGCTGCTGGGCATGCCGATCTACAAGATTTTGGAGAAGGGCATCGCCATGGTCCCCGAGGGGCGGCGCGTGTTCACAAACCTCACCGTGCGCGAAAACCTCAAGATCGGCGCCTATCTCCGCAACGACAAGGCGCAGATCGAGAAGGACCTCGACTGGGTGTACGAGCTGTTCCCCCGCCTCAAAGAGCGCGACTGGCAGCTCGCGGGCACGCTCTCCGGCGGCGAGCAGCAGATGCTGGCCGTGGCGCGCGCCCTGATGAGCAAGCCGAAGCTCATTATGATGGACGAGCCGTCCCTGGGTCTCGCCCCGCTGGTGGTCAAGGGCATCTTCGACATCATCCGTCAGATCAACGACCAGGGCGTGACCGTCCTGCTCATCGAACAGAACGCCAACATGGCCCTCAAGATCGCGGACTACGCCTATGTGCTGGAGACGGGCCTCATCGGGCTGACCGGCACCGGCCGCGAGCTGCTGGTCAACGAGGACGTCAAGCGGGCGTATCTCGGAAGCTGAGCGCAGAATCAAAAAAGGCCTGCCGTCCCAAACAAGGGATGGCAGGCTTTTTGATGATAGTCTTTATACTGGTCTCCCATAAAACGGCTTAAAGCCGTTTTATAGTGCCAAAGGCACGTCGGAGACCTATGAGACGTGTTTTGTGCCCGAGGGCACAAAACCGAAAAACAGTATTAAGGCAACACCGCACAATCCGCCTGCGGCATCTCCTGGAAAATCTGTGCCCTGATTTCGTCACTTTTTCTTGAGGTACACAAAGTACATCTGCGAAAAAGTGCCTTTATCAGAACCCAAGTTTTCTCAGAATCTGCTCTTGCCGAATTATGCGGTGTTGCCTTAATCAAGAAACAGTATTACAGGATCTGTTCAATTTGCTGTTTGAGTGTCGGAAAATCCGTCACAACGGTTTCGTATACGTCCTCCATGCGAAGGGTCTGATACTTGTGCGCCGCGACATCTCGGAAGCCGGCAATGGCTTTCCAGGGAATATGCGGGAAGGCAAGGCGTGTTTCATCGCTGAGATTCTTGACAAGCTCACCGATGTTGATGACCGTCATACCCACCGCGCGCATGAGCATTTCGTTTCCTTTGAACTGCTCCAGTGTGCAGCCGCCCATCATCTCCTGTGCAATATCGATCTCACTGAGCACTTTTTGCAGAATAATACGGTCTCTACGCTCCATAAAGCGGAATCCTCCTGTCAAGTTCCAGCATGGCGTCCTCCGGCAGGGGACCGTGGACGATGTCGACGTCCGTACCCAGCAGCTCTTCCATGCGGACCTTCAGCGCACTGATGGTAAGCAGCGACACGCGGGGCTGCATAAACTCCACCAGAAGATCGACGTCGCTCTGCGGCGTGTTTTTTCCGCTGGCGTAGGAGCCGAACAGCTCCACCTTGCGAAGCGGGTACTCACGCGATGCGACATGAACGCCGTCCGCAATCTGCTGTACGGTAAGCATATGGCCCCCTCCTTTCTCAATCTTCTGTTTATCATTATAACCCATGCGCCGCTGTTCGTCAAACAGAGGATTTGCCGGAAAGCGTCTGACAGCGGCGCTGTTTTTGCGGTTTACTTTCCCGGACCGGCGTGGTATAATATGCCGTCATTTAGGAGAGTGTAACCATGTTTGAGAAACTCAGGCAGCTTGATAATAAATATGATCTCCTGCGCGCGAGGATGGAGGAGCCGGAGACCTACTCCGATCCCGCCGTCTATGCAAAGTATGAGCGCGAGGCAAGGGAGCTGGAACCCCTCGTCACGGCTTACCGCGCGTATCAGCGGGCCTGCTCCGCCATGGAGGAGGCCGTCTCGCTTATGTCCGATCCCGAGATGAAGGAGCTTGCGCAGGAGGAATACGCCTCCGCCAAAGCCGACAGAGAGCGGCTTGAGCATGAGATCAAAATCCTCCTTCTGCCGAAGGACCCGAACGACGGCAAAAACGTCATCATGGAGATACGCGGCGGCGTCGGCGGGGAAGAGGGCATGCTTTTCGCGGCCGACCTCTTTCGCATGTACTCCATGTATGCCGAGGCGAAGGGCTGGAAGATCGACGTCGCCAATGTCAGCGAGACGGAGCTCGGCGGCATCAAGGAGATCAGCTTTGTCGTGGAGGGCGAGGGGGCCTGGTCCCGCCTCAAGTTTGAGGCCGGGCCGCACCGCGTCCAGCGCGTCCCGGTCACGGAGTCCGGCGGCCGCATCCACACCTCCGCCGCCACCGTCGCCGTCCTGCCCGAGGTGGGGGAGATCGACTTCCATTTAGACCCCGGCGACCTCAAGATCGACACCTATCGTTCCTCCGGCGCGGGCGGTCAGCACGTCAACAAGACCGAGAGCGCCATCCGCATCACCCACCTGCCCACCGGCACGGTGGTCGAGTGCCAGGACGAGCGCAGCCAGTATAAGAACAAGGACCGCGCCATGCAGATCCTGCGCGCCAAGCTCTATGAGGCCGAGCAGGCAAAGCAGCACGCCGCCGTCGCCAGCGAGCGGCGCAGCCAGATCGGCTCCGGCGACCGCAGCGAGAAGATACGCACCTACAACTTCCCGCAAAACCGCGTCACCGACCACCGGCTCAGCGGGGACGCAAAAAATTTCAACCTCCAGTCCGTGATGAACGGCAATCTGGACGCGATGATCGACAGCCTTGTCACCGCCCGTCAGGCGGAGCTGTTACAGGCGCAGACGGAGGCGTAAATGGAGACGAAACTGATAACTTCCGAAATCGAAGACGCCGCGCGTATCATCCGAAGCGGCGGCCTCGTCGCGGTGCCGACCGAGACGGTCTACGGCCTCGCGGGCAACGGCCTGAACGAGAAGGCCGTATCGGAGATCTACGAGGTCAAGGGGCGGCCCGCCGTCAAGCCGCTGTCGCTCATGGTCCCGGACGAGAGCGCCATGGAGCGCTATTGCCTGGATGTGCCGCCTCAAGCCCACGCGCTGGCGAAGCGCTTCTGGCCAGGGCCGCTGACCATCGTGCTGAAAGCGAAGGGCAATATCCCCGGCATTGTCCTGGCGGGCGGAAGTACAGTCGGCCTGCGCTGCCCGGACCATACGCTGACGCTTGCGCTGCTGCGCGCATGCGGCCTGCCGCTCGCGGCCCCGTCGGCCAACCCCTCGGGGGAACCGAGCCCCAAGACCGCCGAACAGGTGCTGGCCTACTTCGACGGCAAAATCGACGCGGTGATCGACGGCGGCCCCTGCGGCATCGGGCGCGAGTCCACGCTCATCGACCTGAGCAAAACGCCCTACCGCGTTCTGCGCCAGGGGGCGCTGCCGGAATCCGAGATCGCGGACGCCCTGGCGGATGATATGACCGTGATCGGCCTGACCGGGCCCTCCGGCTGCGGCAAGACCACGGCGCTTCAGGAGCTGGAAAAGCTCGGCGCGCTGGCCCTCGACTGCGACGCCGTGTATCACGAGCTGCTGGAAACCGACGCGGATCTGATCGCGGCCCTGGACAGCGCCTTCCCCGGCACGGTCCGGGACGGGGTCCTCGACCGCAGGGCGCTGGGCAGGATCGTCTTTGCCTCAAAGGAGAAGCTGGAGCTGCTCAATGAGATCACGCACAGCGCCGTCAGGCGCGAGGTCGAAAGGCGTCTGCGAAACTTCGCCATGAAGGGCGGGACGCTCGCCGCCATCGACGCGGTGGAGCTCATCTCCGCCGGGATTGCCGGGCGCTGCACCGCCGTGATCGGGGTGATTTCCGACCGGGAGCGCCGCCTTGCGCGCATCACCGCGCGGGACGGCATCAGCCGCGAGGCGGCCGCGGCACGCATCGACGCCCAGAGGCCCGACAGCTATTACGAGGCCAACTGCACCCATATTCTGTTAAATCATGCCGACGAGGCGAGCTTCCGCGAGGACTGCCGTCGGCTGTATAAGGAGATACTGAACCATGGATGATCCGAGAAAGAACCTGTTTTATGAGCCGAAGAACGGCTACGACCGCATCTCCCGCGAGGAGCATATCGCCGCCGAGGACTACTGCCGCGGCTATATGGAATACCTGAACGACTCCCGCACCGAGCGCGAGGCTGTTGTCAACGCCATCAAGCTCGCCCGTGAGAAGGGCTTTGTGGAGTACGTCCCCGGCATGGCCCTCACCCCTGGCATGAAGCTCTACAGCTGCAACCGCGGCAAGGCCCTGATGCTCGCCGTGATCGGGCAGCGCAGCCTCGCCGACGGCGTGGTGATCGCGGGCGCGCATGTGGACGCCCCGCGCCTCGACCTCAAGCAGATCCCGATGTATGAGTCGGACGAGCTCTGCTACTTCCGCACGCACTATTACGGCGGCATCAAGAAATACCAGTGGGTCACGATCCCCCTGGAGCTGCACGGCGTCGTGGTGCTCAAGAGCGGCGAGACGGTGGACGTCCGCATCGGACGCGAGCCTGGCGAGCCCCGCTTCGTCATCACCGACCTGCTGCCCCATCTGGCCAAGGATCAGATGAAAAAGCCCATGACCGAGGCCATCACGGGTGAGGCGCTGAACATCCTCATCGGCTCCGTGCCCTATGACGACGACGGCAAGGACCGCGTCAAGCTCGCGGTGATGAGCATACTCAACGACATGTACGGCATCGGCGAGGAGGACTTCCTGTCCGCTGAGCTCACCGCCGTGCCCGCCTTCGACGTGTGCGAGGTGGGGCTCGACCGCAGCCTCATCGGCGGCTACGGCCACGACGACAGGGTCTGCGCCTATGCCGAGCTCAAGGCCATCCTCGACGTGGAAAACCCGGTGCGCACCTGCGTGTGCATCCTGGCCGACAAGGAGGAGACCGGCTCCGACGGCGTCAGCGGCATGCAGAGCCGCGCCTTCGACACCTTCATGGAGGATCTGTGCGCGTCCCAGAACGTGGAGGTCCGGCGCTGCTTTGAGAAGAGCTTCTGCCTCTCCGCGGACGTGACGGCGGCCTTCGACCCCCTGTACCCCGAGGTCTCCGAGAAGCGCAGCGAGTCCAAGCTCAACTACGGCATGGGCATCTGCAAGTTCACCGGCGCGCGCGGCAAGTCCGGCACCAGCGACGCCTCCGCCGAGGTGGTGGCCTATCTGCGCCGCCTCTTCGACAAGGCGGGCGTGGTCTGGCAGCTCAGCGAGATGGGCAAGGTTGACCAGGGCGGCGGCGGCACCATCGCCCTCTACATGGCCAACCGCAACATCGACACCATCGACGCGGGCGTCCCGGTGCTGAGCATGCACGCCCCGTTTGAGCTGGTCGCCAAGCTCGACTGCTACATGACCTACAAGGGCGTCCTCGCCGCCTACAGCGACGACTGATAATACTGGTCTCCTATAAAACGGCTTAAAGCCGTTTTATAGCGCCAAAGGCGCGTCGGAGACCTATGAGACGTGTTTTGTGCCTAAGGGCACAAAACTGGCAGCGCGCTTTGCGCGATGCCTTTTCGTTAAAACGAGCCGTTTTAACGAAAAATAGTATAAAACCCCGCCGGTTCAAACCGGCGGGATTTCCTTTCGGATAAAAATACCATCTCCCGGCAACACTATCCGGGGGGTGACGGCATGGACGACATCAGAGAGACCGGACAGACGCGGCAGGGGGGTATCCACTGCCTGACCATCATCGGGCAGATCGAGGGGCACCAGCTCCTGCCGGACGACGTGAAGACCACCAAGTATGAGCACATCCTGCCCACCATCGCGGCGATCGAGGAGTCCCCGGAGATCACGGCTCTGCTCATCCTGCTGAACACCGCGGGCGGGGACGTGGAGGCCGGGCTTGCTATCGCGGAGATGATCGCGGGCATGAGCAAGCCGACGGCCTCGCTTGTTCTCGGCGGGGGGCACAGTATCGGCGTGCCGCTGGCGGTCTCGGCGGAGCGGAGCTTTATCGCGCCGTCGGCGTCCATGACCATCCACCCCGTGCGCATTACGGGCGTGGTGATCGGCGCGGCACAGACCTATGACTATCTCGCGCGGATGCAGGAGCGCATCACCGCCTTCGTGACGGCGCACTCAAAGATCACGCAGGCGCGCTTTGAGGCCCTGAGCGCGGACACCACCCAGCTTGCAAACGACGTGGGCAGCATCCTCACCGGGCGCGAGGCGGTCAAAGAGGGCCTGATCGACGGAGTCGGCACCCTCTCCGACGCCCTGCGCTATCTGCACGAGCGGACAGGAATGTGACAGAAAAGATTTACAAAATGCTTGTTTTATGATATATAAGCATAGATATTCACATTAATCTTTTGCGGCATAATCCCCCCAAAAATATGAAAAAATGAGGACTTGACATAATGTATCAGGAGATGAAGACTCTAACCGACCGACCGACCGACCGACCGACAGCTTGAAAACTGCACATTTGTAAAAACCGTATTAATGTTTCTGATTGTTCTGTTTCATGGCATCATATATTGGCAAGATGGCGGCGGAAGCAGGAGCAGTGCGAGCCTGTCCTTTCTGGCAAACTGGCTTGCGGGATTTCATAACTATACTTTTTTTCTTGTGTCCGGATATATATACTATGCGCTTAGAATTGAAAAAGGAAAGTACTCAGAATACAAGCCTTTTTTCATCGGTAAGATAAAGCGACTGGCTGTTCCGGCTGTTTTTATGGCGTTCATCTGGGTTGCACCAATCAATGGATATTTATATCATTATACGCTGCGTGATTTTATCCTGAAGATTGTTCTCGCAGATCACCCATCACATCTTTGGTTTTTGTGGGCACTGTTCTTTGTGTTTGTTGTTTTCTGGCCGTTGACTGATTTTTTCAAGGAAAGTGTATTCTGTAGCCTTGCAATTGTTGGCTCCTTCTATGTAGTGAGCCAAGTAGACTAACTATTAAAAGTCAAGCCCCGAAATGGGAAAAGTTGTGGATTGGTGAAGAGGAAAAAAGGTGCACAAAAGCAAGCGTCCAGCAGGGCGCTC
>ONPN01000072.1 GCA_900319695.1 uncultured Eubacteriales bacterium
GTGCTACAGTATAAGGTGGAAGAGCTGATCCAGTCCGGCCAGGATCATCTTGCAGCGGATCAGCAGCTTCATATCCGGATCGCGGACTGCACGGATAACAGGGTGCTGCATGAGCTGGTTCCGGTCATCACCTACAGCGTTCACCTTTTCGGCAAGATGACCCAACGCAGACTGCGTCAGGAAACCATCGACACTCACGCCGCTGTGGTGGACGCCATCGCCGCCCACGATCCCGAAGCGGCCCGCGAGGCGATGCAGGAGCATTTGAAGCACAACCGCCTGTCCCTGACCGGCGCGTCCGAGTAAGTAAAGAGAACTTTGGAAAGACCTGTTTGCGAGAGATCGCAGACGGGTCTTTCGCTTTTTTAAACAAAAACCGGTTTGCGTGCCTATGCAAAACGCTAAAGATGTAAAACATGCAGGAAAAGCATTGACAGCATGAAAAGGCTGTGCTATTTTATACTCACATGAGACGTCAGACGTCCATCATCTAATGTGTAGCCCGCCAAGCCAAATATGAGAGAAAGGAGAAATGGAGAAAGCGGAAACCGGCGACAGTGTGCTATAATGAAATGAGAAAATGAAACGGAGGATTTAAAAATGGCAGCAGAAGTAATGCTCGACCCCACTCGACTTGTCATCGCGGCTATTATCGGTCTGGTTATCCTGTTGGTTCTGATCATCAAGTTCAAGGTTCAGGCAATGGTCTCCATTCTGGTTGGCGCAATCTGCATCGGCCTGATCGCCGGTATGCCCGCCACCACGATCATCACCGCCGTCAATGACGGTATCGGTAACACCCTCAAGGGCATCGCGCTATTGGTCGGTCTCGGCTCCATGTTCGGCGCTATCCTCGAAATATCAGGCGGCGCACAAACCCTCGCCGTGACCATGGTCAAAAAGTTCGGCGATGAAAAAGCGGCCTGGGCCCTCGGCATCACCGGCATGGTCATCGCAATGCCCGTGTTCTTCGACGCCGGCCTCATCATCCTGATTCCCCTGGCCTTCTCTCTCGCCAAGCGCACGAAGCGTTCCACCCTGTTCTATGCCATTCCTCTTCTCGCCGGTCTCGCTGTCGGCCACGCCTTCATCCCGCCCACGCCGGGTCCCGTCCTCGTCGCCACCATGCTGGGCGTTGACCTCGGCTGGGTCATCCTTCTCGGCATCTTCTGCGGCGCCGCCGCTATGATCGTGGCCGGCCCCATCTTCGGCAAGTACTGCGGCAACAAGTACATGGTCCCCGTGCCCGACCGTATCGGCGCCCAGGAGGACATCGACGAGTCCAAGCTCCCCAAGTTCGGCACCATCGTCGCCATCATCTTCATCCCCCTGATCCTCATCATTATCAAGTCCATCGCCGGCGTTGTCCCCGCACTCTCCGGTATCCAGCCTGTCTTCAACTTCCTGGGCGAGCCCTTCGTGGCCCTGCTGATCGCCACCATCGTCGCCATGTTCCTCCTCGGCGTCAAGCACGGCTACAGCATGGAAGAGCTTGAAAAGATCATGACCAAGTCCCTCGAGCCCACCGGCCTGATCCTGCTGGTGACCGCCTGCGGCGGCGTCCTGCGCTACATGCTCCAGTACTCCGGTCTCGGCGATGTGATCGGCAATGCTGTCGCCTCCATGAATATGCCCATCGTGCTCCTCGCGTTCATCGTCGCGGTCCTTGTCCGCATCAGCGTCGGTTCCGCTACCGTCGCCATGACCATGGCTGCCGGTATTGTGGCCGCTCTCCCCGGCATCAGCGAGCTGAGCCCGATGTACCTCGCCTGCACGGTGTGCGCTGTGGCCGGCGGCGCTACCGTCTGCTCCCACTTCAACGACTCCGGCTTCTGGCTCGTTAAGTCCCTGGTCGGCCTGGATGAGAAGACCACCCTCAAGACCTGGACCATCATGGAGACCCTGGTCGGCCTGACCGGATTCCTGGTCGCGCTTGTCATTTCCTTCTTCGTCTGATAAAGTAGAGCCATCGAAATCTGAAAAAGGAGAATGAACCCATGAGAGATGCAAAAGAACTGACCAGTCAGAAAATGCGCAAGGTCGCGCCTGAGCTCGACCCCCTGCGCCTCGGCACCGGCTGGAAACTGGAGGATCTGTCCAAGCCCCAGATCATCGTGGAGAGCACCTTCGGCGACAGCCATCCCGGCTCTGGCCATCTGGATCAGCTTGTCGAGGCCGCCTGCCGCGGCATCGCGGACGCTGGCGGACACGGCGCGCGCTACTACGCCACCGACATCTGCGACGGCGAGAGCCAGGGCACGGACGGCATCAACTTCAGCCTCGCCAGCCGCGAGATGATCGCCAACATGATCGAGATCCACGCCAACGCCACGCCCTTTGACGGCGGCGTCTATATGGCGAGCTGCGACAAGGGAATGCCCGGCAATCTCATCGGCATGGCCCGCGTCAACATCCCCTCCGTGATGGTCACGGGCGGCACCATGAGCGCGGGGCCTGAGCTCCTGACGCTTGAACAGCTTGGCATGTACTCCGCGCAGTATGAGCGCGGCGAGATCGACGAGGCGCGCTTCACCTGGGCCAAATGCAACGCCTGCCCGAGCTGCGGCGCCTGCAGCTTCATCGGCACCGCCTCCACCATGCAGATCATGGCCGAGGCCATGGGTCTGAGTCTGCCAGGCTCTGCGCTGCTCCCGGCCACCAGCCCCGATCTTCTGGACTACGCCTACCGCGCCGGCAAGCAGGCTGTTGAGCTCGCGTGGCAGGGTCTCAAGCCTACCGATATCGTGACCATGGACAGCCTGGAGAACGCGATCTTGGTTCATGCGGCAATCTCCGGCTCCACCAACACCCTGCTGCACCTGCCCGCCATCGCCCACGAGTACGGTCTGGAGATCGACGGCGACACCTTTGACCGGCTGCACCGCGGCGCGCACTATCTGCTGGATATCCGTCCCGCCGGGCGCTGGCCCGCTGAGTTCTTCTACTATGCCGGCGGCGTGCCCGCCATCATGGAGGAGATCCGGGATGTCCTGCACCTGGACGCCATGACCGTAACCGGCAAGACCCTGGGCGAGAACCTGGACGAGCTGAAAGCCAACGGTTTCTATGAGCGCTGTCAGAAGTGGTTGGATGAGGCGAACGCCAAGTACGGCATCCACGTCACGAAGGAAGACATCATTCGCCCCTATGACAAGGCCATCGGCACCGACGGCAGCGTGGCTGTGCTCAAGGGCAACCTCGCCCCCGAGGGTGCGGTCATCAAGCACACTGCGTGCCCGAAGGAGATGTTCAAGGCCGTCCTGAACGCGCGTCCCTTCGACAGCGAGGAGGAATGCCTCGACGCCGTGCTGCACCACAAGGTACAGAAGGGCGACGCCGTGTTCATCCGCTACGAGGGCCCACAGGCCTCCGGTATGCCGGAAATGTTCTACACCAGCGAGGCCATCAGCACCGACAAGGAGTTGGGACGCGCCATCGCTCTGATCACCGACGGACGCTTTTCCGGCGCCTCCACCGGTCCCGTGATCGGCCACTGCAGCCCCGAGGCGCAGGCCGGCGGGCCGATCGCCCTGGTGGAAGAGGGCGACCTGATTGAGATCGACGTACCCGGCCGCATTCTCGCCATTGTCGGCGTCAAGGGTGAACGGAAGACGCCGGAGGAGATGGATCTCGTCCTGGCAGAGCGGAAAAAGAACTGGAAGCCCAAGCCCCGCAAATATAAGAGCGGCGTCCTCCGTCTGTTCAGCGAGCACGCAGCCTCCCCCATGAAGGGTGCGTACCTGCAGTACGGGGACGAATAAAAAAATCTTACGATCATAACAAAGGCGCTGTCTCACCACTGGTAAAACAGAATAGAGAGACAGCGCCTGATTCATAATCAAAACTGTAGGAGGGACAGCACATGAATGCCATGAACGAAAAGATCAGCGCCATCGGCGTGGTGCCGGTCATCAAGCTCAACCACCCGGAGCGCGACGCCGCCAAGCTCGGCAAAGCCCTCAGCGCGGGCGGCGTACCCGTCGCGGAGATCACCTTCCGCGCCGCCGGAGCCGATACGGCCATCAAGCTCATGAAGGAGGCCTGCCCCGATATGCTGGTGGGCGCGGGCACCGTCACCACCACCGCCCAGATCGACAAGGTGATCGCTGCGGGCGGCGACTTCATCGTGAGCCCGGGCTTCGACCCGGAGTTGGTAGTCTACGCCCAGGAAAAGAACATCCCCATCTTCCCCGGCTGCACCACGGCGAGCGAGTATCAGCAGGCCCTCAAGTTCGGGCTGGAGCTCATAAAGTTCTTCCCGTCCGAGCAGTCCGGCGGCCTCGCCAAGATCAAGGCCCTGGCGGCCCCGTTCCCCCAGTTCAAGGTCATGCCCACCGGCGGCATCAGCCTGAAAAACCTCGCGGACTACATCAAGGCCCCGGTCATCGCGGCCTGCGGCGGCAGCTACATGGTCACCGCCGATCTGATCGACAACAACAAATGGGACGAGATCACGGAGCTGTGCAAAAAGTCCGTGGAGATCGTCAGGGAAGCCAGAGGATAAGGAAGGAGAACGAACATGGAACTCAAACTGCGCCCCAGAGAACTGGGCGAGGTCATGCTGCGCCTCGATCCCGGCGAGGGCCGTATCCGCACCGCCCGCACCTTCAGCGCCTGGGAGGGCGGCGGCGAGTATAACGTCATCCGCGGCCTGCACAAATGCTTCGGCATGAAGACCGCCGTCATCACCGCCTTTGCCGACAATGAGGTCGGCATGCTGATGAAGGACTTCATCGAGCAGGGTGGCGTGTCCACCGATCTCATCTACTGGAAGAAGACCGACGGCATCGGCCGCATCTGCCGCAACGGCATCAACTTCACCGAGCGCGGCTTCGGCATCCGCGGTGCGGTGGGCTGCTCCGACCGTGCCAATACCGCCATCTCCCAGGCAACGCCCGAGGACTTCGACTTTGAGTACATCTTTGGCAAGCTGGGCGTCCGCTGGCTGCACACCGGCGGCATCTACGCGGCCCTCTCCGAGCAGGCCTGCGAGACCGTCATCGCCGCCTGCAAGACCGCCAAGAAGTACGGCACCTTCATCTCCTACGACCTCAACTACCGCCCCTCTATGTGGAGCGCCATCGGCGGTCTTGCAAAGTGCCGCGAGGTCAATCGCGAAGTCGCCAAGTACGTCGACGTCATGATCGGAAACGAGGAGGACTTCACCGCCTGCCTCGGCTTTGAGATCGAGGGCAACGATGAAAACCTCAAGGAACTGAACCTGGACGGCTACAAGAAGATGATCGGCAAGGCGGCCGAGACCTATCCGAACTTCAAGGTCGTGGCGACCACGCTCAGAACCGTGAAGACCGCGACGGTCAACGACTGGAAGGCCATCTGCTGGGCAGACGGCGAGATCTACCAGTCCAAGGAATACAACGGTCTGGAGATCCTGGATCGCGTCGGCGGCGGCGACTCCTTTGCTTCCGGTCTGGTCTACGGCCTCATCACCACGGGCGACGCTTTGAAGGCGGTCAACTACGGCGCTGCCCACGGCGCGCTTGCAATGACGACGCCGGGCGACACCTCCATGGCCAGCCTCAAAGAGGTTGAGGCGATCATGGGCGGCGCAGGCGCGCGGGTGAAACGCTGAGATGGAGCACCGCAATCCGCTTCTTCCGGCGGAGGCACAGCAGAAATTCATCACCTTCGGGGAGATAGGGAGATGAAGGTTGTGCAGTACTACACCGTATATCGGGATGAAGAGATCGTCGCGTTCGGCTCTTCCACGCAGTGCGCGAAAAAGCTGGGCTTCAAGAGCAAGAATTC
>ONPN01000010.1 GCA_900319695.1 uncultured Eubacteriales bacterium
CACCGTGCTGCTGGAGATCGACGGCTCCGCCATCAACTACAGCCTCAAGGCCGGTGAGAAGATGCTCATCTCCACGGGCCACCTCGCCATGATGGAGCAATCCGTGAGCATGGATATTCAGTCGATCAAGGGCGTGAAGAACGCGCTGTTCGGCGGCGAAGACCTCTTCAACACCGTCGTCACCGGCCCGGGCGTCGTGACCGTGCAGACCATGCCGATGTCCAACTTCGCCGCGGCCGTCGCCAAGCTCATCCCCATGCCCTCCGGCAACAAGTGATCCGTCGCCAGCTATAAGAAATAGGAGTAAATCAGCATGAAAATCCTCACCATGATCCTCATCGGCTTTGTCGCCTGGTACGTTCTCCAGGTCGTTGCGGACTGGAAAATCTTCAGCAAGGAGCGTCATGGGCGTCGTCTATCTCATCTGCGTCGGCGTTACGAGCTACGTCAACGGCGTCCAGGAGCCGAGCTCGACCCTCGCCGCGGTCGCCGGAGTTGCCGGCCTTGTCGGGACGGTGCTCCACATCATGCAGAGCATCAAGCTCGCCAAGTCCTTCGGCAAGGGCGTCGGCTACGGCATCTTCCTCATTATCCTCGGACCTCTGGCCCGCGTCATTCTCGGCCTCGGCGACAGCGAGTATATCGGTCAGTACTGAGTTCACGACAATGGTGTACTGACGCTGCGGATTTGTAAGAAGGAAGCAGAGCCGAAGCTGCCCGAAAAAAAAAGAATACTGCCATTGAAGGTTGATTTGTTTTGAACAGACGCCCCGCCGGATATAAGCGGGGCGTTTTTCCTTTTCGTCTGGCCTTATACTGATTTTCATTAAAAAGGTGACAACATCTACAATGAAAATCAGTATAAGCCGTTCTATGGGAGACCAGTATGACTCTGGTGTTTTGGCATAAAACAACACCCCATTTGTCAGCAGTGTACCATACTGTCTAACAAATGGGGTGCAGTTCAGGATTCAGCCATTGCCCGGGTATTTTGTCGGCTTACCGCCGGACGACGCCCGTCTATCTTTCCCAGACGGAGCAGTCCGTAACGGCATACGGGTTCTTGAGGGCCATCATGGCGCATTGTTTGGCAAGCCTGACGTTTTCCTCCGTCACGCCGACGCATGGGCCGCAGCCTCCCGGAGGCGCCTTTTCCGCCGCCCATTCATCTGTCGGCATAAATTGCAGACCGTAAAGTCTGGGCAGTTCCCTGCACAGCTCGGCAATTCGGCCTGCCGCCGCATAACCCGCTGCGAGCGGTCCGATTCCCTGCTGCAGATGTCCGGCGGCGTCTTTGGCAAAATAGCCGCTGTCGCCGGTATGTGCTGCAAAGGAGCAGGTGCGAAGATTCTGCACAGCAGTGCCGGCGGGCAGAACCGCGCTGATGTAGGGTGTATCCATCGCCCTTTCAGCAAAGTCGGCAATCATCTGAAAATGCCGGTTGGAGCGCTCCATCTCCGTTTCGCCCTCCATCCAGTCATCCAGCCACGGATCCCCCGGCTTGCGCGCCTGGGCAATATTATACACGAGCAGCGCGGGATAGCGGATATAATCCGTGACAAGCGCGGCGAAATCGCAAAGGCCTGTAAAGTCGTGGAGGTTTTCCACGCTCTGCTGCAGAATAATGATGTCCCATTCATATCGGTCCAGCGCCTTCTGCGGGGTATAGGGTTCGGGCTCGCTGACCCACTTCCCCACCGTACTGCGATATTCGCTGTAGCGCTCGTACTCTGCCGGGATCCCCCGACCGGCGTCACCGCCGTTGAATTTTTCCGTGTGCCGCGCCAGAGAGCAGCCGCCGTCATAGCAGATTCCCATGACGATCTCCGTCTCCGGCATCATCTCTTCGAGGAGCATCGGCAGGTATTCCAGCGTACTGTATGTGAAGGAATTGCCGAAAGCCAGGATGCGCAGTACCGGGCGGATCTGTCTGTCCAGCGGCAGGGCGTCGCGGCAGGTAAAGCTTTTGATTCTTCCCGTATCCGCCCAGATGATGTTGGCGCCCTGGTTGCTCAACAGCGGAACGCAGTCCACATAATACTCCTGCGGCTTTTCCAGCTCGTAGCTGATCATAACCGGGTTTTCGGCAAACCACGCGCCGGCCGCTTCCTTTGAGGTAAACACAGCCTGGTTTTTGAGGCAGACGTCGATCCCGCCGCTTGTTTTGGAAATAAAAAGATCGTAATCATCCCAGGTTGCCATCGTCTCCAGGGTATAGAAGCGGTCGCACAGCAGGGTTTTCAGCTCTTCGTCGGTGTTCAGGGACTTAAGGCCGATTCCCGGAAGTCTGACGGTTACGATTCTGCGATCGGCATTGATGCCGGCAATATCCTCCTGCCCCTGCAGGAGCTTTCCGGCACGGGTAACGATCAGCCGTCCGTTAATCGCGTCGTAGACGCCGCCCAGAACGATGCCCGCCTCCTTGGGAAATTCCACCGTGTAAATTTTCGGCTCGCCGCTTTCGTCCCCGCCATGCATGATATGGCAGGCCCTGTGGCCGCTGATGGTGCGGGGATTGTCCGGGGAAGGCGTTCCGCTGCCCTCCATGCTCTCACTGATTTCCACGACAAATTCCCTGGGCGGCAGGCCGCCTCTCTCGTCATAAAACAATACCTTTTCCGTGTTTTCATAATGTCTGTCCTCCTCTGCGGGCGCCTGTCCGGCAAAAGCGGGGCAGCAGAAACCGAGCTGGATCAGTATGCCGAGCAGGATCAGCAGGACGGTCCATTTTCTTTTTGGCATGAGCAAATCACTCCCCGATCATTTCATTTCTCAGCAGCGGCAAGTCCTCCAGCGTGAGGACGGCGTCACTGTCATAGACCTTGCGCAGCAACTCCGGTTCTGTATATTCGGGCGAATACGTACCGTTTTTCACCACATACTCTTCATTCCAGGTGCAGAGCCAGGACCAGTGGACATTGGCCTGCAGGCAGCAATCAATATCCGGGACGACGCCGTTTTCCGTCAGTGCCGCGATTTTTCCTTTCCCGGGATATTCGGTCAGCTCCGTAAATTTATCCGTCAGAGGTCCGTATTGACGGGGCAGCATATAGACGTCCACCCCGACGATATCCACGTAATCATCTCCCGGATACCAGTCCGGGTCCTGACAATTGCATACCCAGATCAGATTGTTGCAGTGATAGACGTCGGTAAGCATCTCATACAGCAGGATCCAGAGCTGCTTATAGGCCTCCGGTCCGGCCGCCCCCCACCAGAACCAGCCGCCCGACGCCTCATGGAGCGGCCGCCACAGGATCGGGACCCCTGCCGCCTCCAAACGCTTGAGCTGAACGGCAATGGCTCCGATGTCCTGCTGGAGGGCCTGCATGCCGTCGGGGTCCTCTCCGTTCAGGGCGCGTTTGAGATCAAAGGTGCAATTCTCCTTCAGATAACCGTGCCACCACGGTATTTCGCTTACGCCCTGGCCGACAGGCAGTATCGTATCGGGCGGCGCAGTCCAGTGCCAGGAAAAGGTGACGATCCCGCCGTGCTCATGGTACTCGATGGCGCGGTCCACGCTTTCGCCCTGCCTTGTCATAAAAGCCTGCCTGCTCGGGGTATAATCGGCCATATCCAGCCCGAGCAGCGCCGGATGCTTCCCCGTGAGCGCATAGATTGCGGAAATCTCCCCGCTGCTGAGCCCGTTCGGCGCGTATTGTCCGGACAGGGTATATTTTCCGTAACAGTCGTGCAGGAAGCGGTACAGCGCTTTTGTCTCCTCCGTGGCATTTGAGTTGCAGAGTGTGGGCGTCACCTCATAGACGCTGTCGGGGACGGGCTCTGTCCGCGTCACCGTGACGCTGTCCAGGTAAAACCAGCCCCAGCCCTCCTGTACGCGCAGCTCATGCTCTCCTCCGGTGAGAGCCGTCCTGTGCAGAATGTCGGAGCCGTACACGCCATCCGGGCAACGTATCTCTCCGATTTGCACGCCGTCCACAAATACATAATTCGTCTTTTCGCCGCCGATCCCCTTTCCGACAAAGGTCAAATCGTAAAACCCGTCCTGCGGCGCCTCAATGTGAAACACGACGCAGTCTCCCTTCGCGGAGAAGCGGCCGACCGCCCTTCCCCGGGAGGCGTCGCCGTCCTCCACTATCTCATTGCTTCCCGTCAGGGTCGCCTGCTCGGCCTCATAAACCGCGTCCTCTGCCGCGGCGGAGCCGCTTGAAAGCATCAACGCCAGGACGAAAAAGGCAATAACAAAACATGCGCGCAGAAACCGGCCGATTCTCCCCGCGCGCCCCGGTTCGTAAAAAACAGCGTTTTGCAGTCCGCAGCCCTCCTCTCATTTCTATTGATTAGTTTACCTCTTTTCTCTGTAAAAGTAAACCGTCATGCGTCATGACAACATGCATAATTTCCGAGAATTATTCTGCTCTGTGCTTCAGTCGTAAAAATTGCAAAACACGTTCGTTTTGCAGAAAAGCAAGGCCTCACGTTTTGCAGAAAAGCAAGGACTCATTGTCTTGAAAAGCGCACACCGGCATGTTATAATAAATTCTGTGTGTGTTCTGTGTGCAGATTTGATGCGCTTTTGCCGCACGTTCTGCCCGCGTGAAGCGCTCCCTTCTGTCCATGTGCAGAAGGAAGTCTGCCCGGAGAAAGAGGAAGGATTGTTCGCTTTTATACCGGCGGCAGTGATATTTTTACAACTGTGTTTTATATTGGCTGGGTGATTCGTCATACAGCCGGGGACTTTTGCCGCGGGATTTCGTTTTTTGGAAGAGCGAAACATCTCACCCTGAAGGTGTCTGTTTCTCCCCAGGCCGTCCGACGGATGGCAGGGACAAGCACCCGGTCCACAGGCCGACATACGGCATTCACCCTCAATATGAATGTTTTCGAGGTATGAAATGAGAAGATTAATCTATATTCTTGTCGTTTTTATTCTGATCGGCGGCATTATTCTGACAGCCTATGCGCCGGATGATATCTCCACCGTGTTCATCGTGATGATGGAGGTCATCGTGTTTGCCGGGGTCATACTCGGCATTTTCCCCGTGCTGCAGTATTACCGCGCTCTTGAAATCGGACTTGAGAACATTGAGCGGGCACTGGAGGTACAGACAAGCTCTACCTGGTCGGTCATGGCACAGATTGAGGACTTTTTCCATCAGCGCACCTTGGACGACATTTTCCACGACTATCAGGAAAAGATTCAGATTCAGCGGGACTCCGGGCAGGTTCTGACCGATATTGAGGATTACCTCAACGAGGATGTGCTGGCGCTGAGAAGCTGGCAGAACATCATCGCGCAGATTCCGGGCACATTGACCGGTCTCGGCATTCTGGGCACCTTCATCGGCCTGATTATCGGTATCCGCGGCATCGGCTTCAGCTCGGTCGAAATTGCGCTGACCAGTGTGCAGACGCTGCTGGCCGGTATTCAGGTGGCCTTCTACACCTCCATCGCGGGCATGATCCTGTCCCTGATCTTCAATATCACCTACCGTATCTCCTGGAATATGCTTCGGAGAAATCTCGGGCTGTTCATCGACGAATTTCATAAGAATGTTATTCCGCCCGTGGACGATCAGATCCGTTACCGCGACCAGAAGCAGGCCAAGCAGATCACTGAGCTGCTGGAGCGCCTGCCTAAGAATCAGGGCTTCTCGGCCGCGGGCGGTCAGCTCGGAGGCGCCGCACCCGCGCAGAACAGCGGGAATGAGCAGATTCTGATGCCTCAGATCCTTGACGGCCTGCGAAACGGCGAGTTTATCTTCTTTCTGCAGACCAAATATGATCTGAACACACGCAAGGTAATCGGCGGCGAGGCTCTCGTGCGTTGGAATCACGGCAAGCTCGGCATGGTTTCCCCCTCCGTATTCATCCCCATTCTGGAGAACAACGGCTATATCACGAAGCTTGACCGGTATATCTGGGAGAGCGTGTGCGCCACCATCCGCCGCTGGATAGACAGCGGCATACGTCCTGTCCCCCTGGCCATCAACGCTACCAAGACCGATGTCCTGGCTATAGACATTGCGGGCTTCTTTGAGGAAATGATCAAAAAGTACCGCATACCGCCGCGCTGTCTTGAGATTGAGATTGCGGAGAACGCATATCTCGAGTCTCCGCAATCCGTGCTTGAGGCGGAGGCCAGACTGCGTCAAGCGGGCTTCCGTGTCATCGTGGACGGCTTCAACGGGGATTACATCTCCCTCAGCGCCATTGAGTCGCTGTCGGCGGATATTCTCAAGCTCGATCTTCGCCGCTTTGACGGACGGCAGAATCAGGGTGCTCTCAACGCCGTGTTTGATCAGGCTCGAAGGCTGAAAATGTCTGTCGCGGTGGAGGGTATCGAAAGCATGGAGCAGTTGTCCATGCTCCGCAAGTGCGGCTGCTCGGAGGGGCAGGGTTTCTATCTGTCCAAGCCGCTTCCCCTGAAAGAGTTTGAAGCGCAGATCTCCGGAGGAAGCGGCAAATGAAGCGGAAGAAAAATCAAAATGACGAGGGGCTGAATTTCTGGCAGCCGGCGTCCGATATGTTCAGCGCCCTGATGATGATTCTGATGCTGGTCATTCTGCTTCTGTGTCTTTATCTTGTAAATATTCCCGACAACAGCCAGATTGATCCCTGGTACGGTGATGAGGAGGGCGGCAGTTGGGACGAGGACGGACGCCCGACGCCCACCATGATCGTCTGGTCGGATGACGACGGAGGCGGCGGCCACACCTTCACACCCGAACCGACGCCGACACCCACGCCAACGCCCACGCCCACACCGACTCCCACGCCGACGCCCGATCTCCCGGGCAGCGGCGGCGGTGGAGGCGGCGGTACCGGCGGCGGGAACGGAGCGGGCGAAGGCCCCGGCGATAAGCCGGATACGGGGCTCAAGTCCGCCGTATACGTCATGCTTGTAGACGCGGAAACAGACCGCACCATCAAGGAGCCGAATGTGCAATTCGAGCTCTACGGCGGTGAAAACAACGCCCTCCAGATTCTCAACACCTACTATCCCGAACGGCTCTCCTATCGTTTCTACGAGACCACCGAGGCCGGGACCTTCTTCTTCCCGGAAAAGCTGATGCTCGGCCCTTATGAGCTGCACGAGCTCTCCGAGCCGGAGGGCTACGACATATCCCGGGACATTCCTTTCCTTCTGGCGGACACCTATGATTGGGAGGATCCCTTCGTTGTGCGCGTTCCGGTGATGCCTTCAAAGAACGTCGTCCGCATACACATGGTGGATGCCGCGACAGGACGCAGCATTCCCGGCGGCAGTTTCGACGTCGTTGCAGCCGCAAACATCATCACCGCAGACGGCACCCTGCGCTGTCGTGTGGGGCAGGTCGTTGACGAGCTTGTCTGCGATGAAGAGGGGTTTGCCGAAAGCACGCCTCTCTATCTTGGGCAATACGTTCTCCGGCAGCGTGAGATCCCCCAGTACTACGCAGGGATTTTGGAGGAGACGCCGGTTGAGGTTCAAAAGGCATCCAAGGTTTCGGCCGTGCCGGAGGTCGTCTCAAGCGCACGCATGCGTCTTCGCTTTACGCTGACGGATGAGCTGAATGCCTCCCCCATCTCCGGCGTTCCCTTTGAGATCGTCTCAGGCCGCGGCGAGCATCTGGAAGCCGTAACCGCTGCGGACGGCAGCTTCACGCTCGACGCCCTCGACAAAGGGACAAACTATCGCATCCGCCAGCTTGATACCGTTGGGAACTATCGCATCACGACGCCGGAAACCATTGTCCAGATCGACCCGCTCGGCTATGTCGACGGGGAGGCGGAAAGCGCTGTTGAGGGAAGCAACCGCATGATCCGCGTCCAGATCGGTATCACGCCCGAATTTGGTAAGGTGCAGATCCCCGGCATCAATCTGGCCCTGTACTCGTCCCAGAATGAACTGATCCGCACCTGGACCACCACCGGGACCGAAGCGATCTTCGATTCCCTCGCACCGGGTTCCTACTATGTTGTCAAAGGCTCCGACAAGGAAACCCGCTATGATATCCGTATACTGGATACCGCTGAGGTTCAGCAGATCATGCTGCACGACAGCTTTACGGTACACTATGTAATCTATGGCGCGGCGCTGTTTCTGTCGATCGGTCTGATCGTTCTTTTGGTCACGCTGATCCGCAGGAAGAGGAAAAAACGGCAAGGCGCTGCATAACAGGACGCTTTCGCGTCCGAAAACCGAGCTTAACTAACAGGAGGTGACGATCCTTGCAGGAAACGGAAGCACAAAGCAGCGGGATACGTGTTCGCGTAAGCGATCTGCTCTTCGCGCTCCAGAAGCGGTGGATGGTCATTGTTGCTCTTTCTCTTGTAGGGCTTACCTTTGGTCTGATTCTGTCTGCGATGACGGTGATACAGTCCTCCTATCAGACCTTCAATGTCTCCGGATCTTTTGCCGTCACGTCCAAGAACGTCAACGGCAAATATGTCGGCGGTTATGACGTTCCAAACATCAATGACTTCCATCTGGCCGAGGATATGGTGGATGCGGTTCGCTACGTGATCCGCAGCGATCATGTCCTGGGCGAGGTCATTAACCGGAACGAGCTGCTCGGCTATACCATCCCGCAGCTGCGCAACGCCATCACCGTGACGCAGTACAACACGACGCAGGTTCTTGAGATGAAGATTATCTGGCGCAACGCGGAGGAGGGCGTCGCCCTCTGGAACGCCATTGTCGAATGCGCCAGCGACATTCTTCCCGAGACTTTGCAGCTCGGTTCCCTCGCCGTGATCAACGAGCCTCAGGCCGAACAGATCGGCGTTGTCGGCGGCGGCAACAACAAGGTCGTGCTGCTCACGTTGCTGGGCTTTGCGGCCGGCGTCGGCTTTGCGGTCATTGAGCTGCTGATGCACCCCACCCTCAACAACGTCCGCGACGTGGAGACCCTCTTCGGTCTGGAAACCATCGGCATCGTCCCGCGCGACCCCGAGTTTTACAAGCACAAGGGCTCTATCATGACGCAGGAGGATATCGGCAGTTCTGTTGCGGCGCAGAATTTCTCTGCGGCGGCATATATTCTCCGCAATCGCCTGGGTACGAAAGAGGGACACCATTGCTTCTATGTCACCTCCGCCGTGTTGGGCGAGGGCAGGACGACGGTCGCCGCGAATCTGGCCATTCAGCTTTCGGACATGGAGCACCGTGTGCTGTTGATCGACTTTGATACCCGCAATCCCAGACTCGGCGCACTGTTTCTGAACAAGGTCGACTATGCCCATTCCCTCAACGCCCTTTACCGAGGCGACGCTGCCGAGGATGAGGCCATCACGACGCTGTCCGGCTATCTGGATCTGCTGCCCGCGGTGCTGGAGCACAACTCTATCAGCGTGGACAGCACGCTCATCGAACTGGTTGACAGGCTGAAGCAGAATTACGAATATGTGATTCTGGACGCGCCCCCCGTGGGCGTGGTCTCCGGTACTCTCAGCCTGAACCAGATCACAAACAACGTGCTCTTCGTCATCGGTTATGACATTTCCACTCTGCCGGAGATTCAAAGCTCTCTTGAGAAGCTGGACAAATCCGGCACCCGCGTGCTCGGCTGCATGGTCAACAACGTCGTTGCGGGCGGCGCGCTGGGAATGAAGCAGACGGCGGACGATTACAAGAAAAACATCAGCAAGAAAGCCCGTGCAAAGAAGCAGGAAGAGGAAAAGTTCGGCTTTGACGACGCAAGTCACGAGACGCCGGTTTTAAAGCGTAAGCGCCCGAAGCTTTCCGGCAAAAAGAAGACGCCTGCGGCAATCACCCCGGGCAGCGACGGCCAGATCGCACAGCGGCGAAACGTCTACGAGGATTCCATGAATCGTCCGGAAGCAAAGCCTGTTCCGATGGACGCGGATGCCGTCACGCAGGAGCTTGTCGAGATCGGACTCAAGGGCAGCTGGGGTATGGAAGCGCAGGCCGCTCAAGCGCCGCAGCAGATCCGAATCGAAAAGGGAGAGCCGCTCCCCTCTTCTGCGGCCGCGGAGACCGAAAGTGCGCCCGCAGAAGAGACATCTCAGCCTCCGACAGAGCCGTCGGTCCCCGTATACGCCGATCAAGAGCCTGAAGAGAACGTCCCGCGTCCTTCTCCGGCAGAGAGTGCTGCGGTCGATGAAGCGAAAAAGCTGTCTTCCGCAGTCTCCGAGACGGCGAAAAAACGCTCTGGCACTGCTGAGCCGGAACCGGCCGGGACGTCTGCCCCTGCGCGGGTGCGCGTTGTAAAACAGGCAACATGGAAGCTGCCGTTTTTCATTCTGCTGGCGATTCCCCTGACGCTTGCGGGCGTTCTGCTCCTGCTGGCTGTCACCGCCGGGATCTTTGCCGTTGGGGCCGCCCTGGTATTCTTCTGCGGCTCCTGTTTCCTGTCGGCTCTTACGACCATGCAGCTTACACAAGAAAAACTGGTTGCGATCGGGCTTGCGCTGTTATCGCTGGTAATCGCGCTCCCCATTTTCCGGCTGATGGTACTGGTGCCCGCGCGTGGGATCCCCGCGCTCTTCCGGGCTGTGACCGCACTCGGAAACAGATGGTGCTATGAGGAGGTCGCGTTATGAACGGAACAAGACGGCTATTCATCATTGTTCTCTCGCTTCTCGCTTTTCTCGGTGTGGTGAGCATTGCCGCCGGCATCCTGCTCGGCGCCGGACCTTTTCAGATCGGGCGGACTTTGATACAGGAGGCGGGCGAGCGCTGGCACGCGGTTTTTCCTGCCGTGTCGGATTATCTGCATACCATCATCGCCCCCCTTCTGCACGGCGGGGCATGACAATTTGACAGAAAGGAGCCGTGAGAATGGACCGTTTCGGGAATATTGACGCCATGCAGCTTTTGCTGATTGTGATCCTGCTTCTGTGCGGCTATTTCTTCCTCTTCCAGGCCGTGGCGAAACGGGCGGCAAGCCGCTCCTCCATTCCGCTGCTGGCAATTGTCCTGTTGCTGGTATACCTGCTGGTTTCTCTGCCGCTTGTGCTGATTCTCAGCCAGATGGGCAACCTGAGCTTCACCTTCCTGGCTTTGCTGATCCTCGCCTCCTTCATCGGTGTCATCGCGTTTTTTCACTTTGTTTTTAAGCATTACCGGGAGATCAGCAAGGGGATGCTGGTGCTTTTTCTTCTCTATCTGCTGATGATAAGCTATGTCACCGTTTTTTCGCGCCGCGGGCGTGTGCAGACGGACATCCTGCTGAAATTTGATTCCGTCGAAGAGGCTCTCCGGCGGCATTCGCTGGAGCCGCTGCAGCATCTGTGGCTCAACATTGCGATGTTCGTGCCGATCGGGATACTCTTTCCCGCGATCTGCCCACAGCGCCTTAACAAGCTGTCCTGTGTGCTCCCGCTCGGCATGCTGCTGACGACGCTGATTGAGACGACGCAGCTCATGCTGCGCATCGGCCAGTGCGATCTGGAGGATATGATCGCCAACACCCTGGGTGCCTGTGTGGGGCTGCTGATATTTCGCCTGTACAGGCGCTTTCAATCCCGGGCCTGAAAAGCCGTGCTGATCTGATTCGGAGGGGGGAAACGGATATGCAGAACAGGAGAGCTGTCGAGCGTGATATCTATTTTGAACTTGCCGTCGTATTCTGCATTCTCGTCTCCCTGGGCTTTCCCGGGCAGTTTACGAAAATCTACGGGGATCGCTTTGATAAGCTCTGTGAATACGGGGCGTTTTTCGCGGAAATCTTTCTGATCCTCACATCCAACGCCAGGCAGTTGGGCGATATTGAGCTATTGAATCTCAAGCGGAAGTATGCTGTTCTTTATCTGTATGTCGCCGCAGTGACGGCCGTGTCCATGCTGGTGACCACCGATCATTCCGAGGAGATGATCACCTGCCTCCGCTGGATCGTGACGCTGCTGTTTGCGATCTGGCTGCAGGAGTTCTATTCTACGGAAAATCTGCTCAGGCTCATTGCCATCGCGCAGGGGGCCTTTGTCGCTTTGACACTCTTTTTCATGCTTCGGTATTCCTACTTAAGCTACGATCCAGAAGTTCCGGGGGCGATCCGCGGCATACTCGGCACGAAGAACGGCTGCGCCACCGAGCTGGCTTTTGGCATTCTTGTCACGATCCTGGTCATAAGGACCGAACATCACCGGCGCCGGTCCCTGATGCGCTGGGTTGCCCTTGTCATGGTCCAGTTCGTACTGCTGTTGATGGCAGATGCGACCGGCGCGCTGCTTACCCTGGTGATCGCCCTAGTTCCGGCACTGCTGCACCGCAGCTTCCGGCTGCCCCTCGGTCTGATGTACATAACGGTCAACGTGTTGTTTCTCTTTTCGATGCTCACGCTGATGCCCCTGTTTGAGGTCTTTTTTGAGGCCATAGGGAAGGATGCAACCCTGACCGGGCGTATTCCGCTCTGGCGGCAGATTATTGATGTCATGTCCACGCATAAAACCATGACCGGCTATGGCTACGGCATGTTCTGGCGCGATCCCATTGCGGTAGAAATGATCCATACGGGCTTTAACCGCCGGTACAACAACTTTATGGCCAGTATTACCTCGGGCGCGCACAATGTGCTGCTGGAGATGTGGCTGAACGTGGGACTGCTGGGGATCACGGAATACTTTTTTGCGCTGCTCGGCACCTTCCATCGTGTAGAGGAGATGGAGAACAGCGCCTATCTCTTCAGCTGCGTCATGATGGTCTTCCTCATGATCAACGGCCTGACCGAGCGGTGCCTCGCCTCCAACTACGATTACAAGACGCTGGTGCTGTTTCTGGTGATGGCAATGGGCTGCAACAGGCGCGCCGCTTCCGTCTACGCCCTGCGCGGCCGCGGCAGAGCCGTCATCCATGAGGCGTCTGACAGCTCTCCTTCATCCGCCGGATGACGCGCATCCGCGGTAGCTTCAGCGGGAGGTGAAAAGCAATTGGGTAGAGAAGAATCCGGTAGGAAGCAGCAACTGCTTCACTCCATAAAAACCCTGCTGTTATCCGGCATCGCATACATTGTCAACTACGGGATCCTTTTGGTGCTCACGCCATTTATCACGAGGACCATCGGGACTGAGGCATACGGCTTTGTCACGCTTGCCAAGGAGTTTTCCCAATACGCGACAATCCTGACGATGGCGCTGAATACCTATGCCGCGCGATTTATCGGGCTCTCCTACCACAAAGGGGATCTGCATCAGGCAAACGTTTACTTTTCCTCGGTGTTCTGGGGCAATGTGGCACTGGCGATCAGCATTTTAAGCGGGATTCTGGTGTTCATTCACTTTCTGGACTCCGTTCTGGTGGTGTCGCCCTCCCTGCTGAGCGACGTGAAACTGCTGTTTTTCTTCACCTTCGTGAGCTTCGGCGTGACGACGGTCTTCTCGGTGTTCGGCTCAGCCGGTTATATCAGCAACCGTATGGATCTGGTCGGCGCGTTCAAAACGGCCTCCTATGTCATCAAGGCTCTTTTTTTGATGACGGCATATCTCCTTTTCCCGCCGCGGGCCTACTATATGGCGCTGGGCATGCTTGCCGCGGCGCTGCTGTTAGGCGTCGCCGATTTCGCCATCAGCCGGAAGTATCTGCCCGAGATCACGGTTTCGCACCGGTATTTCTCCTTCGGCGCCGTCAAACAGCTTGTGCTGAACGGCTTCTGGGCCTCCTTCAATATGGTGGGGGATATTCTCAACAGCGGACTTGACCTGCTCGTCTGCAACCAGATGCTCACCAATCTGGAAATGGGTCAGCTCGCGATTGCAAAAACCATGCAGACCATCATGCAGGGCGTATACTATATTGTCAATCAGACCTTCATTCCGCGTTTTCTCAAAAGCTACGCCACCGACGCGCCAGGTAAAGTGATTTGGGAGCTGAAGCTTGCCATGAAGGTCTCCGGCATGCTGGCAAATGTGATTTTCGCCGGCTTCGCGGCTTTCGGCCTTGCGTTTTACAGACTCTGGATTCCGGAGCAGGACATCCGTGTGATCTATGTGCTGACGATCATCACCCTTCTTACATGCATTCCCAGCGGCCCCATGCAGCCTCTTTATTATATCTATACGCTTACCCTCAAACAGAAACTGCCCTGCATCATCACGGTGACCGGCGGCCTTATCAATGTGGCGAGTATGTACCTTCTCATACGATACGCCGGGATGGGCGTATATGCCGTGGCATGGACGACGGTGGCGGTGATGTGCTTCATCAATTTTGTCACAAATCCCCTCTACATGGCGTATGTGCTGCATATGCCGCCCTCTACCTTCTACCCCGACATTCTGCGCAACGTGCTCTCCTGCGGCGTGTTGACCGCCCTCTTCTGCGGTCTGAGCCGTCTTTATATGCCAGGCAGCTGGCTGACGCTTATCCTTTGCGGCGGCTTCTGTGCGCTGTTCGGCGCACCGCTGCATCTGCTGATCGTATGCAGCAGAGACCAGTTGGGAGCGTTGAAGGCTCTTGTCAGGCGTGCGCCCAAATACAAGGAGGAGAATAAATGAAGCTGCTGATGCACCGCATCAACCGGACGGACAGAAATGTACACCTTCAGAGAAACATCGAGATGTTCCGCAGGCTCGGCATTGAGGTCAGGGACGTCTATAATGACGATCTGCTGCGCGGAGATCTCTCCGGCGCCGACGCCATCTGTCTCAACTGGTTTGAGAACATCGACGGCGGGCAGGCCTTTATGCCCCCGCTGCGCTATGCCAGAAGACTTTTGCAGCTTCACCGGATCAAAAAGGCCGGGCTCTCCCTGCTCTTCTATATGCATAACCGCTTTCCGCACAACCCGCGCTATCCGAAGCTGAGCCGGGCGCTGTACCACAGGCTGGCAAAGCAGGCCGACGTGATCCTCACCTTTTCCGAGGAGACCGGTGCGGGACTTGAGGAGCTGTTTCCGGGCGAGGGCTTTGGGGAGAAGACCGAGGTCATCCGCCCGCTCAACTACATTGGGGCGTATCCGTCCAATCCGGACGCGCCCGTCTATGAAACGAGAAAAATATATGCCGGAAAGCTGCTGGTCTGCTTTCTCGGCAAGATTTCACCATATAAAAATGTTGAACTCATCATCCGCGCCGCGAAGGAGCTGGCGCACGAGGACATCGCCTTCCTGATCTGCGGGGAGCCGGTCTCCCCGGAATACCGCGCGAAGCTGGAGGCTCTGGCTGCCCCCTGCAAGAATCTGAGCACGGATTTCCGTCTGATCCCGGATTCCGAGATGGCGTCGATCCTCGACGTATCCGATCTGCTGGCCATGCCCTACGATACCCGGAGCGCCGCAAATTCCGGCACCGGGCGTCTGGCCTTCTCCTACGGACGCAGCGTCATCACGCCCGATATTCCCTCCATGAACGCAATCCCCGAAGCACTGATCTATAAGTATCATTACGACAGTCCGGACGAGCACTATGAAGTATTCCTTTCTGCGCTGAAACGCGCCTATGCCGACTGGCAGCATGATCCTGAACTACTGCGCGAAAAGGGCCGGGCGCTGAAGCAGCTGATGGAGACGGATTATTCCGAGGAAGCCATCATGGAGCAGTACCGGGAAATCTTTCGTCGGCTGGCGGACAAGCGGCGTTCACGCTGAACAATGAAGGAGCCATGCACAATGCGAAATGTTTTGACCCAATTTGAAGCGACAGCCGCGCGGCTGCCGGAGAAGAGAGCGATCGCGGATCAAAGCGAGAGCTTTACCTATGGGCAGCTGCGGGATCTTGCCCGCCGCGTCGGCGCGGCGATCGAGACAGGCGAGAAAAACCGCCCCGTCGGCGTCCTGGCCGCTCGTGATGTCCGCACGCCTGCCTTTTTCCTCGGGGCGCTGTACAGCGGGAATTACTATGTACCCATCGACCCCGACATGCCGCCGGAAAAGAAGCAGGCGATTCTGGATGAAACGGGGATGACCGTCATCCTCGGCACGGAGGAAAACCGTGTCCTGCTTGAACCCCTGCGCTTTGACGGGATCTATCTCACGCCGGATATGCTGCCTTTGCAATGCGCCGCTCTGCCGGACGGCGGGGACGACGATCCGCTCTACATGGTCTACACCTCCGGCTCCACGGGCAAGCCCAAGGGCATTCTCAAGAGCCACCGGGCAGAGATCAGTTATATTGAAACCTGCTGCGAGTATTTCGGCCTTTCCGAAGACGAGGTGATCGGCAATCAGACGCCCTTCTTCTTCGACGCCTCGGGCAAGGATCTGTATATGATGATCTGGCTCGGCTGCACGCTGGAGATTCTGCCCACCAAGCTCTTCTCTTTCCCCACTGAGCTGATGGAATACATGAACGAGCGGCGCGTCAGCTTTATCTCCTGGGTGCCGACCGCCATCTCTATCGTCGCGCAGCTCAATCCCTTCTCCCTGGTGAAGCCGGAATATCTGAAACGTGTCTTCTTCGTCGGCGAGGTCATGCCCATGAAGTATCTCAACAAATGGCGGCGCGCCCTGCCGGAAATCCAGTATGTGAATCTCTACGGGCAGTCTGAGCTTGCGGGTGTGTGCTGCTGCTTTGAGGTGCGGGGCGAGTGGGACGACAAGGCGGTGCTGCCCATGGGCAAGCCGCTGCCAAACTGCCGGGTCTATCTGCTCGACGGGGAAGCCGTTGTTCAAGAGCCCGGCCATATCGGGGAGCTCTATATCGTCAGCGACGCGCTGGCCTTGGAATACTTCCGCGATTCGGAGAAGACCGCCTCTTCCTTCCTCATGAAGGACTTCGGTGAGGGCACGGTGCGCTGTTTCAAAACCGGCGACATGGCCCAGTACGACGGCGAGGGAAATCTGGTTTTCGCCGCGCGGTCGGACTTTCAGATCAAGCACATGGGGCGGCGCATCGAGCTCGGCGAGATCGAAGCCATCGCCACGACGCTTGATGAGATCAAAATGTGCTGCTGTCTGTATAACCCTGAGAAGCAGTGGATTTACCTCTTTGCGGAGCTGTCGGACGGATACGCGCTCAGCGGTCAGCAGCTGCGCAGCATTCTACGGGGAAAGCTGACGGACTACATGCTGCCGCGCAAGGTCGTCATTCTGGACAGAATGCCCCTGAACCCCAACGGAAAAATGGACCGACAGACGCTCAAGGCGCAGATGTAAGAAAGAAGGAGCGAATGATGGAAGAACTTCTTGAAATTTTACAGGACATCAATCCCGACGTGGATTATGAAACTGAGGACAATCTCATCGACGGCAAGGTGCTCGACTCCCTGAGCATCATTCAGATGATCAATGAGATCTGCGAGACCTTTGATATTGAGATTGGCCCCAAGTGGATGCGCAATGAGAACTTTAACAGCGCACAGAAGATCTGGGACATGATCCAGGCGATCCAGGAAGAAGAGTAAAGCTGCATGTCGATCACGAGCTTTTCGTTTTTCTTCTTCGTCTGCGCGGTGCTGCTGCTCTATTTCCTTGTTCCGCGAAGATTCCAGTGGGTCGTACTGCTCATGGCAAGCTGCGCCTTTTACCTCTCTTACGGGGCGCAGTACATCCTCTATGTCCTTTTCACCTCTGTCACCGTGTATTTTGCCGCGCTTTACATGCAGGGGATCACGGACAGGCAGCGTGCCTGGCTCAAGAGTGAGGGCAGGACGCTGGAAAAGGAAGAGAAAAACCGCGTCAAGGCGCAGAACAAAAAGCTGAAAAAGCGCGCCATGCTCGCTGCGCTGCTGGCAAATCTCCTTGTTCTCTGCGTGTTCAAATACGCCCATTTTGCCATCGAGCAGCTCAACGCCGTGCTTCGTTTTCTGCGCGTACAGCCCATTGAGGACCGGCTCCGGCTGATCGCCCCGCTCGGCATTTCCTTCTATACCTTCCAGATGATCGGCTATCTGGTGGACGTGTATTGGGATAACGTGAAGGCGGAGCGGAATTTTTTCAAGACACTGCTCTTCTGTTCCTTTTTCCCGCAGATCACCCAGGGCCCGATCAGCGAGTTTGGGAACCTGGCCGAGCAGCTCTTCGCCGAGCATGATTTTTCCTATAAGAATTACTCCTGGGGCATGCAGCGCATGTGCTGGGGTTTCTTTAAGAAGATGGTGATCGCCGACGCCCTGGCCCCGCTGGTGGCGGACGTGTTCGCCAACTATGGCTTGTATGCCGGTATTACCACGCTCATCGGCGCCTTTCTGTACAGCATCCAGATCTACACCGATTTCTCCGGCTATATGGACATCATGTGCGGCCTGTGCGAGGTCATGGGCATCCGCCTGACTGAGAACTTCGAGCGGCCGTATTTTTCCAAGTCCGTCGCCGAATACTGGCGGCGCTGGCATATCAGCCTCGGTGTGTGGTTCAAGCGTTTCATCTATTATCCTATCGGCATCTCCAAATGGAACCGCAGTCTCGGCAAGGTCTCCCGGGAAAAATTCGGGCGGAAGTTCGGCGACATGCTGCCCGCTTCGGTGGCGCTGGTGGTGGTTTGGCTGGCCACCGGTCTCTGGCACGGGGCGAGCTGGGCCTACATCGTCTGGGGTCTGGTCAACGGTCTGTTCATCATCCTCGGCCTCTGGCTTGATCCCGTCTATGCCGTCTGCCGGACAAAGCTCCATATCAATGAGAACGCCCGGCTGTGGCGCGTGTTTCAAACGCTGCGCACCTTCGTCCTCGTCACCTTTATCAAGGTTCTGCCGGAGGTGGGTACGCTCTCGAAGGGCTGGGGACTCTGGATGCGCATTTTCACGAACCATGAGATTCCGGGCAGTTTGCAAAAGCTTCTCCCCTTCCTTGACTGGTCGTCTCTCTTTACCCTTTCGCACTTTGGCATGGCCATGCTGGGAACCGTCTGCCTCTTCTTCTTTTCGCTGATCGAGCGCCGCCGCCCGGTGCGCAGCTATACCGAGAAGTGGCCGATGCCCCTTCGGGCGGCTGCGCTGGGATGCCTGTTTTTCCTGATCTTTACCTTCGGCATTCAAAACAGTTGGGAAGGAGGCGGATTCCTGTATGCGCAATTCTAAACGGGTACTGCTTTCGGCGCTGTGCTTTTTGCTGACCTTCGCCCTGATCGCGGGGCTCAGTCTCGGGCTCTATTACGGCTCGGAGACCCTGATTATCATGGACGCGAATCTGCGGGCCTCTCTCGCCGGGAGTCTGGACCGGCTTATGATCGGCTCCTCCCATGCATGGAACGGCTTTGCTCCCGCCATATTCGATGAGCGGCTGCACAGCAGCACCTATAATCTCTCGGGCGGTGTCTTTCCCATGTATGCCAAGCGCTATTTTCTGGAAAAGGAGCTTGGGCGCAATCCGCTCAAGGTCGTGTATATCGAGCTTTCCGACGACACCCTGACTCGCACGAATGAGCGGGACTATGCCGAGGGGGACGAGATCGCCATTGCGCGCCTCGACTCCTGGGGGGAACGGCTCTCCTATATGAGGCAGTTCCTGCGTTTTGAGGACTGTGTCAATGTCTATTCCCGCGCGCTCCTTCGGGGTTTCCAGGCTGCAGCCGCGATCCTGCGGGGCAAGAGCACCATGGACTACGCCGCCCGCGGCTACTATGCCAAGAGCGGCACAGACGTGAGCATGACCCCCGATGAGGCGGAACGGAGCCGCGGCGTTGACAGGATCTCTCCGGCGGACTACAGGCCGGAGAACATCGAACAGCTCACCGCCCTGCTGCAGATCTGCCGGGATGCCGATGTGCAGCCGGTGATTGTGGTGCTGCCCGTATCGGACAAGCATCTGTGGAAGACGGAGGGCGAGGAAGACTGCCGCCTCTGGCTCGAATCGTTCTGCCGGGAGCAGGGCTGCCCCTTCTATGACTTCAACCTTCTGCGTGACCGTTACGAGCTTTTCTCGGACAAGGAATCCTTCCGGGACGGCGGACATCTTTGCAGCCGCGGAGCCGAGACCTTCACGGCGGTTTTTGCCGATCTGATGGATAAAGCGGAACGGGGCGAGAACATAGACGGCTGCTTCTTTGACAGCTATGACGAGCTGTTGCGGCAGTCGCCATATCTGCCAGCCGCCTGACAGAGCAAAAGCACCCCGGCTGCTTGCGGCGGGGTGCTTTCGGGAAATAGTATCAGTTCTTTTTCTTCATCATGCCGATGTAGAGACTCAGCGTACGGAGCAGGCCGCGTGTCTCAATGCGGCAGCCAAGGCGTTTGAGCTTGTGCGCCAGGATTTTCAGAATCGTCTGATCCGGCACGGTGTTCTTCCCGAATGGGACGTCCGCGATCGCCGGACAGGCAAAGCGTATGATACGCGCCTGGTGCTCCTTTACGATTCTCTCCTCACGGGGGAATTTCAGCAGCATGGAGATCAGCAGACGGCAGTTGGCAGGCTGCAGCGAAACAGTGTGCTCAAGAAGGTCAAAGCCGTCTTCTATGGCGGAGAGCCAGCAGCCAGCCCGCTGCTCCCAGTAGAATGCGTCGCAGGGGGCTAGCCCCGGCCTGGAGACGTGTTTCTGCCAGTCAAAGTATTGATCGAGGGATTGTTTCTCCCTGGATTTCTCCGGCACACAGAACCAGTCGCAGAAGTCCTCCTTCGGTCCGCTGCCGTCAAAGGACCGGCCGTAAAACTCCACAGCTGTCTCCCATATGGAGCCTCGCAGCAGCGCCGTCTCGCCATAGGGTGCGGCCAGCTCCTGATACTGACCGTGCGCATAGAAGAGTCGGTCGGCATCGCGGATCAGTCCTGCCGTATGCCGCAGATATTCATCCTCCAGCTCGGCCGAGTAACGGCTGTGATCGCGTGGGATAAAATGGTGCTGCGTGCCGGTAAGACGGCAGAGCTCCTTTGGCAGCTCCGTATCTTCCAGATAGATACCGTCATACTCCAGGGTATAGGCGTCAAAATCCAGGCCCGCATATTTAGCCAAAGCAAAGAGAGTGCGGGAATCGTAGCCGCCTGTCAGCGCCAGCAGAAATGTATGCTCCGGCAGCTTCTCCCGCATATTGCGCAGGGAGTTTGCGAAGACGTCGGCAAAGACGCGCACGCGCTCCTCTTCATCGGCGACGTCGGGGCAGGCATGCGCAAGCAGCGGACGCAGGCGCGTCTCCCCGCTGTCGAAGCAACAGATCTGACTCGGCATGACGCGCGTGATTTCCGGGTAGGGCGTCAAAGGCCCGGGCATCCAGTTCATGACCTTGCCGGGCTCGTAGATTTTTGTGTCCAGATCCATCGCTTCGGCCAAAAGCGTCAGGCTGTCGGAGACCCCCGCCGCGGAGCGGAAGACCGGCATCAGCCCGCAGGCGTCAAGGAAGACGCGATCACCGCATATCAGCACATAGCGGCCGCACCAGCTCTCCTCCAGCTCCATGAGCTGCTTATCCGAGAGCGGGCCTTCGCAGCACTCCGACAGGGCTTCCAGCTCCCGCTCGGGAGATGCCTTCCCCGGCAGCGTCTGCCAGGCCAGACCGAGCAGCAGCACTTCGTGCTTTGGCAAATAAAACACTCTCAGCGCTTCATGAAAGCTCAGCGCCCATCCGCCTGACAGCGGAAGCGTCCGGAAGCCGGGCAGCGTGAGCGGTTTTTTCAGAATTGCAAATTGACCGGCGTACAGCATACTGCGTTCACCTCTTTATGATTTGGGGTTTTCAGTATACTTCTTTCACCCCTGCTTGGCAAGTCCAAGCTTTTGCCTCTCATGCGGCAGAGCTGTGTGAGGAACGCGCGGCCAGGCGCTTATACGCAATACCTCACCGATATTACAAAGAATTATTTATCTGTGAACATTATGAATGGATAAGCATCCGGAGGATCAGGGAAATGTCCGCACAACGGCGAAACAAGAGAATACAGTTCGGGTATATAAATCTGCGGTGGCCGCTGTGCGTTCTGGCTGTACCGGCGGCAGTGCTGAGCGCGCTGAGCATCAGCGTGTTCTGCTGCATGCGCGCTCTCCCCGACGTCGAAAAATACTACAGTGGGGAGCTTTCCGGCCTGCTGAAGCACAGTCTTTCGTTCGGCACGCTGCTGCTGGCGGCGGCCTTTTGGTTATTCTATGTCTTCTCCTTCCACGCAATCCGCGGACGGCATTTGAGCAGCGCGGCGGTCGCTCTGACGCTCGCTTTCAACATGGTGGTGTCGCTGTCCATGGAGCACAGCTCCCTGCAGAAGCTTCTCCTGCCCTGCGGTCCGGTGGGCAATACCGTCGTACTGCTGGGCTTCGCGCTGCTCATCTATACATGCATGGAGCTCATTTTCCTGCGCTGTGACGACAAGACCCGTTACCGGATCTGGCCGGATGCCGCTGACGGCCTGCAGATCTTTTTCGGCGCGTTCGCCTGTATTCTGTTGCTCTGGCTGCCGATTCTGTACTGCTGCTATCCCGGCAGCGTACACAATGACACCCGCTATCAGATCATGGGCTGGCTGGGGCTTGTACGGATCACGGCGTCTCACCCGATCCTGACGACAGTGTTTTACGGCGCGCTGTATCAGCTGGGCAACATGATCGGCGGGCAGGAGAAGGCCATCTTTCTGTGCCTGCTTTGCCAGGATCTGGCGGTCTCCGCCGCCATGGCTCTTGCCGCGCTGTATGTCTACCGTTATACGCGCTCGAAAAACTGGTACTGGGTGACGATCGTTTTCTTCGGTCTGCTGCCCGTGTGGCAGAGCGCCGCGCAGGTTCTGCTCAAGGATGTGCTGCATACCGGCTGCTTTCTGCTTTTCGTGTGTGTGTATCTCAACTGTCTGCGCAAGCGGGAAAAAAGCTGGCGCAACGTGCTGCTGCTGTTTCTGTCGGCCGTCCTCGTGGCCTATACCCGTAAAGCGACCTTCTATCTCGCGGTAATCGGCATCATTGTGATCGCGCTCTGGCATTGGCGGACCTTCCTGCTGCCCTATCTTGCGATGCTGGGGGTCTTTGTCAGCCTCTTCTGGTTCAGCAACAACATCCTCTATCCCCGTCTCGGCATCACAAAGGAATGGGAGAGCGATAACTACAGCCTGCAGTTCCAGCAGGTTGCCCTTTACTGCCGTACCTATAAGGACGAGATGAGCATTGACGAAATAGCCACTGTCGACAGCACGCTCGATTTTGACGCGATTGTGCGGGACTATACGCCCATGATCTCCGACCCGGTCAAGGGCACCTATATTGATGACGGGACTGACCACGCCGAATTCTGGCAGCTCTATCGCAAGATGTTCCGCCGTCATCCGATGCTTTTCGTGAAAGCCGCTGTCATGGGCTCCTTTATCGAAGATATCAGTTACAATGTCTATATCTCCCGGGAAGACGACTTCCTCACGGTCGATTACAGGAGCGGACTGCACAGGACGCTCAACCAGCTGTGGCTCGACTGTCTGAAAATTCCGGTGCTCCGCCTGTTTCTCGGAACCGGCCTGTACGCCTGGGTTCTGCTGTTCGCCATTGCCTACTGCGTCCGGAAGAAATCCTGGCTGGCTTTTTTGGGGCTTACGCCTTCCGTCGTGCTCATGCTGGGGCTGCTGATGAGCCATGTCAACGGCAATATCCGTTACGGCTACCCACTCATTGCCGCGGCGCCGCTGAACGCCGCGTGGGTACTGTATGCGGTATCCTGCCGGTCACCGGAAAATCCGAGCGCCGCTGCGTCGCGCATCGAGGAACGCGAGCCCTTCCACTTTATCCTTCGCCCCATGACGGAGGATGAGCTCATAGAAACCGAGTTTGATCCCGGCCAGCCGCCTCCCGAGCTGCCGCCTGAGGAAAAAACTGTCGGCGATACGGACAAGAAAAAGCGGCCCGGTCCTGTTCTCCGCTTCTTTACACGCTTTATCCCCATCCCCAAAACGCCCAAAACCTATCTGGATGTGCTGAAGGTGCTGGCGATCTTCCTCGTGCTGTGGAACCACACCGATACCGGTTTTGATCTCTATAACCGTGTGCTCGACATGCCGCAGCATATGCTGTACCTGTGCTTCTCCATCTTTGACAAGATCGCCGTGCCGCTGTTCTTTATGTGCTCCGGCGCGCTGCTGCTGGGGCGGGAGGAGAGCTGGCGAAAGCTTCTCACGCACCGCGTACGGCGCTTCGCGCTGATCCTGCTGATCGTATCAGCGATCAACTACCTCCAATATTACAACGACAGTTCAAGATTCTCCTTCTATGACTTTATCTCCCGCCTCTATACCGGCTCTGTTCGCACACCGCTCTGGTACCTCTATGCCTACCTCGCGTTTTTGCTGTCGCTGCCGTTTCTGCGCAAGCTTGCCCGCTGCATGCGCGATCAGGATTATTTCTGGCTGCTGGGATTCTTTATCGTGACGCAGCTTCTCAGTGTTGTTGACTTTTTCTGGTTCCAAGGGGAGAACTACCACAGTTCCGATTTTCGCTTCTTTACCAGTCAGAACTATGTTGTCTACTCCCTGTTCGGCTTTTACATTGAGCGTGTCATGAAGAAGGAACGCCTGAATATGGAAACGCTCACGGTGCTTGTCATGCTCAGCGCCCTGTCTGTCGGAGCTACCTATCTGCTGACGCAGTGGCGCATGGCATATCTCCATGTCTGGACGACCAACAACTCCCAGGCCTTCCTTAATACCTTCATTGCTATTCCAAGCATTACGGTATTCTGCTTTGCAAAGCTCTGGTTCACCCGACGCCCTGCCTCGGAACGCGCGGCGGCCGTTTGGGCTCTGCTTTCCGCCGGCACCTTTGGCACTTATCTCTTTGAACGCTTCTGGCGTGACAACACTGAGGCGGTCTTCGACCTTTTGTACGATAAACTCGGTTCCTTCGGCAGTTCGCTGGTTCATATTCTGGCTGCCTGTGCGCTCGGCATTGCGATGACGCTGCTGTACAAGCTCGTGACCGGTATCATGAAGGCTGCCTTTCAGGGTAAAAAGTTCTCTGCCCCACGTGTCGTCAAGCGGGAAAAGCCGGAACCGACCTATACCGTGCCGACAGAGGACATCTCCGATCTGGAAGAGATGGAGACGCTTCTGGTCGGGAGACACCGCGGTCGGGACGGACAAAATCCATAAGAAGAGGGGTTTTGACATGAAGCTTGCGATTCTCTGCACAATGATGAAGCGCTTCGGCATGAAGGGCTTTTATAACAGCCAGGAGATCGGTCTTGGGCGGGCGCTGGCCGAGATGGGGCATACGGTCGTGATATACAAGGGCGTCAAGGATCGGAAACAGGCCGAGACCATCGAGATTCAGGACGGGCTGACCATCCGTTATATGTTCATGCCCTACTTCGGGGCGCACGGCTGGTTCTTCCCTTCCCTGCTGGACAAGGATCTGGACGGACTGTTCTGCTTTGCGGATCAGCAGATTTTTCTCCCGCACGTCGCGGCCTGGTGCAAACGGCACGGGATCGTCTTTGTCCCCTATGTGGGTACCACCTACAGCCTGTATGTCAACACCCTGCGCGGCAGGGTCATGGATACGGCCTTTGCCTGCACGACGCTGCAATTGTATAAAAGGATCCCCATTCTCGCCAAGACAGAGGCCGCCAAAAAGGAGCTGGAAGCCCTCGGCGTAGACGGAAGCCTCATCTCCCTCGCGCCGGTCGGGTTGGACACGGGCGTTTTGAAAAAGGACTTTCTCGAAGCCGACCGCGCCGCGCTTCGCCGGGAGCTGGGCTTTGAGGAAGACGATGTGATTCTCTGCAACGTCGCGCGCCTTGAGGAAGACAAGCGCCCGTTCGATCTCCTGAAGGTCTTCATGAACACCAGAGGCAGGAAGAAATTCCGCCTCCTGATGGTGGGCAAGGGTGCGCTGCGCCAGGCGGTGGATCAAAAGATCGCCGAATACGAGATCGGGGACAAGGTGAAAATCCTTGACCGGGTCCCGTATACGGACATGTGGAAAATCTACACGGTTTCGGATTACTACCTGAACATGAGCGAGGTGGAAATTTTCGGCATGGCCATCATGGAGGCCATGTATTACCGCTGCTCTGTGGCGGCGCGGCGGGCAATCGGCCCTTCGCTCACGCTCAAGGGGATGCGTGGCCACAAGCTCTGCGACAGCGACGCGGAGATCGAGGACTGGATCACCGGTCCTTATCCCCCGGAGGAGGAGCTTGCAGAGAGCGCGGAAAAGATCGTCACGGATTTTTCTTGGAGACCTTGCGCGAAAGCCTTTATTCAGCAGATCGAAGCGCAGCGGGCGCGTCGGGGGTGAAATTGACATGTGCGGAATCTGCGGATTTTACGATCCGGATAACAAACTGCCGGAGAAGGCGGCGCTGCTTCAAAAAATGAACGCGGCGCAGAAGCACCGCGGCCCCGATGACGAGGGCGTCTATCTGGATGGGCCGGTCGGCCTCGGACATGTGCGGCTGTCGATCCTGGATCTCTCCAGCGCGGGACACCAGCCCATGCACTACGGGGATCGCTATACCGTCGTATTCAACGGTGAGATCTATAATTTTATCGAGTTGCGGGAGGAACTTGCCAAGGCTGGCTATATCTTCCGCACCAACTGCGACACCGAGGTTCTGCTCGCGGCCTACGATCACTGGGGCGAGGCCTGCCAGACCCGCTTCAACGGCTTCTGGGCCTTTGCCGTTTATGATAAGCAGACCGGGGATCTCTTCCTCTCCCGCGACCGCTACGGGGTCAAGCCCCTGTATTATTCGGAGCTGCCCGGCTATCTGCTCTTTGCCTCCGAGATCAAAACACTGCTGACGGACAGGCGTGTGAAGCGTATCGCCAATGACGCGGCGATCTTTGACTATCTGGTCAACGGCTTCGTCGACTGCACGGAGGAGACCTTTTTCGACGGTGTTTATCGTCTGGAGGCCGGCTGCTGCATGCGCCTGAACCCGGAAGGGGAAAAACAGATCCGCCGCTATTACGAGCTCCCCTACCGCGAGAGCCTGGTGGAGCCGGTGGGCTGCACGATGATCCGGGAATTCCGGCGGCTCTTTGAGCAGTCCATCGCGCTCCGTCTGCGGGCGGACGTGCCGGTGGGAAGCTGTCTGTCCGGCGGGCTGGATTCCTCCGCCATTGTATGCGAGAGCAATCGGCAGCTTCGCGCCATGGGCGGAGGAGACGGTCAGCAGACCTTCTCCTCCTGCTATGCAGGCGATCCGAACGACGAACGGAAGTTCATGGACTCCGTTATCGGGAAGACCGGCGTAAACGCGCATTTTACCTATCCCACAGGCGACACGCTGTACGAAGATCTGGAGCATCTGATCTACACGCAGGACGAGCCCTTTGTCTCCACCAGCATGTACGCCGGTTACTGCGTGATGCGCCTGGCCCACGAAAACGGGGCCAAGGTGCTGCTGGACGGGCAGGGCGCGGACGAAATCCTCTGCGGCTACCGCAAGGCGCGCGTTTATTACATCAAGCGCGCGCCTGCTCGGGGCGAAGCGCTTCGGCCGGGCGTCAAGGGAGCTGCTCGCCTATCTGCCGTACATGCGCAAGGGAAAGAACGTCTCCCTGCTCGCCGATCTGAATATGATCCGCCAGTTTCTGGGCAAGACCAGCAGTACGGATATCCGCCACCGCTATCTGGAGGACAGCTTCGCCAAAAGGACGCTGCGAGACAGCTATCGGGAGAACGACCGCTTCCTGCTCAACGACTTTGACCGCATCGTGCTTCCGGCGCTGCTTCGCTATGTGGACCGCAATTCCATGGCCTTCTCCATTGAAGACCGGCTGCCCTTCCTGGACTTCCGTCTGGTGGAATACGCGATGAATCTGCCTCTCAACGCGAAAATCGCGGACGGCTACTCCAAGGCCATCATGCGAAAGGCTTTGGATATGCCGGAGATCATCCGAAAGCGCCGCGACAAGATCGGCTTCTACACCCCGGAGAAAGCCTGGATGGATGCTCACCTTGACGAGTACCGCGCCGTCTTCGAGAATCCGGATTTCCGAGCCGGATGCTATATCAATTCCGCGAAGATCTTAAACGACTGGGACAGCCTGACCCGCGGCATGGACGATATCGGTCTGTTCCGCTATATCTGTCTGGAAAAGTGGATGCATGTTTTTGACGTGCAATCAGCCTGAGGGAGGTCGGAAAGCAATGGAAAAAGAGAGAAAAATCCTGATCATCGTGGAAAACCTGCCCGTACCCTTCGATACCCGCGTCTGGCAGGAGGCTGTCACCCTGGCGTCGAACGGCTACACCGTCTCCGTGATCTGTCCGGTCGGCAAGGGCTATACGGCGGAGGAGGAGACGCTGGACGGCGTACATATCTTCCGTCACACGCTGCCGCCCGAAGGCAACGGCGCCATCGGTTATTTCCGCGAGTACGGTTCGGCCTTGCGTGAGGAGCTGCGGCTGGCGAAAAAGGTCTACCGGGAGATCGGCTTTGACGTGATCCACGGCTGCAATCCGCCGGACGATATCTATATGGTCGCCTCCCGCTTTAAAAAGTACGGCGTAAAATACGTCTTTGACCACCACGATATCTGCCCCGAGCTTTTCGAGGCAAAATTCGGCAGCACGAAGGGTCTTCTCTACAAGAGCCAGGTATGGCTGGAGCGGCAGACCTACAAGCACTGCACCTTCGCCTTTGTGACCAATGAGAGCTACCGGAAGATCGCCATCGAGCGCGACCGTATGCCGCCCGAAAGGGTGATCGTTCTGCGCAGCGGGCCGAAGCTGGAGCGTCTCAAGCAGCTCCCGCCGGACCCCTCCATCCGCCGCGGCTATCCTTATATGGCGGGCTACCTGGGCGTGATCGGCCAGCAGGAAGGCGTCGAATACATCCTGCAGGCAGCGCAGTACATCAAGGAGCGGGAGAATAACGTCTTCTGGGGCATTGTCGGCGGCGGTCCGCACCTCGAGGCCATGAAAAAGCAGGCCCATGCCATGGGCCTGGACGACTGTGTGGAATTCACCGGGCGCGTGCCGGACGATCAGATGCTGCGCTATCTGAATACGGCGGATGTCTGCGTCAACAGCGACACCTACAACGCCATGAACGACAAGAGCACCATGAATAAGGTGCTGGAATACATGGCGCTGGGCAAGCCCATCGTGCAGTTCGACCTGACCGAGGGGCGCTACTCCGCACAGGAGGCCTCGCTGTACGCGAAGCGAAACGACGCCGCGGACATGGCGGAAAAAATCCGTCAGCTTCTGGCTGATCCGGAGCTTCGTGAGCGCATGGGCCGCTTCGGACACGAGCGCATTGTCAACGAGCTGAGCTGGGACAACACCAGCAAGGCCCTGCTTGAAGGTTACGAAAAGTTCTTCACCGGGCAGTTTGATACTCTTTCCTGATCAAATTCTTTCATCAGGAAAGCCGCTGTTCCTGCGGCGTTCTCAGCGTGAAACGCCGAACACTCTTCTCATACAAGAATCTCTGCGCGCCTTATGGCTCTATGAAAACGTTTAAGGAATTAAAAGTTTTCATGAGGTTCCGGTATGACTGATAAAAAGCATGTCATCCTGAGCGTAAGCAAAGGATCTTTCCGCCGGTATACGACGGGGCAAAAGATTCTTTGCTTCGCACAGAATGACACAATAGTTTGAAGATAACATCCTGGACTGTATGTCTCAGGATGTTTTTTGCAATCCCGGCTCCTGCTGGCTGCGGTACCACTGTTCGGCCATCAGGATGTTGAAGGTGAGCTGGTGCTTTTTCCGATTCTTCCGGAAGTACTCCCAGACGGAGAGTACGGTTTTCTCATCCAGCCATCCGTCGCGGGCGAGGTGGCTGTGCTCCAGGAGTTCTCTTGCATAATCGAAGGTGCTCCCCTCCAGCAGCCATTTCCGGATCGGAACATAGAAGCCCTGCTTCGGTCTGTCCAGCAGGCTCTTCGGTACGTACTGATACAGAAGATCCCGCAGGATGCGCTTGCTGACGCCGTTATGATATTTAAAATCCTGCGGCAGCGTCCAGGCAAATTCCAGGAAGTCCCGATCCAGCATGGGGATGCGGCTTTCCAGCGAGTGGGCCATGCTGGCGCGGTCCAGCTTGTAGAGGATATCGTCGGTAAAATAATACTCCATATCCGCAAGCTGCATGGCGGCATAGGGGTTTTTGAGCTTTACGCCGACAGCAGAGAGCGGCGTGATATGCCCTCCGGGGACGAGCTGCTGCGTCTCAATATCCCGGCGGTACTGGATCATCTCTCGGATCTGGTTGACATTGTCTGCTCTGAGGCAGGCGTCAGTCTTGTAGAAGAAGGGCTTTTTCGTAAGCCCCAATCCCTCCAGCATCGCCCCGGCAGGGCGGCGCAGAACACCGGGTACGACGCTGATCTTGTTCCACAGCTCCGGCGTCTCCCAATAGCGCTCATATCCGCAGAAAAGCTCATCCCCCGCGTCGCCGCTCAGGGAGACCGTGACCTTTGTGCGGGCAAGCTTGCTCACAAAAAAGGTAGAGATCAGAGAGGAGTCGCTCAGCGGTTCGGAGAAATAATAGGGCAGCTCGGGAATGAGCTCCTTCATCTCCCGCTCGGTGAGGATGAGCTCCGTATGCTCGGTGCCGAGGTGACGGGAGATCTCTTTAGCTGCCTCGGACTCGTTGATCTGCGAATCGTCGTAGCCGATGGTAAAAGTCTTGACCGGTCTGTCCGACAGCTTCTGCATCAGGGACACCACCAGGGGGCTGTCAATACCGCCGGAAAGGAACGCGCCGACCGGCACGTCCGCTACCATCTGCTCCCGGATGGAGGCGGTCAGCAGGGCTTCCAGCTCCTCCCTCGCCTCCTCATAGCTGCCGGCAAAGGGGTGTGTCTCACCGTAAACCGCAGTCTCGACCAGCGACCAGTACGCCTGGATCTTCGGACTGTTGAAGGGCTCCCTCAGGGTGAGAATGCAGCCCGCCGGGAGTTTATAGACCCCTTTGTAAATCGACTTGGGCGCGGGGACGTATTTATAAGTCAGGAACGCCGCCAGCGCGTCCCGGTCGATCTCCCGCAGGAAGCCGGGGATACACAGAAAGAGGGCGAGGTCGGAGGCGAAGGTGAAGAAGGGCTTCCCCGTTCCGTCGTCCACCATGCCGTAATACAGGGGCTTCTCTCCGGCCCGGTCTCTTGCCAGCCGCAGCACCTTCTCTTTCCTGTCGTAAACGGCGAGGGCGAACATGCCCTTGGAGAGCTTCAGCGTCTCCTCCAGCCCGTAAGCCTCGATGGCCTCCAGCAGGATCTCCGTGTCCGAATGACCGCGGAAGGCCGTGACGCGCCCTTCGGAGAGGAGCTTGTCGCGCAGAACGGCGGCATTGTAGATTTCCCCGTTGTAGCTCATGACGAATCGGCCGGAGGCGGAGAGCATAGGCTGCGCGCCCGATTCGGACAGATCCAGAATCGAAAGGCGGCGGTGCCCCAGCGTCCAGCCGGAGTGCTCGTCCAGCCAGAAGCCCTCGGCGTCAGGCCCGCGGTGGCGCATGCGGTCCGTCATGGCGCGGATCAGCTCCATACGGTCGGCGCGGCTGTTATAAAATCCAGCGATACCACACATTGTGTTGCCCTCCCGTTATGGCAGGTTTTCAATATTCCGTCGTCAGCATCCTGCGTTCAAGGGGCTTGTACTGGGCGGGATTGTCGTTGACGTTGGCCCAGCTGATGCCCTCATAGTTGCCGTCGTAATCAAGTGACTTGAACTGCCGTACCAGATCGACGATGCACTTGTTGGGGTAACGCTCGGGCAGGTCGGCAAACTCGGCCTCCTTGTTTGTCACCACCAGCACGTCGCAATTGGAACAGACCGTGTCCAGATCGTCTGTGATAATCTGGTGCAGGTGCGGAAGCTTTGCCCGGATGAAATCGGCGTTGGTGCCCGTGAGCTGGGACAGACGCACGTTGCGGTCATAGATCATCAGGTCGTAGCCCTTGCCGTGGAGCGTCTGCACCACATCGACAATCGGGCTGTTGCGCAGATCATCCGTGCCGGCCTTGAAGCTCAGGCCGAGGATGCCGATTCTGCGCTGGCCCTTGCTCTCGATGATCTCGACAGCCAGCTTCTTCTGGATCTCGTTGGATGCGTCAATGCTGTTGATGACGGGCACATCCACATACAGGTCATGCGCCAGGGTGCGCAGCGCCTTGGAATCCTTCGGCAGACAGGAGCCGCCGTAGGCAAAACCGGGCTTAAAGTAATACGGGGAGATATTCAGCTGCTTATCCTTGCAAAAAATCTCCATGACCTTGTGGCTGTCGATATCCAGCGCCTTGCAGATATTGCCGACCTCATTGCCGAAGACGATCTTGAGGGCGTGGTAGGTGTTGTTCACATACTTCATGATTTCGGCCACGCGGATATCGGTGCAGACGAATTCCGCCGGGATATCCTTGTAGATCTCGCGGAAAACGGCCTCAGCCCGCTCACTGTCGGTGCCGACCAGCGTCAGGGGCGGATTCATATAGTCGTGGACAGAGGTACCCTCGCGCAGAAACTCGGGATTGGAGACGACGGTGAAGTCCTTGCCGCGCTCCTTGCCGGAGGCCTCCGCAATGATCTCGCCCACCTTCTGGTTGGTGCCGGGCAGAACCGTACTGCGGATGGCGACGATGTGAAAGCTGTCCTTCTCCCGAATACCCTCGCCGATCTGCCGGGCAACACGGAAAATATAGCTCAGATTCAGGTGGCCATCCTTCCCGCTCGGCGTGCCGACACAGATGAAGGAGACGTCGCTGTTCTTCACCGCGCAGATATAATCCGTCGTCGCCGTGAGCATGCCGCTGTCATGGGCCTCTTTGACGAGCTCGTCAATCTCTGCCTCGATAATGGTGGGCATTCCTGCGTTGATGAGATCGACCTTGCCCTGGGTATGGTTGACGCCGATTACCCGATGGCCGAGCTTTGCAAGGCAGGCGGCGCCGACGCAGCCGACATAGCCCAAACCGAAAATGCTGATATTCATCGTTCTTCTCCTTTTTATTCTCTATTTCAGAAATCGGTAATCCAGATAAAACGCTTTTTCTCATCATATCACAGTTTCTGCCGCATAGCAATTCCAAGCGAAAGATTCTCACATAATACCGCATAAATATCTATCCTGTTATTTACTTTCGCATGTTTCTGGTGTAAACTGATAAAAAATGCAGCAGCTTATCGAGAAAGGAAATGTCATGAACATTGTTCTGTTGTCAGGCGGCTCCGGCAAACGCCTCTGGCCGCTGTCCAATGAGGTCAGATCAAAGCAGTTTATTAAAATATTCAAAAAAAAGGGCGCCGCTCCGGAAGACGGCGTCAGCTATGAATCCATGGTGCAGCGCGTCTACCGGCAGATCCGGAGCGTCGACCCCGAGGCCGACGTGACGGTTGCGACGTCCAAATCCCAGGTTTCCGCCATTTACAACCAGCTCGGCACGGACGTGGGCATCTCGGTCGAGCCGTGCCGCCGGGACACCTTCCCCGCCATCGCCCTCGCCACCGCTTATCTCCATGAGATCAAGGAGCTTTCCGCGGATGACGCCGTCGTGGTCTGCCCGGTCGATCCCTATGTGGACGCCGATTACTTCCACTGCGTGCGGGATCTCTATGAGGCCGCCCGGCGCGGCGACAGCAATCTTGTTCTGATGGGGATAGAGCCGACATTTCCGTCGACGAAGTACGGGTATATCAAGCCCTTCAAGCATCCCGACGGTTCCACCGGCTACACCTTCACGGAAAAGCCCGCCAGGGAGAAGGCGCGCGAGTATATCGCGGCGGGCGCGTATTGGAACGGCGGCGTCTTCGCCTATCGTCTCTCCTACGTGCTGCGCAAATCCAGAGAGCTTCTGGGGACAGACAGCTATCAGGTCCTTCTGCAGAATTACGCCGGGCTCCAGAAAATCTCCTTTGACTATGCCGTTGTGGAGAAGGAACCCGGCATTGAGGTCCTGCCCTATCACGGGACCTGGAAGGATCTCGGCACCTGGAGCACCTTTACCGAGGCGATGGAAGAGCCTGTGATCGGCCGCGGCATCCTCGGCGAGGGCTGTGAGCGCGTCCATATCGTCAACGAGCTGAACCTGCCGATTCTCGTCATGGGGCTGAAGGACGCCGTTGTCGCGGCAAGCCACGACGGAATCCTGATCTCGGGGATGGACGAGTCCGCCCGGATCAAGCCCTACGTAGAAGCCATCAACCAGCAGATCATGTTTGCCGAGAAGAGCTGGGGCAGCTATCAGGTAATGGATGCGGACAAGGGCTCCATGGTCGTGCTGGTCACGATCAATCCCGGACACCATATGAGCTATCACAGTCATGCGCGGCGCGATGAGATCTGGACCATCCTGCGCGGTTCCGGCTCTACGATCGTGGACGGGATGGAGCAGCCGATCAAGCCAGGCGACGTCGTGACGATGGCCGCCGGCTGCCGCCATACCGCCGTTGCGGGAAAAAACGGTCTTCAGCTTATCGAGGTTCAGCTCGGCGACGAAATCGACTCCGCAGACAAACAGAAGTACGAGCTATGAGACTGCCGTTTCTTTTGGAGCCTTCTGCCAAGGACTATCTCTGGGGCGGAACAAGGCTGAATGATGATTTTGGGAAGGGGATCGACCTCAACCCTCTTGCGGAGACATGGGAATGCAGCACCCATCCGGACGGGGAATCCCATGTAGGCGGCGAGACGCTGAGCGAGGTTCTCACCCGTCACCCCGAGTGGCTGGGCACACATCCTCTCACCACAACGCATGGCAGGCCGAAGCTGCCCATCATGATCAAGCTCATCGATGCGAAGACCGATCTCTCCGTGCAGGTGCATCCAGACGACGAATACGCGCTTAAACACGAAGGCTCGCTCGGTAAGACTGAGATGTGGTATGTGCTTGAGGCGCGGTCTGGTGCGGAGCTTGTTTACGGCTTTAATCGCGACGTCACACCCGCGATCGTTCGTGAAGCGCTGGAGAGCCGCAGCATCGAATCCCTGCTCAACCATGTTCCCGTGCATAAGGACGATATTTTTTATATTGAAGCAGGCACGGTACACGCCATCGGCGCCGGCTGTCTGGTTGCGGAGATCCAAGAAAGCTCCAACCTTACATACCGCCTGTATGATTACGATCGTATTGACGCCAATGGGCAGCCGCGGCCGCTCCATGTGGAAAAAGCGCTCGAGGCGGCCAATCTCCGCTCCTCCACGGTGCCTCGCCAGCCGATGCGCGTTTTCCGCTACCACCGGGGCCGCGCGTCCGAGCTGCTGACCCGCTGCAAATATTTTCAGGTAGAACGCATGCTTCTGAACACGGAAATTCACCGCTCTCTTGTCCCCTATCAGACCGGCCCCAACTCCTTCCACGCGCTGCTGTGTCTCGACGGCTGCGGCAGCATCAGCGGCGAGGGCTTTTCGATGAATTTCTTCAAGGGCGACTGCTTCTTCGTCCCGGCGGAGAGCATTCCCATGAAGCTGCACGGCAAGGCCCAGTTTCTGGATATCAGTTGTTGAGGATATAATATGGACTATCAGAAAGAATATCGGCGCTGGCTTGCGCACGTCACGGATCAGGAGCTGTTGAGCGAGCTGCGCTCCATGGACGCCGCCGCAATGGAGGACGCCTTCTACCGCGATCTTACCTTCGGCACGGGCGGCCTGCGCGGCACCATCGGCGCGGGCGCGAACCGCATGAACATTTATGTGGTCGCACGGGCCAGTCAGGGACTTGCCAACTGGCTCGGCGAAGGGGCAAGCGTAGTCATCGGATACGACACCCGCATCAAGAGCGATCTTTTCGCCCGCACCGCTGCCGGCGTCTTTGCCGCAAACGGCATACTTGTCCGCCTCTGGCCCGAGCCTCTGCCGGTTCCCACGGTATCCTATGCCGTCAGGACGCTGGACGCCTGCGCGGGCGTGATGATCACTGCCAGCCATAATCCCGCAAAATACAATGGTTACAAGGTCTACGGACCGGACGGTTGTCAGATTACCACCGAAGCTGCGGCAGAGATCCTCGCGGAGATCATGCGGGTCGACCTGTTCACCGACGTGAAAAGCATGGATTTTGACGCAGCGCTGGCAGAAGGCAGGATTCAGCAGATTGACGGCGGCGTGCTCACGGCGTTTCTGGAAGAGGTAAAGCGTCAGAGCGTGCTGTTCGGCGACGAGATCGACCGCGACGTCGCGATCGTCTATTCGCCTCTCAACGGGACAGGACTCAAGCCGGTGGCGCGCGCACTCTCGGAATCCGGCTTTACCAACATCACCGTCGTGGAAGAGCAGCGAGAGCCGGACGGCAATTTTCCGACCTGCCCATATCCGAATCCCGAAATCCGCGAGGCGATGGAGCTGGGGCTTCAATACTGCGAGAGAACCGGCGCCGATCTCATGCTCGCCACCGACCCCGACTGCGACCGCTGCGGCATCGCAGTAAAGGCTCCGGACGGAAGCTATCGGCTTCTGAGCGGAAACGAGGTCGGGCTTCTCCTGCTGGATTATATCTGCTCCCAGCGTATCCGTCACAGCAGGATGCCTGCGCATCCCGTCTTCGTCAAGACGGTGGTCACCATGGATCTGGCGGAGAAAATTGCCGAAAGCTACGGTGTGGAGACGGTCAACGTCCTCACCGGCTTCAAATTCATCGGCGAGGTGATCGGTCGTCTGGAACAGGCCGGAAGAGTTTCCGATTACATCTGCGGCTTTGAGGAAAGCTACGGCTATCTGACCGGAAGCTACGTCCGTGATAAGGACGGCGTTAACGCCGCCTTCATGATCAGCGAGATGTTCGCGTTCTACAAAACCCGGGGCATCAGTCTTCTCAACAAGCTCCGTGAGCTGTACGCGAACTATGGCTACTGCATGAACACCCTGCATTCCTACGAGTTTCCGGGCAGCGCAGGCATGGAAAAGATGGGCGCCATCATGGCTGCTTTTCGCCGCGCCCCGGAGTACATCGGCGGGAAAAAGCTCCTTCGTATCGAGGACTACGGTCTCGGTCTGAACGGCCTTCCGAAATCCGATGTGCTGAAATTCTATACCGACGACGCTTCCGTCGTGATCCGCCCTTCCGGGACGGAGCCCAAGCTCAAGACTTATATCAGCGTCACAGCGGAGAATGAGGAGTCCGCTCGGCGCATTGAGGAAAAGATCAGCGGCGAGCTGGAAAAGAGCTTCTGATACGGTACACTGATGGATCAGTGAGACAGCACCGCAGAGAGCGGGCACAGTATGCCGTACCGCCTTATGTTTGTCATATGATTTGTTTAGGGCCGATGCCTTCATCTGCCCGCCTTTGACCCGCTGTATGCGGGTTGGCGGGTCGATCAAGGGATCGGCCCTAAACGCTTTTTGTATTTCTGTTTTATTTCACCACGGTTTTCTCCGTCTCGTCGCGCTGCTCGGGTGATTTTTTCTTCTTCCCAAAGATCAGTCCCCACAGGAACTGTCTCGCCGTCTCTATGACAATTCTGAGATCCAGCCCCAGACCCCAGTTGGCGATGTATTCGGTGTCAAGCGCGACGATATCGTCAAAGCTCATCGTGTCCTTGTCTGGCCTGGTCTGCCACAAACCGGTCAGCCCTGGCTTGACGGACATGCGCGCCCTGTGGCGGTACTGGTACTTTTCCCATTCGTCTGGCGTCGGCGGGCGTGTACCGACGATGCTCATCTCTCCCTTGAGGACGTTGAAAAACTGGGGAAACTCATCCAGACTGGTATCCCGGATAAAGGCGCCGATCCCCTTTTTCTTCGTTCCGTCCGGAAGAATGCGGTTGCCGATCACGCGGGGGTCAAAATCCATTTTGAACATCATGCCGTCCGCGTGGGAGCTCTCCGCCATCAGCGCCGCTTTCCTCTCCTCCGCGTCCATATACATCGAACGGATTTTATACATCTTGAATTTGTGCCCGTTTTCGCCGATGCGTTTCTGACAGAAAATCAGCGGGCCGGGGGATGCGGCGTAGATGAAAGGACCGAGCACGATCAACAGCAGAGCCGCGGCAATGCTGCCGAAAAAGCTGACCACGATGTCAAAGCTTCTCTTGATAAAGGCGTCCAGCGGCTTCATCAAGTTGGTATTCGCCGTCAGCACCTCATACCCGGCGATATATCCGATTGTCATTTTTCGCTCATCGATACCCTGCACCGCAACAGAGAGATGGATCGTCAATGCCATCTGACGGCACTGCTCGATCAGCGTCTGCGTCTTATCGTCGAGAGAGCAGCGGAAGAAAAGGACCTCATCCACCCACTCCCGGCAGAGATAGTCTGCCGCGTTTCCCAGATTTGCGACTACCGGCACATCCTCAAATATCTCTCCCTCCGCGTCCCGATCCGTAAAGACAACGCCGATGACCTTATAGCGGATAAAGGAATGGGTTCTCATCCGATCCAGGATCTCCTTGGCATACAGACTGTTTGTTACGATCAGGATCGGGTTCTTCGTCTCTTCGGGAATCGGATGGCTGCGAAGAACCCTTTTCCAGAAAATGCGCGTCCCGTAAGAATAAAGAAAATAGAGGATCAGAACCAGGAAAAAAAAGCCATCCGGATAAGTCATTTTCTCCGAGCGAAGCATGACCGCCACCGAAATCAGCCCGATCACCAGAAGCACATGCCGCAGCGTCATGCCGAGCTCCACGAGGTATCCGCGCGTCACCACACAATTGAGCCCGTCAAAAGCGATCAGGACGCCGAGATTTATCATGAGTATCAGGACAACAAAGCCGGGAATATTGGGATCTGAAAAAGTCTGTCCGTTTTGCCTGATGACCCAGATTCCCGTCAGCAAAGAAAGAAGAAGGGAGAAAAGATCAAGCAGGATAAAATCAAAGTGCTTGAGCCAGCCCTTAACGGTCATCTTATACATGGTCGATACCTTCTCTGTCTATGGTATAAACGCCGAGTCTTTGTAAACATGCGGCGGTCTATTTGGAATATTATACGGACTGTTTCCCCGCCGCGTCAAGTTCTTTCGCCGCCTTTTACGAATTTCATGACGCTTCCGGCAGAAAAGGCTATAGCAGAAACGATATAAATGATACGCATTGGTCATGAAGGTCCTCCGCTCCGTTCATCCTGTTCCGACGCGGATTGTCCGCACTCCCCTTTTCTCCCGGATAAAGAATCGGGATTGACAAGCCGCCGCGCAGTCATATAATGGAAGCAAAAAGCGCCGTCCCGCGTGATCCCCCGCCGGACGCATTGTCAGGAGGCTGAAATGAAAAGAAAAACTTCCTCGGAGTACCGGCTGCTTACCGGGCTGTTTTTCAAGCTGCTGCCCTACCAGGTGCTCCTTCTGATCATCACGGCAGTCAACGGTATAGTCAACAGCCTGTACGCGAGCAATCTCATCGGGCAGGCCGCCATGACCGCCATCGGCCTGTTTGGGCCGTTCAATCACTTTCTTTTTGCGGCCGCCATCATTTTTGTCAGCGGCTCGCAGGTGCTCTACGGGCGCTACCTTGCGCGGGACCGGGGCCGCATCAACCATCTGTTTACGGTGACGCTGGTGATCTCGGGCGCGGTGGGCCTGCTGACAAGTCTTCTGCTGACGCTCTCGGTCTTTACCGGTCTCAGCGGCATTTTCGTCAGCGCCCCGGAGGAGCAGATAGTCTTCGACAAATACATTCTCGGCCAGGTCATCGGCATTCCGGCGCTCATCCTGGGTCAGCAGCTCTTCTCCTTCATGTCTTTGGAAAACCGACGCCGCTGGACCATGGCGGCCAGCATCCTCTGCTTTGTGGTGAACATCGTGTGCGATCAGCTCTTCGTGGCGCTCTTCTCCTGGGGCACCTTCGGCCTGGGGCTTGCGACCTCCGTGTCGGAGTGGGCCTTCTTCGCGGCGCTGGCGGTGTATTATCTGGCGGGCAAAAGCGAGTGGCACTTTCGCCTGCGCGGCTGCGACTGGCATGACGCGCCGCAGGTGGTCAAGCTCGGCTACGGCGGAGCCCTGAACCGCTTTATGGAGATGTTCCGCTGCCTGATCGTGAACTTTCTGATCCTGAAATACGTGGGCAGCGTGGGTCTGTGCTCGTTTGCCGCGTCCAATTCGGCATTTGCGCTGTGCTGGCCGGTCGTGTACGGCATGGCGGCCGTGGCGCGCATGCTCTTCTCGATCAGCGTGGGCGAGGAGGACCGCCGCTCCCTTGTGGACGAGATGAAGATCGTGATGAGCAAGGGCGTGCTGGTGGTGCTGGTGATGGTCGCAGGCCTGATCCTGCTGGCAGAGCCGCTCACCCGCCTGTTCTTCCGCGACGTGTCCGACCCCGTCTACCACTACACGGTGATGGCCTTTCGTCTGTTGCCCCTGTGCATGCCCTGGTCGCTGTGGAGTCTGGCCTATGTCGCGTACTCTCAGGCGGTGGAGAAGCACTCCATGGCGGTGCTGCTGCCCGTGGTGGACGGTCTGGTCGGCGTGGCGGGGTGCAGCCTGTTTATGATCCCCCTGTTTCAGATGAACGGCCTGTATCTCTCGAGCCTCTTCAACGGCCTCATCTGCGCGCTCATCGTCTTCATCGGCGCGTGGCGGTCGCTGCGGCGTGTCCCGCGCGGCATCGAGGATCAGATGGCGATTCCGGACAGTCTCGGCGTCGGGCCGGAGGACCGCATCGACATCAGTGTCACGAGCAGGGATGAGGTGGTCGAGGTCTCCCGCCGCGTCGATGAGTTCTGCCGCGGACGCGGCCTTGACGCGCGCCGCGCCTGTTTTGCCTCCCTGTGCATGGAGGAGATGGCCGGGAACATCGTGGAGCACGGCTTCTCCATGGACCGGAAGGCCAACAGCGTGGATATCCGCGTGGTCTGCAAGGGGGACGAGCTGATCCTGCGCATCCGCGACAACTGCGCGGCCTTTGATCCCTCGGCCTATCACCGGACGATGGCTCCCGACGAGCAGGGCAGGAACATCGGCATCCGCCTCGTGTACGCCCTTGCAAAGCAGGTCGATTACCAAAACCTGCTGGGCATGAACGTGCTGACCATACGACTGTAATATAGATACCAAAACCGCGGCGGGTCGACCTTCGGATCGACCCGCCGCATGGTTTATGCTGACGCTTTGCAAAGTGCCGCTGATACTCTTCTCCAATAGACCGCTATGAATCTTTCCGGCCGGATTTGTGCCATGCTTCGTTATCGCCCTTGGCAATACACAAAGTATTCCCTGCGGGCGCTGCCTTGCCTGACACAAATCCGCCTCGGAAATCTTTCACAGCGCCTTCAGTTTTTGCAATCCTTAGCGCATTTCTTGCCATTGTAATTGCAAATCGTGTATGGTAAGATAAACACAACTTTTTTGGTGAGGCAGATGCTTTTATGAAAGTCCTGATTCAAAACGGCACTGTCGTTGATCCCGCCTCCGGTGTCCACGAAAAGCGGGATATCTGGATTGACGGAAGCCGTATCTCTCCCCCGGCGGCGCATGCCGATACGGTGATCGACGCCTCCGGCAAGATCGTCTGCCCGGGCCTCATCGACATCCACATGCACGAGGACCCGGTCGACAGCGAGGGCAGGCTGGAAGCCTACGACGACAAGTCCGTTTTCGCCTGCATGCTGCGCATGGGCGTCACCACCGCGGTGGCCGGCAACTGCGGCGAAAACAAATACCACCCCGCCGACTACCTCGATCTGGTGGACCGCGACGGCGCGCCGGTGAATGTGGCGATGCTCGCGGGACACGGCTTCTTCCGGCACCTGGCGGGCTGCCACGACCGATACGCCCCCGCCTCCTCCGCCCAGCGCGCGCAGATGGCGCGGGAGCTGGAGGCCGCGCTGGACCGGGGCTGCCTCGGGATCTCCTACGGTATCCGCTACGAGCCAGGCATGGACGCCGAAGAGCTCATCGAGACCGCCGCGGGCTGCCGAAAGCAGGGCAAGCTCATCGCCGCCCACATCCGGGACGACGCAAAGCAGGTCTTCGGCGCGGCGCGGGAATTTCTCGACGCAGGGCTTACGCTCGGCGTTCCGATGCAGGTCTCGCACATCGGCAGCATGGCGGGCTTCGGACAGATGGCGGCCTTTCTCGAGCTCATCGACGAGTACCGGCGAAAACGTCCGGACATCTGTTGCGACTGCTACCCCTACGACGCCTTCTCCACGGACCTCGGCTCGGCCACCTATGACGAGGGCTGGCTGGACCGCTACGGCTGCGGCTACGATGTGCTGGAGCTGTGCCTGCCGGAATACCGGGGGCAGCGCTGCACGGAGGAGATCTTCCGAAAGGTGCGCGCCGAAAAGCCCGACTGCAAGACGATCTGCTACGTCATGCGCCAGGCGGACGTCGATCTGGCCTATCGCCATGAGGCCGTCATGGTCGCGAGCGACGCGACCCTCGACCGGGGCATGGGTCACCCCCGGGCCGCCGGGACCTTCCCGCGCGTGCTCGGACAGTATGTAAGAAACGGCGTGCTCACGTTGGACGACGCGATCCGCCGTATGACGGTTCTCCCGGCCCGTCAGCTGGGGCTTTCCGCAAAGGGTCATCTCTCCGCGGGGGCCGACGCCGACGTGCTGATCTTTGATCCGGAGACCGTAAACGACCGCGCCACCTTTGCCGAACCCCTCACCCCGCCCGCGGGGATCGCGTGGGTTCTGCTCGGTGGGAAGCCCGTCCTGCGGGACGGTTTGATACTGGACCGACGCGCCGGTAGATCGGTGCGCGGGTAATGAAGGAGGAACCCTGAATGAAGAGAGCACTTTCCCTCACGCTCGCACTCACCCTCTGTCTGACCCTTCTGATCGGCTTCGGCGGCAGCGCCCATGCCGAGGGAGGCGTTCTGAACATCGCGCTGGACGGCCAGCCGGAGCATCTTGACGTCGCCATGACCACGATGGACATCGCCTCCGAGGTCGTCTACGGCTCCGTGTATGAAAAGCTCGTCGCCTTCAGCATCGACAACCAGCTCATCCCCGAGCTCGCCGAGTCCTGGGAGCTGAGCGACGAAAACTGCGTCTACACCTATCACCTGCGCCACGGCGTCCTCTTCCACAACGGTGAGGAGATGAAGGCCGCCGACGTGGTCGCCTCCATGAACCGCTGGATCGACGCGGCGAACAACGCGAGCTCCCTCGTGGGCGGCGCGCACTTCACCGCCGTGGACGACTACACCGTCGAGATCCGCATGGAAAACGGCACCCTCTATCTCAATGAGATGATCGCCGGTCTCGGCCAGCAGGCCGTCATCATGCCCGCCTCCGTCATCGCCTCCGTCGGCGAGGGCGAGCTTGTCAAGGACGTGATCGGCACCGGCCCCTACGCCTTCGACAGCTGGAAGGCCGACCAGTACATCCGCCTGAGAGCCTTCGACGGCTATCAGCCCTACGGCGAGCCCGGCAGCTACTCCGGCTGGGGCGGCTACAAGACCGCCTGGTATGACGAGGTCAACTTCTACTTCCCCGGCGATAACGCCACCGTCGTCTCCGGCATCCAGACCGGCGAGTTCGACCTGGCCGACCGTCTCAACGGCGACGATTACGACACCTTCGCCGGCGACGAGGACTTCACCATCTTCTCCGCCGAGGCCGAGATGCCCATGCTGATCTTCAACAAGTCCCAGGGCGTGGCCTCCGACGCGCTTGTCCGCCGCGCGGTGCAGGCCGTTGTCAACTGCGACGATCTGCTCTTCGCCTCCTACGGAAACCCCGACCTCTACAAGGCCTACTCCTCTTACATGTTTGAGGGCTCCAACTGGTACACCGAGGCCGGCAGCGACTGCTACAACCAGAACGATCCCGAGACCGCCCGCGCCCTGTTTGACGAGGCCGGCTGGTCCGACAGCGACGTGTTCCGCATCCTGGTCCGCACCGACGTCTCCGACTTCTACGCCCAGGCCCAGGTCATCCAGGAAGAGCTGCGCGGCATCGGCGTCAACTGCGAGCTGGTCGCCTACGACGCCTCCTCCTACAGCGACGTGCGCAACAACCACCCCGAGTCCTGGGACGCCTTCATCACGAGCTTCGGCCCGAAGGTGCTTCCGAACATGAACCTCTTCCTCTCCGCCTCCTGGGCCGGCTGGTGCACGGATGAGCACATCCAGAGCGAGCTTGCGGCCATCGCCTCCGGCACCGATCTCGACTCCGCCCACGCCGCGTGGGAAGCCCTGCAGGCCTACATGTACGAGGAATCCGTCCCCGTCGTCAAGTTCGGCAGCACGCAGCTGAGCGGCGTAAGCACCAGCGCCGTCACCGGCGCCTTCATCAAGGAGCGCCTGGTCTGGATCGACGCCCACCCCGCCGCCTGAACGTCTTCAACAAAAAACGCACGCAATCCCGCCCGATTTCGGACGGGATTGCGTCTTGATTGTGAAACACTTTTATGATATAGTGCATTATCGTATTGAAGTTTTTAGGAAAGGAGGCGCTCTTGTGCTCAAATACATCTTTAAGCGCCTTCTGACGCTGATCCCGGTCCTGCTGGTCGTCTCGGTGACGATCTTTCTGCTCATCCATCTCGTCCCGGGCGACCCCGCCGCCGCCATGCTCGGCGAGCAGGCCACCCAGGAGCAGATCGACGCCCTTCGCGAGACCCTGGGTCTCAACAAGCCGCTGATCGTACAGTATCTGCGCTGGGTGCGCGGGCTGTTCCACGGCGACTGGGGCAGAAGTCTCTTTATGGAGGGCACGATGCTGGAGATCATCGGCTCGCATCTGGTGCCCACGCTGCAGCAGACTCTCGTCGCGGTGAGCTTTGCGGCCCTTGTCGGGGTGCCGCTGGGCATGCTCGCGGCGATACGCCGGGGCGGTCTGACCGACCGGCTGGTCTCGGGCTTTTCCACCGTCGGCGTCTCGATGCCGAGCTTTCTGATGGGTCTCGGACTGGTGCTGCTCTTCTCGGTGAAGCTGCGCTGGCTCCCCTCCTCCGGGTATAAGGAGATCGCGGACGTCGGCTGGGGAAAGCATCTGCGCTACATGCTCCTGCCCGGCATCGCCCTCGGCTTTATCGAGATGGGCCTCATCATCCGCATGACGCGCTCGTCCATGCTGGAGATCCTGGACGCGGACTACATGCGCATGGCGAAGGCGAAGGGCGTCTCCACCGCGAGCATGTTTTTTAAACACGCGCTGAAAAACGCCCTCATCGGCATTCTTACCGTGGTGGGCCTGTCCTTTATCTCCTGTCTCGGCGGTGCCGCCGTGACCGAGGCCATCTTCAACCTGCCGGGCATCGGCAAGCTCACGCTCAACGCCGTCATGCGCCGCGACTATGAGGTGGTGCAGGCGGTGGTGCTGATGGTCTCGCTTCTGAACGTCTTGTGCACGCTGGTGCTCGACCTGCTCTACGCCCTGGTCGACCCGCGCGTGCGGCTGAATTGAGAGGTGCCGGATATGACTGATCTCTCCTCCGTCCGCCGCGAGCTCCGCCGGGAGCAGCGGCAGCTCAATCTCCGGCGCTTCCTCCGGAACCGCCAGGCCGTCTTCGGCAGTCTCGTGCTGCTGATCATGCTCTTCATCGCGGTCTTCGCCCCCCTGCTCGCCCCGGCGGACCCGCTGGCGCAGACGGTCTCGAACCGCTTCGCAAAGCCCGGCACCGCGGGCTATCTCCTGGGCGCGGATAAGCTGGGGCGCGACCTGCTCAGCCGCATCCTCTACGGCGCGCGCGTGTCGATGACCGTGGGCCTGAGCGTGGGGCTGAGCTCGATGCTGCTGGGTATGACCGTGGGCCTCTACGCCGCGTGGTACCGCACGCTGGACAACATCCTCATGCGCATCTGCGACGGGCTGAGCGCCATCCCCTCCACCCTGCTCGCCATCGCGCTGATGGCGGTACTCGGCAGCAGCACCTTCAATGTCATCCTCGCGCTGAGCATCGTGTACATCCCGCGCATGGCCCGCATCTCCCGCTCCGCCGCCCTGGTGGTCAAGGAGCAGACCTTTATCGAAGCGCTGCAGTCCCAGGGGGCTGGCACCTTCCGCATCCTCTGGGTCCACATCGCCCCGAACATCCTCTCCACGGTGGTGGTGCAGGCCTCCTACAACTTTGCCAACTCCATCATCACCGAGGCCGCGCTGAGCTTTCTCGGCGTGGGCGTGCCCGCGCCGCAGCCGAGCTGGGGCAACATCCTCTCCGAGGGGCGCGAGGTCATCACCAAGGCCTGGTGGATGATCGTCTATCCCGGCCTTGCGACGGCGCTGGCCGTCATGGGTACCAACATCTTCGGCGACGGGCTCCGGGACATTCTCGACCCGCACACGAACTGAGGGCGCAGACATGGGTGAAAACATACTCGAAGTCAGAAACCTGACAACCAGCCTGAATACCGAGCGCGGGCGGCTCACCGCCGTGCAGGGCGTATCCTTCCATGTGGAGAAGGGTGAGATCCTCGGCCTCGTCGGGGAGTCCGGCTGCGGCAAGTCGGTCACAAGCCAGTCGATCATGCGCCTGTATGATGAAAAGCGCACGGTGAAGTATTCCGGGGAGATCCTGCTCGACGGCGAAAACCTCCTCGCCCTGCCCGAGCGCGACATGCGCCGCATCCGCGGCAGCCGCATCGCCATGGTCTTCCAGGACAGTCTGAGCTCTCTCAACCCCGTCTTTACCTGCGGGGAGCAGATCATGGAGTCCATGCGCATCCACCGCGGCTTTACGCGCGCGGAGGCCAGGCGCGAGGCGGTGGATATGCTGCGTCTGGTCGGCATACCCGACCCCGAAAAGCGCTTCTCCCAGTATCCGCACGAGCTCTCCGGCGGCATGCGCCAGCGCGTGATGATCGCCTGCGCCCTGAGCTGCCGGCCCGAGCTCCTGATCGCCGACGAGCCGACCACAGCCCTCGACGTGACCATCCAGGCACAGATCATGGAGCTCATCGTGGAGCTCAACCGCAAGCTCAACATGGGCGTCATCCTCATCACGCACGACCTCGCCGTCGTCGCCGAGACCTGTCGGCGCGTGGCCGTCATGTACCTCGGTCAGATCGTGGAGGAGGCCGACGTGCAGAGCCTCTTTGAGCATCCCGCGCACCCCTACACCAGAGGGCTTTTGAAGAGCATCCCGACAGTCAGCGGCGGGCGGCGCGAGGAGCTCAACATCATCGAGGGCACCGTCCCTCTGCTCAGTCAAATCCCCCGGGGCTGCCGCTTCCGGCCGCGCTGTCCCTATGCCGCGCCCGCCTGCGCCGAAACCATGCCGGAGCTGAACGTGCTGCCCTCCGGGCAGAAGGTACGCTGCTTTCGGGCAAAAGAGCTGTCGGAAGCGAGGTGAACGCGAATGGATCAATCCCTGATACTTAAAGCGGAAAACATCAAAACCTGGTTTCCCGTCCGCGGACACATCGCCCGCGACGGCAACTGCGTCAAGGCTGTGGACGGGGTCTCACTGTCCCTGTACCGCGGGAAGACCTACGGCCTCGTCGGGGAGACGGGCTGCGGCAAGTCCACGCTCGGGCGCACGCTCATCCGTCTGCTGGAGCCGACCGAGGGCACGATCCTGCTCGACGGCACGGATATCACGCATTTCTCCCCCTTCTGGCTCCAGCTCTACCGCGCCAGAATGCAGATGGTCTTTCAGGACCCCTACAGCTCCCTGGACGGGCGCATGCACGTCGGCGATATTCTGATGGAGACCCTCGCCATTCAAAAGCGCGTTCCCCGGAAGGAGCGCATGGAGCTTGTCCTTCAGATCCTCACGGACGTCGGCCTCCTGCCGGAGCACTTCTACCGCTATCCGCACGAGCTCTCCGGCGGCCAGCGCCAGCGCGTGGGCATCGCCCGCGCCCTTCTGCCGGAGCCGGAGCTCATCGTGTGCGACGAGCCGGTCTCCGCGCTGGACGTGTCCGTCCGCTCCCAGATCATCCGCCTGCTTCTCGAGCAGCAGCGCTCGCGAGATCTGTGCTATCTCTTCATCTCGCACGACATGTCCGTCGTCCGCTATATGGCGGACCGCGTGGGGGTCATGTATCTCGGCCATCTGGTCGAGGAGGCGGACACCGACGAGCTCTTTGAGCACCCCCGCCACCCCTACACGCAGGTCCTGCTGAGCGCGGTCCCGACCCCGGACCCCAGGACGCACCGCAAGCGCATCGTCCTGGAGGGGGATCTCCCCTCCCCGCTCGATCCGCCGACGGGCTGTCCCTTCCACACCCGCTGTCCCCGATCGGCCAGGCGCTGCGGCGAGCAGATGCCGGACATGCGCGAGTGCGCCCCCGGTCACCTCGTCGCCTGCCACTTCTCATAGCGGAAAAGGCGCCGGCGGCCGTCCTTCCGAACAGTTCATACTAGAACCTCATGAAAACCTTTCATTCCTTAAAGGTTTTCATAGCGCCATATGGCGCGTAGAGGTTCTTGTATGAGACGTGTTTTCAGTGTTTCACGAATTTAATCAAGTAATAGTATCAGAGCGATACGGAAAGCGGCGGGAAAATTCCTGCCGCTTTCCGCACATATTTCTTGTACGGCGCGGCTTTTCACGTTATAATTATCATACATAATACTAAGCAAGGAGGGGCGGTCTCATGTCGCTGCTGAGGACCTATCAGCTTGACCTTATGCTGTACATGAGCGGGATTTGCGGCGTGCTCACGTTCATGACCCTGTTGACGGACGCTCTCACCCGCAGGCGCAAGAGTATCCTGGCCCTGATGGAGCTGTCGGCCATGCTGCTGCTCCTCTTTGACCGTGCCTCCTATCTCTACCGAGGCGGCACGGGCGAGCTTAGCTATCTCATGGTTCGCCTTTCCAACGGGCTGGTCTTCTTTCTGTCGATCTTTATCCCGCATCTGGTGACGCTGTACCTGGAGGATCTGTACCGCAACGAGGGCGGGCTTACGTCCGCGCCGCGCACGCTGAAAGCCTGTGAGCTGCTGTTTTACGCGGGCACGGTGCTGATCGTCGTATCGCAGTTTACGGGGCTCTACTACAGCTTCGACCAGCAGAACGTCTACCACCGTTCGGCGGGCTTTCCCCTGTCTTACACCGTGCCGGTACTGATCGTGGCGATGCAGGAGCTGACGCTGCTGCATCACCGGACGCGGCTGAACGGCGGTCTCGTCCGCTCCCTGATGCTGAGTCTCGCCATGCCGACGCTTGTGTCCGTCGTGCAGATCTACTGCTACGGCGTATCGCTGACCAGCGTGACGATGGTCTTCGTGGTCATCGTCTTCTATATCTACGCGCTCAAGGATCTGAGCAAGGCCGTGCAGGAGGCCCGGCACAACGAGCTTGAGACCCTCCGCGAGTCCGAGCGGCGTGAGGCCGCCATGTTCGAGCAGACCGCCGAGGCCCTTGCCAACGCCATCGACGCGAAGGACCGCTACACCCACGGCCACTCTACCAGGGTCGCCGCCCTGTCCCGCCGCATCGCGGAGGAGGCGGGCTTCTCCGCGCACGACTGCGATCAGATCTACTTTGCGGCCCTGCTGCACGACGTGGGCAAGATCGGCGTGCCGGACGAGATCATCAACAAGGAGGGCAGGCTCACAGATGCGGAGTTTGAGCAGATCAAGCGACACCCGCTCCTGGGCTATCAGATCCTCTCCAGTATCCGCCAGTCTCCTGCCCTGAGCGTCGGCGCCCACTACCACCACGAGCGCTATGACGGCAAGGGCTACCCCGACGGTCTGCGCGGCGAGGAGATCCCGGAGACGGCGCGCATCATCGCCGTGGCAGACGCCTACGACGCCATGAACTCCACCAGAAGCTACCGCGGCCAGCTCTCCCCGGAGAAGACAAGGCGGGAACTGCTTGAGGGGCGCGGAAAACAGTTTGACCCCAAATACGCCGACATTCTCCTGCGTCTGCTGGACGAGAGGAAGGTGTAATCGGCGGTGATGCCCAAACAGAGAAACAGGCCCCCGGCAAATACGCATGTGTGTACGTATTCGCCGGGGGCCTGCGCGTGCTTCCGATTATTCTTTTCCCTTGTATTCCAGGCACAGCATAGTCAGATCGTCGAACTGCTCGGCTTCGCCGACGAAGGCGTCCACCGCGCGGCGGACCTGATGGAGCACCTGCTGCGGGTCGGCCTGCATGTCCTCGTTGAGGGCGTCGAGCATGCGGTCTGTACCGAAGAGCTCATTCTCCGCGTTGGTCGCCTCCGGCACACCGTCGGTGTAGAGGAAGAGGCGTGCGCCGGGCTGGAGCATGAACTCGTACTCCTTGTATTTCACGCCGTCCATGCCGCCGAGCACGAAGCCGTGCTTGTCCTTGTAGAGCTCGCATTTCCCGCCGGGCTGCATGAGTACCGGGTACTCGTGTCCGGCGTTTGCGGCCCTGATCTTGCCGGTGCTGATCTCGAGGATGCCGAGCCAGACCGTGACGAACATCTCCTCACGGTTGTTCTGGCAGATGGTCTCATTGGTGCTGCGCATGATCTCGGCGGGGCTCATGCCCTGCTTGGCGTAGCTTGCGAGGATGATGCGCGAGGCCATCATAAACAGCGCCGCCGGCACACCCTTGCCGGACACGTCCGCCATCACCATGCACAGGTGGTCGCTGTCCACGAGGAAGAAATCGTAAAAGTCGCCGCCGACCTCCTTGGCCGGGTCCATGCTGGCGTAGATGTCAAACTCCGGCCGGTCCGGGAAGGCGGGGTAGGTGTTCGGCAGCATGTCCGCCTGGATGCGCGTGGCGAGGGCAAGCTCCGTGCCGATGCGCTCCTTCTCGGCGGTGATCTCGGTGATCTGCTCAATGTAGTCCGCCGTCTTTTTGGACAGGGAGGCAAAGGACTCGGCCAGGATCTCGATCTCGTCGTTGGTGCGGTAGACATCCTCCATCTCAAAGAGGGTGTCGCCGCCGCGCAGGGTATTGATGCGCCGGGTCATATGCTCGACAGGCTTGACGATGCGGGAGGCGATCAGGAGCGCCCCAACCATGCCCAGCAGGATCAGCACCGTCACCAGGACGATGAAAGTCTGGGAGGATTTTTGCGTACCGCTGCGGAAGGCGCCGAGGGCTTTGGCGTTGATGGCCTCGTAGTTTTCGAGCATGGCCTCCGTGGGCTGGCGGGTGAGGGCCTTGTCCACCACCGACACCACCGTCCAGTCGAGCGTGTCCATCGGCACGCCCGCCATATAGTAATCCTTCCCGTCCACGCTGAGCGTCCTGAGCCCCGTCGCGCCCTGCAGCGCGTCGCTCACAAAGGCCGCAAGCTCCGCGTTGCCGCTCTGCCGCAGGTCGGGCGCTTCGGCGGAGAGCTCGGGCTTGAAGCTGCCCTCCTTCATTGGGGAGAAGAGCACCTGCCCGTCGCCGTTGATCACGCAGACGAAGCTGCCCTCGGAGGTCGTGCTCTCCACATAGTCGCGGATGGAGGTGAGGAACACGTCCGCGCCCACGACGGCGACCAGCTCCCCGTCCCGATAGACAGGGGCTGCGCATTCAAGTGTGGCAATCCCCGTGTAGGAGTCTGTCTCCACGCCGGTGAAGAACAGCTCGCCGGCTTCGACAGCCTGCCTGTACCACGGACGGTTCCGAACGTCAAGCGTCAGAGGCGTTCCGTCTGAGGACAGGCAGGACACGGAACGGTTGCTGACGGCCAGCAGATTGCCGTCAGCCGTGCCCACGAAGCAACCGCTCAGCTTATCTGACGACGCGAATCTTGCCAGCAGGATCTCGCTCATATTCGCCGCAAGCCCCAGCATCTGTGAGTCCTGCGGGTCTACGCCGGGCTCGTGCAGGACATAAGCGGAAGGCACGCCGTCGTTTTCCGCCAAAGGGGGTGAAAACGGGTGCGGCGGAAACATCTCTGCGTTTGCAAAGAGCTCCGTCGCAAAGGCCTGGAAGGTCTGCACGTCGGTCTTCACATCCCCGAAGAGATCGCCCGCGATGTAGGCCTGCAGGGCCGTGGTCTTTGCCATCGTGGACGCGAGCACGCTCTCCATCGTCGCCTCGGACACGGCGGTGATGGCCGTCTGCTGCTCCGTGTTCGCCTCTTCGACGACATGGGTCAGGTTCTTCTGCTGGTAGATGCTGACGGCCGCGAACGCCCCGACCAGCGCGAGGATCACGATCAGCATCAGATTGAAGATCTTCTGCTGCAGGCCGCCGATTTTGATTCCGTGAATGATTTTCATTGAAACCGCCTTTGCTTTTCGATGTCCGTCCGGGTTGACATAAATGGATAAGATATTATATCAGCTATCCCAAGGCACATCAAGAGCAAAGCTCAGATTGTTTCATCTTTTTTCGCCCGCGCTTGAATAAAACGCGGCGTGTGGTACAATGTTGAAAATACCGTTTGGGAGGTACTGCCATGAAATACTACATGCCCGTCAGGGTTTTGAGCGCCGACGGGGCCGTTATGAACAACGCGTCGCTCCTGGCTGGGCTCGGCGCGCGCTGCATCCTGGTCACGGGAAAACACGCCGCGAAAAAAAGCGGCGCGCTCGACGACGTGTCGCAGGCGCTGGAGAAGGCCGGCGTCCCCTTCTGCGTCTTCGATGAGATCGAGCAAAACCCGTCGGTACAGTCCTGCCTCAGGGCGGGAGCGGCGGCCAACGCCTTCGGCGCGGACTTTGTCGTCGGGATCGGCGGCGGCTCGGCCCTCGACGCCGCGAAGGCGGCGGCCGTGTTCGCGGTCAACCCCGGCCTCGATGAGGAGGGCTTCTATCAAAAGGCCTGGGATAAGCCTCCCCTGCCCATCGCCCTCGTCGGCACCACCTCGGGCACCGGCAGCGAGGTGACGAAGGTCTCCGTCCTCACCGACGGGAGCGGGCGAAAGCACAGCATCCACGACGACCGCCTCTTTGCCCGCTGCGCCTTCGGCGATCCGCGCTACACGCAGGCGCTGTCCCTGCCCGTCACCCTCTCCACGGGGATCGACGTGCTGGGACACTGCGCCGAGAGCTTTTTCAACAAAAACGCGGACGAGGCGTCCCGCGCCTTCTCTATCCGGGGCATCCGGCTTCTGTACGGGCCCCTGCTGGCGGCGGCGGAGGGGCAGGAACTCAGCCTCGAGCAGCGCCGCGAGCTCTACGACGCCTCCCTGCTGGGCGGGCTTGCCATCTGCGGCACCGGAACCTGCTTTCCCCACACCCTGGGCTATTACCTGACCGAGAACTTCCATGTCCCCCACGGCTTTGCCGGCGCCCGCTTCCTGCCCGCCCTGCTGGACCTCGTGCGGAAAAAGGACGGGGCGTACGAAGCGCGCTTCTTCCACGAGCTCGGCTTCACGCGAGAGCAGCTTTCGGCGCTGGTCACGCTCTGCCTGCCGGAGAACGCGATCACCATGACCGCGTCTGAGATCGACGCCGCCCTGCCGCGCTGGGAAAACAACAACTCCGTCCGCAACACCTGCTGCGAGGTGAGCGCGGCGGAGCTGAGAGATATTCTTGTAAAGCTGTTTGTCAGGTGAAGCCCAGACTCAGCGCGATCAGAAGCTGGCCCGCGTAGTACAGGAGACTGTAGGTCACGCGCCATGGGTAACCGAGCTTTTTTCGCCCGAAGCTGTAGAGGTTCAAAAGCACGTCGCTGCTCATAAACAGCAGCACGCCCGCCGCGAACAGGACGGTGAAGCCCCCCGGCGCGGCAGCGGCGTTCCGGATCGCCGCTGCGCAGAGCAGGGAGAAGACCCCGAAGTAGACGCAGCCGAAAGCCTTCAGCGCCTTCCCGGCCTCGATCCGGGCGTAGAGCCACTTGAGAAGCGCCGCGCCCATAACGATGCCGAGCAGCACGCAGAGAAGCGGCTTTCGCCCCATGGGCCACACCGCCGCGAGGTAGGCGAGATGGCCGCAGAGGAACACGACGCTCCCGGCGAGGAAGAAGAGCGTCCGCCGCGATTTGAACAGCTTCCGCAGGCCGAGCACCACGTCAGCGATACAGCCGAGCATAAGGCCCGCGCTCACAAGCCTCCATCCGCCGCAGAGCAGCCCCAGCGCGACGAAGCACAGCGACGCGAGGCCCTTGAGCAGCAGCGCGAGCCGGGGCCCGTTCTTCCGCTCAGCCGTCAGAAACCCGCCCGCGAGCAGCAGGCAGCACGGGATCAGCGCGTACATCATTCTCACTCCTTTACTATGAAAGCTGACGCTTCCATAGTAAGATTTAAATGTGCGAATTCCTCGCCCCTGGCGGGGCAACCGGAATTCATGCACAAGTAAAACCCCATGCTGACTATGCTTTCATGTATCGTGGTGCGGATACTTCCGCATGGGGATTTACTATGCTGATTCTCTGTTACCTTATTGTATATGACAGCCCTCGTTTATTCAAGCAAATCCTGTCCGTTTCGGCCGAAACAAGAAAGGCGGTCTGACATGAAAAGAATTGCCTTCATCCCGCTCCTGCTCGCCCTCCTGCTCTGCGGCTCTGCACGGGGAGAGAGCGGCGAACCCAGCTTCCGCGTTGCCGTGGCGAGCGATCTGCACTATATCGCCCCGGCGCTGACCGACCACGGTCCGTTTTTCACGGAGCTGACAGAAAACTCTGACGGCAAGCTCATGCGCTATATGGAGGAGCTCACCGACGCCTTTCTCTCCGAGGTCGAGGCGGAGCGGCCCGACGCCCTGCTGCTGACCGGGGATCTCAGCTTCAACGGCGCGGTGATGAGCCACGAGGCGCTGGCGGAGAAGCTACGCAGGCTTGAGGCCGCGGGCTTCCCGGTGCTGGTGGTCCCCGGCAATCACGATCTGAACAACCCCGGTGCCGCCGCCTTTTCCGGGGACGGTTTTACGCGCGTTCCCTCCGCATCGGAGTCGGTGTTTCGGGAAATCTACCGGGACTTCGGCTATGACGAGGCCCTCAGCGAGGACGCGGATTCGCTCAGCTATGTCTGCCCCCTGAACGGCATGGCGCGGGTGATGATGCTGGATTTCAACACGCTGGATCATCCCTGCGGCATCTCTGACGGAACGCTCTGATGGGTGCGCGGGCAGTTGGAGGACGCGAGGCGCGCGGGCGTCTTCGTCCTCGCCGCGGGGCATCAGAATATTTTTCAGCAGACCGTCTTCCGCGGGGGCTACGTGATCGACCGGGCAGAAGAGCTGGCTGCGCTCTTCCGGGAATACGGCGTGCCCCTCTATCTCAGCGGGCACCTGCATGTGCAGCATTGGATGACGGTGGACGGTCTGACCGAGATTGCCACCTCCGCCCTCTCCGTCTCGCCCTGTCAGTACGGGATCGTCAGCGCGGAGGACGGAGCGCTCCGCTATGAGACACGGGCAGCGGACGTGTCCGCCTGGGCGCGGGCGGAGGGGCGGACGGAGCCGGAGCTTCTGGACTTTGCCGCCTATGCCGTCGGATATTTCGACGCACGAAACCGGAAGAGCACGGCGGAGGAGCTGGCCCTCTTCCCCTATACGGAGGAGGAAGCGGCCCGGATGACGGAATACCTCGTGGCGCTCAACCGCGCTTACTTCTCCGGCGACATGCGCGCTGCGGCCGACCTGGACCCGAACGGTGAAATCCGTGCACTGTGGGACAGAGTTCCGGGCCTGTACAGTCTGTACCTCGCCTCGATTCAGGGGGATATGGGGCAGGATTACAGAAGATGGACAGGGTGAAAAGAACCGCGTCCCGATTTGGGGCGCGGCTTTTGTATGCAGTATCATGATTACGCGGGCAGCAGAGACTCCTCAAGTGCTCTCAGCACATACTGATTCAGCGTGATGCCCTCCTGCGCGGCGTGGAGCGAAATCTCTTTGTGCAACTCTGGTGAGATGCGGATATTGAACGAGCCTTTAAACTCTTTCTCCGGCGTTTTCCCGGTCTCGGCGCACATTTGCAGATAGTTGTCCACGCTCTGATGAAACATCTCTTCCAGCTCAGAGACGGAGGTTCCGTGAAAATTCAGGGAATCGGCAAGCCCGAAGACCTTCCCTACAAAAATCCCGTCGTCCGCGTCGTATTCGATTTGCGCGTGATAGCCTTGATACTCCATCATTTTGCTCATAGCGGCATCCTCCCTTCAGATTTCCCCGACCGATTTCAAAAACGCGATGACCGCCTTGATCTGGTAAGCGTAAAGCTCCTTCCCCGGATGCGGCGTGTCGAATTGTACCGCGCGGTTTGTGGGGAGGTGTCTGTACCCGATCCCGGAGCCGCGCCCGCCCTGGTATTTTTCGCAGTTGCACTTGGACATCAGCGCATCCAGCTCTCTGACTGTAAAATTTCGTGGAATCGGTTTTGCAATCAGCTTCCCCATCAGCTCTGTTTTGCTCGGCATGTTTTCGTCTCCCACAATTTGCAACTATTTTTCAGTTGCATTATATGCCGGATATCGCGTTTTGTCAAGGTATTAGGATACCCGCTGCGCATAAAAATATAGCGTCGAGAGCATATATGAAGAACAAACGCACGGCAAATTCACAGCCTTGTACGAATCTGTTGTGCGTTTCCACAGCGTCCCATCGGGTGGCCGCGAGTTTCGCCCATGCTCGCCTCATCGTCTCGTGTGCAGCTCGCGCACGGCCAGCACCAGGCTGATGCCTGCGGCGATGGCGAGGGCCTTGGTGAGCGTCGCCGTGCCGTACAGAGAGGCGTCCTCCAGCTCCCGGCGCACGGCATGGCTCATCGCGTAGTAGAGCGAGCCGCCCGGCACCAGCGGGACGATCCCCGGCAGGACGAACAGCGTCGCCGGGCACTTGAGCCGCCGCGCGAGGATTTCGGCGTACAACACCGCGAAGGCCGAGGCCAGCAGGTTTGCAAGGAAGATCGAATGCACATAATACTCCGCGAGCAGATACAGGCCCCACACCAGCAGCCCGCCGAGGGACGCGGCGAAGAGGTGGCGCTTTCTGAGCCCGAACAGCAGCGAGAAGCCGAGCGAGCCCAAAAAGGCCGTCAGTAGCTGAATGATGATTCCCTTCATGCCGTCACCCCGCTAAATCCAGCGCGAGCATCGCCACCATGAAGCCGCCCGCGAGCGCCAGCGCCCAGATCAGGCTCTCGGCGAGTCTCACCGCGCCAGAGATCGTGTCCCCCACCAGGATGTTGCGCACCGCGTTGGTCATGGCGATGCCGGGGATGAGCAGCATGATGTCCCCGATGAGGATCATGTCCATGTGGAGAAACGGCAGGGCCATGGTGAGAAGGCCGACGGCCAGGCCCGTGAGCAGGGAGATGACCAGGTTGAAGGCCACGGTGTTGAGGGCCGTCTGCCCCAGCTTTTCCTGCAGAGCGCAGATCAGCAGGGCGAACGCGCCCGCCGCAAGCCCGTCCCAGAGCGTGCCGCCGAAGAAGACGGCGAAGCTCCCGGCGGCGAGGACGCTGCCGAGGTACACGACGGAGCGGGGCTTCTTCCCGGCCGCGATCCCGTCGAGAGCGGCACGCAGCCCGTCGATGGGCAGGGGCGCGGCGCAGCAGCGGCGGCTCAGGTCGTTGAGCTTTTCGAGGCGGTAAAAATCGTTGCCCCCGCTCGAGCGGATGCGCCGTGTCTCGGTGACGGCCTCGTTGCCGGGGAAGGAGAGCGTCACGCTGATGAGCGAGGGGATGACGAACACGTCCATGCGCTCCGCCCCGTAGGCTCTGCCCAGGCGCTGCAGGGTGTCCTCGATGCGGCTGATCTCCGCCCCGCAGCCGAGCAGCAGCTCCCCCATCTCCATCAGACACGCGATCAGCGCCGAATGGGACGCGGTCTCGCTTTCCATCGGTAAAGTTCCCCCTTTCCGCAGAGCGTGGAGTTTTGAGTGAAGAGTGAAGAGTGAAGTTAAGGAGTCGCTTTGCGACATATCAAACAATATCCCCGAAGGGGATACCATCACTCCACTCTCAACTCTCCACACTCCACACTTGTTGTCATCTTACCACAGCGGCGGGAAAAGCGCAACGCGCGTGGTTTATGATTTGCAAAGAATCATTGCTTTTAAGCCGCATTTATGCTATTCTTCATCTGCCCGGCATATTTTCGGCCGGAGCCACAATTTCATATTGGAGCAAGAAGGAGATTATCTATGAAAAAACGGATTCTTTCGCTCGTTCTGGCTGTGCTGATGACTGCGGCACTCTGCGGATGCGGAGGCGGCAAGTCCGAACCCGCGCAGCCGACAGCCACTCCCGAGGGCTCCGCCGGCGAAAAGCTCACGGGCGGTGAAATCACCGTGGGCATCGCCGCAGATCTGGACACGAGTCTTGACCCACACGCCTCTTCGTCGTCGGCAGGAACCAGAGAGGTCCTTTTCAACATCTTTGAAGGGCTTATGAAGCCTGATGCAAACGGAAATCTCATCCCCGCCATCGCCGAAGACTATACCGTGAACGAAGCCGCCGACGCCTACACCTATACCCTGCGCCAGGGCGTCCGCTTCCACAACGGGAAAACGGTGACGGTCGGGGATGTCGTCTATTCTCTCACCAGAGCTGCGGGACTGGAAACCGGCGAGCCCCTGATGACCGAGCTCAAGGGCGTAGCCTCGGTCGAAGCGCCCGACGACAGGACCATTGTCGTCAGGCTCAAGGCCCCGGACGCGGAGTTCAACGCCTACATGTACGCCGCCGTCATCCCCGAGGGCAATGACCCCGCCGCCGAGGTCGTGGGCACCGGTCCCTTCCGCTTTGTCTCCCGCGCCCCGCAGGAGAACGTCGTGCTGGAGAAATTCGCCGACTACTGGGGCGAGGGCGCGATTGCGGACAAGGTGACGCTCAAGGTCATCCCCGACCCCCAGACCCTGGTGCTGAGCCTGCGCTCCGGCGCGGTGGACATGACCAACCACCTCACCGGCAGCCAGATCGCCGATCTCGAGGGGCTGACCCTGATCGAGGGCGGCAGCAACATCATCCAGGCCCTGTATCTCAACAACGATTTTGAGCCCTTCCGCGACGTGCGCGTGCGGCAGGCGCTGTGCTATGCAATTGACCGGCAGGCGGTCATCGACCTCGCCTCCGAGGGGCACGGCACGCCGCTCGGCAGCAGTATGATCCCCGCCATCGAAAAGTACAATGTGCCGGAGCTGCTGGAGCTCTACAAGCCCGATCCCGAAAAGGCGAAGGCCCTGCTCAAGGAGGCGGGCGTCGAAAAGCTTCGCTTCTCCATCACCGTACCCTCCAGCTATCCCATGCATGTCGACGCCGCCCAGGTGATTGTCGAGCAGCTTCGCGCTGTCGGGATCGAGGCCGAGATCAAGCTGGTGGAGTGGGCCGCCTGGTATGACGAGGTGTACAAGGGCCGAAAGTTTGAGGCCACCGTCGTCGGCATGGACACCCACAGCCTCGCCGCCTCCGGCTGCCTTGCGCGCTTCCAGAGCGAGAACGGCAAGAACTTCATCAACTTCTCGGACGCCGAATACGACGAGACCTACGCAAAGGCCATGGCCACCGTGGACGAGGCGGAGCAGACGGAGCTTTTCAAGCGCTGCGAGACCATTCTGGCCGAGAAGGCCGCAAACGTCTATCTGCAGGACCCCTCCTCCTTCGCCGCCATGCAGACGAATATCGGGGGCTTCCGCTTCTATCCCGCGCTCTATGTGATGGACCTCGCCACGGTCTACAGAATGAGCTGATGCGCACCGTCTTACGAAAAACCGGCGTGCTGATCCTCACGCTGCTGCTGGTGACGCTCTTCGCCTTTCTGGCCTTTGAGCTCATCCCCGGCGACCCGACGACCATGCTGCTCGGCTCCGACTACACGCCGGAGCGGGCGGCGGCGCTGCGGGAGTCGCTGGGCCTTGACCGCAGCGTGGCCGTGCGCTATCTTGACTGGCTCGTCTCCTTCGTGACCGGCGACATGGGCAGAAGCTATACCTACTCCATGTCCGTGCGGGAGGTGCTGCGCGGCAAGATCGCCGTGACGGCGGTGCTGTCGCTTCTGAGCTGGGTGCTGGTCATCGCGGTCAGCGTCCCGCTCGGCGTGGCCCTGGTGCGCTATCAGAAAAAGCCCTTCGGCAAGATCGGCTTTTCCCTCAATCAGGTGATGATGGCGATGCCGCCCTTCTTCCTGGGCATTTTGCTAACGTATCTGTTCGGCATATTATTAAAACTCTTCACGCCGGGGAAGTTTGTCCCGCTCAGCGAGGGGCCGGGCAGGAGCCTCGCCTACCTCTTCTTCCCCGCCCTTGCGATCTCGCTTCCGAAGATCGCCAAGACGGTGAAGCTCCTGCGCGCGTCCATCCTCAGTGAGATGCGGCGCGAATACGTGCTCACCGCCTACAGCCGGGGAAACTCCCGCTGGATGGTGATCAAAAACCACGTCTTCCGCAATGCCCTGCTGCCGGTGGTGACCTATCTCGCCATGTCGCTGGCGGACATTGTGGCAAGCTCCATCATTGTCGAGCAGGTCTTCGTCGTCCCGGGTCTCGGGCGTCTGCTGGTGGCGAGCATCTCCAACCGCGACTATCCCGTGGCGCTGTGCATCGTGGTGATGATCGCGTCGGTCGTCGTGGTGATGAACTACCTCGCGGACATTCTGACCCAGGCCATCGACCCGCGCGTGCGCCTGAGCTGAGGAGAGTTTCGATGTTCGATCTGAAAAACAAAACCTTCCGCGCCGGCGCCGTCATCACCCTTGTGATGCTGCTGATCATCACGGTCGGCGTGTTCTGGACGCCCTATGACCCCAACGCCATGGACGCCGCCGGGAAGATGGCGGCGCCCGGCCCGCGCCATCTCTTCGGCACGGACAACTTCGGGCGGGACATCTTCTCCCGCGTGGTGCAGGGCGCGGGCGCGACCTTTTTCATCGCCCTGTGCTCGGTGTCCATCGGGCTTGCGGCGGGCCTCCTTGTCGGCGGCCTGACGGGCTATTACGGCGGCTGGGTGGACGAGCTGCTCATGCGCCTCAACGACACGCTTACCGCCTTTCCGAGTCTGCTGCTGACCCTGGTGCTGATCGCGGTGTTCCAGGGCGGCAAGTACAACATCATCCTCGCCCTGGGCGTGCTGTTCATCCCGACCTTCGCGCGCATCGTGCGCATGGAGGTGGCGCGGCAGAAGGCGCTGGACTATGTGGCCAACGCCCGGCTCATGGGCGTGGGCGACATGCGCATCCTCTTCGTCCACATCATGCCGAACATCTGGCCGGTGCTGCTCAGCGCCGTCGCCATCGGCTTTAACAACGCCGTGCTGGCCGAGGCGTCGATGAGCTATCTCGGCCTCGGCGTGCAGCCCCCGGACCCGAGTCTCGGCCGTATGCTGAACGAGGCCCAGGGCTATCTGCTGCGCGCCCCGTGGTACGCCCTCTCGGCCGGGGCCGCGATTATCCTGCTGGTGCTGGGCTTCGGCTTACTCAGCGAGGGGCTGGGAGGTGACGGCCGTGCTTGAGATACGCGATCTGCACGTCACCTTCAAGTCCACCGGCAAGGAGGCCGTCAAGGGCATCGACCTGTCCATCGCCCACGGCGAGCGCCTGGGTCTGGTGGGCGAATCCGGCTCCGGCAAAACCGTCACCGCCATGGCCCTGACCGGCCTCATCGAGCGCAGCAATGTCGTGATGCGCGGCGAGGTGCTGTTTGAGGGCCGCGATCTGGTGCGCTGCTCACGGCGCGAACTCCGCTCCATCCACGGGCGCGACATCGGCGTCGTGTTCCAGGAGCCCATGCGCAGCCTCAACCCCCTCATGCGCGTCGGGGAGCAGATTGAGGAGGCGCTGAAAATTCACACCGACAAGACGCCGGAGGAGAGGCGCAGGCTCGCCCTCGAGGTCATGGAGCAGGTCAGCCTGCCGGAGCCCGACGTGACTTACCGCAAGTACCCGCACCAGCTCTCCGGCGGACAACGCCAGCGGGCGATCATCGCCTCGGCCATGATCATCCGTCCGCGCCTTCTGGTCTGCGACGAGCCGACCACCGCCCTCGACGTGACCGTGCAGCGCCAGATCCTGGAGCTGCTGCGCGATTTAAGCGTGGAGTACGGCGTGGGCATTCTGCTCATCAGCCACGACATGAACGTCGTGCGCCGCCTCTGCGAGGACGTGGCCGTCATGTACAAGGGCAGGATCGTCGAGCGGGGCCTCACCGAAGAGATCTTCAAAAACCCGCAGGACGACTACACCAAACGGCTCATCGCCGCGATCCCCACGAGGAAACACCATGGAACAGTCTGAACATGTGCTGGAGGTCGAAGGGCTCGGCGTGGTCTATCAGGACCGCGGGCTCTTCGGGAAAAAGACGAGCTTTCAGGCTCTGACCGACGTGAGCTTTCACGTGAACAAGGGAGAGATTCTGGGCCTTGTGGGCGAGAGCGGCTGCGGCAAATCGACGCTCTCCAAGGCGATCCTTGGGATGCTGGACACGGCGATCGTCACCGGCGAGGTGCGCCATCTCACCAAGCGGCCCCAGATGGTCTTTCAGGACCCGGCGGGCAGTCTCAACCCCGCGAAGACCGTGGGCTGGATTTTAGAGGAGCCGCTGCGCGTCTACGGCAAGTATGACGCCGCCGAGCGCAAACGCCGCGTGCTGGACATGCTCGAGCGCGTGGGGCTGTCCAAAAGCTATGCCGGGCGAAAACCGGGCGAGCTCTCCGGCGGACAGAAGCAGCGCGTCTCCATCGCCGCGGCCCTGATTCGCCGCCCGCGCTTCATCATCGCGGACGAGCCGGTCTCCGCCCTGGACGTGACCATCCAGGCGCAGATCCTGGATCTCCTGTGGGACCTGCGGCATGACCTCGATCTGAGCTACCTCTTCATCAGCCACGACCTCAACGTGGTCTATTCCATCTGTGACCGCGTCATGGTCATGGAGAAGGGCCGCATCATCGAGCAGGGCAGCGTGGACGAGGTCTACGATCACCCGAAGGAGGACTACACCAAAAGGCTCCTCAGCGCCGTACAATATTGAACAAGCAGCAAAACGTATAGAAAACCTGTCATCCTGAGCGCTGCGAAGGAACTTTCCCCGGATTTTTAGGGGTCAGATTCTTCGCCGGGCTCAGGATGATTGATTATTCCGGTCTTGTATCTCGGTGCAATTCGGTATATACTTATTTTGTTATAAAACTACTTTCCGGGAGTGTTGTCCATGATCGACCGCTATGGGCGCGATATTCGCTACCTCCGCCTGTCGGTGACGGAGCTGTGCAACCTGCGCTGCCGCTACTGTATGCCGGCGGACGGGGTGTGCAAAAAGGCGCACGACGAGATGCTGACCGAGGACGAGATGATCTGCGCCGTGCGCGCCGCCGCCTCACTCGGGATCACGAAGCTGCGCATCACCGGGGGCGAGCCGCTGGTGAAAAAGAACATCGTCTCCATCTGCAGCCGGGCGTCCGAGGTGCCCGGCATCCGGGAGATCTGCCTGACCACCAACGGCACCCGCCTGCCGGAGCTGGCGCTGCCGCTTCGGCACGCGGGCGTCAGGCGCGTGAACATCAGCCTCGACACCCTGGACGCGGAGAAGTACCGCCGCATCACCCGCCGGGGCGAACTCACGCAGGCGGTCGACGGCATACACGCGGCGCTCTACGCGGGCTTTGAGAAGATCAAGCTCAACGCCGTGCTGATCGGCGGCTTCAACGACGACGAGATTCCCGAGCTTGCGGAGCTGACCAGGCTCTACCCCCTGGACGTGCGCTTTATTGAGCTCATGCCCATGGTTGAGGGCGCAGGCTTCGGCCCGGAGGCTTACATCCCCTGTACAGCCGTCCTCGACAGGCTGCCGGAGCTTGAGGCCCTGCCGCCGGACGGGGGCGTGGCGAAGCTCTACAGGCTCCCCGGCGCGAAGGGCAGCGTCGGACTCATCAGCCCCGTCAGCGCCCACTTCTGCGCGGCGTGCAACCGCATCCGCCTGACAGCCGACGGCAGGCTCAAGCCCTGCCTCCACTCGGGGGACGAGGTCTCGCTCAAGGGTCTGGATTATGACGCCATGGTTGAAACGCTGCGCCTGGCCATCTTATCAAAGCCCGCCTGGCACGGGGAGCTGGACCGCAATCACATGAGCCGCGCCGGGCGCGGCATGAACCAGATCGGAGGCTGAGCCATGGGAGACTTTACGCATTTTAACGAGCAGGGCCGCGCGAAGATGGTGGACGTGGGCGAAAAGCCCGTCAGCGTCCGCACCGCCGTCGCCGCGGGGCGCGTGCTGGTCAATGAGGAGACCTTCGCCCTGATCAAAAGCGGCGGCATGAAAAAGGGCGACGTGCTCACCGTCGCGCAGATCGCCGGGGTCATGGGGGCCAAGCGCACGCCCGACCTCATCCCCATGTGCCACCCCATTCTGATCGACGGCATCAACCTGGAGCTTACTCTGGATGAGCAGCGCCGCTCGGTAGAGATCACGGCGTCGGTCTCCTGCGCCGGACGCACCGGGGTGGAGATGGAGGCCCTGACCGCCGTCGGCACCGCCGCCCTCACGGTCTACGACATGTGCAAGGCCGTGCAGAAGGACATGGTCATCACGGACATCCGCCTGCTCAAAAAGACGGGCGGGGTCCACGGAGAATTTGAAAGGGAGTCTGAACCATGAGCTATCAAGCCGCCGTCATCACCGTCAGCGACAAGGGGGCCAGGGGCGAGCGCGTCGATACCAGCGGCCCCGCGATCTGCCGCATGCTGGAGGCGCAGGGCCTCACGGTGGTGTATACGTCGATCATCCCGGATGAGAAGACCGTCATTGAGGCGGAGCTTCTCAAGTGCGCGGATGAGCTGAAAGTCCCTCTGGTGCTCACCACCGGCGGCACCGGCTTCTCGCCGCGGGACGTGACGCCCGAGGCCACGCTCAGCGTCATCGAGCGCGAGACGAGGGGCATCCCCGAGGCCATGCGCGCCGAGAGTCTAAAGATCACGCCGCGCGGCTGCCTGTCACGGAGCGCGGCGGGCATCCGGGGCCGGACGCTGATCGTGAATCTCCCCGGCAGCGAGAAGGCCGCGAAGGAGAACCTGAACGCGGTGCTCTCTGCCGTCGTCCACGGGCTGGACATGCTGGCCTCCTCCGGCTCTGCCGACTGCGCGGACCCGGGAGCGGCCGTGCTGAAGAAGCCCGTCCCCTCTCTCGACGCCTGGCTCAAAGAGGCGAAGAAGGAAAACGGGGCCGGGGGCTGCGGCATGTATCTCTTCCACAACGGCGTCGTGCGCGAGACGGCCAAAGCAGCTGTGCGAGAAGGCGCCGCGGACACGAAGCCCGTCAAGGGTATGCAATTTTCCTACGACGCCGACAAGGTGGAAAAGGCGCGTCAGGCTGCGCTATCCATGCCGGGTATACACTATGCCCACGTCTGGCTCAATAGCGGGAAGCTCAAAGTTGGGGACGACATCATGCTGGTGCTCGTCGGCGGCGACATCCGCCCCCATGTGATTGACGCCCTCCAGGCTCTGGTCGGCGAGATCAAGCGCGAGTGCGTGGAAGAGACAGAAATCACATAACAAACGTGCCATCCCAAATCCGGGATGGCACCAAGTTTTTAAAAAACAAAACAGACCGCCTGACCGGTCTGTTTTGTTTTAAGAAGGACTCAAATGAAGTTCTTCCCTGCTTGCAAGATTATATTACCGCATACTTGTTTCAGGGATAAGCAGGGTTTTGTTACGGCTTTGTTAAACCTTATTTTAGATGCAGCGGCGCTCTGACCGGGCGTTTGCGTTTCGGCAGGACGATCAGTAGGTGGAGCAGAGCAAAGATTGCCGTGAACATGGCCGCGTACTGCTGATCGAAGCCGAGATAAGCGCACAGCCCCGCCGCTCCGGCCGCGCAGACCAGGCACAGCAGCACAGGCGCAAGCAGGAAGAAGCGCTTTTTTGTCAGCTCATAGGACGCCGGGAGTACGAGCAGGCCCATCGCCCCGCCGCCCACGGCGAGCAGATTGATCGCGCGCTTCCAGTGGAAAATGCGCCCGGTCTCCTCCCCGTATGTACGCAGATAGTTCTCGGCGCTCCCGGCCAGATCGCCGCTCTTTTCCGCGTCCTCCTTCACCCCCGGCAGGTTCTGCAGGAGCTGGCGTGCGGTATTGTGGCTGTTTCGGAGCTCCTTGAGTTCGTCTGCCTCCACGATGTCTTTGGAGAGGATGACCGCCTCCTCGTCAAGCTCGAGCTTCTCCGCCTCCAAGGTGAGCTGCTTTTTCTCCTCCTCGCCGAGCTGATACCACAGCTCCGCAAGCGCCTCCTCCATCTGCTTCTCAGCGCGCTCAAGCATGAAGTCCAGATATTTGACCAGTTCCTCCGTTATCTCCAGCTCATCCATCAGGTCAAGCAGCAAGCCGGAGGGGTCGCTGATCTTTGCGGCGATGACGTTAAACGCGCCGCCGAGCTGATCCAGCGTCGCGCCGGCCTCGTCCGCGAGGCGCAGGAAGTCCGCGTTTCCAAGGCCGGCGGGGTCCTGACCGCTGCGCTCCAGATCGTCCGCCACATAAGCCGCGTGAATTGTGAGCGCCTCGAGCCCCGGAAACATGCCGCTTCCGTCCAAGGTCAAAAAAGCGGTGGCCTCATTGGCCTGGCGCACGACGGATGCGAGGGCTCCGCTGAGTCTGCGTATCTCGGCGGCATAGTGCAAAAAGCTCACCCCGCCTCTGATCTCACGGCACTGCTTTTCCCACTGGTCATGCGCGAGCTTGTATTCCGCCGTGTACGCCCCCTCCGTGACGACGCCAGCCGCGTGATTCTGCGCGAGGTTTACGCGCTCCATCACGGCGCGCGCCTGGAGATCGTAGTACTGCTGGGCCTGCTGCGCGTACACATTGCCCGCCTGGGCATAGGCCGCCGCGGCGTTCTGATACGCTGCCATAGCCGACTGATACGCCGCCTGTGCCGCCTCCCAGGAGGCGCCCGCCATATCTGGCAGCTGCGGCAGGGCCGGCGCGGCGGGGGGCTCCGGCGGGCCCATCAGCGAGGCCGCGACGCTCGAGGGCGTGGGTTCCGTCGCGGCGAGGGCCCGAATCTCCGTCGCGGCGACTGTGAGCTCCGCGCTGCCCATCGCGGCCTCCACCGCGTACTGGGCGGCCTGATGGGCCAGAGCGTCGATCCAAGGGAACCTGTTCTTCTCGGAGGCCAGGAGCATACTGATCATCCCCTCCAGAAACGCGCGTCTCGAGCTTGCGTCGCTCAGCTCCCGCCGTATGTTGGCAATCTCCGCCTTTGCGCCGAGGATCATATCCTCCCCCATCTTGACGCCGCCCTTGGCGGCGGTGTAGGCCGCCGTGTCCGTCTTGTGCTGCGAGGCGGACTTCTCATGCGCCGTGAGGAAGCTGTCGAGGGCATCCATGGTCTCACGGTAGTCTGCGGCTTTGTCCATCCTTGCGGAGAGCTCGCGGTAATTCTCGATGCGCCCCGCGAGCTTGTCGGCGTAGGCTATGCGCTCTTCCCTCTCCCCATCGCTCTTGCCGAAGCCCTTCACCCCGGTATACAGGAGGATCAGGCTGAGCAGCGCCAGCACGACGGAGAAAACGCGCGCCAGAGCGGGATGTTTCATAGCCCTGTCCTCCTTTCACCGTATCGTTACAGGTTTTATACCATTTTGTTATTATACACCATCTCTTTGTCAAAGTCATGTTTAAATTGAAAAATTTTCTTTTCTTTTTTCGCCGCCGCGTGTATCATAGCGGCAGTAAAAGAAAGCGAGCGAAACGATGGAACTGAGCTTTGCCCCCATGGAAGGGATCACCTATGCGATTTACCGAAAACTGCACCGCGAGCATTTCCCCGGCGCGGAGCGCTATTACGCCCCCTTTATCGCCCCGGACAGTGCGGGGAACTTCAAGTCGGGCAATCTTCGGGACGTGCTGCCGGAGAACAACGCGGGCGTGCCGCTTACACCGCAGCTTCTTGTCAATGCGCCGGAGCCCTTCCTCGCCGTGGCGGAGGAGCTGGCGGATCTCGGCTATGGGGAGGTCAACCTGAACCTCGGCTGCCCGTCCGGGACCGTCGTCTCCAAGCGAAAGGGCGCCGGGATGCTGGGTGACCCCGACGCCCTCGACGCCTGCCTGGAGGCGATCTTCACGCGCTGTCCCCTGCGCGTGTCGGTCAAGACGCGCCTCGGCCTGCACAGCGCGGCGGAGTTTCCGGGGCTGGTGGACATTTACAAAAAGTATCCCCTCTCCCGCCTGATCGTCCACGTCCGCGACCGGGACGGCATGTATAAAAGCGCGCCGGACATGGAGGCTTTCGCGGCGGCGCTGGACTGCCCCTTCCCCGTGGAGTACAACGGCAATCTCTTCCGCCCCGATGATCTCGCGGCGCTCAGAAAGCGCTATCCGACGCTGAACGCCGCCATGCTCGGGCGCGGCGCGGTGACGAATCCTGCGCTCTTTCGTGAGATGCAGGGCGGCGCGCCGCTGGGTCTGGAGGAACTGCGCGATTTTCACGACGCGCTGGTTGAGGCGTATCTGGCGTCCGGCCTTGCTCCGAACTTCACGGTCTCGCGCATGAAGGAGCTGTGGTACTATCAGCTCTGCCTATTCCCCGGCTCGAAGCGCGAGGGCAAGGAAATTCTGAAAGCCCGCGCCCTCCCCGACTACCGCGCCGCGGTGTCGCAGCTTTTCAACAATGTCCCGCTGGACGCGGGAGCGCGGTTTGATAAGTAGATAAACGCTGGGGTCGATCCCCTGATCGACCCGAAGCCCCGGACATCGTACCGCGTCGGCGGGCCGATGTAGGCATCGGCCCAAACGATGCGAAAACGTAGCGTGTTCACCGTAGGGGCGACCCTCGCGGTCGCCCGGCGGCAGCGGCGCCGGAAAAGCAGAGGCCCCCGTCAAATACGCGCAAACGTATTTGACGGGGGCCTGTGAATGCTTCATCCGCGTTTCGCGGGCGCTCCCCTTCCTACACCTTGTACTTCTCGGCGTACTCGGCGTAGAGCTTATCGAAGTTGTGGGCGTGGAGCTCCTTGAGGTTGATGACGTAGTCGTGGGTCTCAAACTCGTCCTTGTTGAGCTCGATCATGGCGATGGCGATGTTGGAGCAATGGTCGGCCACGCGCTCAAAATTTGTGAGCAGGTCATTGAACACAAAGCCGATGGACAGCGAACATGCCCCGGTCTGCAGGCGCTCGATATGGCGGAGTTTGAGCTCGTCGCACAGCACGTCGATATGCTCCTCCAGCGGCTCTACCCGGTAGGCCTTCTCCAGATCCTCTTCGATGAAGGCGTTGATGGACAGCGCCAGGATCTCGTTGACCGCGCCGAGCAGCACGTCCATCTCATGCTGGCCGTTTGCGGAAAAGCTGATCTTCTTTTCAAACTTCTCGCGCGCCACCTGGCTGATGTTCATGGCGTGGTCGCTGATGCGCTCAAAGTCGCTGAGGGTGTGGAGGTACTCGGACACCCGCTCGTTCTCCTGGTGATCGAGCTCCGAGCCGTTGAGCTTCATGAGGTAAGTGCCGATCTTGTCCTCATAGCGGTCGACGAGATCCTCGTCCTGCTCGACCTTCTTTGCGCCCGCCTCGGTGAACTCATGGAGCAGGAGCATGGCGTCCTGGACGTTCTCGCGCGCCTTTCTCGCCATGGCGTTGATGGTCATCCGGCTCTGCTCGACGGCGAGGGCCGGGTGCTTGAGGAAGCGCTCGTCCAGGCGGTCGAAGTCGGCGCTGGCCTCGCGCTCCTGGCTGCTCTCGGGGATGAGGCGGATGAGCAGCTTTTCGATCGCGCCGAGGCAGGGCAGCAGCACGATCGCGCAGATCACGCGGTAGATCGTGTTGACCATGGCAATACTCACAGGGCTCATCACCATGGACTTGAAGGCAAAGTCCACGGCGGCATCCGCGATGTAGTAGACCGCACCGCAGAAGATCGCGCCGAGGATAGAGCAGACGAGATAGGCCCAGGCTGTGCGCTTGCCGCCGGTCTTCGCGCCGAGGGCGGACAGCAGCACGGGCACCGCCGCGCCGATGCCGATGCCGAGGAGGATGGGATAGGCCTCGACAAAGCCGATCGCTCCGGTCACGGACAAGGCCTGCAAAATACCGACGGCGGCCGAGGCGCTCTGCAGCACGGCGGTGAAGGCCGCGCCCGCGAGGATGCCGAGGATGGGATTGGAGAAGGCGGTCATAAAGCGGATAAAGGCCGGGCTGTCCTTTAAGGGCGCGACGGCCCCGCTCATGGCCTGCATGCCGAACATCAGCACCGCGAAGCCCAGCAGGATGTCGCCGACGTGGCGCTTGCCCTGCTTTTTGGAGAACATGCGCAGGATGATGCCGATGACGGCGACCAGGGCCGAGATGGTGGACGTGGACAGAAGGGATACCAGTCCTCCGCTGCCCTCCACATAGGACAGGCAGATGATCCAGCCGGTGATGCTCGTGCCGACGATGGCGCCCAGAATGACTGCCATGGCCTGGCGTACCTTCATCATGCCGGAGTTGACAAAGCCGACGAGCATGACGGATGTGGCGGAGGAGGACTGGATGATCGCGGTGACGCCCGCGCCCAGCAGCATCCCCTTGAGAGGCGTGCTGGAGAGCTTGTAGAGCACCAGCTCCAGCTTGCTGCCCGCGACCTTCTTGAGCCCGTCGCCCATCAGCGACATGCCGAACAGGAAGAGCGCGACGCCGCCGAAGAGCGTGATGACATTGGAAATACTCATACTGTTATCTCCCGTTGTTTCTATATTTTTTGCGCCCTATTGCGCCAGTTTAATTTTACCATGTCTTTCTGGGCGGGTCAAGGCAAACAAATAGAGAGTAAACACAAGAAAGCGGCTTGCCTCTCTCCCGCCCGCCGGCGTCGGCGAGCCAAGTTATGTCACCCAATCCCAAACAATCTCTTTCCGTTCTCCATCGTAGCCGCCGCGATCTCATCCACCGTCAGCCCTTTGACTTCTGCAATCTTTTCGGTTATGTAAACTAAATTACGCGAATCGTTGCGCTTGCCCCGGTTCGGGACGGGCGTCAGATAGGGGCTGTCCGTCTCAATGAGGATGCGGTCAAGCGGGCAGATTTCCAGCACCTCGAGGGCTTTGCGCGCGTTTTTGTAGGTGATGGGCCCGTCAAAGCCCAGATACCAGCCGCGCCTCAGCAGCTCCTCCGCCATCTCGACCGACCCGGAGTAGCAGTGGAACACGCCGCGCAGGCTCTCATACCGCCGCACGATGTCCAGGCAGTCACCGTGGGCCTCGCGGTCGTGGACGATGACCGGCAGATCGAGCGCGAGGGCCATGTCAAGCTGCCGCACAAACAGGGCCTTCTGCTCCTCCTTGTGACTTGCGTCCCAGTAATAGTCAAGGCCGATCTCCCCGATGGCGACGCACTTTTCGTGCCGGGCAAGCTGCGCGATCCTGTCCAGATCGCCCTCCGCCATGTCGCCCATGTCCTCTGGATGGATGCCGACGGCGGCGTAGACGTGGGCAAAGCGCCCGGCCAGCGCGATCGCCGTCTCGCTGGAGCTCACTTCGCAGCCGGGGTTGACGACGAGGCTGACGCCCGCCTCCGGCAGCGCCGAGAGCACGGCCTCCCGGTCCGCGTTAAAGGCCCCGCTGTCATAATGCGCGTGGGTGTCAAAATACACGATAACACTCCCTTTCGTTTCTATACTACATGGCGCGCCCCTCTTTTGCAAGCATTTTGCTTGACGCTTGCGCCGCCGACGTGTAAAATATACTATATCTTGTATGACAACCGGAGACCGCCATGAAGAAAAAACACGTCTCTCCCCTGCTGCTTCTGCTGCTGATCCCGCTGGTCTGCGCCGCCGCGGCGCTGGCCCTGCTGCGCCCCAAGGGCGACCCAGCGAAGGCGCTTCAAACGGCACTCGCGTCGCTCTCCGCGCCCGCGGACACCTCCCTGACAGGGCTCGACGCGGAACTCGCAGACGCCTTTGGACGCTGCCTGCGCTATGAGTTCGGCCCCTTTGAACAGAAGCTGCGCAGCGCCTCCGGTACGGTGACGCGCACGGCGCTGGACGCGGGGCTGCTGACGGACGGGCTTGCGGAGGAGATGCAGTCAAAGCTCAACGCGCGGGCGGCCGCGGCCAAACGCAGCGCGGAGCTCTATACCGAAGACGGCGCTGTCCTGCCCGCCCTGTGCGAGGCGTTTTATACCGAGGTCATGGAGGCAAGGCTTTCCCACGCGGAGGACTACTGCCGCAGCGTGGAGATCCCGGTCACAATGACTTTTGAGGGCGGCGAGTGGAAAGCCGATCTCAGCGCTTTTGTCCCGGAAACGCTGCCGAGCAGACCGGGCTTTGAGGTGAGCGCCGCCGCGCTCGAGCCGGTTCCCCTCCACTATACTCTTCCCCGCACAGGCCCAGGCCCGGTGCCCGATCCCGCCTGCTACGGCGAGTCGGATGACCCTCAGGTGCTCGCAAGGCTGCTGGAAAGTCCGACAGCGCAGCGGCTTATCAACGGCCAGAAGCTGGACTTTGACCCCGCGCGCGATATGCTGGGCAGGCCCGTTCGCTGGTATCTCGACGAGACCATCCTCTCCCTCGTCTGGCAGCAGGACGAGCACGGCGCCGTCGGCACCTTCGCGGAGGTCTTCATCGCCGACGCAAGCCAGCTCCGCCGCAAGCTCGCGGACGACGAGTTCGGCTCCTATCAATATTACTTTCCCCATGAATTTGCCGAGCAGACCAACGCGGTTCTCGCGTGCAGCGGCGACTTCTACAACAGCGGCCGCGCTGACTACGGCCTCTATGTCTACGACGGGGAGCTCATGCGCTGCTGCGTCACGGCGGGGCAGAGCTGTCTGTTTACGGACAGGGGCGACATGCTCTTTACCTATGAAAACCAGTTTGCAAGTGAGGACGAGGCGAGGCGCTTTGTGAAGGAGAACAACGTGCTGTTCTCCCTGAGCTTCGGCCCGGTGCTCATTGACAACGGCCGGGACGTGACCCCCGAGGACTACCCCTTCGGCGAGGTGCGCGAGGGCTACGCCCGCTGCGCGGTGGGCCAGCTCGGGGAGCGTCACTATCTGATGATGACCCTCAACCGCGAGTGGCTCGATCACGACGTGCTGGTGGTGCTGCGCAAGGCGGCGGACTCTATGATCGCCCACGGCTGCATCAACGCCTACACCCTCGACGGCGGCCAGACCGGCAGCATTCTCCTCGGCGGCGAGCTTATCAACCCCGTGCAGTTCGGCACAGAACGGGAGATGAGCGACATCTTCTACTTTGCCACCGCGCTGACAGACTGACGACGTCTTGCAAAGCACCGCCTCCCATGCTAAAATAGATAGAATACATCACGTTGGAGTGGTTTCCCATGCAAATGCTCAAAACCGAATGGAGCGACAGGCGCTGGCGGCTGTTTCTCGCCTTCTGCGCGGGCGCGCTGCTGGTGTTCTATATGCTCTGCCCCGTCGCGCCGCTCAGGTGGCGTGACCTCTACGCCTCCTACGGCAAGACCGCTATTGTGGCCTTCGCCGCGATCTACTTCTTCCGCGCGCGTCTCGACGGCGTCAAAGAGGTCAAACTGGTCATCTGGTACACGATCTGGCTTTTCGTGTCTCGGCTTCTCAATACCGACTGGTACCTGCAAAACGAGCTCGACCTTGTGCTCAGCCGCGTGCTGTGCTGTGTGGTGCTGCCGGTGGGCCTGCTGCTGGAGGAGAAGGAGCGGCGCGTGATGCTCGACGCCGTGATCGCCGTCTGCGGGGCCTTCTACTTTGTGACCGCCCTGCTGGGCCTCTACGCCTGCATTTTCGGCGTATACTTCTATCTCCCGCCGGAGCATGTGGTCTTCGGCCTTGACAACAACTTCTATGCCAATTCCTTCGTCCGCATCGTCGCCTGGGAGACCACGCGCACCATCTCCGCCGTGTGGTTCTACCTCGCCTGGTGCATGATGCTCTATGAACTCTTTAAGTGCACGTCCCGCGTCTGGCGTGTGTTTATCGTGCTTGCCCTGTTTGTCTTCCACATGGCCATGGCCTTCTGCGTGACCCGCAGCGTCCTCATCGCCGCGAGCGTCAACGCCGCCATGCTGGCCGTGCTGCTGGGGATGCGGTATCTGCGTATCGAAAAGAAGGCCCTGCGCGTTTTTGCGATCACCGTGCTGGCCCTCGTCAGTCTCGTCGTGTGCTATCTCAGCTTCGGCTGGCTGCGCGCGGGAACGGCGGCGGTCTACAACGCCATGGACGTGAAGATCGAGCGCACGTCCGACCAGTTTATGGATCAGAACGTTCTGAGCGAGGACGGCCAGGACTTTAACGACAACCGCGATTTCAAGGAGACCGTCTTCACCGGCTCCAACCGCCTCGGCGTCTATCTCAGCGCGATCCCCGCCATTAAGGACGAGCCGCTGCGCCTGCTGACCGGCAAGTACAGCAGCAAGCTCATGGACGGCCCGCACCGCTATCAGATCGGCCCCTTCTGGCACATGCACAACTATCTGCTGCAGGTGCTGATGCTGACGGGTCTGCCGGGCTTTCTGCTGGTTCTGGCTTTCACGGTGCTGGTTGTCATCCGCATGTTCAGGCTCTTTTTCTCCAAGGCAAGTCTCGCCGTCAAGTCCCTGACCTTCCCGGTGGGCGGGGTCTTCCTCTACGGCATGCTCGAGACCATCCTCTTCACCGCCTCGGCGGACGAGCGTGCGCTCACCGACTTCCGGGAGCTGTTCTTCTTCCTCGTCTGCGGCGTCATGCTGGCGTATTCCTACGAAGCCGAGCCCGCCAAAAAGTGACGGACTTCTCCCCCTTGCGTATTTTTACCTGACGTGATATTATAATTTTTACCTGATTGTTTTTTAACAGGAGTGATGTTATGACCAAGCCCGTCGTGATCACGTGCGACAGCACCTGCGATCTGTCCCCGGAGCTGTGCGAGCGCTATGATATTCGCATCATCCCCCTCACTATCCTGCTGGGGGAGGACAGCCACCTCGACGGTGTGAGCTTCGGCGCGGAGGACATCTACGCCCGATACCGCGCGGACGGCACCCTGCCGAAGACCTCCGCCCCCGGCATCCAGCAGTTCACGGATTTCTTCACCGCGATCCTGGACGAGGGCTGCGAGATCGTGCACCTGGACATCAGCGCGGAGCTGTCAAGCTCCTTTAATAACGCCTGCATCGCGGCCTCGGAGCTGGAGGGCGTGTACCCCGTCGACAGCCGGATGCTGTGCAACGGGGTCGGGCTTCTGGCCATTGAGGGCGCGGAGTGCCGGGACAAGGGCATGAGCGCCGCCGAGATCGCCGAGCATCTGCGCTGCCTGACGGACAAGGTCGACACCAGCTTTGTGCTGGACACCCTGGAATTTATGTGGAAGGGCGGGCGCTGCTCCGGCGTGACGGCGCTGGGGGCCAATCTTCTGCGCCTCAAGCCCGCGCTGGAGATGAAGGACGGCAAGCTCAGCGTCTACAAAAAGTACCGCGGCGCGATGTCGACCGTCTACCGCCAGTACGTCCGGGAGCGCCTGGCCTCCGCCGACGTTCGCCCCGGTCATGTCTTTCTCGCCGACTCCGGCGAGGTGGCCGAGGAGACGCTGGAGGAGATGCGGGGCATCATCCGCGAGGCGGTGCCCGGTGCGGTCATCCACAGCGTCAAGGCCGGGTGCACCATCGTGTCCCACTGCGGGCCAAAGACCATGGGCGTCATGTTTATCAGAAAGTAAGGAGTACATACCATGCTGGACCCGAGAGACGTCGACAAGGTCCCCGATGAGGAATGGGAGCAATTTAAGAAAGACGCCGTCAAGGACGAGCTCTACTATAACGGCCCCGGCGATCTGCTGGACACGGCGGAGGGGCGGGCAAAGTTCTGCCGCCTGAACAAGACCAGCGTCTACCGCAAGCCGGACCCCAATAACCCCGGCTACAAGATCTGGGTGTTCAACAACCAGGGCCAGGGCATGGTGGTCAAAAAGCGCAGCAAGGTCGACCCCGCCCTCATGGAGGACGTGGAATACGACGCGGACGGAAAAGAAATCAGCCGGTCCTATGAACCGGCGTAACAAAAAATACCTCGTACATTTGTACGAGGTATTTTTTGTTGGGTTTTTGTTTACAGCACGATGGCGTTTTTCGGGCAGACGTCGGCGCAGGTGCCGCAGGCGACGCACTTGTCCTCGTCGAGCTTCCAGATCTTCTCCTTGCGGTCGACGGTCAGGGCCTCGCCGGGGCACTTTCTCGCGCAGATGGTGCAGTAGACACACTTGCTCGGATCCTGCGCGGGCTTGCCGTCGCCTCTCGGCTGGACGGCGGGCGCGGCGGGAGCCTCCGGCGCGGCGGGGGCCGCCCCCTCCTTCTTCGCCGGGGCTGCCGCCGGAGCGGCGGCGGGCTTGGGCGCGGGCTTCTTGATCGCCTTCTTGACGAAGGTGCCGGAGACGATCAGATCCCCCTCCTCAATGCCGATCATGTGGTAATCCGTGGTCAGCTCGATGGAGTGGCGGGTGCAGAAGTCGGCGCAGGTGTTGCAGAAGGTGCAGGAGCCGAGGTCAAAGCTGCGGGTGACCACGTCGTCCCCGTCCTCGTTCTTGACGCTGGTGTGGGTGATGGCCCCGCCGGCGCAGACGCGCTCGCACATGTTGCAGTTGATGCAGGTCTCCGGGTGGAAGACGATGCGGCCGCGGTAGTTGGGCGCAGCCGGGCTCTCCACGAAGGGATACATGTTGCAGCTCGGCTTGCTGAAGAGCTTCGAGACAGCTTCTTTCACAAACGGGAAATCCATTACATCTGCCCCCTCTTCTGCTTGAGTATTTCGGTGGCCTTGGCAAGGCCGTCGATGATGGCCTCGGGCTTGGGCGCGCAGCCCGCGATGTCCACGTCCACATGGACGTACTTGGAAAGCGGCGCGCAGACGGAGTAGCTGCCCTTGAAGACGTTGCCGGACTGCGGGCAGGAGCCCATGGTGACGATGCATCTCGGCTCCGGCACCTGGTCGATGGTCCTGAGCACGCGGTCAAGGCTCAGCTTGGTGACAGGGCCCGTGACCACGACGATGTCCGCCTGGCGGGGGCTGCCCGCGAGCTTGAAGCCCAGGCGCTCCACGTCGTAGCGCGGGGTCAGCACGGCGACGAGCTCGATATCGCAGCCGTTGCAGGAGCCGCTGTTGATGTGGAACAGCCAGGGTGACTTGGCGGTGCTCTCCTCAATGAGTTTCTTAAACATATGGCTCCCTCCTTACAGACCGTACCACGCGAGCACAAGGCTGACAAGCGCAAGGCCGGAGACGACAGTCCAGTAGTATTTGAATACCTGCTCGATCTTGAGTCTCGCGGTGACCGCGTGGACAAAGGAGATGAACAGGGCGGTGGCGGCGACGCAGAGCGCGAAGACGATCACGCCGTCCACGGCGGTGATGCCCGTGCCGACGCCGCCGAAGAACAGGGCGACGAAGAGGCTGGTCATGGTCAGCACCTTGACCGCGTGGCTGAGCTTGAACACCGCGAGCGGCGCGCCGGAGTACTCGGCGTGCATGCCCTCGCAGATCTCGGTCTCGGCCTCGGCGGTATCAAAGGGGTGGCTGCCGGTCTCGCCGGGGATGACCATGGCGAAGGCCACGGCCGCGGGGATCATGCTGAGCTTCGTGATGAGGCTGCCGTTTTCGACCTGGTAGCGCGCGATCTCGCTGAGGGAGAAGCACAGGCCCGTGCCCATGGCGCTGCCGACGGTCCTGGCGATGGCCAGCAGGACGAGGACGAGGGGCAGCTCGCAGGCGATGATGGTGACCATCTCACGGCTGAGACCGACGCCCGCATAGGGGGAGCCGGAGGCCGCCGCGCCGAGGATGGCGGCGAGGGCCGGGATCAGCAGCAGATAGAGGATAACGATGATGTCCGCCATGCCGGAGAAGGCGCTGAAGCCGCGGATGGGGATGAAGAGCTGAATCACCACCAGGGCGGCGAGACCCACCAGCGGGGCCATGAGGAAGGTCGTCCGGGAGGCCGCCGCGGGGACGATGGTCTCCTTCCCGCAGAGCTTGAAGAAATCATAGAAGGGCTGCAGGATGGGAGGGCCGACGCGCTTCTGCATTCTGGCGACGAGCTTGCGGTCGATGCCGGTCAGCAGCATGCCGCAGAGGAAGCAGAACAGGAAGCCCGGGAAAATGAGGATGTAGCCCAGATACTGCAGGCCGTTGAGGAAAATACTCGCTGTCATGTTTCCCACCTCCTTAAAGCGCGATCATCATGTACACAATCGCCAGGGCCAGGGCGACCACGGCCCAGAGGGCGTAGTCGTTCACAACGCCGCTGTGCAGCTTGTGCATGAAGTCAAAGTAGTGTCTCCAGTTGTGCTTGAAGCCCCAGAAGAGGTCTCCGCCGCCCACCTGGGAGTACACGTTCTCTTCGCCGCCGTAGAAGAGCTGATACTTGGTCTCGACGTTCTCGCTTGTCGTCTCGCTGACGTGGTCGTACTTGCCTGCGACGGCGACGATGGTCACGCCGAGCAGCGCGATGCAGAGGATTAGCAGCCAGTTGATCGGCTCCCACACGCCGGCCTCGACAAAGCTGACCTCTACAGCGGGCAGGCTGGTCTTAAAGCCCATGGACGTGATGTAGTTTCCGACATTCGCCGCAGCCTTGGCGGCGGGCTCGGTGAGCAGGGCGGTCACGCTCTTCGGGAACAGGCCGGTCACGACGCAGAGGGCGGCCAGGATGCCCATGGCAAGGCGCATCCCGAAGGGCACCTCCTTGACGTTCTCGTACTCCTTCGGAAGCTGTCCGAAGAAAACGGACTGGCTGACCTTGACGAAGGAGGCCAGCGTCAGCGTGGAGGTCACGAGGGCGATGATGGTGACGAGCAAAAAGCCGATGTTGCCGGTATCGACGGCCTTCTGATAGCTCGCCTGGTAGATCATCCACTTGGAGGCAAAGCCGTTGAAGGGGGGCACGCCGCTGATGGAGAAGGCGCCGATGAGGAAGAGAACCGTGGTGTGCGGCATTTTCTTGGAAAGGCCGCCGAGCTTGCCGAGGTCCGTGGTGCCGGTCTCATGCAGGACTGCGCCCGCGGCGAGGAACAGCAGGCCCTTGAAGAGGGTGTGGTTCATCGCGTGGTAGAGGCCCGCGGAGACGCCGAGGGCGCTGGCAAGTCCCACAGCAGCCAGCACATAGCCGATCTGAGAGATGGAGTGGTAGGCCAGCAGGCGTTTAAAGTCATGCTGGGCAAGGGCCATCGTGACGCAGACGAACATGGAGACGCTGCCGATGAACACCAGCATGAACTGCATACGGCCGAGGCCCATGGTCTGGAACAGGAAGTAGGTAAGACGCATGATGCCGTAGATGCCGGACTTCGTGAGCACGCCGGAGATCAGCACCGAAATGGACGCGGGGGCCGCGCCGTGGGCGTCCGCCGCCAGGGGGTGGAAGGGCACGATAAAGGCCTTGGTGCTGAAGCCGATGTACAAAAACGCAAACGCGAGCTTTGTGGCGTTGTTCATCGTGCCGGGGATCAGACTCGCCAGCTGCGCGAGGTTCAGGGTGTGGTACTGGGCGTAGAGCAAGATGACGCCGGTGAGGATGGCGGTGGAGCCCATGCAGCCCACGACCAGGTACTTGAACGCCGCCTCCAGCGCGCCGTAGACCTTTGTGCGGAAGGCCGTCAGCGCGACCGCCGCGAAGGTGAGGATCTCGACCATGACGAACATGTTGAAGATGTCGCCGGAGAGGACGAGGCCCAGCACGCCGCCCGCGAGCAGGCAGTACAGCACATAGTACTGGGGCACGCAGTCGTCGTGCACCATGTAGCGGATGGAGTAGATGGCGGAGACGAAGACCGCCGTGGCAATGAGCAGGGCGAAGAAGAGGCTGAGCGCGTCGACTTCCAGGGCAATGCCGATGGCGTAGCCGCCGGAAATGCCGCGGGAGCCCATCCAGTAGGCGATGACCTCTCCGTCGAGCATGACGGGCTTTATAAGGGCGGCGAGGAAGCAGAGACTCGCCGCGGTGGCGATCAGGGCGATCCAGGCGCGAAAGCCCGCGGGGTTATTGGGGTTCTTCGAGGGCTTCCCGCCGGAGGCGGCGATGATAAACGCGCCGAGGAAAAGCACCATGATCGCATAGATCGGGAAGTGATGGTAATCTGTCATGTTGGCAAAGTTCATCCTCTCAGCCTCCTTATCTCTCTGGTGTCAAGGGTGCCGTAGGTCTCGTGCATGCGGATGACGAGGGACATGGACATGGCCGTGACGCAGGCGCCGATGACGATGCTGGTCAGTGTCAGGGCCTGGGGGATGGGGTCGACGAAATAGCTGGCCCGCGTCAGCTCCCCGGCCGTGAAGATCGGCGCGGTGCCGCCGGGATTGTAGCCGATGGAGATGATCAGGAGGTTCACGCCGTAGTCCATGATGGACATGCCGATGACGGTCTTGACCAGGTTATACTTGGTGACGATCGTATAGAAGCCGAGGACGATCAGGAAGAAGGAGCAGATGTAATTGAATTGTATCATGTCAGTTCTCCCCCTCATCGTTTTTGAGCACGCCCAGCATCAGCAGGGCGATGGAGCCGACGCCGGTGATGACCTTGACGCCGACGGTCACGTTCATCCAGAAGATCGTGCCGGAGCTGTAGAGGTCGCCGACCGCCCCGTGGGTATAGAGGACATTCTGCGCGAAGTGCGCGCCCATCGCCACGCCGAGCAGACCCAGCGCCACATAGAAGACGGAGGCGCAGCCCTCGCTGCGGTGCAGGATGTGATAGCTGAAGGTCTCGACGGTCCTGTCATAGCCGTGGCCGAGGCAGACCAGGGCCACCAGCGCGATGATCAGGACGCCGCCCTGGAAGCCGCCGCCGGGAGACAGGTGGCCGTGGAGGATGATGTAGAGGATGTACACCGCCGCCATGGGCAGGATCTTGTCGCAGCCGCAGCGGGCGATCACGTTTTTCACAACGGGCTTTTCATTCATCGCTCTCGTCCTCCTTTCCGGCTTTTTTCTTAAACAGGATGACAGCCGAGCCGGTCACGGCGGTGACGAGGATGAAGGCCTCGCCCATCGTATCGTAGCCGCGGAAGTCAAAGACGATGGAGGTCACGTCATTGACGGCGCGGCTCTCCGCCAGGTTCTGCTGCACGATCGCGTCGGCCGCGCCGGTGGCGAACTCCGCGTCATAGCTCTCGGGATTCTGCTGCAGCTCATACACGGGGACGGCGGCGTTCTGCCCCTCATAGCTGCGCTCCATCCCTGCCAGGGTACGGGCGCCGTAGATGCTGAAGAACAGGATCACGCCGAGGGAGACATAGGTGAGCCACTTCTTCATCAATCATCCCCTCCTCTCATTTTCTTGAGGGCGATGATGAACACCATCGGCGTGAGGGCCGCGCCGACGGCGGCCTCGGAGATGGCCACGTCGGGGGCGTGCATGACCAGGAAGGCGGCGGCGCAGAAGACGCCGGTCACGCCCAGGGCGATCACCGCGCTCAGGAGCTTTTCAGAATGGCAGGCGAGGATGGCCGAGACCACCACGCCGCTGACGATCAGGATGTCGAGAAGTACAACAAGATTACTCATTGAAATCCCTCCCGTAGTCGTCGATTTCCATGTCCTTGTCCGGGCGGACGCCGTATCTGTAGGCGCCCTTGGCGATGGCGTGGGCCCCGACAGGGTTGATGGTGATGATGAGCAGGCCAATCAGCAGTACCTTGACCCCGGTTCCGACGCTGCCCATCACGAAGAAGGCGTAGAGCGCGCCGCCGAGGATGACGCCCAGGGTACCGAGCGTGGTGATGCAGGTGCTGGCCTGCATGCGGCAGAAGGCGTCAGGCATTTTGAGGATGCCCTTGGTGCCGGCCAGGGCGAAGATAAAGCCCGCGGCCACCAGGATGTCGATGACGATTCTCATTTTTCAAGCCACCTTCTTTTCTCAAGGTAGCGCCCGACCAGCATCGTGTCGACAATGCCGAGCATGGCGCAGATCACGGCGATGTCGAGATAGATGCCGCGGCCGGAGTAGAGGGAGTAGAGCACCATCGCGCAGCAGACCAGGATGTCCATGCTGTCCCCCGCGACCATGCGGTCGGCGGCCGTGGGGCCCTTGGCGAGCCGGTAGAGGTTTAGCACGGCGAGGAAGGCGTAGACCGCCGCGAATATCAATAGTTCAATCATGGCCAGATCCTCCTTACTGCGTTTTCGAGACGGCCCTTGATGATCTCGCCGGCCTTCTCGCGGTCGCTCTCACTGACGTCGATCCAGTGGACGTAATAGTATGTCTTCCCGTCCTGCTCGGCGATGTCCATCGTGATGGTGCCGGGCGTGAGGGTGATGGAGTTTGCGAGCATGGCCTCGGCGTAGTCGCCCTTGAGGTCGACGGGGACCTTGACGATGCCGGGGTTTACGTCCTTGCAGCCCGCGAAGCAGCGCCGCGCCACGTCGAGATTGGCCTTGACGAGCTCGCCCAGGAAGACGAAGACGTAGGCGATCAGGGCACCGACTCTGGCGGGGTTAAAGAACCAGAAGGCGTTTTCGTGGATAAAGAACGGGGATGCGAAGAGAGCCGCCGCGAGGCTCACTGCCGCGCCGGCGATCAGCTCCTGGGCTGTGAATTTCCACGTGAGCAGTACCCAGAAGCCGAAGCACAGGCAGAAGGTAGACAATACCGCGGGAAGTTTTGTCTTGGGCAAGTAAATCCACTCCTTTCATTATTCGATTGCGAATACATTCGCAATCGAGGTTACTCGCGCTTGCGTCGTCGCAAGCTCCATATCCCTCGCTTCCGTGTAGCGACACGAAAGCTCGCTCATTCCGCTGCTCCTCCTTTTCAAAGCAAAGCAAGCGGCTTTGCTTTGATGAGGAAGAAGAAGGGAACAGAGCGGCGTTTTCGCCACGCTTGGCGGAAACAAAGCGGCGTGAACTTCTTCTGACGACGGCGCGAGGGCTCGCATTGCTCGCCTCAGGGTGTTTTTGAGGCGGCAAAGCTGCCTCAAAAACGATTTGAAACAATGGCAACGCAATATTGATTTTGCTCGAAATCAACTATTCCACCTTGAGGCTGTCGACGAAGAACTCCCGGCCCTGCGTCATTTTGAGGGCTGTGCCGCCGCAGTCTGGACAGCGGGCGGCGCGCCGTTCGACCGGCCCCTCATAGCCGCAGTCGGGACAGGCAAAGCGGGCGGGAACTTTTTCAAAGACCAGCTCCGCCCCCTCCGCCGCCGTGTCCTTCGCGGCATAGGGGAAGAGATCGAGGATGTAATCCGGGATCACGCCGGAATATTCGCCGAGCTTTAAGCGGATTTCCAGGGCTCTTTTGAAGCCCTGTTTCTCCGACTCCTTTTCCACAAGGTCGATGAGGCTCCGTGTCAGCGCGAGCTCGTGCATTATCTGTCCGTGCAGCTGAAGCAGGGGTCGATGCTGGCGATGATGAGGCCGGCGTCGGCCACGCTGTTATTGCGGAGCATGAAGGGGATGGTCGGGGTGTTCTTATAGCTCGGTACATGGACGCTGACGCGGTGGTTGTTGAAGCCGCCGTTGCCGACGACCATGTGGGAGAGCTGGCCTCTCGGGGCCTCGTGGCGGCAGAGGGCTGTGCCCTTCTGGATCTTGGGCAGCTTGTTGCCGAGGTTGATGGGCGTCGCGGGCAGGTTGTTGAGGGCCTGCTCGATGATCTTGATGCTCTCGTAGCACTCGAGGGCGCGAACCACGACTCTCGCAAAGACGTCGCCGCTGTCGACCACAGGCACGTCGAACTTGAAATCGTCGTAGGAGCAGTAGGGGGAGTCGCGGCGCACGTCGATGTTCACGCCCGAGGCGCGCGCGTGGGGACCGATCGCGCCGAGGCGCATGGCGTCGTCCTTTGTCAGCACGCCCACGCCCTTGGTTCTCAGGGCGATAGTCTTGTCGTTGAGGGCGATCTCCACAATGCGGTCCATCGGGCCCTTGAGCTTGTCCACGGCCTTGAGAAGGCGGGCTTTCATGTCATCGTCGATGTCACGCCGGGAGCCGCCGATGGTGACCATGGCGTAGTTGACGCGGTTGCCGGTCAGCTCCTCGAGCAGATCCATCACAAGCTCGCGCTCGTCCCAGATGTGCATGAACATGCTGTCGTGGCCGATGATGTGGCAGGCCACGCCCAGCCAAAGGAAGTGAGAATGCAGGCGCTCGAGCTCGGCGGTGATGACGCGGATGTACTCGCCGCGCTTGGGGACCTCAATGCCGTTGAGCTGCTCGACGCACATGGCGTAGGTCAGGGCGTGGGAGTGCGAGCAGATGCCGCACACGCGCTCGACCAGGACCAGGGTCTGGATGGCGTTGCGCTCGGTACAGAGCTTTTCGATGCCGCGGTGGTTGTAGCCGACGAAGACCTCCGCGTCCTTGATGATCTCGCCCTCGGTGTAGAGTTTTGCGTGGATGGGCTCCTCCAGTGCGGGATGGTAGGGGCCGATGGGAATGATGTAGCTCATCTTATCCCTCCTTTATGACGTTCGCGCGAAGCTCGCTCAGGGGCATGACCATGATCTGGCCTTTGCCCTGGGTCTCCAGCATCTCTTCGGGCAGGAAGAGACGCTTGGAGGTGTCGAGCCCCTCAAACTCGACGCCGAACAGCTCGTTGATCTCCCGTTCCGGCCAGGCCGCCGCGCAGTCGTAAATGTCGCTGATGGAGGGAAGCGTCATCTCGCCCACCACATGGTAGGACTCGATGACCGGTTCGACCTGGTAATCCCACGACACGTCCATCTGTCCCTCCTCATTGAGGAAGCCGTGAATCATCGTGAGGTATACCCCGGCCTTGCGCATTTTCTCCGCGATCGGTACGACCTGGTCTTTGGTAATATCGGTTCTCTTGTATGCCTGCATACCTTTCACCTCTCTATTTCTAATAATTAAAAACTTGTTTTTCCGTAGGGGCCGATGCCCTCATCGGCCCGCGGTTTGTTGTCTCACGGCGGGTCGATCTGGGGATCGACCCCTACGGTGCGTCTGCTCTCAGCAGATCCTCGGCAGCTGCGCGCCGGTGAGCTTCTGCAAAATGCGCTTGCCGCCGAAGCTCGTCTCCATGACGAGTCTGCCGGGGACCTCCGCACTCACATATCCGATCAGGGCGGCGTCTCTGCCCTCTTCGCTTTCGCGCATGGCGTCCAGCACCCTGTCCGCGTCGCCCGCGTCCACCACGGCGAGGAGCTTTCCCTCGTTGGCGCAGTAGAGCGGCTCAAGTCCGAGCATGGCGCAGGCGGCCTTCACCTGGGGTCTGACGGGGATTTTCTCCTCCTCGAGTACGATGCCGAGCTCTGTCCCCTCAACAAACTCGTTGAGCGTCGTGGCGACGCCGCCGCGGGTGGGGTCGCGCAGGACCCGCACCGCCGCGCCGGTACCGAGGATCGCCTCGCACAGTCCGTTCAACGCCGCGCAATCGGACTTGAGCTCCCCCTCCATCATGCCGCTTCTCGCAAGCATGACGGCAGTGCCGTGGTCGCCGACGGTGCCGGAGACGATCACCGCGTCCCCCGCCCGGATATTTTTCGGGCTGAGACCGGGGTATTTCAAAAAGCCTATCCCGGCGGTGTTGATATAGAGCTTGTCCCCTCTCCCCTTCTCGACGACCTTGGTGTCGCCGGTGACGATCTGCACACCCGCCCGCCGAGCCGCGTCCCGCATGGACTGCACGACGCGCGCAAGCTCTTTCAGGGGCAGGCCCTCTTCGATAATGAAAGCGCAGCTTAAATATTTCGGCTCCGCGCCGCAGACCGCGAGATCGTTGACCGTCCCGCAGACGCTGAGCTTGCCGATGTCCCCGCCGGGGAAAAAGAGGGGGTTGACCACGAAGCTGTCCGTGGAGAAGGCGAGCTTTTCGCCGCCATCCATGATCGCCCCGTCGCCGAGGGCCTCCAAAGCGGGGTTTGAGAAGGCGGGGACCAGCAGCTCGTCGATCAGCCGCGCGGTCTTCTTCCCCCCGCTGCCGTAATCCAGGGTGATGATGTCGTCCATAATAATCCTTTCCGCTTCGGCTCCCCTGCAAGGGGAGCTGTCATGGCCGATCTCACGCGAGGCCATGACTGAGGGGGTTCGTCCGTCGTCGGAAACCCCTCCGCCCTTCGGGCACCTCCCCTTTCAGGGGAGGCATTCGTATTTCCACGCCGCGGCGCAGGCGCCCTCCGAGGACACCATGCAGGGGCCGACCGGGTCCTCCGGCGTGCAGCGCTTGCCGAACAGCGGGCAGAGCGCCGGCGCGAGTCTGCCGGTGATGACCTCGCCGCAGCGGCAGGCCGTCGGCGTCTCGCTTGTCGGGATCGTGATCTTGAAGCGCCGCTGCGCGTCATAGTCTGACAGCTCTTCACGCAGGCCGAGGCCGCTTTTCTCAATTCCGCCGAGGCCGCGCCAAAGATCAAAGCGGGTCTCAAAGCACTCCTCCATGATCCGCTGCGCCAGCCTGTTGCCGTCAAAGCTGACCGCGCGGGTATATTCGTTTTCCAGTTTCGGCTCCTTCTCGCTGAGCTGTTTGACCAGCTTATACACCGCGAGCAGGATGTCCTCCGGTTCAAATCCGGCCACCACAGCGGGCAGGTCGTATTCGTCCGGCAAAAAGCGAAAGCCCTTCGCGCCGATGATCGTCGCCACATGGCCGGGGCAGAGAAAACCGTCGACGTTAAAGCCGTCCGACTTGATCAGCGCCCTGAGCGCAGGCTCCACGGTTTTGAGCATGGACCAGAGCGTGAAGTTCTTCGCGCCCTTCTCCCTCGCCGTCAGCACAGCGGCGGCTGTGCCGGGGGCTGTGGTTTCAAAGCCGACGCCGAGGAAGACCACCTGCCTGTCCGGGTTTTTCAGGGCGAGCTCCACCGCGTCCACAGCGGAGTAAACCGTCTCGACGTGCGCGCCGAGGGCCCTTCGCCTCAACAGGCTGTCCCCCGCCCGGCTGCCGGGCACGCGCAGCATGTCGCCGTAGCTGGCGAGGATCACGTCCTTCTCCATGCTCAGCTCCAGCACCTTGTCGATCACCTGCGGCGGCGTGACGCAGACCGGGCAGCCCGGCCCGGACAGGAGCTTCACCGTCGAAGGCAGCATGGACTTGAGGCCGGAGGCGGCGATCGCCATGGTGTGGGTGCCGCAGACCTCCATCAGGCGCAGCTCCCTCGGGGCCAGGCGTTCGATCCCGTCTAAAAGGCGGCGCGTCTTCTCCTTATCCCAGGGCATCGCGCACTTCCTCCCAGGCCTCCAGATCGTCCAGAGCCTGCTGTTCCGGTAATCTCTCGATGGCGAAGCCCGCGTGGACGATCACATAGTCGCCGACCTGCGGGTTTTCGATGAAGTCCACCCGGATCTCCCGGCGCATCCCCATCGCCTCGCCGATGGCGGTATTGCCGTTTATCTCAAGCAATTGCAGGGGTATCGCAAGACACATAGAATCAATCTCCTTATTGGCTCCCCTGCAAGGGGAGCTGTCAGCGAAGCTGACTGAGGGGTTCGTCCGTCGTTGGAAACCCCTCCGCCCTTCGGGCACCTCCCCTTTCAGGGGAGGCAAGCCGCGGCGATCATGAGCTGGCCCAGGGACAGCCCCTCGTCGTTGGCGGACACCCGCCGGTGCCGCAGCACGCGGAAGCCCTCGGCCGAAAGCCTCTCGGGAAGCCGCTTCATCACATACAGATTCTGAAAGCTGCCGCCGGAGAGAGCGACCGTGTTCAACCCGCTCGCCTCCCGCGCCCTGACGCACTGGCGGACAGCCATTTCAATCAGCGTGTTCATAAACCTTGCCGCGAGGCGTCCGGGCTCTGTCCCCGCGTCCCGCTCTTTGACCAGCGCGCGTATCATCTCCCGCCAGTCGAAGCGCAGCGGTGTCCCGTCCAATACGATTGGGAACACACCGTCGTCCTCCGTCGCCGCAGCTTCGAGCAGGACCGCGCCCTGCCCCTCATAGCTGCACCGCGTCTTGATGTTGAGAATCGCTGCCACGCCGTCGAACAGCCGCCCTATCCCGGAGGACAGCGGGCAGTTGAGCCCGGCGCGCACCATCTTTTCATACAGCCCGGCGTTGGGGATCTCCCCCGCCTCCAGCCCCGCCTCACGCAGCAGGGCGAAGGCCAGGCGGTCAATCTCCTTTGTCGCCAGATCCCCGCCGATCAACGGGATGGGCCTGATCGACCCGAAGCGCTCAAAGCCTTGATAATCGCCGATCAGGCACTCGGCGCCCCAGCTTGTCCCGTCGGTGCCGAGGCCCACGCCGTCCCACACAAGGCCGATGACCTTTTCCTCGACCAAATTGTCCGCCAGACAGGCGGCGAGGTGGGCGTGGTGGTGCTGAACGCGGATGAGCGCTGTCCCCTCTTGTTTTGCCCGCTCGGCGGCGTACTCGGTGGATAAATAGTCCGGGTGCAGATCGCAGACCAGAGCTTTCGGATGGATGTCGAACAGGCGCTCAAAATGCGCGATCTGTTCGGTATAGCAGTCGAAGGTCTCCATGTTTTTGAGATCCCCGATGTGCTGGCTCGGGAAGACATAGGCCCCGCGCGAGAGGCAGAAGCTGGCCTTCTGCTCGGCCCCGCAGGCGAGGATGGGCGGCAGCTCCCGCTGCATGCGCACGGGAAACGGCACATAGCCGCGTGAGCGCCGGGCAAAGTACTCTTTTCCGTCCAATACCCAGCCGAGCGAGTCGTCGCAGCGGGTCTGAATGTCCCGGTTGTGGAGCAGAAAGCCGTCCGCGATGCCGCGCAGCTTCCGCACGGCCTCGTCGTTCCCGGTGATCATGGGCGTGTCTGAGAGGTTCGCGCTTGTCATCACGAGCATGTCGATGTCGTCCCCGAACAGCAGCACATGCAGCGGCGTATACGGCAGCATCACGCCGACATAGGCGTTTTCGCTGATGTGCCAAAGCCCCGGCTCTCTCTTTTTCAATAAGACGATGGGCCGCCGGAAGCCCTCGAGCACCGCGCGCTCCCCGTCGGAAAGCTCGCAGCCTTTCGCCGCGCAGTCCGCGTTCCGGCACATGACGGCGAAGGGCTTCTCGTCCCGCTGCTTGCGGCGTCTGAGCGTTTGGGCGATCTCGGGCTCGTCGCAGCGGCAGGCGAGGTGGATGCCGCCCAGTCCCTTGACCGCGACGATGCCTCCCGCCTTCAGCGTACTTCGCGCAAGCTCAATGGCGTCTCCCTCGACGCGCTGCCCCTCCGCGTTCAGATAGAAGACCTCCGGCCCGCAGACCGGGCAGCAGTCCGGCTGGGCGTGGTAGCGCCGGTTTTCGATGTCACGGTATTCCCTGTCGCAGTCAGGACACATGGGAAAGGCCGCCATGGAGGTCTTCACCCGGTCATAGGGCACGTCCTTGATGATCGTAAAGCGCGGGCCGCAGTTCGTGCAGTTGATGAAGGGGTAGCGGTAGCGGCGGTCCTTCGGGTCCGAAAGCTCCCGCAGGCAGTCGTCACAGATGCAGATGTCGGGAGAAATGAGCGTGTCGCGCAGGGCCTCGGTCTTGCTGGACAGAATTTGAAAATCGGTGAAGCCCTTGAGTTCATCCGAATATTCCGTTTCGATCTCCTCGATCACGGCGAGCTTCGGCGCGCGCCGGGGCAGCTCCGCAATGAACGCCTCAAGCTGCGCCCGCTCCCCCTCGAGCTCCAGCTCCACGCCGGAGGAGCTGTTTTTGATCGTACCGTGCAAGTCCCGCTCCCGCACCAGCCTGTGGATGAAGGGCCGAAAGCCGACTCCCTGTACGATGCCGCGAATATGTATCCACGCGCGGTTCAAGCTCAATCCGTCTCCTCCTGCCGAATATTTCCATAAAAGCGGAAGTTGGTTAAATATATGACAAGATTACATAAAAAACCTTTATTATTATAGCACAGTTTGTACAATTTACAAGAACAGTCTTCTGTTTTCCTATAATTTTGACAAGCGGGGCCGCTTTGTCACAGCCCCGCCTTACCCATAAGCCACAGGATCAGCCCATAGACCGCGCCGGCGCTCACGCCGTAGACGATGACGGGGCCCGCGATCACGAACATTTTAGCGGCCGTGCCGGTGATTTTCCCCTCGGTTTTGAATTCCAGGGCCGGCGCCGTGACGGCGTTTGCAAAACCCGTGATGGGCACCAGCGTTCCCGCTCCGCCGAACTTGGCCAGCCTGTCATAGACGCCGAGGGCCGTGAGCGCCGCGCCCAGCACAATGAGCGTCACCGCGACCGCCGTGGACGCGGCCTCCTCGTCGAGCCCGCGCGATGAATAAAAGCGGCTCAGCGCCTCGCCGACCGCGCAGATCAGCCCGCCCGTCACAAAGGCGCGCAGCATGTTCCGCCCCGCCCTGGAGCGCGGCATGTGCTGTTCGGCGTATTGCTTATACTCTTCCCTGTTCATGTCCATGCTTGTCTCTCCTCTCATGCAGAAACAGTGTCTGCCGCACATCTCCTGTTTATTCTCCGAAAAGATCGAAAAAAGAAAAAATAATTCTTGACTTTCGCAGAGCATCGCTTTATAATAAGCAAGCTGACAAGTTCATAGAAAACTTCTTGAGCAATACGGAGATGTCGCGTAGTTGGTCGAGCGCGCACGATTGGAAATCGTGTAGGGGTCAAAAGCTCCTCGAGAGTTCGAATCTCTCCATCCGCCACTTGGAAGGGGTCCGCTTCTGTTATGGAAGCGGGCTCTTTTTTGCGTTTGAGCGATCCGAACTCTCGAAAAAGTTCATATTTTGAATTGTGCGTTTTTCGCTTTTTCCTGTTTTCCCTTATTTTTTCCCTTTAAGCCTTTTCCTTGGCTTTCGGAAGGATGTTCTGAATGAAATTGCTCATACGGGACGCGCTCGCAATCGCCATGGAGGATTTGCGGTGTCCGTAGCGATCCAGCAGGATAATGCTGTAGTGCCCCATGTTTTTCCTCACCGTCTCAGGATCGTCTCCGTTGCCGAGGGAGTTGGTGGCATACGCATGTCTCAGGTCGTGAAGCCTCTGCTCTCCCAGGCCGATGTTCTCAACGATCCTTTTGAAGTTTTCGTAAACGGTGCAGGGATACAGATGCCCGCCGAATTCTCCGGTGAAAACCAGATTCCATTCGTTATTCCAGGCTTTTCCCGCGAGCTTTTTGAGTCTGGCCTGTTCTTCCTGCTGTTCCCGAAGCCAGCCCATCACCTCAGCCGCTACGCGCACCTCTCTGATCTTTCTTCGTTTGGGAAGCCCGATGTAATATGTTTTTGCCTCATTGTCACGGAGGAGCTGCTGTCTGATCATGATCGTGTTGTGTTTCCAGTCGATCTTGTCCCAGGCAAGTCCAAGCACCTCCCCTTCCCGCATTCCGGTAAACAGCGTCACCAGATAGAGCAGACGATATTTGTGATCCGCGATTTCCTCAATAAAGCGGGTCAGATCCTCGTCCTCCATGGGAGTGCGTTCCTTCTCGTCCGCCTTCGGCAGTTCGATCTTCCCTGTCGAGGCGTCTGCCGGATTTCTCGCAATCAGGTCAAGCGCCACGGCTTTGTTGAGCGCCCTGTGAAATGTCCCGTGAATATCCCGAACCGTTTTGGGATTCAGAGGCTCTCCGGTCCGTTTATTCCTCAGTCCGTTGTAAAACCTTTGAATCATAATCGGTGTGAGCTTGGAAAGCGGGATCGCGCCGAGTGCGGGGATAATGTGATTTCGGCAATCGGATTTATAGCTGCAGACCGTATTGCGCGCTATTCCGACAAGATATTCATTCTGCCAGATTGTAAGCCATTCCCCCACGGTCAATTTGCAGGGCTCAAGGTAAACGCCGTCATCAATTTCTTTTGTGATGCTCTTTACTTTCTGGGTTACTTCCTTCTGCGTTTTGCCGCTCACAGATCTCTGGATCTGTTTGCCCGTTCCGGGATCGTATCCCACAGTGCAGCGGCCCTCCCAGTAGGTGTACTCAACGCCGTTCCTCGTGATGGTCTTCTTTCGGATGTTCCCCATTCCTGCGGCTGTTCGATTTTTGCCCTTCTGCGCCATTGTCGTCCTCCTTTCAGATGCGCAGGGCGTATCCAACGAGCATAATACGCCCACACGCTGCCGGAAGTCAACGAGAACAATTCGGAACCGTCGAAAGAAGTTCGCGGATAGATTCTTTCGGGATTCGGTACTGTACGCCTGCTCTGTAACAGCTGATCTTATCCGAACGGACGAGATTATAAGCCGTGTTCAAGCCGATCTGCAGTGTCTTTGCAAGATCTTCGACTGTCAGGAAAAGCGGGAGTTCATCATAAGATTTGTACATATTCTTTACCTCATTATCTTCCTGCTTGCTGGAATTTTCTTGAATGCTGTTTTCGCGTTTCCTTGGGATCACTTTCACCGTGTACGACATTCTTGTCCTCCTTTCAAATTCGTACAGGGCGTATCCAGCAAGCACAATACCGTCTGTATTTGAAAGAAGCAACTGTTTTCTGCAACTTTATCAGAATGTTCACAATAAGTGGGCCGTTCTTATTTTTTCTGAGCGGCCCACTTGTGTTTATTGAGCTTTTGACCTTACCTGTACTCGACACTACTCCCCCAGGTATGGGCGGTCAGCTAAACTGCGGCGGGCGCCACACTCCGGGAATCTCACCCCTCCGAGGATCGCTCCGAGCTGCCCGGTCGGGCAGGGGTACCATTATAGGCAGAGGAGGTCTTTGCGAGACGGCCTGCCGTGGCCGCTTTTGGATGGGCTGAACCGCTCGTCACCTTGCTGCCGTTCATTTGATGCGGGATCACTGCCCCGCACAGGTGGTCTTGGCGTACCCTCCGCATCGCTCGTTCCTCTGCTGATGTTATTTAGCTGCCGGATGTTCACTTGTCAAGGAGCAGTGCAGGGAAAATGTCCCCTCACTTATCGCCGGTTCTCAAACTGTTTTACAACCTTTTTGCCGCGTTTTTAGAAAATTTTTTTGATCCTTTCTTCTGCCTGCCTGATAGACTTGGAGACAGCCTGTTGAGAAGTCTTCTCAGCAGCAGCTATCTCTTCCTCTGTCATCTCCTCAATGTAATACAGCCAGAGCCGTTTGAATTGCTTTTCTGTGAGGAGCTTTCGAATTCTGTCTGCCTTTTCAATTGCGTCGCCTTTCGCCTGCTCTCTTTCAAAATCCCGCTCCATTCTATCTTCCGGTCCTTCAGTCGCCAGGGCGCTCTCGCGGATTCCCTCAACGGAAACAGTGTGGTTGCTCTCCACATGGTTTTTCTTCTCTGTCTCGTGATAGTTTTCGTCAGACCATGCCTTGAGTTTGGGAAACTCTGTTTCTGCCGCAAAGTCTTCTTCAGTCACGCGGATCGGCTTTCCCCGATCCAGGTAAACAATTGCATCCGGATCTCTTTTGTTCAAAGCGTAGATGCTGTTTTTATCTTGCATCTTTTATACCTCCGTTCAGATTTCGTATGAAAAATCGAACGGAGGCCGGAGGGCTGCGGCAGCGCATAAAAATTAACATGAATCTTTGGTTAAAACAGCCTCCTTTACTGGCGTTTTATCCAAACAGTTCATTTTTTAGGCGTAAAAAAGATCATTCCTTAAGGCACGCTGCGCCTCCTGCCGTAAGCACACAATCATTGCCCTGTAATATGCAAGCACCCCAGCCCACAAGGTGGCCGGGGTGCTTGCATATGGTATTGTTTATGAAAGGTGGGAATTTCTGCATTCCGGGATACGTCAGCTGCGTTCATCGATATTTGGTTGATACCGTATTGGTCATCCCCCTTGTTTTCAGTATAATCCCAGCTTTTTCAGCATCTCATATCTGTCGCTGCTTTGTGACCGCTTTGGCAGCACGTTCTTCCCCTTACGAAGCAGCTCAACATACTTTTGGAAGAAGACAAGTCCTTCGCGCAGCCAGGCGAAAGGTCTCAGCCAGCGGTGCCGGTGATACAGCTCCCAGTCGCGCTCGCCCACCCGCTGCAGGTAGGGAAACAGGCCTTCGTTGCGGATGTTGATGCCAATCCCCTGCGCGTGATTTCCGGCGCTGTCTTTTACACCGAAGTTCCCCGAAGCAAGAAGGCTCTCCAACAGAAGCTCACACAGCGCTTCGTCTGCCTCCGCGCACCAGGTAATGCGCTCCGGCAGACCCAGATACTTCTGACAGAGCCGCGTCGCCGTTATGGCCAGCACGTCCAGTTTTTTCGCTTTCGCCGCCGCTTGAAACTCACTGGCCCAGAACGCGTCGTCCAGCTCGCGCTCGACGTACATCATCCAGTCGATCATCTGCCGCAGCCCAAGCCCGACGCGAATATGGCTTCGCATATGCGCGAGCAGGACAAGCCCGTTGGCCAGCCTGGGCAGCATGGGAAAAGCATGTCCTTCGACTGTACCTCGCTCTGCGTTCTGGATGCCGGGCTGAACAAAGTCTTCAATATCCAGGTCTTCATAGCTGAAGCGGTGGTGAAGCTCGATCATCACACCGTCCTTTTAAAGGCGATATGGCGGTCGGCTTCCGCGCCGCTGAGCCGATAAACTCAGCTATAGTCTCCTTGAATAGATCCTGGATATCCTCCATGCTGCTGATGTTGCTCGCCTGCAGGAGTTCCCGTATCTTTGCTCTCCGGGCCTGTTCTTCTGGGCTGCGATTCTTTCTGCTGCTCATAATAAAACCTCCAATGTGGTGCTCCTATTCTACACCACATCGGAGGTTTACACAAATTCTGGGATGGTCTCAGTACTGCCCAACAGGACAGCTTCTCGGGGTCTTGTGTGTAGAAATGTATGAGCATGGTTATAATTCGTCACTATTGGTTGCAGGCGTCTAGGGCCGTTTTTCGATCAGGTCAATTTCAAAGTGACTTTACGTTCTGTTGTTTTTCATGCGCAGTTGTAGTCGGGCATCCAAGGTTTTCTCTTCCTCCGCCGAACTGACATCGTCCAGATTTTGGGCCTTCACTGTTTGCAATTCCGTGGTATTCCTCCGATTGGTGAAGTTGCCTTTAGTACCAGCTCGCACTTACTGGTGCTAGCTAGCCCCAGTTACCACCAAATGACAGAAATATGCAATTGGAATTTGCCACAACGGGTGATTGGGATGCATTCTCCTTTGAAGAATGCAGTTCCTTTACAGCGTAAGCACCCTATCATATATCTCCCTACCCTTTCAGTTCGGACTCTAAAGCTGCTACCTCTTCCCTTGCCCAGGACGCCAACTGGTTTTCTGAAACACCGCTACCCTTGAAAAACTGAAGAAACTCCTTTGCCTCGTCCTTCCGATCAAGGCACATCAACAGATGTGCTATCTCAATGCTTAGGTCAACCTTGAACGGATGATTTTTCCAGCTTCTGAATTCCGTGATAATCGTATCTATATGCTCCCGAATCACATCATCGTGCAGAGGCTGTACTGCGAACGGCGGAGTAATTTGCAACCGGAAATACTGCAAATGTATTCCATCAGGGGCGAGCCTCGGATCAGGTGGTTGAATTGCTCTATCCAGAATATCACTATAGTAGATTCCGGTTGGCCAGAACGGACGCCAAATCAGGACATTATAAGCTGACGAGCATTCATCAACGAGATTCACCAGAATACGAACAGCATCAAGATGCAGTCCAGCGTCATATAACTCCTTATATAGGTCAACATAAATGTCTTTACTCTTGTCTATGTGGCTTTTTCCCTCTACCAGTTTTAGGACACTGAGTTTTATCGTCATTAAATTCACATACTTGAAACGATCATACGGCTCAACTTCGGCTAGCATTCCGTTTATATCCGCAACAGCTCGTTCCCTGTAGTACTTCATTATTTTCTTTTGCAGACCCATGTAAGGACGTTTATTGCAAATTGCTCTGAATTCTTCCTGCTGAAAGAAACCCATGTACTCTTTAAAAGCAACCAGTTTGTCCAGCATAGGAAGTTCATCATATTCCTTGGAGCCGGATTTCACATACTTATCAAACCACTTATGATCAAAGTGACCATTCATCAGCATACGAAAGGTCGAAGCTGTGTACAACACTCTCTGACCGGGGTTAAGATGATCAACGACCTCCAAGAATCCAGATTTGATCAGCTCATTCTCTTTCTTTGTGTCCTTTATCTGGCGATAATAACTAATTTCACAGTTATTAAACTCGACTTTGTTTGTGAAGGAGTCATTGGGAATTAAATTCTTATATTCCTTCAATGCTGCCTCGCACTCCGCTTGACTTCTCCCTGCCATCGCCATCTGAGCAATTCGGTTTGAAGCAACAATATGGATAGTTCTCATGTCTTTTGAGTCTTTGACTTTTTTCCATGCAATATCTATATATCGAAGGGCTTCTCGCCGGTTTCCCCTGAATATTGCTACACGAGAGTAGTTGTTAAAAATTTCTGCGACTACTATGTCAGGAGCTTTATATCCAGAATCAACAATATCTCGGCTTTTCTCAGCATAAGTCAAAGCTTTATCAATATCACCAGCATTTTCAAAGATAAAACTATAAGCAAACCAAATCATTGGATCGGCAGACTCGTTTTTCTCTGGATCGCCCAGAATCTGAAACGCTGCTTTCATGCTGCCCATTTGAGCAAGGAGCATAGCACGTTGAAGCTTTATGATTTCCTTCTCGCTCTCATACAGCCACCCATTCTCTATCTTATCCAAGGATTTGTATGCATTGTCAAACTCTTTCACATCCGCAAAATACGATGTGGCGAGCATGTAGTATTCCAGCTTATCCTCTGCGGTGAACAGATACCCGTGCGGTGGTTTCCGGAAAAAATCGATGTGTTCTATGGAGCTACCATCACTCAACCATTTCTCATAGCACCTTAATATGGGGTTTGAATATCCCATGAATCGCTTAGGCTTTAAGGAGGAGATGATAGCGATTGTGTAGGCGACCCAGAGAACTACGATTCCTATTAGCCAATAGCCATGAATCCATCCGTGTTTCCATGTAAACAGGATAGCGGTGGCCATCAATAAACCGTATATAAACCAAAACCTGTTTCTTCTGTTTGTTATATACTCCCACAGCCTGCTCCTATACTCAGCAACGCCAATAACGGCTGCTGCGATTAGGGCAGCGATCATGAGAAGCGTGGATATATTATCAGCATTGGTAAAAATAATCTCAGCTATCGCTAATACATCGGCCATATATTTACCTTCAAATTGTTTTCTGTATTCAAAGACTTGAACGGGGTAATATCATAGTGCAAATCTTTTTGTTCAGACGCATGGATTTTCAGTCTTCAACCCTGTTTTTTCCGAGATCTCTTTTTGCGTCTTTCCTTCGCATCGCATTTCCAGCACCTGCAGTCGTTTATCCGTCTGTTTATCCCGGTTCTTCTCCCGTGAAGCCTTTATCGTTTCATAATCTTCTGCGCTGAATTTGTACTTCATTTTCATCACCACCTAGATTATACCTCGGTGATAATCTATTGTCTACTTTTTATTAGGTTTTGGTATGAGGAGGTCCGCATATGGACTACAAGAGAGTGCTCACACTCCATTTTACCAATGGAATGAGCAGCAGGGAAATCGCAGCGACAACAGGTGATGGGAAATCCGCTGTCAGCGAGTTTCTTAAACGCTTCAGGGAATGCAACGAACTGTCGTATCCTCTATCGGAAGACATCACAAACGAATTCATCGCCAGTCTTCTGTACAAGAAAGCGGCAATCTGGTCAATGGTGAACTGTACCGAGATTTCGACCCTGAGGAAGTCCATCGTGCCCTGACCAAGAAGGGCGAGACGCTGAAGCATCTGTGGAAGAAGTACAAGGCAATCGGTATAGTAAACGGACGGAGACCGTTGAGTTACCGTCAGTTTTGTCGGCGTTACGCCAATTGGCTCGACAGCACCAACGTTACCTTCCACATCCAGCGGTACCCTGGAATCAATACAGAATTGGACTATGCAGGAAAAACTATGAGTCTTCATGATCGGCGTGATCCTGAAGCAACTACACCTGTCACCGTATTTGTGGCAGCGCTTTCGTTCAGCGATCTTTTCTACCTTGAAGGGATGACCTGTTGC
>ONPN01000017.1 GCA_900319695.1 uncultured Eubacteriales bacterium
GGCCTCGTAGGTCTTGACACGGCCGGTCACGTCGTCGGACTTGACCGTCAGGATCTCCTGCAGGGTGTAGGCCGCGCCGTAGGCCTCCATGGCCCAGACCTCCATTTCGCCGAAGCGCTGGCCGCCGAACTGGGCTTTGCCGCCCAGAGGCTGCTGGGTGACCAGGCTGTAGGGGCCGGTGGAACGGGCGTGGATCTTGTCGTCGACCAGGTGGTGGAGCTTGAGGAAGTAGACCCAGCCGACGGTGACGTCGTTATCGAACTTCTCGCCGGTGCGGCCGTCGTACATGACGCTCTTGCCGTCCTCGCGCAGACCGGCCTGGCGCAGGGTCTCGCGTATGGTCTCCTCGTTGGCGCCGTTGAAGATGGGGGTGGCCACCTTCCAGCCGAGGGCCTGGGCCGCGTAGCCGAGGTGAACCTCGAGCACCTGGCCGATGTTCATACGGGAAGGCACGCCCAGGGGGTTCAGGACGATGTCCAGCGGGGTGCCGTCGGGCAGATAGGGCATATCCTCGCGCGGCAGGATGCGGGACACGACGCCCTTGTTGCCGTGGCGGCCGGCCATCTTGTCGCCGACGGAGATCTTTCTCTTCTGGGCGATGTAGACGCGCACGACCTGGTTGACGCCGGGGTTCATCTCGTCCCCGGCCTCACGGGTGAAGACCTTGACGTCGACGATGATGCCGCTCTCGCCGTGGGGAACCTTGAGCGAGGTGTCGCGGACTTCTCTGGCCTTCTCGCCGAAGATGGCGCGCAGCAGGCGCTCCTCGGCGGTGAGATCGGTCTCGCCCTTCGGGGTGACCTTGCCGACCAGAATGTCGCCGGCGGTGACCTCGGCGCCGACCATGATGATGCCGCGCTCGTCGAGGTACTTGAGGGCGTCGTCGCCGACGCCGGGGATGTCGCGGGTGATCTCCTCGGGCCCGAGCTTGGTGTCGCGGGAGTCGCACTCATACTCCTCCACATGCAGGGAGGTGAACACGTCCTCCATCACCAGCCGCTCGTTGAGCAGGATGGCGTCCTCGTAGTTGTAGCCCTCCCAGTTCATGTAGCCGACGAGGATGTTCTTGCCGAGGGAGATCTCGCCGTTGGAGGTGGAGGGGCCGTCGGCCAGCACGTCGCCCGCGCTCACGCGGTCGCCGGGGGAGACGATGGGACGCTGGTTGATGCAGGTGCCCTGGTTGGAACGGGCAAACTTGATGAGCTTGTATTCTTTGGTCTCGCCCCTGTCGTAGCGCACGGCGATGCGGCGGGCGTCGACCTTGGTGACGGTGCCCTCGCCCTCGGCCAGCACGCACACGCCGGAGTCGACGGCGCACTTGTGCTCGATGCCGGTGGCGACGATGGGGGCTTGGGTGGTCATCAGAGGCACGGCCTGACGCTGCATGTTCGCGCCCATGAGCGCGCGGTTTGCGTCGTCGTTTTCGAGGAAGGGGATCATCGCGGTGGCGATGGAGACCATCATCTTGGGGCTTACGTCGATATAGTCGACCTCTTCGCGGTTGACGGAGATGGTGTCGTTGCGGTGGCGGCAGGTGACGCGCTTGTTGAGAAGGCAGCCGTTTTCGTCCACGGGCTCGGACGCCTGGCAGACGACGTACTGGTCCTCCTGATCGGCGGTCATGTAGTCGACCTGGTCGGTCAGGCGGCAGGTGCCCTTCTCCACCTTCCGGTAGGGGGCGACGAGGAAGCCGTACTCGTTGGCTCTCGCGTAGGAGGCGAGGTAGTTGATCAGGCCGATGTTCGGGCCCTCAGGGGTCTCGATGGGGCACAGACGGCCGTAGTGGCTGTAGTGAACGTCGCGGACGTCGAAGCTCGCGCGCTCACGGGACAGGCCGCCGGGGCCGAGGGCGGACATACGGCGCTTGTGCGTCAGCTCCGCGAGGGGGTTGGTCTGATCCATGAACTGGCTCAGCGGGGAGGAGCCGAAGAACTCCTTGATCGCGGCCGTCACGGGGCGGATGTTGATCAGGCTCTGGGGCGTCACGATGTCCAGATCCTGGAGGGTCATGCGCTCACGGATGACGCGCTCCATGCGGGAAAAGCCGATGCGGAACTGGTTCTGCAGCAGCTCGCCCACGCATCTCACGCGGCGGTTGCCCAGGTGGTCGATGTCGTCGGCCTCGCCGATGCCGTGGGCCAGGCAGTTGAGGTAGTTGACGGAGGAGAACATGTCGTCCACGACGATGTGGCGCGGGACCAGGATCTCGATGTACTCCTTGATGGCGCTCTTGAGCGCGTCGCCCTGGTACTGCTCCATGAGCTGCCTGAGCACGATGCCGCGCACCTTCTCCTTGACGCCGATCTCTCTGGGATCGAAGTCAACGTAGCGGGCAAGGTCGACCATGCCGTTGGAGAACACGCGCACGTTCTTGCCGTCGACGTTCAGCAGTACGTCCACCACGCCGGCGTCCGCGATCTCGCGGGCCTTCTCGCGGGTGATAATCTCGCCCGGCTCTGCCAAAAGCTCGCCGGTCAGGGGGTCGGAGACGGGGGCCGCCAGCTCGTGACCCGCGATGCGCGGGAAGAGGGACAGCTTCTTGTTGAACTTGTAGCGGCCGACGTCGCTGATCTCATAGCGGCGGCGGTCAAAGAACAGGCCCTCCAGGAGGGTCTCGGCGGACTCCACGGTGGGGGGATCGCCGGGGCGCAGCTTGCGGTAGATCTCCAGCAGGCACTCGTCCCTGGACTTGGCGGTGTCCTTGTCGAGGGTGGCGACGATGCGCTCGTCCTCGCCGAAGATCTCCCTGATGCGCTCGTTGGTGGTCGCGCCGACGGCGGGGTCGGCAACGCAGCTCAGCCAGGTGGCGCAGGACTCGGGCTTGAAGGCGCCCTTCTCGTCGAGGTCGGCGCGGTACTGGCCCATGGCCTTGAGAAACCAGGTGATGGGCAGCTTGCGGTTTTTGTCGATGCGGACATAGAAGACGTCGTTTGCGTCGGTCTCATACTCCAGCCACGCGCCGTGGTACGGGATCACGGTGGAGCCGTAGGTCGCGATCATGGCCTTGTCGACGGTCTTGTCGAAGTACACGCCGGGGGAACGCACGATCTGGGAGACGATGACGCGCTCGGCGCCGTTGATGACGAAGGTGCCGCCGTCGGTCATGAGCGGGAAGTCGCCCATGAAGATCTCCTGCTCCTTGATCTCCTCGGTCTCCTTGTTGCGCAGTCTGACGCGGACCTTGAGAGGCGCGGCGTACGTTGCGTCTCTGGCCTTGCACTCCTCCTCGGAGTATTTGGGCTTCTCGTTCATCGAGTAGTCGATGAAGCTCAGCTCCAGGTTGCCGGTGTAGTCGGTGACGGAATCCACGTCCTTGAAGACCTCGCGCAGACCGGTCTCCAGGAACCATTTGTAGGAGCTCTTCTGGATCTCCAGGAGGTTGGGCATGTCCATAATCTCCTGGGTGCGGGCAAAACTCTTTCGCAGGGTCTTGCCGTACATGACGTCTCTTGGCATTGACACACTCTCCTTACAGTCATTAAAAACGCCCGGGTATGTTGTTGAAAACTGTACCGCTGGTGTTGATTTCACAGTCTTGCGATGCTATACTTGACATAACAACAGGATGGGGGTGTATGTCCGCCCTCCTGATAAACATAGCGAGTTATTATACCATCGCGTGTGCGCGGAAGTCAAGCACATTTTTGTGAAAATGTCAAGTTTTTTCAGGGGCCTTCGGGCTCTTTTTTTATTTAGGCAACACCGCACAATCCGCCATCGGCGCCTCCTGGAAAAATTGTGCCCTGACTTCGTCACTTTTTCTTGAAATACACAAAGTATTCCTGCGAAAAAGTGCCATCGTCAGGACCCAATTTTTCTCAGGATTCGCTCTCGCCGAATTATGCGGTGTTGCCTTTACGGTTCAGCGCCAAGGGGGACGCGGCGACAGGAACCTGCGTCATTGACTGTAGGGGCGGCCCTTGTGGCCGCCCGGCGGCAGTCACCGACGTTTTGCGACCACGCCCGGGCGAGTACGTAAATCTCATGCCGTACCGCCGGGCGACCGCGAGGGTCGCCCCTACTGTTTATGCCTCCCCTGCAAGGGGAGGTGGCCGAAGGCCGGAGGGGTTTAACCCCTCAGTCTCACTCGCCGCGCTCCCTCGACAGCTCCCCTTGCAGGGGAGCCAAGGGGGCCGCCCGCGCCGCCTTGTGGCAAGCAAATCCCTTGTAATCTCGCCCCGGGCGGGGTATAATGATCGTACTTTCTGCTTCTTCGGAGGATCATTCATGGACCTCGTCGCCTATCTGCTTCTCGCCCTTGAGGGCTGCTTTGCCCTGTGGCTGCTGCGGCGCGCGGGGCTGCTCGCGTCCCGGCGGACGCTGGTGGTGTCCGCCGTGCTGACCGCCGCGGCCTTCGTGCTGCGCGGACTGTGCCTGCCCTATGAGACGCTGGACTACCAGAATTTTCTGAGCCAGTGGGTCGCCTTTTACCGGGAGAACCTGGGCTTTCACTCCCTGTCCTACCCGCTCGGCAACTATAACATTCCGTATTTATATTTCCTCTGCTTCTTCTCCTACCTGCCCATCCGCGACCTCTTCCTCATCAAGCTGCTGAGCATCTTCTTCGACGTGCTGCTGGCCTTCGGCGCGATGAAGCTGGTCTCCCTCTGCGACAGCCGGGGCAGCGTACAGCTCACCTGCTTTTTCTCGGTGCTGCTCCTGCCCACGGTGATCCTCAACGGCGCGCTCTGGGGCCAGTGCGACAGCATCTACGCGGCTCTGGCCCTGCTGGGGCTGTGGCTGGGGCTGACGGGGCGGCCGGTTTGGTCGATGCTGATGTTCACGCTGTCCTTCGGCTTCAAGCTCCAGGCGGTGTTTCTCATGCCGATCATGGCGGTGCTGTGGTTCCGGGGCGACTATAAGCTGCGGCACTTCGCGCTCTTCCCCGTCTTCTATGTGCTGCTGGTTCTGCCCGCGGTGCTGCTCGGCAAGCCCTTTATGGACACGCTGACGCTCTACGCCTCCCAGACCGGGAGCATCGGCAGCGGGCTCAACTACAACTCCCCTTCGATCTACGCCTTTTTCTGGCGCAGCCCGGAGACCGCGGACGCGGCGAATCTCGGCATCGTCGGGGCCTTCACGTTCATGCTGACGGTGCTGCTGTTCTGCTTTCTGCGCCGCAGGAGGCTTAACGTGCGCGCGGTGCTGGCGGCGGCCCTGCTCTTCGCGGTGGGCATCCCCTTCCTGCTGCCGCACATGCACGAGCGCTACTTTTTCGGCGGGGACGTGCTGTCCGTCGTGCTGGCCTGCTGCGCCCCGCTGTGCCTTCCGACGGTCCTGCTGACCCAGTTTGCCTCTCTGCTGGGCTACCACGCCTATCTCAAAATGAAATACCTGTTATATGTGGATCACGGCTCCCGCGCCCTGATCGTCACGCTGCTGCTGGCCCTCGTCGAGCTGGTGCGGGACACCGTCCCCGAGGACGATTTTGAAAATCTTTCAAAATCTGAAAAATCGGCCTTGACAAAAGACGAGAATCTGCTATAATACCCCTTGCCTCAAGCGAGGCAGGAATATGCGAGAGTGCTGGAACAGGTAGACAGGCACGTTTGAGGGGCGTGTGTCAACCGACGTGGGAGTTCAAGTCTCCTCTCTCGCACCAAAAATGGGATCGTCCTTTCGGACGGTCCCATTTTTGGTATGTTGAGGAGACTTGAATGTGTAATCGAAACTGCCGGGGGCAGTTTCATCGTCCAGTGCGCACACTGGGCGATTCCTCTATTTTGTTTTCTCCTTTCCCGCAGGAGAAAACAAAATGCATGCAAGTCTCCTCTCTCGCACCAGAAAAGCAGTCCATCCTTTCGGATGGGCTGCTTTTCTGCATCGTAAGGAGACTTGAATGTGCATTGAAACTGCCCTGCCCTCGCGGGTTTTCGTGAACGGCCCCTACGGAGCATCGACGGGCGTTCTTCACCGTAGGGGCGACCCTTGCGGTCGCCCGGCGGTACGGCGTGTTTTTTCCGTATTCGCCCCGGCGCGGCCGCAGAACGTCGGTGACTGCCGCCGGGCGGCCGCAAGGGCCGCCCCTACAGTCATTGACGCAGGTTCCCGGCGCGCTTGGCTCCCCCCGCCGGGGGCGAGCCAAGGACTGACCGGCGCGGGAGAGTGTAAAAAAACCTTCCCCTCGGAGGAGGGGAAGGCATGGAGCGCGGCGTTTCCGCCTCACGCCCCGGCGCCGAGCACCAGGGTGGCGAGGCTTACGCCGTCGGCGCTGATGTCCAGGGTCTCGCCGTGGGAGGTGAACGCGACGTTTGCAGCGCTGCCGAGCGCATTGAGAAGGTCGCCCATCTCAACGACGAAGCTGCCGTTTTTGACCAGGATCTCCACCGTTTTGACGCCGCTGTCGCGGTAGCCGCGCAGCTGCGTGACCGTGAGACTTACGCTGCCGGACTCCGCCAGGTCGATGAGGAGCCTATCCCCTTCCACCCTCACCGGATCGCGCTTCTGCACGACCTCGGCCTGTCCGTCGCCGCCGCCGAAGGACGGCCACACGGGCCAGGGCCGCGGCGCAGGGTCGGGATCAGGGTCGGGATCGGGATCGGGATCGGGGTTGGGGTTGGGGTTGGGATTGGGATCGGGGTCGGGGTCCTTTTCCTTGACCGTCGCGGTGACCTTGAAGCTGTTGGTGAAGCCGTTGGTCGGAACCGTGATGACCCATTCGCCGTTGTTGTTTACAAGGGTCGTCTGCTCTTCATCCGTGCCGGTGACCGCCACGCCGACGAGAGTGCCCTTTGTCGGGTCGACGCCGAGCTTGAGCTTCGTGGTGGCCGTCGCCACCGTCAGCGTTCTGCCGTCGGCGGTTTCAAAGGTGTCCGCCGCCTCGTTTGTCTCGTAATTGACCAGATCGACGGTGACGGTGCTCGTGCCGCCGATCTCCTTCAGCGCCTCGGTGTCGATGATGTACTTGATGCTCTCGCGCATCGCCCCCGCGATCGCCGCGTTATCATCGGCCGCGGCGCCCGTGCAGACGATGTAGTTTGCGTCGCTGCTGCTGGACTTCACGATGATCTCCGGCAGGGCCGCCTTGATCGAGTCGACGGTGGCGTCCTTCGGCACCTGGAGCGTGATGGCCTGGCTGTTGTCTCCCGTCGCGCTCACGGTGCCCTCGACGACGATGGTGCTGCCCGCGGTGTCTTTGGAGCCAATGGTCACGAGGATACCGGTCTCGCTGCCCGTGACGTCGCCTGTGACCTCGACCGTGCTGCCGGCGGCCGCCTTGACGCCGGCGCCGTTCACGCTGGTGACGTCGCCATCGACCGCGACCTTGCTGCTGTTGGCATCGACGCCGCTGCTGTTGACGCTGCTGACGTCGCCCTCGACCATGACCTCGCTGTTTTTGATCGCATAGACGCCCTCGCTGTTTTTGCCCTCGGTGCTGACATCGCCCGTGACCTCGACCGTGCTGTCGTTTGCAAAGACGCCGTCGCTGTTTTTGCCCTGGGTGCTGATGCCGCCCTCGACCGTGACCTCGCTGTTGTCGTAGGCATAGACGCCGTGGCTGCTGTTGGCCTCGGTGCTGACGCTGCCCTCGACCGTGACCGTGCTGTCGGACGTTATGACGCCGTAGCTCAAGCTGCCCGTGGTGCTGATGTTGCCCGTGACCGTGACCTCGCTGCCGTCGGTCGCGCGGACGCCGTTGCTCATCATGCCCGCGGTGCTGACGTCGCCGTTGACCGTGACCTCGCCGTCGCTCGCCTGGACGCCGTCGCTGATGAAGCCCGTGGTGCTGACGTCGCCCGTGACCTCAACCGTGCCGTTGTTGGTCGCCTGGACGCCGTCGCTGTTGCCGCCCTCGGTGCTGACGTTGCCCGTGACCTCGATCTTGATCTCGCTGCCGCTCGCAGTGACGCCGGTGTTGTTATCGCCGGTGGCAGCGATATCGGCGGTGATCTTAAGCGTCGCGGAAGTCACGCCGGTCGGTATGGTCTTAATGGACTCGCCGATGGTGACCGTGACCGTGCCGTTTTCCGCAGAGACCGCGACCGGGCCCTCAATCGTCGTCTGCGTGCCGCCCTCATCCGTCGCGAGCGCCGAAACGCCGCCGAGGCTGAGCGCCATGCACAGCGTCAGCAGCAGGGAGACCGTAGTTCTGAGCGTTTTTTTCATGGAAAGTCCCTCCTTCGGGCATTCTCCAAAAGCCTGCGCCTCCCGCGTCCGGAGGCCATAATAATCCTTATAAAGTATACCGCGCTCCGATGGGAAAATCAAGGCGGCATTCCATGTTTTCGCCCCGAAAACCGCCCTGCCCTCGCGGGTTTTCGTGAACGGCCCCTACGGAGCATTGACGGGCGTTCTTCACCGTAGGGGCGACCCTTGCGGTCGCCCGGCGGTACGGCGTGTTTTTTCCGTATTCGCCCGGGCGCGGCCGTAGAACGTCGGTGACTGCCGCCGGGCGGCCGCAAGGGCCGCCCCTACAGTCATTGACGCAGGTTCCCGGCGCGCCAGCTCTCCCCTCGCCTTTCGGCGGGGGCGAGCCAAGGGCTGACCGGCGCAGGAGAGCGTAAAAAAACCTTCCCCTCGGAGGAGGGGAAGGCATGGAGCGCGGCGTTTCCGCCTCACGCCCCGGCGCCGAGCACCAGGGTGGCGAGGCTCGCGCCGTCGGCGCTGATGTCCAGGGTCTCGCCGTGGGAGGTGAACGCGACGTTCGCCGCGCTGCCGAGGGCATTGAGAAGGTCGCCCATCTCAACGACGAAGCTGCCGTTTTTGACCAGGATCTCCACCGTGTCGACGCCGCTGTCGCGGTAGCCGCGCAGCGCTGCGGCCGTGAGCGTGACGCTTTCGGTCTCCGTCAGGTCGATGAGGAGCTTTTTCCCTTCCACCCTCACCGGATCGCGCTTCTGCACGACCTCGGTGTAGGTCTCGCCGCCGAAGGACGGCCACACGGGGCCGAACCAGGGCTGGGGCTCCTTCTCCTTGACCGTCGCGGTGATTTTGAAGCCGTCCTTGAAGCCCCCGGCCGGAACCGTGATGACCCAGTCGCCCTTCTCGTTCTTCTCAAGCTCCGTCTGCGCTCCGTTCGCGTCCGTGACCGCGACGCCGATGAGGGCGCCCTTTGTCTGGTCGACGCCGAGCTTGAGCTTCGTCGTGGCCGTCGCCACCGCCAGGATTTTGCCGTCGGCGGTTTCATAGGTGTCCGCCGCCTCGTTCGTATCGTAATTGACCAGATCGACGGTGACGGTGCTCGTGCCGCCGTTTTCCTTCTTCGACTCGGTGTCGACGATGTACTTGATGCTGTCCTGCACCGCCCTGGCGATGGCCGCGTTATTATCGGGAGACGCGCCCGTGCAGACCACATAGTCGGCGTCGCTGTCGATGGACTGCACGATGATCTCCGGCAGAGCCTCCCTGACCGTGTCAAGGGTAGCGTTATCCGGCACATTGAGCGTGATGGCCTGGCCGCCCTCTTTCTTCGCGCTCACCGTGCCCTCGACGACGACGGTGCTGCCCTCGGCATCGTCTGAGTTGATGGTCACGAGGATGCCGGTCTCGCCGCCCGTGACGTCGCCGCCGACCTCGACCGTGCTGTTGTTTGACGTCTGGACGCCGGCGCTCTTCTCGCTGGTGACGTCGCCCTCGACCGTGACCGTGCTGTTGACGGCCGCAAAGACGCCGTTGCTGCGCATGCCCTCGGTCTTGATGCCGCCCTCGACCGTGACCGTGCTGTTGTTGTCCACTGCGACGCCGTTGCTGCCCATGCCCTCGGTCTTGACGCCGCCCTCGACCGTGACCTTGCTGCCGGCGGTCGCATAGACGCCGTTGCTGCCCATGTCCGTGGTGCTGACGTCTCCGCCTTTTCCGTCGGCGTCCTTTTTGACCGTGACCGTGCTGTTGGCCGCATAGACGCCGTTGCTGACCCAGCCCTCGGTCTTGACGCCGCCCTCGACCGTGACCGTGCTGTTGTTGGTCGCATAGACGCCGTCGCTGGCGATGCCCGTGGTGCTGACGTCGCCCTCGACCGTGACCGTGCTGTTGTTCTCATTGACGCCGCGGCTTTTGTCTTTCTCGGTGCTGACGCTGCCCTCGACCGTGACCGTGCTGTCGGTCGCATCGACGCCGTGGCTCCTTTCGCCGGTGGTGCTGACGTTGCCGCCTTTTCCGTCGGCGTCCTTTTTGACCGTGACCGTGCTGTTGGTCGCTTTGATGCCGTGGCTTTCGCTGCCGGCGGTGCTGATGCCGCCCCCGACCGTGACCGTGACCGTGCCGTCGTACGCATTGACGCCGTGGCTTCCGCCGCCATCGGTGCTGATCTTGCCCTCGACCGTGACCGTACTGTTGCCGGTCGCATCTACGCCGTGGCTTTTGTCCTTGGTGGTGCTGACGTCGCCGCCTTTTCCGTCGGCATCCTTTATGACCGTGACCGTGCTGTTGGTCGCTTTGATGCCGTGGCTGTTGCCTTTCTCGGTGCTGACGCTGCCCTCGACCGTAACCATGCTGCTGTTGGTCGCATAGACGCCGAAGCTGGTGTTGCCCTCGGTTTTGACGCCGCCCATGACTTTGACCGTGCTGTTTTCGTCCGCATAGACGCCGACGCTGAAGAAGTCCTTGGTGCTGACGTCGCCCTTCACCGTGACCTCGCTGTTGTTGACCGCATCGACGCCGTGGCTGCCGATGCCCTCGGTGCTGACGCTGCCCGTGACCTCGACTGTGCTCTTGTTGGTCGCATAGACGCCTTCGCCATTGTCGCCCTCGGTTTTGACGCCGCCCCCGACCGTGACCTCGCTGTTGTTGGACACTGAGACGCCGTAGCTGTTGTCGCCGGTGGTGCTGACGCCGCCCTCGACCGTGACCGTGCTGTTGTCCGCTTTGACGCCGTTGCTGACCATGCCCTCGGTCTTGACGCCGCCCTCGACCGTGACCGTGCTGTTGTTGGTCGCATAGACGCCGTCGCTGTAGTCTTTCTCGGTGCTGACGCCGCCCTCGACCGTGACCGTGCTGTTGTCCGCTTTGACGCCGTTGCTGATGAAGCCCGCGGTGCTGACGCCGCCCTTCACCGTGACCGTGCTGTTGTTGGTCGCATAGACGCCGTCGCTGATGAAGCCCGCGGTGCTGACGCCGCCCTCGACCGTGACCCTGCTGTTGGCCGCAGCGACGCCGTCGCTGTCGTTGCCCGTGGTGGCAATATTGGCGGCGATCCCGACCGTCGCGGGGGTCTCGCCCGCCGCCGGGGTGATGGTGACCACGCCGCTTGTAACCGGCACCGTCGCGTCAGCCGGCAAAGTCGCAGCAGACCCGCCGACCGTGACCGTGACGGTGCCGCTGTCCGCAGAGACCGCAACCGGGTCCGAAATCGTCGGCAGTTCTCCCTCCGCGAGTGCCGAAACGCCGCCGAGGCTGAGCGCCATGCACAGCGTCAGCAGCAGGGAGACCGTAGTTCTGAGCGTTTTTTTCATGGAAAGCCCCTCCTTCGGGCATTCTCCAAAAGCCTGCGCCTCCCATGACCGGGGGCCATAATAATCCTTATAAAGTATACCGCGCTCCGGTGGGAAAATCAAGGCGGCATTCCATGTTTTCGCCCCGAAACCGCCCTGCCCTCGCGGGTTTTCGTGAGCGGCCCCTACGGAGCATCGACGGGCGTTCTTCACCGTAGGGGCGACCCTTGCGGTCGCCCGGCGGTACGGCGTGTGATTTCCGTATTCGCCCCGGCGCGGCCGCAGAACGTCGGTGACTGCCGCCGGGCGGCCGCAAGGGCCGCCCCTACAGTCATTGACGCAGGTTCCCGGCGCGAGCGCCGTGACTGAGAGGGGCCGACGACGCGGGGGGGACGCCCCTCTCAGGCGCTTTCGCGCCAGCTCTCCCCTCGCCTTTCGGCGGGGGCGAGCCAATGGCTGTGTCAATGTTATTTTCGGTACTGACGCCGCCCATGCCCTCGCTGAATTTCGCGCTGTTGCCCTTGTCTTTTTTCATACCTTTTGTTATAGTATACTATGTCAGATGAAACGCCCGTTTTACGATCCGTCACGAACAGGAGGCCGTCTATGAAAAACTGCACGCGCGCGCCGCTCTTGCTTCTGATCCTGCTTCTCTCGCTCAGTCTCTGCGCCTGCGGCCTGGGCCGCTCCCTCATGCCGCAGCCCGCGCCGACGCAGGCAAGCCCCGCGCCGACCGCGGCCCCGGCGGCGTCGGATTCGCCGCTTTCGCCCTACGCGGGCAAATACAGCTTCCACTGCACCTACATGAGTCCCGAGTACGTGGACGGGATGTTCACCGAATACGGGCTCAAGGCAAACAAGGTGGAGGAGACCTTCGTCCAGTCCGACACGATGAAGGACTACACCATCACCCTCAAGCCCGACGGCACCGGCTACCTCTACTGGGGCAGCGCCAACCAGGGCCCCATCGACTACTGGAGCATGGACGGCGACGCGCTGCAGTTCAAGGCGGGCGTGGCGGTGTTTGACGGCTCCATCGTCGACGGCTACATGACCGTCGAGTCCGAGCCGGGATTCGTCCTGTTCTTCGCCGCCCCGGGCGCGAAGCTGCCGGACGTCCCGCTGGTCAGCATGGACGACTATATTGAGCTTCTCTACTCCCGTCAGGAATACGTGCCAAGCGCGGAAAACCTCGCGGGGCTCTACTACTGCTACGCCATGTCCGACGGGCAGTACCGCATCCGCCTGGACGACTTCGGCCAGACCGAGGACGGCTCGATCAATCTGCACGAGGACGGCACCGGCGTCATGATCACCGGCGGCGTCGGCAACAACTTCCTCTGGACTCTGGAGGACGGGCAGATGCACTGGTACGACGAGAGCGGCGCCCTCTCCATGGATGATATGCTGCAATTTGAGCTTGTGAGTGAGGGCGTGTTCACGCTGCGGCGCGCGGGCCAGGACTTTGAGACCACCTACGCGAAGGCCGACGCCGACGTCTCCGCCGTCCATACCATCACCCCCGCGGAGTACCGTGCCCTGACCGGCCAGGGCTGAGGGCGGCAGATTTCTGCGTCTCGCCTCAATTTTATGCTTGCCTTGCCAAGCGACATAGTGTATAATAAATTGATTGCAAATTGATCGCTACGATCGCTGATTCATTATCTTTGCATATATTTCAACAGAGAGGAAACGACACATGAGCTACGAAACGAAAAACATTCGCAACATCTGCCTGATCGGCCACGGCAACAACGGCAAGACCAGTCTCGCCGAGAGCATGCTCTTCTGCACCGGCGCCATCGACCGCATGGGCAAGGTCGCCGAGGGCAACACCGTCTGCGACTACGATCCCGAGGAGACCAGCCGTCAGATCACCATTGCCACCTCCATCGCGCCCGTCAACTACAACGGCGTGAAGATCAACGTGCTCGACTGCCCTGGCTACTTCGACTTCGTGGGCGACGTGCTCTGCGCCCTGCGCGCGGTTGAGTGCGGCGTCATCGTCGCCTCCGCCAAGGACACGGCCGAGTCTCTGTCCGTCGGCGGCCAGCGCAGCTGGAACTACCTCAAGGCCGCGAAGCTGCCCGTCATGTTCTGCGTGTCCAAGTGCAATGAGGAGCACGGCGATTACTTCAAGGCTCTCGAGACCCTGAAGGGCAAGTACGGCGGCATCGTCTGCCCCGTCACCATCCCCACCTCCGACGGCAAGGGCGTCATCGACCTGGTGCACAACGTCGCCTACATCACCAAGGGCGCGAAGGTCGAGAAGACCGCCGTCCCCGCCGCCGACGCCGGCCACGTTGAGGACCTGCGCGCCGAGCTGATGGAGGCCGCCGCAGGCGCCACCGAGGAGCTCATGGAGAAGTTCTTCGAGACCATGGAGCTCGAGGAGGCCGACATCATCGAGGGCCTCAAGGTCGGCGTCAAGGAGCGCGCGGTCGTCCCCGTCTTCGCCACCGACGCCATGACCAATGTCGGCACCGTCGCCATGCTCCAGGGCATCGCGGACTACTGCCCCGCCCCCGAGGCCAAGAACGACGGCGTCCTCGGCTTCGTGTTCAAGACCGTGTCCGACAAGTTCGGCAAGTACAGCTTCGTCAAGGTTCTCTCCGGCAAGATCGCCGCGGGCATGTCCCTGCGCAACGTCCGCGCCTCCTCCACCGATAAGCTCGGCCGCATGTACACCATGTGCGGCAAGAAGAGCACCGAGGTCACCGAGGCCTGCTGCGGCGACATCGTGGCCATCGGCAAGATGGACTGGAAGACCGGCGACACCGTCACCGACTCCAAGGACGACGTCGAGCTGCCCGCCATCGAGATCCCCGAGCCCTGCTATTCCATGTGCATCGCGCCCAAGACCAAGGGCCAGGACGACAAGGTCGCAGGCGGCCTGAACAAGCTGGGCGAGGAGGACATCTCCTTCACTCTCGTCAACAACGCCGAGACCCACCAGATGGTCATTTCCGGCGCGGGCGACATCCAGATCGGCGTTCTCTGCTCCAAGCTCAAGAACCTCTACAACGTCGACACCGAGCTCAAGCCCGCCCGTGTCGCCTACCGTGAGAAGATCAAGGGCCGCGTCGAGGCCCACGGCCGCCACAAGAAGCAGTCCGGCGGTTCCGGCCAGTTCGGCGACGTGTGGATCCGCTTCGAGCCCCAGGACGAGCAGGACGACATGATCTTCGCCGAGGAGGTCTTCGGCGGCTCCGTCCCGAAGAACTTCTTCCCCTCCGTCGAAAAGGGCCTGCGCAACGCCGTTCAGAAGGGCGTGCTCGCCGGTTACCCGCTGGTCGGCCTCAAGGCCACCCTGTACGACGGCTCCTACCACCCCGTCGACTCCAACGATATGGCCTTCCAGACCGCCGCGCGTCTGGCGTACCAGGACGGCATCCCCAAGGCCAAGCCCACCATCCTTGAGCCCATCGGCCAGCTCTTCGTCACCATCCCCGATGAGTTCCAGGGCGCCATCATCGGCGACATCAACTCCAAGCGCCGCGGCACCATGATGGGCTCCATGCCCGCCGAGGACGGCATGACCACCATCGAGGCCGAGGTTCCCCTCGCCGAGATGAGCTCCTACACCATCGACCTGCGCTCCATGACCCAGGGCGCCGGCTCCTTCACCTGCAAGTTCGTGCGTTACGAGGAAGCCCCCGGCAACGTCCAGCAGAAGGTCATCGAGGAAGCCAAGGCCCTGGCCGAGCAGGAGTAATCCGAATAGACAACTGACAGGGGCGACCGCAAGGCCGCCCTTGTTCTTAGAGAGAGGTTTCGCATGAAGCTAAGCAATCTGAAAAATCTGCTCTGGGCCGCGGGGATCCTGCTGTGCCTGATGGCGATGCTGATCGGGCTGATTTTCGCCATGTCCCAGAAGAACACCGCCGCGCGGGAGAGCGGCACGCTCAACCTCAACAGCATCGAGCGCGCCAGCCGCGGCAGGTCGGACGGCTCGGAAGTGCTCGCGGGGCTTGAGCCGCAGCAGGGCGTCCTGTTCCCGCTGCCGGAGAACAACAAGGGCACTCTGGAGACCGTCTTCGGCATGACCTTCCTCTGCGACAAGACCATCCTGGGCCTGCGCAACTACGCCTCCCAGTACGGCGGCGGTCTCAGCGCCCAGATCTGGACCGACAGCGGCGCCGGTCTGCGCGCGAAGGACGCGGCCACCACGCCCATCGTCTTTGTGGACGGCTCGCTCATCACCCCGTCGGACGCGGCCATGGTCACCCGCCCCGGAACCCTGGTGATCTACCTCGGCGGCGACGGTCTGGCCGAGACCACGGAGGAGGAGTTTATCGACGGCTACACCAGGCTTATCGAGAGCATACGCACCAACAGCTCCGCCACCAAAATCGTCGCCTGCTCCATCGGCTCCATCAGCAGCAACTACCAGGGCAGCGACGGCCTGACCTCGGATATGATCTTTTACGCCAACTCCTGGATCCGCAAGGTCTGCGCCAATACGGGGGTCTATTACGCCGACCTCGCCTCCCTGCTCAACGACGAGTACGGCAAGCTCTCCGACGCCTTCCTGACCCCGGACGGGCGCAGCATCTCCGCCATGGGCATCAACACCATCGTCGACTATTTCCGCGGACACTACGTCGAATGAGGACGCTCAGGAAACTTTGTGCAATTTCTCAGGATTGCAAAAGACTTTACCCATTTTGCATGTATAATTTTCCGATTCTGCCCTCCCCCGCTTGACAGCCGGGGAGGGCGAGTCTATAATTGGGGCAAATCAAGGAAAGGAGCCGGGTCATATGCGTTACGGTACCGTCAGCAGCATGATGATGGAGATGCGCATGTGCAGCATGTGCCTGATGCCGCACGCCCAAAAGGATGACTCGCCGTGCTTCTTCTCCGTTTGATTGCCAGATAAGCAGCCAATCAGACCCGGAAATCCATGGGAGTTTCCGGGTCTGTTTCATTTTGACAAAGAAGGAACATACTCAGATGATAGAGCTACAGAATCTGTGTAAAACCTACCCCTCCGCAAACGGCGGCGTGGAGGCCCTGCGGGATATCAGCCTCACCATCGAGGACGGCGAGATCTTCGGCATCATCGGCCTGTCCGGCGCGGGCAAGAGCACGCTGGTGCGCTGCATCAACCTGCTCGAGCGGCCCACCTCCGGCGCGGTCGTCATCGACGGGCAGGACATCACCAGGCTGCCGACGCCGGAGCTTTTGAAAATGCGCCGCTCGATCTCCATGATCTTCCAGGGCTTCAACCTGCTTGAGCAGCGCAGCGTCCTGCGCAACGTCACCTTCCCGCTGGAGATCGCGGGCGTCAAGCGCGGCCCGGCCAGGGAGAAGGCCATGGGGCTTTTGAAGGTCGTCGGCCTGGAGGAGAAGGCGGAGGCCTTCCCCGCCCAGCTCTCCGGCGGTCAGAAGCAGCGCGTCGCCATCGCCCGCGCCCTCGCCTCCGATCCGCGCTACCTCCTCTGCGACGAGGCCACCTCCGCCCTCGACCCGAACACCACCCGCACGAGATGAAGGTCATCGACCAGATCTGCGACCGCGTCGCCGTCATCGACCACAGCCGTATCGCCGAGATGGGCAGGGTCAGCGACGTGTTCACCAGTCCCCAGTCCGACATCGCGCGCGAGCTCATCCTCCCCCAGGACCGCTCCGCCCTCGAGACCTCCGGCGGCAAGAAGATCCGCCTGATCTTCGACGGGATGCAGTCGAAGGAGCCGGTCATCTCCCGCATGACGCTGGAGTGCCAGACGCCGGTCAACATCATGTTTGCCGACACCAAGGACTTTGACGGCATCGTCTACGGCCACATGATCATCGAGCTGCCCACCGACGAAAACCAGGCCGCCAAGGTCATGACCTGGCTCAAGAACAGCCCCGTCAAATGGAAGGAGGAAGTCTGATGCTCTCCGAAACCTTTTACAAGCTCTGGAACGCCGGTATCCTCCAGCGCGGCGTCTGGGAGACGATCTATATGACCTTTCTCTCCACCGCGATCTCCTACGTCATCGGTCTGCCGCTGGGCGTGGTGCTCAACATCACCGACCGCGAGGGCATCCGTCCCATCCGCTGGCTCAACCGCCTGCTCGGCGTGATCGTGAACTTCTTCCGCTCCATCCCCTTCATCATCCTGATGGTGGCGATGCTGCCGGTGGCCAAGCTCGTGGTGGGCACCTCGCTTGGCAACAGCGCCATGATCGTCATGCTGGTCATCGCCGCCTCCCCCTACATCGCCCGCATGGTGGAATCCTCGCTCAAGGAGGTCAGCGCCGGCGTGATCGAGGCCGCCCAGTCCATGGGGGCCACGAATTTCCAGATCATCACCAAGGTGCTGCTGCCCGAGGCCAAGCCCGCCCTCATCATGGGCGCGGTCATCTCCATGGTCACCATCCTCGGCTACTCGGCCATGTCCGCCACCATCGGCGGCACCGGCCTCGGCCAGATCGCCATCAGCTACGGCCACCAGCGCTTCAATCCCGACATCAAGTGGATCTGTGTCTTTCTGACTGTAATAATCGTCCAGATTATTCAGGAGGTGGGGACTGCCATCGCGCACCGCACCGATAAACGCATCACCAAGTAAACCCAGGCAAAATACGGAAAAGGAGAATGAAGATCATGAAAAAAACCATCGCTCTTATCCTCTGCGCGGTTCTGCTCGTCAGCCTGTCCGCTGCCGCTTTCGCCGCCGACAAGCCCGTCACCCTGAAGATCGGCGCCAGCTCCACCCCCCACGGTGAGCTGCTCGAGATCGTCAAGCCCAAGCTCGAGGAGCAGGGCATCAAGCTCGACATCGTCATCTATGACGACTACGTTCTGCCCAACACCGCCCTGCAGGACGGCACTCTCGACGCCAACTACTTCCAGCACGCCCCCTACATGAACAGCTTCAACGAGGCCAACGGCACCGACCTCGTCTCCGCCGGCCTTGTCCACTATGAGCCCATGGGCATCTACAGCGCCACGCTGAAGGATCTCAAGGACGTTGCGAAGGGCGCCACCATCCTGGTCCCCGACGACGTGTCCAACCAGACCCGCGCCCTGCTCCTGCTCCAGCAGGAGGGCCTGATCGTCCTGCCCGAGGACGCCTCCGTTGAGACCGCCCCCTCCGTGCTCGACATCGTGGACGCCAAGGGCTACAACGTCCAGGCCGCCCAGGCCGACACCGTCCCCTCCCTGCTCAAGAGCAGCGAGAAGGGCACCATCGCCGTGATCAACTACAACTACGCCCTTGACGCCGGCTTCAAGACCACCGACGCCCTGGCCATCGAGGATCCCAGCGGCAACGCCGCCCAGACCTACGCCAACCTCGTCGCCGTCCGCCGCGGTGATGAAGAGCGCGCCGAGATCAAGGCCCTGGTCGCCGCTCTCCAGGACGGCGCTGTTGAGGCCTTCAACGAGGAGACCGGCGCCGGCATCGTCGCCATCAAGTAATTTTTCAAAAAGATACGGAACTTTGCCCCTGTTGCAGCGTCTGTTGCAATAGGGGCTTTTCTTTTTCGCTTAAATGCGTTATAATAGCTCATACTATAATCAGGATGAAAGCATCCGCAGCAAAGGAAGGCGAATGATTTGAAAAAAAACAGTACCGTCAAGACGATTCTCATCGTTCTGTGCGCGATCCTGCTGGGCGTGTTTGTATTCAGCGCATATAAGATCATCTCCACCATCATGGGCTACAGGCAGGCTGAGAAGGCGTATAACGAGGTTGCCAGCCAGTACATGACCATGGCCTCCCCCACGCCCGTGCCCGAGGAGAGCGCGCCGCCGGAGGAGCAGGGCGACGGCATTGACCCCGAGGTCAGCCCCCTGAACATCGACTTTGAGGGTCTGCGCCGCCAGAGCACCGACTATGTGGCCTGGATCTACAGCCCCAACACCAAGATCAACTACCCCATCGCGTACACCGACAACAACTTCTACTACCTCGACCACATCCCCGGTGAGATCACCAACGCCAACGGCACGATCTTCATCGACTGCCGCAATGCCTCCGACTTCTCGGATCAGAACACCTGCATCTACGGCCACAATATGAACGACGGCTCCATGTTCGCCAGCATCCGCAACTACCGCGACGAGAACTATTACCCCCAGCACCCGGTCATCTACCTGAGCACGCCGGAGTTTAACTACCGTCTCGACCTGATCGCGGGCTTTGTGACCGAGCCGACCTCCTTCGCCTATGCCATGAACTTCGACTCCCCCGAACAGTTCCTGAGCCAGATCCAGCTCATCAAGGACCTGTCCACCTTCAAGTCCGACGTTGAGGTCAAGGAGACCGACAAGATCGTCACCCTCTCCACCTGCACCTACGAGCGCGAAGAAGGCCGCTACGTCGTCGTCGGCAAGCTGACGCGGATACACTGACAGAAACGATCCCGTCGGTTATACACCGTAGGGGCGACCCTTGCGGTCGCCCGGCGGCAGAACCATACGTGAAGATAAAACGCACGGCGAATTCGCAGCTTTGTACGAATTCACCGTGCGTTTGCCTGTGCCTGCACACGGGCGACCACAAGGGTCGCCCCTACAATCTCATACTGTTTTTCGTTAAAACAGCTCGTTTTAACGAAAAGGCATCGCGCAAGGCGCGCTGCCAGTTTTGTGCCCTCGGGCACAAAACACGTCTCATAGGTTTTATGGGAGACCAGTATTAATTTCATCATTTTTGAATACATTTTTCTCTGATCTCTCCTGTCAAAGTTCAGTCCTCATAAAAAGATTGCTGACTGTAAGCCGCCCATTTCTGATACATTTCTTTATAATTCTGCTTGATAAACGCCTGTATTCGTCCGATTTCCTTATCATTCAATATGCCTCGATGCTGTAAAACCGCGTCGCCGTTACTCTTCACAAAAAATTTTGCCGACCCGGCTTCCGTGAGTCTGCTGTCACTGGCATGGACGTGCATACATTCAACAACACAAAAGGATGTAAAATAGAGGTAATAACCGGCGATTTTAAATTCGTAATACTTAGGCATCCCCGTCCTCCAAAAAACGTCGATTGCTTTGGAAGTAATCCAGGACTATGGTCAATTCTATATCGTCCATGCTTGTCTCCAACACTTCCCCATCTTTGGAAAGGACAGCCGCGCGGTCTAATCTGTTCAGGTTCAATACCCGGTATCCTCCGTTCCATGCAGTAAACGCATACCCGTTTACAATCATATCGGCGGCGTCCGCCATGGCTGCGATGTTATTCATGCGCAAGTTTCACTCCCTTGATCGGCTTCAAAAACTCGTCCGGATCAAAATACAACGCCTCGAGGATCGGAACCATGTCGATATACTCTTCCTCATCCGCCTGCTGATGTGCGTATTTTGCGTCAACGATCAGGTATCCGTGATCCCAATGTTTTATCCGTGTATACCGCTCCAGGGAATAAGGCGCCTTAAATCGAATCCTTTGCCGGCCAAATTGGAACACAGAGAATCCATCGGCATTTCCGAGCGTTGCTAAGCCGTATTCTGTCGACATCTGTGCTGTCCTCCATTCTTTAAATCGCTTACATGAGCCTTGGAAGCCCTCGTCTCCCGGCGGGGCAAGCTCACTTCCCGATAAACAGTATAGCGCAGTTCAAGAGGAATATCAAGCAAAGAAAAACCACCGGACGAATGTCCGGTGGTTTTACATGTCATCAATAGAAGCGCTTGTTCTTGTTCTTGCGGGCGGCCTCGGATTTCTTGCGGCGCTTGACGCTGGGGCTCTGGTAGTACTCCTTCTTGCGAAGATCGGCCAGAACGCCGGACTTTGCGCAGCTGCGCTTGAATCTCTTCAGAGCGTTGTCCAGAGACTCATTCTCCTTGACGTAAATTTCAGACATGTATTTCCCTCCCTCCAAATACGCCTTGCGGCGCTTTAAGGGCCAATGAATTGGCTTTTAGCATTGGTATTATAACGGCTCAAGTCCGAAATGTCAATGATTACTTTGCGGGCTTGAGGATCAAATTGATGATCTTATTCTTGACGACGATGGTCTTGACGATCTGCATGCCCTCGAGCTGGCGCTGGATCTTCTTGTCGGCACAGGCGGCGTCGATGATGAACTGCTCGTCGGCGTCGGCGGGGACGATGATCGTGGAGCGCAGCTTGCCGTTGACCTGGACGGCCATCTCGCGCTCGGCGTCGACGGTCTTGCTCTCGTCAAACTTCGGCCAGTCCATCTGCATGGCCATTTTGCCGGTCTTCCCGGCAAAGCCGAGCTGCTCCCACATCTCCTCGGCGATGTGCGGGGCAAACGGGGACAGCAGCATCACGAGGTACTCAAGGTCGCCCTTCGTGCAGCCGTTGGAGTAGAACTCGTTGACCATGGTCATGAGCTGGGCGATGGCGGTGTTCATCTTGAGGGTGTCGATGTCGTCGCCCACCTTCTTGATGCTCTTGTGGATGATCGGCTCGTTCTTGCGGCTGACGGCCATGTCGTCCTTCGCCAGTTCCATGAGGTTCCAGCAGCGGTCCAGGAAGCGCTTGGAGCCCTTGACGGCCTCGTCCGACCAGGTGGCGGTCTTCTCAAAGTCGCCGATGAACATGATATACACGCGCATGGTGTCCGCGCCGTAGGCCTTGACCACGTCGTCGGGGTTGACGACGTTGCCGAGGGACTTGGACATCTTGACGCTGGTGCGCAGGGCCTCATTGCCGTACTTCTCGATGAGGGCCTGTTTCTCCTCCTCGGTCTCGACGTTGCCGACATAGTGGGGGTTCTTGCCCAGGATCATGCCGTGGGAGGTGCGCTTGGCGTAGGGCTCTTTGGTGTGGACAACGCCGATGTCGTAGAGGAACTTATGCCAGAAGCGGCTGTAGAGAAGGTGGAGCGTGGTGTGCTCCATGCCGCCGTTATACCAGTCGACGGGGCCCCAGTAGGTCTCGGCCTCGGAGCTGACCGCCGCCTCGTCGTTGTGCGGGTCCATGTAGCGCAGGTAGTACCAGCAGGAGCCGGCCCAGTTGGGCATGGTGTCGGTCTCGCGCTTGGCGGGGCCGCCGCAGCAGGGGCAGGTGGTGTTGACCCAGTCGGTCATCTTGCTGAGGGGAGATTCGCCGTCGTCGGTGGGCTCATAGCTGTCCACCTGGGGCAGAACGAGGGGCAGCTCGCTCTCCGGGATGGGAACCCAGCCGCACTTCTCGCAGTTGACGAGGGGGATCGGCTCGCCCCAATAGCGCTGACGGGAGAAGACCCAGTCGCGCAGCTTGTAGTTGACCTTCTCCTTGCCCCAGCCCTGCTTGACGGCGTAGTCCTTCATGGCGGGGATGGCCTCCTTGACGGTCATGCCGTTGAGGAAGCCGGAGTTGACCATGATGGCGTCCTCGTCCTTGGAGACGAAGGCCTCCCTGGTGATGTCGCCGCCCTTGACCACCTCGATGATGGGCAGGCCGAACTTGGTGGCAAACTCCCAGTCGCGCTGGTCGTGGCCGGGCACGCCCATGACGATGCCGGTGCCGTAGCCCATGAGGACGTAGTCGGACACGAACATCGGCACGACGGCGCCGGTGGCGGGGTTGACGACCTCGATGCCCTCGAGGCGGACGCCGGTCTTGTCCTTGTTGAGCTCGCCGCGCTCAAAGTCGGACTTGCGGGAGGCGGCCTCCTGATAGGCGGCGACCTCGTCCCAGTTCTGAATGCGCTCTCTCCACTTGTTGAGCAACGGGTGCTCCGGGGAGATGACGACATAGCTCACGCCGAAGAGGGTGTCGGCGCGGGTGGTGTAGACGGTGATGTCGTCGGGGGTGTTGGTCTTGAAGGTGACCTCGCAGCCGGTGGAGCGGCCGATCCAGTTCTTCTGCTGGACCTTGACGCGCTCGATAAAGTCCAGATCGTCCAGATCGTCGATCAGGCGGTCGGCGTATTTGGTGATGCGCAGCATCCACTGGCTCTTCTCCTTGCGGATGACGGGAGAGCCGCAGCGCTCGCACACGCCCTCGACGACCTCCTCATTGGCCAGGCCGCACTTGCAGCTCGTGCACCAGTTGATGGGCATGGTGGTCTTGTAGGCAAGGCCGTTTTTGAACATCTGCAGGAAGATCCACTGGGTCCACTTGTAGTACTTGGGGTCGGTCGTATCCACGACGCGGTCCCAGTCGAAGCCGTAGCCGAGCATCTTGAGCTGACGGGTGAAGTTCTCGATGTTCTGCTTCGTGACGATGGAGGGGTGGATGTGGTTTTTGATGGCGAAGTTCTCGGTCGGCAGGCCGAAGGCGTCAAAGCCGATCGGGTAGAGGACATTGTAGCCCTCCATTCTCTTCTTCCTGGTGACGATGTCGATGGCGGTGAAGGGGCGCGGGTGGCCGACGTGCAGGCCCGCGGCGGAGGGGTACGGAAATTCGATCAGGCCGTAAAACTTCGGCTTGTCGCTCCCGGTGACGGCGGCGTAGGGCTTGGTCTCCTCCCAGCGGTCCTGCCACTTTTTCTCGATGGCTGCGAAATCATATCTCATGTTGGATTCTCTCCCTATGATGAAAGTACGGAATTTTTACTCGGCGGGAACGAGGGTTTTGGGGTCGACGACGGCGGCGTCGCTCCACAGGCGCTCGAGGTCATAGAACTTTCTGGCCTCGTCCGTGAAGACGTGGACGATGACGCAGCCGAAGTCCATCAGCACCCAGATGTCCGAGCGCAGGCCCTCGCGCCTCGTGGGGGGCTCCCCGGCCTCGGAGAGCTGCTTGTCCACCTCGTCCACCAGGGCCTTGATGTGGGTGGAGGAGGTACCGTTGCAGATGACGAAATAGTCGGCGAGCACCGTGTGCTCCGTGGTTCTGAGGACCTTGACGTCCTTGGCCTTTTTGTCCTCCAAAGCCTTGGCGGCGATGGCGGCGATCTGTTCGGCGTTAAGCATGATGTTTCCTCCTTCGTATCGTTTATGTGTTGTCAGCAGCGTATCAGTGGTGCGTTGTTTCCATTAACGTTATCGTTTTACACCGTAGGGGAGGCTATCAGCCTCCCGGCGCTGCGGCGTGCGTTTTCCGCATTCGCTCGGGCGCAGCCGCTGAACGCCGCCTCTCCCGCGCGGGCGGCTGATAGCCGCCCCTACGGCGAAACACCGGGTTTATCAGGGACAAATTATCCCTGCTCGGTCACTTTTTTATACCACTCGCAGGCGTCCAGGGTGTCGTGGAAGACGGGTCTGCCGCGCTCGGTGAGATCGTCGATGCTCATCTCAAGGCCGAGGCACATGGCCCTGTCCAGATCCTCGAAGCAGAGCGCGCGCAGCTTCTCCACTCCCTCGAAATCGCGGGTAGGCTCGACGTAGTCGGCGAGGTAGACGATCTTTTCCAGCGTGCTCATGCCGGGTCTGCCGGTGGTGTGCCAGCGGATGGCGGAGCAGATCTCGTCGCTCGCGCCGAAGCGGTCCCTGGCCAACGCCGCGCCCGTCAGCGCGTGCAGCAGGGCGGGGTTTTCGATCTCGGCGGTTTCCAGCATGATACCATATTTCTTGCACAGTTTCAACTGTTTCTCTTTGCTCTGCGCCTTGGTCACGTCGTGCAGGATGCCCGCCTCGGCCGCGTCGTCGGGGTCAGCGCCCCAGCGCTCGGCAAGGCGGACGGCGGTGCTCTCCACGCCCTCGACGTGGGGCACGCGCTCGTCCCGCAGATACGGTCTCACCATCTGCCGCAGCCAGGAGAGCTCAGAGCGCGCGCCGTAGAAGCGCTTGCGGATGACGCGCTCATAGACCGCGCCCGGCAGCTCCTCCGCGCCCCGGCGACGGCGCAGGCGCTCGCGTATCTCGGTGGAGCTCATGGGCAGCGGGCGGTGGGAGATCAGCTCCACGCGCGCGCCGCAGTCCGCCTCAAGCTCCGCCTTGAAGCGCCCGATGGCCTCCCGGTCGTCCTCCTCCCGGCTCAGCACCGCGAGGGTGCAGGCTTCGAGTATCGCCTGCCAGCGGTTCCAGCTCCGAAACGAGAGGAACATGTCGGTGCCCATCACCAGGCAGAGCTCCGCGTCCGGATACTTCTCGCGCAGGGCGGCCACGGTGTCGGCGGTGTAGCTCTTGCCTTTGCGGCGTATCTCCAGGTCGGAGACCTCAACGCCGGGGATCTCCCCGAAGGCGAGGCGGCAGAGCTTCAGGCGCTCGGCGGGGCTGGGGCTGTTCGGCTCGAGCTGCTTGTGGGGCGGGGTGTTGGTCGGCATGACGAGCAGGCGGTCGGGCCGCAGCGCCTCGATCGCCGCGCGGGCGGCCGCGACGTGGCCCAGGTGCGGCGGATTGAAGCTCCCGCCGTAGACGGCGATTCTCATTTCTTTTTGTCCTTTACAAGCTCGATCTTCATATCGTTGGGGTTGCGTTTGAAGAGGACGAACTTGGTGCCGATGACCTGAACGGGGTCGGCCTTGCAGGCTTCGCAGAGGGCGTCGCAGGCCTCGCGGGCGGTGAGCATGGAGTTTTCCAGCACCTTGCCCTTGACGAGCTCCCGGGCCTTGAGGGCGGCGGACACGGACTCGATCACATTCTCGGTGATGCCGCCCTTGCCGATCTGGATGATGGTGTCCTCGTTCATGGCGAGCCCGCGAAGCTGGGCGCGCTGCTTGCTTGTAATCATATCTGTAGCTTTCTCCTTCTTTATCAGCGACTCCGTAGGGGCCGATGCCCTCATCGGCCCGCTGTTCATCGGTCGGCAGCGGGTCGATCTGGGGATCGACCCCTACGGCATATCATTTGAACAGTGCCTCGATGTAGTCCTTGGGGTTGAACGGGATCAGATCGTCGATGCCCTCGCCGACGCCGACGAACTTGACGGGCAGCTTGAGCTGATTGGCGATGGCGAAGACCACGCCGCCCTTGGCCGTGCCGTCGAGCTTGGTGAGCACGATGCCGGTGAGGCCGGCGGTCTCCAGAAACTGCTCTGCCTGAATGAGGCCGTTCTGGCCGGTGGTGGCGTCGAGCACCATGAGGGTCTCCACGTCCGCGCCGGGGAGCTCCCGGTCGATGATGCGGCGCATTTTGGAAAGCTCGCTCATCAGGTTTGCCTTGTTGTGCAGGCGTCCGGCGGTGTCGATGATGATGACGTCGTGGCCCCTGGCCTTGCCGGCGCAGATGCCGTCATAGACCACGGCGGCGGGGTCGCTGCCCTCCTCGTGGCGGACGATATCGACGCCCGCGCGGTCGGCCCAGACCTGGAGCTGTTCGGCGGCGGCGGCGCGGAAGGTGTCGCCCGCGCAGAGCAGGACCTTTTTGCCCTGGGATTTGAGCAGCGCGGCGAGCTTGCCGATGGTGGTGGTCTTGCCGACGCCGTTGACGCCGACCATGAGGATCACGCTGGGCCGGGTATTCAGCTTGAGGGCCGAATTGCCCGCGTCGAGCTCCTTCTTCAATTCGTCGATCAGCACCTCGCGGGCCTTGTCGCCGCGCCTGATGTTCTTGTCAAAGCACAGGTAGTGCATGGAGGTGACCACGCGGTCGACCGTATCCACGCCCATGTCCGCCATGATGAGCAGCTCCTCGAGCTCGTCAAAGAAGTCGTCGTCATCCGGCCGGTAGTTGCGGAAGATCTCCTCGAGGTCTTCCATCTTCACGCGGGTCTTGGTCAGGCCCGAGAAAATCTTATCAAAAAATCCCATACAAATCTCCTTCCTTATAGGCTCCCTCTCTGAGGGAGCTGTCACCAGTGCGCACACTGGTGACTGAGGGAGTCCCCTCCCCATTTGTACCTTGCTAAAACAGAGGGATGCTTTACACTTCCACCGTCTTCTGCGCGGTCTCGAGGTCAAGCTCGAGCACCGACGAGACGCCCTTCTCCTGCATGGTCACGCCGTAGAGCATGTCGGCCTCCTCCATGGTGCCGCGGCGGTGCGTAATGACCAGAAACTGCGTCTTGGCCGACATTTTGCGCATATAGGCCGCGTAGCGGTTGACGTTCGCGTCGTCCAGGGCGGCTTCGATCTCGTCCATCACGCAAAACGGCGTGGGCCGCACCTTGAGGATGGCGAAGTACAGGGCGATGGCGACGAAGGCCATCTCGCCACCGGACATCAGGCTGATGTTCGACAGGGCCTTGCCGGGGGGCTGAACCTTGATCTCGATGCCGCAGTTGAGGACGTCGTTCTCGTCCTCGAGGCGCAGCGCCGCCTTGCCGCCGCCGAAGAGTTCCAAAAAGGTCTCGCGGAAGCGCTCGTCGATCTCCTTGAAGCGCTCGACAAAGACCGCCTCCATCTGGCCGGTGATGTCCTTGATGATGCCCACGAGCTCGGCCTTGGCCTTGTCCACGTCGTCGCGCTGCTCGGCCAGGAACTCGTAACGGGTGTTGACGCGCTCATATTCCTCGATGGCGCCGATGTTCGGCGTGCCGAGGGCGTTGATCTTGCTTCTCAGCTCGGAGACGGACTTGCTCGCTTTCGGGATGCTCTCCACCGGCTGGCGCACGGCCAGGGCCGCGGTATGGCTCAGCTCGTAGTTTTCCCAGAGCTTGTCCAGCAGCTGCTTTTCCTCCATATCGGCGGCGAGCTTCTTCTGCTCGACCCTTGCAGAGCGGCGCTCCAGATCCAGGATCTCGGCGTTGCGCTGCTGGGCCTCCTTGTCTGCCCGGGTGCGCTTGCCCTCAAGCTCCAGCTTGCTCTTGCTGATCTCGGCGATCTCTTTACGGATGCTCTCCGCCTTCTCGCGGATGCCGCGCAGCTCCTCTTCCCGCTCGCCGATGCGGCGCTCAAAGTCCGCGATGCGCTCCCGGAAGGCGTCCAGGGTTTTCTGGCGCTCCATGGTGTCGCCGGTGAGACTTTCGAGCAGGAGCTTCATCTGCGCGCTGCCGGTGAGGGTGGCGCGCTTTTCCGCCTCGAGGGAGGAGATCTTGCTTCTCAGCTCGCTCTGCTCCTCCTGGCACTGATCGAGCGTCAGGCGCACGGAGGCAAGTTCCGCCTTGGCCCGCTCAAGCTCCTGCGCGCTCTTTTTCTCGTCCTCGCGCATCTTCTCGCGCTGTGCCCTGAGCTTTTCCAGCTCGTTTGCCCGCGAGAGGATGCCGCTGCCGCGCACGCTGCTGCCGCCGGTCATGGCGCCGCCGGGGCTTATGAGCTGGCCGTCCAGCGTCACGATGCGCAGGCGGTTTTGGTTATTCTTCGACATGCGGATCGCGTCGGGCAGGGCCTCGGCCACGACCGTGCGGCCCAGCAGCTCATTGACGATGCCGCTGTAGCGCGCGTCGCACTGCACAAGCTCCGACGCGACGCCCACAAAGCCGGGGTCGCGCGCGGGCGGATTGTCCATCACCCGGCCGCGCACGGTGTCCAGGGCGAGGAAGGTGGCGCGCCCGCCGTCGGTTCTCTTGAGGTATTCGATGGCAGCGCGGCCGTCGTTCATGGTGTCGGTGACGATGTTCTGCGCCGACGCGCCCAGCGCCGTCTCGAGGGCGAGGGCAAACTCGTCATCCGTGCGGATGAGGTTTGCGACCGGCGCGTGGATGCCCTTGAGGTTTCCGCGCGACGATTCGCGCATGACGCCCTTGACCGCCTTGGAATAGCCCTCAAAGTCGCGCTGCATATCGTCGAGCATACGGATGCGCGAGTCCATGGTCCGCCCGTCGACCGACAGGCGGTTGACCTTCTCGGTCAGCAGTTCAAGACTGCCCTCGCGGCTCTTGACCTTCATGCGCGCGCCGTCCAGGGCGTTGCGGTTGCGCATTTCCGCCTCGCGCAGCTCTTCCAGACCGCGGTCCAGCTCGGTGAGCTTGCCCGCGGCCTGCTCGATGTTGCGGCTGACCTCGCGCACGCGGTTTTCCTGCTCCGCGATGTCATTGAGCATGCGGGCGAGGTTTTCCTCGGTGCTCTTCTTGTCGGCCTGCAGGACCGCCGCGAAGGATTCACACTTTGCGCCCTCCGCCTCGGCGGCGGACAGGCGCTCGCGGGCCTGGTCGGTCTCGATGTCCTTGCGCTGCATACGCTCGCGTATGCTCTCGGACGAGGCGTACAGCCCCTCGAGTCCGGCGCGGGCCTTCTCGAGCTCCAGATTGACCTGCTCAAACTCCAGCTGCACGGCCTCGTTCTGCTGGCGCACCCGGTCGAGGGAGGCCATCCACAGGGAGATCTCCTGCACGCGCAGCTCGTCGCGCAGGACAAGGTACTGCTTGGCGACCTCGGCCTGCTTTTTGAGCGGCCCGACCTGCATCTCCAGCTCCTCGATCTTGTCGTTGAGGCGCAGGAGGTTTTCCTCGGTCTTTTCGAGCTTGCGCTCGGCCTCCTCCTTGCGGTAGCGGAAGCGGGAGATGCCCGCCGCCTCCTCAAACACGTCGCGCCGGTCGGTGCTGCGGGAGGAGACGATCTCCGCGATGCGGCCCTGGCCGATGATGGAGTAGCCGTCGCGCCCGAGACCCGTGTCCATGAGCAGGGCGTTGATGTCCTTGAGGCGCACGGCCTCCTTGTTGATGAAGTACTCGCTCTCCCCGCTGCGGTAGTAGCGGCGGGTCAGCATGATCTCGCTCTGGTCGGAGTCGAAGATGTGGGCGGAGTTGTCGATGATGAGCGAGACCTGCGCGTAGCCCAGGGCCCCGCGCTTCTCGGTGCCGCCGAAGATGACGTCCTCCATCTTGCTGCCGCGCAGGGCCTTGGAGCGCTGCTCGCCCATGACCCAGAGGATGGCGTCGGAGATATTCGATTTTCCGGAGCCGTTCGGCCCCACAATGGCGGTGATGTCCTTTTCAAAGCTCAGGCGCGTCTTGTCCGCAAAGGACTTGAAGCCCTGAATTTCGAGTGCTTTTAAGTACAAGTCGATGACCTCTGTATCGTATTTGCAAACAAACTAATATGTTATACCCCATAACGCTTCATTTTTCAATGGAAACCCCAAGGATTTCGCCGCTTTCCGCGGGATTTTCCCGCACCCGCAGCCCGGCAAGCCGAAACTCCTCCGTAAGCCGGCGGAGGTTTTCGCGCTTCTGGCCGGTCATCTGGGAGGTTTTGCCCCTGCCCACCGTGATGGTGACGCGGCTGCCGGGGACTGCGGTCTGCAAAAGCGCGCGCGCCTTATTGAGCAGGACGCGGCTTTTGACCAGCTCGCCCAGGGCCGGGTGGTAGGCCCCGGCGACGGCCGCGCCGCCGGAGAGTTCCTCGGTCGGGTTGAGGCCGAGGCGGATGATCGGGATTCCCGCCGCCTCAAAGAGCGGCGCGATCATGGCGCAGACGCGCACCGCGTCCTCCACCGTGTGCTCCCGGTACGCCCCGCTCCGCCACATGTCGTACAGCGGGGTATCCTTCACGATGACCGTCGGGTAGACGCGCACGCCGTCGGGTTTTAAGGCGATGAGCCGCCGCGCGGTCTCGACGTCCTTCTCGTCGTCCGAGCCGGGCAGGCCGGTCATCATCTGCAAAATCAGCTCAAAGCCCGCCGTCCTGACGAGCGCCGACGCCCGCTCCACATCCGCCGCCGTGTGGCCGCGGCCGCTCTGGCGCAGCACCCCGTCGTCCATGGACTGGGCGCCGAGCTCGACGGTCCCGACCCCATAGCGGCGCAGGCGCGCGAGCACCGCGTCGTCGATGGCGTCCGGGCGGGTGGAGAGGCGGATCGCGTCGATCTCGCCGCGGTCCAGCGCCTCCTTTGCCGCACTCAGCAGGGCCTCCTGCTCTTTTTCCGGGATGGCGGTGAAGCTGCCCCCATAAAACGCCAGCTGCCGCTTTCCTCCCTGGGGGAGAAAGGCGGCTGACTGCGTTGTCAGGTTTTTTACGTCCTCGGGCTTCGCCGGGCTCTGCGCGCCGGAGATGCGGCGCTGGTTGCAGAAGACGCAGGCGTGCATGCAGCCGAGGTGCGGCACGAAGACCGGCAGGATCTGCGCCCGGGCGCTCATTCGCGGTAGCTCTCCAGCGCTCTGGCCGCCGCCATCTGCTCGGCCTCCTTCTTGGTCTTGCCGCTGCCGCGGCCGGAGACCGCGCCGTTTATCAGCACCTCGAAGGTGAAGGTCTTGTCGTGGTCGGGGCCGGTCTCCTCCACCAGATCATAGGCGATGACCTGGTTGCTCTTGCGCTGTACCAGCTCCTGCAGGCGGGTCTTGTAGTCGGCGCTGCGGTGGCTGTCGTCAAAGGCCGCATCCCGCAGCACGCGCGCGAGGATGAAGCGCCGCGCCTCCTCCATGCCGCTGTCCAGATAGATGGCCGCGATGATGGCCTCCACCATGTCCGCGAGGATGGAGGGCCGCTCGCGCCCGCCGGTGTGCTCCTCGCCCCGGCCCAGGCGCATATAGCTGCCGAGGCCCAGCTCGAGGGCTGTTTTATGTAAACTTGCCTCACACACCAGCTCCGCCCGCATCCGGGTCATGCGGCCCTCGGGCAGGGGCGGCTCGTGCGTGAAGAGGAACTCCGCCGTCACAAGGCCGAGGATGGAGTCGCCCAGGAACTCCTGGCGCTCGTAGCTCTGGGCCTCGCCGTGGCGCTCGTTTGCGTAGGAGCTGTGCGTCAGCGCCGTGACCAGCAGCTCACGGTTGTGAAAGCGGTATCCGATTTTTTCTTCCAGTTTATCCATATACTGCTCCTTAATAGAAATCTGACAGGTCTTCCGGCAAAATTCAAGCCATACTGCGTTAGCTTTCTTGACCATATATGTCCATTATGCTCTGCGAAAGCTGCCTTGTCTGACTTGAATTTTGCTCGAAATCCCAAGTCAGCTTCCTATCAAGGAGCAGTATCAGCTCTCTGCTTTCAGCTTCATGTATTCGATGTTGTTCTCGATGTCCGCCACCACGCCGGCGTTGACGAAGGCGACGGCCTGGCGGATCGCCGCGAAGAAGGCCGCCTCCTTCGAGGAGCCGTGGGCCTTGATGACGGGCTTGGAGATGCCGACGAAGGCGGTGCCGCCGACCTCGTTGACGTCCATGGATTTCTTCATGGCCTTGAGGTCGTTTTTCAAAACCGCAGCGGCCAGCTTGTTGACGGTGCTCTTGTAGAACACGCCCTTGAGCGCGTTCATCATAAAGCTGATCGCGCCCTCGGTGCCCTTGAGCAGGACGTTTCCCGTAAAGCCGTCGGTCACCACCACATCCGCCGCGCCCGCGAAGACGCCGGTGCCCTCGACGTTGCCGACGAAGTTGATGCGGCCCTCGTCCCCGGCCTGCTTTAAGAGCGCGAAGGCCTGGTGCTGGAGCTCGCCGCCCTTGGTGTCCTCGGTGCCGACGTTCAGAAGCCCAACGCGGGGGCTCTCGCAGCCCATCATCTTCTTCGCGTAGAAGCTGCCCATATAGGCAAACTGCAGGAGGTATTCGGGCGTGCAATCGACGTTTGCGCCGCAGTCGATGAGCATGATGCCGTGCTCGCCCGCGGGCAGGACCGGGGCCATGGCCGCGCGGCGTATGCCCTTGATGCGCTTGACGATCAGCGTCGCGCCGGTCAGCAGCGCGCCGGTGGAGCCGGCGGAGACCACCGCGTCGCCCTTCCCGTCGCGCAGGAGGTTGAGGGCGACGGTCATGGAGGAGTCCTTCTTACGCCTTGTGGCGGTGCTGGGGTCGTCCTCCATCGTGACCACCTCGCGGGCGTCCACGATCTCGACGCCGTTCTCGCCGCCCAGGCAGGCGCGGATGTCCTCCTCCCTGCCCACCAGCGTGAGCTCCACGCCCAGCTCCTTCTTCGCGCGCAGGGCGCCCTTGACGATTTCACCGGGGGCGTTGTCGCCGCCCATGGCGTCAATGATGATCCTCAATGCGGAAAACCTCCTTCTGCTTGAGAGTTTCGATGATCTCAAGCGAACGCTTTGAAATCTCGGCGTTCTTGTTTCTCTTGCCCTTGACCCGGCGGTCCAGGGGGGTGATGATGCCGAAGTTTATGTTCATCGGCTGGAAGTCCCCGACGCTGCCGCCGGAGATGTAGAGGCCCAGCGCGCCGATGGCCGTCTCCTGCGGGAAATCGACCGGCGCGAGTCCCAGCGTTCTGGCCGCCGTCTCGATGCCGACCAGCATCCCGGAGGCCGCCGACTCGACATAGCCCTCAACGCCGGTCATCTGTCCGGCAAAGCTGAGGCGCGGATCGGACTTGAGGCGGTAGTAGCGGTCAAGCAGCTTCGGGCTGTTCAAGTAGGTGTTGCGGTGCATGACGCCATAGCGCACAAACTCCGCGTTTTTTAGGGCTGGGATCATGGAGAAGACGCGCTTCTGCTCGCCCCAGGTCAGATGCGTCTGGAAGCCGACGAGGTTGTAGAGCGTCCCGTCCGCGTTGTCGCGCCGGAGCTGGACGACCGCGTAGTTGCTCTTCCCCGTGCGGGGATCGACCAGGCCCACGGGCTTGAGCGGCCCGTAGCGCAGGGTGTCCTCTCCCCTTCTGGCCATGACCTCGACCGGCATGCAGCCCTCGAAGACGCCGCCGTCGTCAAAGCCGTGAACCTCGGCCTCCTTGGCGGAGACCAGCTCCCGCACAAAGGCGAGGTATTCGTCCCTGTCCATCGGGCAGTTTACATAATCCGCTGTTCCCTTGTTGTAGCGGGAGGCGAAGAAGGCGCTATCCATGTCCACGCTCTCGAGGGTGACGATGGGGGCCACCGCGTCGTAAAAGTGCAGGTCGGATTCCGGGCAGAGGGCCGCGATTTTTTCGGCGATGGCGTCGCTTGAAAGCGGCCCGGTCGCGATCACGACCTCGCCCTCCGGGATCTTGGTCGCCTCTTCATGCACGATCTCGATATGCGGCTGGGCCTCCAGCCTCTCGGTGATGGTTCTGGCAAAGCCCACGCGGTCGACGGCGAGCGCCCCGCCCGCGGCCACGCGGTTTAAGTCGGCGCTTTCCATGATGAGCGAGCCCATGGCCCGCATCTCCGCTTTGAGCAGGCCGACGGCGTTTGAAAGCTCGTCGCTTCTCAGAGAGTTGGAGCAGACCAGCTCCCCGAAATACGGGGAGGAGTGGGCGGGCGTCATTTTGTGGGGCTTCATGTCGACAAGGCGGACTTTGATCCCGCGTCTCGCGAGCTGCCAGGCGCACTCGCTTCCGGCGAGACCCGCGCCCAGAACGGTGATTTGCTTCATGGCTTATTCCTCTGCCGCGTCGGCCTTTTTGGCCCGGCTCGTCTTCTTTGCGGCGGGCTTTTTGGCCGTGGTCTTCGCGGCGGTCTTCTTTGCGGCGGCCTTTTTCGCAGTCTTCTCAGCCTCCGCCTCGGCCTTCTTTTCGGCCTTTTTGGCCTCGGCCTCGGCCTTTTCCTCGGGGGTCTTTTTCTTATAGCCGCGCTTGTCCTCGGGGACAAAGTTCGGGCAGTTTTCGTTGATGCAGAAGCTCTTCTGCAGGCCCCTGCCGCTGTGCTTGAACATGGTCTTGCCGCAGGCGGGGCAGAAATCCTTGGTGGGCACGTCCCAGGTGATGAAGCCGCAGTCGGTTCCGCGCTCGCAGGCGTAGAAGACATAGCCCTTCTTGGAGGTGCGCTTGAGGATGCGGCCGCCGCACTTGGGGCATTTGCCCGGCATCTCGATGACGATGGGCTTGGTGAAGGTGCACTCCGGGAAGCCGGGGCAGGCCAGGAAGTGGCCGAAGCGGCCCTTCTTGACCACCATCTGGCGGCCGCAGACCTCGCAGAACTCGTCGCTCAGCACGTCCGGCACCTTGAGGCGCACCCCGTCCAGGGCCTCCTCGGCCTCGTGCAGCTCCTTGCTGAAATCGCCGTAGAAGTTTTTGAGCACGGAGCGCCACTCGGCCTTGCCGCTCTCGATCTCGTCAAGCTCGGCCTCCATCTGGTTGGTGAACTTGAGGTCCACAATGTCGGCAAAGCGCTCCTTCATAAGGCCCGTGACCACTCTTCCGAGCGGGGTGGGTTTGAGGTACTTGCCCTCTTTGATGACATAGTCTCGCGCAGTGATGGCGGAGATGGTCGGCGCGTAGGTCGACGGGCGGCCGATGCCCTTTTCCTCCATGGCGCGGATGAGCGTCGCCTCGGAATAGCGGGCGGGCGGCTGGGTAAACTGCTGCTCGCTCAGGAGCTTTTCGAGCCTGAGCCGCTGGCCCTCGCTGAGCGTGGGCAGGGGGTTTGCCAGCTCCGCCGACTCCTCGTCCTTCGACTCCTCATACACGGCGGTGTAGCCCTTGAACTTGAGCTCGGAGTAGTTGGCGCGGAAGCTGTAGCCCGCGGCCCCGATCTCGACGGAGACGTTATCATAGACGGCGTTGGCCATCTGGCAGGCGGTGAAGCGGCCCCAGATCAGGCGGTAGAGGCGGTACTGCTCCTGCGTCAGATCCTTGCGCACAAGCTCCGGCGTGAGCGTCACGTCGGTGGGGCGTATGGCCTCGTGCGCGTCCTGGGCTCCGGCCTTGGTCTTGAAGTGGCGGGGCTTGCCGGGGTAGTAGGCCGCGCCGTAGTGATCGACGATATAGTCCCTGGCCGCGGCGAGGGCCTCCTCGCTCAGTCTCAGGGAGTCGGTACGCATGTAGGTGATGAGACCGATGCTGCCGTGGCCGCTGATCTCCACGCCCTCATAGAGCTGCTGGGCGATGGACATGGTGCGCCGCGGCGTCATGCTCAGTCGCCTTGACGCCTCCTGCTGGAGGGTGGAGGTGATGAAGGGGGGCGCGGGGGATTTCTGCTTCTCGCCGCGCTTGACGGCGTCCACGGTGAAAGGCGCGTCCTTAACGGCGTCGATCACCGCGTCGACCTCGTCCTTCGAGCGGAGCTCCTGCTTCTTGTCGCCCTTGCCGTGGAAGCGGGCGGTGAAGGCGGAGCTCTCCTCCCCGCAGTTGAGGCGCGCGTCCAGAAGCCAGTACTCCTGGGGCGTAAAGCCCTCGATCTCCTCTTCCCTGTCCACCACCATGCGCGTGGCGACGGACTGGACGCGCCCGGCGCTCAGGCCCTTCTTGACCTTCTTCCACAGCAGGGGAGAGAGCTCATAGCCCACGATGCGATCCAGGATGCGGCGCGCCTGCTGGGCGTCCACCAGATCCTGGTCGATGCTGCGGGGGTTCCGGATGCTCTCGGTGACGACCTTCTTCGTGATCTCATTGAAGGTCACGCGCTTGGCCTTGCTGTCGTCCAGCTCCAAAAGCTCCTTTAAGTGCCAGGAGATGGCCTCGCCCTCGCGGTCAGGGTCAGTGGCGAGAAAGACGGTTCCGGCCTCTTTGGCCTCTTTCTTGAGCTCGCTGATGAGCTCCTTCTTGTCCCGCACGGGGATATACTGCGGCTCAAAGCCGTGCTCTATGTCGACGCCCATCTTGCTCTTGGGCAGATCTCTCAGATGTCCCATGGACGCGGTCACCTTGTAGCCGCTGCCCAGGTATTTTTCGATCGTCTTCGCCTTGGCGGGCGACTCCACGATCACCAGATCCTTTGCTTTTGCCATGCCGGTTTCCTCACTTATGCGTAATGTTGAGAGCAACTCTTCTGCCGGCCGCGCGGCGGATATAGCCCTTGATCTCCAGGATCGTGAGCTGTGAGAGCACCTTGGCGGCGCCCATGCCGGTGGCCTCGATAATATCGTCAATATGCGTCTCGCCCCGGCCGATGGCCGTGACGATGGCGAGCTGATCCTCGCTCAGCCCCTTGAGCTGTTCATGCAAGTCAATATAGCCCGCGTTCTTTTCCTTGTCAATCTCTTTTTTTGTCAGTTTCTGGCGCTCGGCCCCTCTTTCCGTCTTCCGCGCGGGTCTTTTTTCCTCCGTTTTCGGCGCTTCCGGCTCCTCCGCCGGGGCGGGCGGGGCGTGCCTCTCCCCTCTCGGCGGATGGACGCGCTCGGGGTAGAGCGCCGCGAAATCCTCCATCACGTCCCAGCCGCTGGCGGCGGGGCGCGCCCCCTGCTTGAGAAGCGTCATGATCCCGGCGCTGTTCTCGGCGTCGGCGTTGCCGGGCACGGCGAAGATCTCCCGGCCCTGTTCCAGCGCCTCGCCGACGAAAAGGAGCGTGCCGCTCTTCTCGGGTGCCTCCACCACGCAGACCGCGTGGGAGAGACCGGAGGATATGCGGTTGCGCTCCCGGAAGAAGCGGTTCTGCGGCCTTGCGCCCGGCGGGTACTCCGTCACCAGCGCGCCGGAGGCCGTCACGTCCTCGCGCAGCTCGCCGTAAGCTCCGAAGGCGGTACCCAGCACGCCGATGCAGGCGCCGCCCGCGAGCAGGCAGCCCCGCGCCGCGGCCCGGTCGATGCCCTCGGTGAGACCGGAGACGACGATGCCGCCGCATTTGGCGATCTCATAGGCGATGTCGCGCCCCATCTTGAGACCGTAGGGCGTGGCCCTTCTGGTGCCGATCACAGCGACGGAGGGGATGGCGTCCACGTCCGGCAGCCGCCCCCTGACATAGAGGGCGACCGGCGCGTCGAAGATGCTGCGCAGGCGCTTAGGATACGCCGCGTCGTCCGGGGTGAGGATTTGGATATTCTCCCGGCGGCAGGTTTCCAGGATGCGGTCGGCCTCGCGCAGGTCTCGCTTTTCAAAGGCCTCGGCCTCGTTTGCCGACAGGCCCTGTATGGTCTCGAACTCCCCCGGCGGGGCGAGAAAGGCGCTCTCCGCGTCGCCGTAGCGCTCGACCAGCGCGGCGCGGGCACGGGAATTGGCAAAGCTCACGCTCGACAGCCACACCCAGTAGCGCAGAGACGACATGGGGATCACCTTCCTTTCAAGCAGTTGGATGCCCTCTCAGTCACGGCGCTTGCAGGAGAAGCGCCGCGACAGCTCCCCCAGAGGGGGAGCCAAGTCTTATCTCGCCATCTCCCACAGCACAATAGCCCCGGCGACGGCGGCGTTTAGCGACTCGCTGCCCGGAGACATGGGGATGATGAGCTCCCCGTCGCAGAGCGACAGCAGCTCCGCGCTCAGGCCCTGCCCCTCGCTGCCGATGGCGACGACGGCGTTTTGAAGCGAGAGCGTGCGGATGTCCTTCGCCCTGTCCGACAGGGCCGCGCCGTAGAGCTTCAGGCCGTTTTCGTCCGCGAGTCTTCGCGCCCCGTCCGCCGTGCAGTGGATGAGCTTTTCCCGAAAGATCGCGCCCATGGTGGCCCGCGCCGCCTTGGGGCTGTACACGTCCGCGCAGGCCCCGCACAGCAGCACCGTCTCAATGCTCATGGCGGCCGCCGTGCGGATCACGGTGCCGACGTTGCCGGGGTCCTGGACGTTTTCCAGCAAAACGGCGCGGGAGAAAGCGTCCCGACTCTCCGCCGGGAGCTTGACCGTGAAGAGAGGGCCGGGGCTGTTTTTCATGGGCGAGGCGTAGTCGAAGAGCTCCGCCGGGGCCGCGTACTGGCGCACCGTGTCCGGCAGGGAGACCGCGCCGGGCTCGTCCTTCCAGAGCACCGTCAAGAGCTCCGCGCCCTTATCCAGGGCCTCCGCCAGCAGCTTGTGCCCGTCGCAGAGGTATTCCCCCTCCGCGCGGCGAAAGGCCCCGTCGTTTGCGAGGGCCCGCAGGCGGACGACGGTCGGGTTTTTTCTCGATGTGATGCGTTCCACAGGCATATTCAGCGGCGCGCTCCTCTCCGGATAAGCTCCCCTACTATTACATATAGCAGAAATAATAATACAAGTTTTTCGGTTTCGCAAGCCCCCGGGGGAAAAGTTTAACGCGGTTTTGTGGGCCCCGCGCATAACACTGTAGGGGCGACCCTCGCGGTCGCCCGGCGGCAGGACTCCGCTTGATCGAAAACGCACGGCGGATTCGCAGTCTGTACGAATTTGCCGTGCGTTTGATTCATGGGGCTGCGCTGATCTGCCGGGCGACCACAAGGGTCGCCCCTACGGAAAATCAAACGCTTGTGCGCTAAACAATCAGTTCTGTGTATTATTCCTTACATTCCCCACACGAGCCAGATGAAGGCCGAGCCGACAAGCACCGCCGTCAGCGTGAAGGGCACGCCGATGCGCAGGAAATCGCGCGAGCTCACGCTCTCGCCGTTCTTGCGCAGGATGCCGATGGCCGTGATGTTGGCCGAGGCCCCGATCGGGGTGAGGTTGCCGCCGAGGGTCGCGCCGGTCAGCAGACCGAAGTAGAAGACCGTCGGGTCCTGGCCCATGAGGGCGGCGATGCTCTGCACCACGGGCAGCATGGTCGCCACATAGGGGATGTTGTCGATAAAGGCCGAGAGAACCACCGACACGCCCACGATCAGCACATACAGCAGGAAGGGGTTGTCCCCCGCCGCCTTGTGGAAAAGCTGGGCCACCGCGTCGATGACCCCGGCGGCGCGTATGCCCTCGATCACCATGAAGAGTCCGAAGAGCAGCAGCAGCGTGTCGCGGTCCATGTCCTTGGCCGCGCGGCGGAAGGGATCGGCGCTGCGCTCCTTGATGCTCTGGCGCACAAGGCCGATCAGGGCAAAGAGCACGCAGGAGAGGCCGCTTCTCAGGCCGTGCAGGGTCTTGAGCGCGCCGTCCTTCTCAGGCTCCGGCACGAAGGACATGCAGATGAGCAGCAGCACCGTGCCGATCATCAGCCAGCTCGGCACCAGGTCGTCGACCTCGGTCTCCACCGCGCAGTCCACCTTGTCCTTGTAGCCGCGAAACAGGAACATCAGCACCAGCAGCGAGGCCAGTGCCCCGAGCTCCGTGCTCCAGAAGATGCTGGGCTTGCCGTGGAAGAAAAAGAACTCCATGAAGTTCATGTTCGCAAAGCCGCCCAGGAGGATGCTCGTCGTGTCACCGACCAGCGTGGCCGCGCCCTGGAGGTTGGAGGAGACGGAGATTGCGATCAGCACCGGCACCGGCGAGATTTTCAGTCTGCGGGAGATGGCGAGGCCCACGGGCGCGACCATCAGCAGCGTCGCCACATTGTCGACAAAGGCGCTGACCACCCCGGCAAAGAGGCTCAGCGCGGTGACGGCCCACATGACGTTCGGCACCTTCTGCATCATCAGCTCGGCGAGGCGCGCGGGCATGCGGCTCTCGATAAAGAGCGTCACCGTGCACATGGTGGCCGAGATCATCAGCAGCACGTTGTAGTCCACCGCCTTGAGCGCGGACAGCGGCGTCATCTCAAAGAGGCCCAGCGCGCCGAGGACCAGCATCACCACCGCCGCGCCCAGGGCGATCCAGGGGCGGTATTTCTGAAAGCTCAGCATGAGCACATAGGTCACGATAAACACGATCAAAGCGGGAATCATTGGCTAAACCTCCGGACGGTTAAAGTCTGTGCAGATGTGGGTATCGTAACACAGGGCGGAGGGAATGTCAAAGGTTTGAGTTTGGAGAGTGGAGAGTGGAGAGTGGAGTTTGGAGTTTGGAGTTTGGAGAGTGGAGTTCGGAGTTTGGAGTTTGGAGAGTGGAGAGTGGAGTTGTGGTGTCGCCTGCGGCGACGATTGAAATAAGCGTGAAGCGCGTTCATACTGGTCTCCCATAAAACGGCTTAAAGCCGTTTTATAGTGCCAAAGGCACGTCGGAGACCTATGAGACGTGTTTTGTGCCCGTGGGCACAAAACTCGCTTATGTTCATGATGGTACACTTTTTATATTCATCCCCGAAGGGGATACCTTAACTTCACTCTTCACTCTTCACTCTTCACTCTTCACTCTTCACTCTTCACTCTTCACTCTCATAAAAAGGGTGGAAAAGCGCGGCGTACAGTGATAGAATAGGGGCGTCAGAGAACAGACGGATAAGGAGTGACCCACATGGACACCATCAAGCCCGAGCTAAGTGAGATCATGGCGGCCTCGAAGCGTCTCAAGCCCATCCTGCACCACACGGAGCTCGACCTCTCCTCCACCTTCTCCCGCATGTGCGGCGGCAATGTGTACCTCAAATGCGAGAACCGGCAGAAGACCGGCTCGTTCAAGATTCGCGGGGCGACGAACAAGCTCTCCGCCATGATCGAGCGGGGCGAGCGCTGTCCCGTCGTGGCCTCCTCCGCCGGAAACCACGCCCAGGGCGTGGCCTGCGCGGCGGCGTCCTTCGGCGTACCGGCCACCATCGTCATGCCGAAAACCGCCCCCATCGCCAAGATCCAGGCCACCGAGGGCTACGGCGCGAAGGTGGTGCTGGCGGGCTCCTGCTATGACGAGGCCTACGCCAGGGCCTGCGAGATCTGTGAGGAGGAGGGCGCGGCCTTCCTGCACCCCTACAACGACCTGGAGGTCATCGCGGGTCAGGGCACGCTGGGGCTGGAAATCCTCGGCGACCTGCCGACGGTGGACATGATCGTCGTCCCCGCGGGCGGCGGCGGGCTGCTGGCGGGCGTGCTCGCCGCGGTCAAGCAGATCAACCCCCGGGTCAAGGTCTACGGCGTCCAGGCCGAAGGGGCCGACGCCATTGCGCAGAGTTTCAATAAAAAGGCTCTTATATGCACCGACAGCGTTTCAACCATTGCCGACGGCATTGCGGTCAAGAGCCCCGGCGACATCACCGTGGACATCATCAATCGCCTCTGCGACGGCGTGGTGACCGTGTCCGATCTCCAGATCTCCGACGCGATCCTGCTGCTGATGGAGCGCTGCAAGATGATCGTGGAGCCCTCGGGCGCAACCCCGGTGGCGGCGGTTTTGAACGGCAAGCTCGACGTGAAAGGCAGGAACGTGGTGTGCCTCCTCTCCGGCGGCAACATCGACGTGAGCTTTGTCCAGAGCATCATCGAGCAGGGCATGGCGGCCCGCCACCGCCGCATCCGCTTCACCGCCCGCCTGCTGGACCGCCCCGGCAGTCTGGTGCAGCTTCTGAGCATCCTGGCCGACAGCGGGGCCAACATCCTCACCATCGAGCACGACAAGCTGGCCGCGGGCCTCAACCCCAACGAGACCAAGGTCCACGTCTCCTGCGAGGTCGGCGGCCGCGAACACGCCGAGGCGGTGCTCGAAACCGTACGTCAGCACGGGTATGAGGTGGAGCTGTCGTAAGAACCCGCCGCCCGTTTTGGCTCTATCTATAGTCCCGCGCGGGATAAAATGAAACGTGCTCTGAATTTCGGCTATATAAAGCGGGGACCGCTTTCTTACTTGACAAAGCCCGCCCGCGTGTTATAATGAAGATACAAAAGGGCGCTGTTGATTTGACGGTTGACCCTAACGTATCAACATAATTGTTGACCGCTCGGAGGCAGCCGGGCGGTCAACGAGCTTTTAAAAGCTCAATAAGCTTTAGGCGCTATGTACAGCATGATCAAAATGATCACGATGAGGCACAGCACAAAGCGAAGGATTCTCCGCTTCTCCATAAGCCCCACCTCCCCTCATAGGGAAGTGGCCAACCGCCATAGTTTCAACAGCGCATTTCTTTTGCCCGGATCGCTCCGGTGGCCTCTTATGAGGTTAGCAATATTCTACACACTGCACCGTATTCTGTCAACTCCATTGAAAGCCCCACACGGCAAAAGGCTGCGCCAATCCTGTGCGGCGCAGCCTTTTGCTGTATATGGACAATATATTATGTCAACCCATCTCCGGGTACAGGGGGAACTGCCCGCACAGGGCGATGACCTGTTCCTTGACCTCGGGGACGGCTTGTTCGCCCTCGTCGATGAGGCGGGCGATCATGGCGCCGATCTTGCGCATCTCGGGCTCCTTCATGCCGCGGGTGGTGACGGCGGGGCTGCCGAAGCGCATGCCGGAGGTCGCCTTTACGCCCATGGTGTCGAAGGGAATGGTGTTCTTGTTGGCCGTGATGTGCGCGAGGTCCAGCAGCTCCTGCACCTCGGCCCCGGTCTTGCCGCGGCTCATCACGTCGGCGAGCATCAGGTGGTTGTCCGTGCCGCCGGAGACCAGGCGGACGCCGTGCTTTTGCAGCTCATCCGCGAGGGCCGCCGCGTTGAGGACGATCTGGTGCTGGTAGGCCTTGAAGTCGTCGCTCAGATCCTCCTTGAAGCAGACGGCCTTGCCCGCGATGATGTGCATGAGCGGGCCGCCCTGGGTGCCGGGGAAGACGGCGGAGTCGATCTTCTTTTTGAGCTCGTCCGTGCAGAGGATCAGCGCGCCGCGGGGGCCTCTCAGGGTCTTGTGCGTGGTGGTGGTGACGACATGGGCGTAGGGCACGGGGCTCGGGTGCTCCCCGGCCGCGACAAGGCCCGCGACGTGGGCCATGTCCACCATGAAGTACGCGCCCACGGAGTCGGCGATCTCGCGCATGCGCTTAAAGTCGATGAAGCGGGGGTAGGCGCTGGCCCCGGCGATCAGGAGCTTCGGCTTCTCCTCCTCGGCGCGGCGCTGGACGAGGTCGTAGTCGATCATCTCGGTCTCGGGGCTGACGCCGTAGAAGGTGGCGTGAAAGTACTTGCCGGAGATGGACGCCTTTGAGCCGTGGGTCAGGTGGCCGCCGTGGCTGAGGTCCATGCCGAGGATGGTGTCGCCCGGCTTGAGCAGCGCGAGGTACACCGCGACATTGGCCTGGGAGCCGGAGTGGGGCTGGACATTGGCGTGCTCGGCCCCGAAGAGCTTCTTGGCCCGCTCGATGGCGAGGGTCTCCACCTCGTCCACATACCGGCAGCCGCCGTAGTAGCGCGCGCCGGGGTAGCCCTCGGCGTATTTGTTGGTCAGGTGGCTCCCCATTGCCTCCATCACGGCCGGGGAGACAAAGTTCTCGGAGGCGATCAGCTCGATATGGTCGCGCTGGCGGTCAAGCTCGCGCATCATGGCGCCGTAGAGCTCGGGGTCCTGTGCTTTGATATGTTCGTAACTCATGGAGAGTCCTCCTGTATTTCGTACTGTTTCCGCGCTGTATTATACATGATTCGGGTCAGATTGACAAGGCGACACTATCACGATTCCGCCGCGCGGGAGAAGGGCCTTGCATGTTTACCCTGCACATGATACTATGTTATTATCATCCATGACCGAGGTGAACGACATGAAAATTCTGTTAAAAATCATTCTGAACCTGCTTTTGATCGTCGTGCTGGCGGTCTTCGGTCTGCTGAGCTGGCTGAGCTATACGGAGTACATGCCCGCGCCCATCGAGGCTGTGGAGGTCGGGCGTCCCGGTGAGGGCGGGGCCGTCCTGACCGGTGAGCCGATGACTGTTCTGAGCTGGAACGTGGGCTATGCCGGTCTCGGCAAGAACGAGGACTTCTTCATGGACGGCGGCAAAAGCTCCAAGCCCGCCGAGTCCGGAGTCGTGTACGCCTATCTTGACGGGATCATGAAGACCATACGGGAGCAGGCGCCCGATCTGGCGCTGCTGCAGGAGGTGGACGCCGACTCCGCGCGCACCTACGAGATTGACGAGAGACCCTATCTGGAAACGGACATGGACAACACCGCCTTCGCCCTGAACTACTCCTGCCCCTTCGTGCCAGTCCCCTGGCCGCCCATCGGCAAGGTTAACAGCGGCCTGTTCACCATGACCCAGGATCTCAAAATCGAGAGCGCCGAACGGCTCTCCCTCCCCTGCCCCTTCACCTGGCCGCTGCGCATCGCCAATCTCAAGCGCTGCCTGCTGGTGAGCTATCTGCCCGTCGAGGGCAGCGACAGGCAGCTTGTGCTGGTCAATCTCCATCTCGAGGCCTACGACGACGGCGCGGGCAAGATCGCCCAGACAAATCAGCTGCGCGACTTCATGGAGGACGAGTACGCGAAGGGCAACTACGTCATCGCGGGCGGGGACTTCAACCAGGTCTTCCCCGGCAGTCTCGCGCAGTATCCCAACCATCACGAGAACGAGTGGACGCCCGGCGTGCTGGACGAGTCGCTGCTGCCCGAGGGCTGGACGCTGGCCTATGACCTCTCCACGCCTACCTGCCGCCTGCTCAACCAGCCCTATGATCCTTCCGACACGGCGGGGACGCAGCACTATGTGATCGACGGTCTGATCCTCTCCCCGAACGTGGAGCTGCTGGCGGTTGAGACCGTGGACGCGGGCTTTGCCAATTCCGACCACAACCCGGTCAAGGCCCTGGTACAGTTGAAGACGGATCTGCTGCATAATATAGTTTCCGTATTTCAGTAAACATAATACTGTTACCATATTGTTGTTAACGTAGTTTCAGGAGGCGTTGAAAATGACAACGGAAAAGCCGCTGCGGCGGCTCAAGGCCGTCAAGCCTGTGAAGGGTCTGGAGGCCCTGCCCGCGCTGGAAGCCCAGAAGCCGCTCAAGCCTTTGAAGGCAATACGAGGTATCACTTCCATGCTGCGATTTTTCTCCGCGCCCAGGCGATGAGCTCCGAATACAGGTAAGCGCAAGCCCCCGGCGAACACGTACCATGTGTGCGTATTCGCCGGGGGCCTGTTTGTTTTTTTGTCGCTGCCGGGTGATTCTGGAATCGTCCGGCGATGTGATGATTATTCCGTGATCTGTAATCTCTGCTCCGTGTCGGCGGAGAGGTGGATGTTTCTGGTCACGCGGCCGCGGTGGTCGATGATGAAGCGGGCGATCTCGTCCTCCACCTTTTTCTGGATGGTGCGGCGCAGGTTGCGCGCGCCGTAGGTGACGGAGTAGGCCTCCTTGACGAGGTAGTCGATGAGGCTGTCGTCCCAGCTCAGTGTCACGCCCTTTTCCGCCATTACGTCGCGCAGCTCGCCCAGCATGAGGGCCGCGATGCCGCGAAAGTCCTGTTCGGTGAGCTGGTTGAAGCAGACGATCTCGTCCACGCGGTTGATAAACTCGGGCCGCAGGAACTCGTTGAGGGCCTTCATGGCGCGCTCACGCGACATGTCGCTCAGGGAGCCGCCGAAGCCGACCGAGCCGGACTTGGTGGAGGAACCGGCGTTCGTGGTCATGACGATGATGGTGTTCTCGAAATTCACGTTCCGGCCCTGGGCGTCGGTGATATGTCCGTCGTCAAGGATTTGCAGAAGGATGTTCATCACATCGGGGTGGGCTTTCTCGATCTCGTCAAAGAGCACCACGCTGTAGGGCTTGCGGCGGATCTTCTCGGTGAGCTGCCCCGCCTCGTCATAGCCGACGTAGCCGGGAGGCGAGCCGATGATGCGCGAGACCGCGAACTTCTCCATGAATTCCGACATGTCGAGGCGGATGAGGCTCTCGGGGGAATCGAACATGTCGGCGGCGAGGCGCTTGACAAGCTCGGTCTTGCCGACGCCGGTGGGGCCGACGAAGATGAAGCTGACCGGCTTGCGCTTGACCTTGAGGCCGACGCGGCTTCTCCGGATGGCGGCGCAGACCGCGTCCACGGCTTGATCCTGGCCGATGATGTGGGCCTTGAGGCGTTCGTCCAGCTTGGCCAGACGCTCCAGCTCGTCCTCGCGTATGGTGGAGGCGGGGATCTTGGTCCAGAGCTCGATAATGCGGGCGAGGTTGTCGACCGTGAGGGCGGGGCGGGGCTTTGCGTCCAGCTCCCGGAGCTCGGCCTCGCGCTGCATCTCGCGGCTGCGAAGCTCGGCAATGCGGGCATAGCGCTTATCCAGCATCTCGTCCGTGAGCTCCTGCCCCTTGGGGGGATCGGCGCTCATCAAAGCCTCCCGCTCGAAGCGGAGGTTTTCAAGGTCGCGCTCGGCGAGCATACGGCGGTTGATGTCCGGGTGCTTGAGGTTTACGTCGGAGCAGGCCTCGTCGATGAGGTCGATGGCCTTGTCCGGCAGGAAGCGGTCGGTGATGTAGCGCTCGCTGAGCAGGACGGCCTGGCGGCACATCTCGTCGCTGATGGTGACGCCGTGGTAGTCCTCGTAATACTTGGCGATGCCGCGCAGGATCTTCACGCTGTCCTCGATGGAGGGCTCCCCCACCGTGACGGGCTGGAAGCGCCGCTCGAGGGCGGAGTCCTTCTCGATGTGCTTGCGGTACTCGGTGAAGGTGGTGGCGCCGATGACCTGGATCTCGCCCCGGGAGAGGGCGGGCTTGAGGATGTTGGCGGCGTTCATGCTGCCCTCGGCGTCGCCCGCGCCGACGATGGTGTGCACCTCGTCGATGACCAGGATGACGTTGCCCTGCTTGCGGATCTCCTCGATCAGGCCCTTCATGCGGCTTTCAAACTGGCCGCGAAACTGTGTCCCGGCGACCAGGGCCGTGAGGTCGAGCAGGAAGACCTGCTTTTCCTTGAGCTTGGCGGGCACGTCGCCCTGCGCGATGCGCTGGGCCAGGCCCTCGGCGATGGCCGTCTTGCCGACGCCCGGCTCGCCGATGAGGCAGGGGTTGTTCTTCTGGCGGCGGTTGAGGATCTGGATGACGCGCTCAAGCTCCTCCTCCCGGCCGATCATGCGGTCGAGCTTGCCGTCCCTTGCGCGCTGAGTCAGGTCGATGCAGTAGTTATCCAGGAACTTGCGCTTGCCGCCCTTCTGGGGCTGCTGGCCCTCGTTCCGGCGGTTCTCCTGCGAAGGCGGGGGCGGGGCGCTGTCGGGATTGTTTCCGCCGCCGAAGAGGCGGTTGAGGAACGGGAAGGTGGCGGTCTTGCCGTCGTCGTCCGAGCCCGCGTCGTCCTCGTCCACTGGGGTGAGGTCTTCGACGCCGCTCAGGGCGTTCATCATCTCGCCCGTCAGGCCCTCCAGATCCTCGTCCGACAGGCCCATCTTGCCGATGATGTCGTCCACAGGCTTGATGTGCAGCTCGCGCGCGCACTTGAGGCACAGGCCGTCGTTTTTGGTCTGGCCGTTTTCTATTTTTGTGATAAAGATCACCGCGACATTTTTGCCGCAGCGGGAACAGAGTGTAGGCCGCATAGGGTTCCTCCGGGATTGTAGATTCGCAGTTCTAATATATTTTTTAAATCGTTTTTGCCGTAGCTTTGCCACGGCAAAAACACACTAAGGCGAGCTGAGCGAGCCCTCGCGCCGACCAACCGGAGCGTCTCACGGAAGCGGAGGGCGATAAGCGCGAGTTCCTCGATTGAAAACATCGTTTTCAATCGATTACATCAGGCTGCCTGTCAGCGTGTCGAAAATCAGGAAGAAGCGGCCCAGCGTGGTGTGGGTCATGGTGTCCTTCCCGATGACGAGACCGAGAAAGCTCAGCAGCCAGCAGAGCAGGATGCAGTATAGAAAGCCCTTGCCGAAGCCGAGGATCGCGCCGCCGATCTCATCGACGCTCTCCAGATTCGGCAGGCGGAAGGAGAGGTTGCCGATGCTCGCCACCGCGACCAGCAGAATCAGGATCAGCAAAAAGGCGATGACCATGGTGCCGACTGTGGTGATGGTGTCGCACAGGACGGTCACGATGGCCTTGGTCATGGTGACGCCGGTCTCCTCCGCGACGTTGACCGCGTCGCGCGCCAGATCCTCGGCCCGCTTGCTGTAGAGACCGAGATCGGTCAGGCACTCGTAGGCGTAGTCGTAGCGCAGGGAGCTGTCCTGCTCGAGGATGTCCTCCAGCGACAGCTCACTCGAGCCGTAGCCCATGCGCTCCAGGATCACGTCGCGGTTGCGGTGGGAGTCGAGGTAGCCGTCGACGAAGGGCTCCAGCGCGGGGACGACCTCATGCGAATAGGCGGCGGACAGAATGCTCGCCCCCAAAAGCGAGACAATGATCGCCAAAATGCCCGCGACGCCGCCCACCAGGCCGCGCTTGTAGCCGTTCCAGGTGCACAGGGCGATGATGATAATGAGTAGAATGTCAATGATAGCTTTCATATGTACCGCTCATCCTTTTCAAAACAGGAATAGTGTAGCACATCTTTGTGAACAAATAAACCAAAGTCAAATTTGAGAAACTCGCGCTTATCGCGCGCTTTTGCGTGAGACGCCGCGCCTGGCCGGCGTGTGGCCTCGTCATGCTCGGCTCAGGGAGTTTTCGAGGCGGCAAAGCTGCCTCAAAAACGATTGAACCTCCCCTTTGAAGTCACAAGCAAGGCAGGGCAATACCGCACATTTCGACAACACGCTATTTCAACCGTCGCGAAGCGACACCACAACTCCACACTCCACACTCCACACTCCACTCTTCACTCTCCACTCTTCACACTCCACACTGTCTCCCCATCATCTCCCCCACCGCGCCGTCGTACCAGACGCGGTTGAGGTAGAGGCCCTGGGGCGGCATAGTGGGGCCGGTGAGACGCCGGTCGCCCATTTCCAAAAGCGCCGGGATCTCCTCCGGCGTGAGCTTGCCGTAGGAGGCATAGACCATGGTGCCGACCATGGCTCTGCACATGTTGTAGAGAAAGCCGTCCGCGCAGACGGAGACCGTGATGAGGTCGCCCTCCCGCTCGGCTCTGCACCAGTACACCGTGCGGACGGTGGTCTTTGTCTCGGTGCCGACAGAGCGGACCGCGCGAAAATCGTGCGTGCCCTCGAAGGCCTTTGCCGCGCGGGCCATCAGCTCCATATCCAGATGCTGGGGATAGAAGCAGACGCGCTTTTCCAGGAAGGGATCGCGCACGGCCCTGTTGAGTATTTTATATACATATTCTTTTTTTATACAGGAGCCGATCGCGTTAAAGCCTTCCTCCGCCTCGCAGGCGTCTACCACGGCGATGTCCCAGGGCAGGCGGGCGTTGAGCGCGAGAGGCAGTCTCTCCATGGGTATGCGGGTGTCGCTGCGGAAATTCGCGCAGTAGCGCAGGGCATGGACGCCCGCGTCGGTTCTTCCGCAGCCGACGATGCGCGTGCGCTCCCCGCAGGCTTTGAAGATCGCCTCCTCGACGGTCTCGGCCACGGTGAGGTCGTTTTTCTGCACCTGCCAGCCATGGTAGCGGCTGCCGTCATAGCGCAGGCAGAGGGCGATGTTTTTCATAGGCCGAACCTTTTCAAAACAAGCATCAGCGCGAGGAAAAGCGCGCCCGCGCCGAGGGCGATCCAGTCCCGCGTCTGATAGCGAAGCTGCTTCAGGCGGGTGCGCCCCTCGCCGCCGTGGTAGCAGCGGCTCTCCATCGCCACCGCGAGCTCGTCTGCGCGCTTGAACGCGGAGACGAAGAGCGGCACCAGGATGGGCAGCAGGGCCTTCGCGCGCTTTACCAGACTGCCGGTCTCAAAGTCCGCGCCGCGCGCCTTCTGGGCCGACATGATCTTGTCGGTCTCGGAGATCAGCGTCGGGATAAAGCGCAGGGCCATGCTCATCATCATGGTCATCTCATGCACGGGGACTTTGAGCTTTTTCAGCGGGTTCATCAGCAGCTCCAGGCCGTCGGTCAGGGCGATGGGGCTGGTGGTATAGGTCAGCAGGAAGGTGCCGGAGATGAGCAGCACGATTCTGAGCATCATCTGCACGGCCCGGGCGATGCCCTCCCAGGTGATGATCCAGCCGGGCAGGATGGGCGTGCCCTGGGTATAGAAGATATTGAGCAGGGCGGTGAGCGCGATGATGAAGAGCATGGGCTTGACGCCCTTAAACATGGCGGCGGGGCGGATTTTCGACAGGGCCGTGCACAGGCAGGTGAAGCCCGTCACAGCGGCGTAGCCGGCCCAGCCGTTTGCCTGGAACAGGCCGACGATATATACCACGACCAGGAGGATCTTGGTGCGCGGGTCCAGTTTGTGGACGACGGTATTTCCGGGGAAATACTGGCCGAGGGTGATGTCCTTCAGCATGGCTTTCCCTCCCTGATCCGGAGCAGCGCTTTCAGCAGCTCCTCGTGCGTGAAGACGCCCTCGGGAACGGGAATGTTCCGTTTCCGAAGCGCGAGGGCCAGCTCCGCCGCCTTGGGGATGCTCAGGCCGATCTCCACAAGCTCCTGGGCGTGAGAGAAAACCTCGGCGGGCGTGCCGTCCATGGCGACGCTCCCCTCGTGGAAGACGATGATGCGCTCGGCAAAGCGGGCCACGTCGTCCATGCTGTGGCTGACGATGAGCACCGTCGCCCCGCTCTTCTCGCGGTAGTTTCGGATGTTCTCCAGAACCTGCTCACAGCCCGCGGGGTCGAGACCCGCCGTCGGCTCGTCCAGGATCAGGACTTCGGGCCGCATGGCCATGACGCCCGCGATGGCGATGCGCCGCTTCTGCCCGCCGGAGAGCTCCAGGGGCGAGCGCTCGAAAAGCTCCTCCCCAACGCCGGTGAAGGAGGCGGCCTCGCGCACTCGCTCGTCGATCTCCTGCTCGCTCAGCTTCATGTTGGCCGGGCCGAAGGCGATGTCCTTATAGACGCTCTCCTCAAAAAGCTGGTACTCGGGGTATTGAAACACGAGCCCGACCTTCCATTTGACGTCGCGCCGCGTGTATTTGTCCTTGTTGATGTCCTGTCCGTCCAGCAGCACGCGGCCCGCGCTCGGCTGGAGCAGGGCGTTTAAGTGCTGGATGAAGGTGGATTTGCCGGAGCCGGTGTGCCCGATCAGCGCGGCAAGCTGCCCCTGCGGGATGCGGAGGCTCACATCCGTGATGGCCGCCCGCTCGAAGGGGGTATTGGCGCTGTATACGTGGCACAGCTTTTCCGTGACGATCTCGGCCATTTATATCTGACTCCGTTTCGTGGATAATTCGCGGGCGATGAGCGCCGCGCAGTCGCTGACGCTGAGCGGCTCGCCCTCAAGCTCCATCCCCGCCGCGCGCAGATCGCGCAGAAGGCGGGAGGTCTCGGGCACGTCCAGGCCCTCGCGCTCCATGAGCCCGTAGTTTTGAAACACCTCGGCAGGCGTCCCGTCGGCGGCGATGCGGCCGTTGGACATGACGATGAGGCGGTCGGCGGCGATGCACTCGTCCATGTGGTGGGTGATGAAGACGACGGTCATGCCCTTGGTGCGGCAGAGGGAGTAGACGGTATCGACGACCTCTTTCCGCCCCTGGGGGTCGAGCATGGCGGTCGGCTCGTCCAGGACGATGATCTCCGGCTGCATGGCGATGATGCCCGCAATGGCGACGCGCTGCTTCTGTCCGCCGGACAGCAGATGCGGGGCGTGCATACGGTATTCGTACATTCCGACGAGACGCAGGGCGGCGTCGACGCGCCTGCGGATCTCCGCGGGCTCCACGCCCAGGTTTTCGGGTGCAAAGGCCACATCCTCCTCCACGACGTTTGCGACGATCTGGTTGTCGGGGTTCTGGAAGACCATGCCGACGCGGCGGCGCACGTCGAGGATTTTCTCCTCGTCGGCGGTATCCGTGCCGCAGACCGTGACGCGCCCCTCGTCCGGGACAAGGATGGCGTTCATGTGCTTGGCGAGCGTGGATTTGCCCGAGCCGTTGTGCCCGAGCACCGCGACAAAGCTGCCCTTCTCGATGGAAAGGCTGACGCCGCAGAGGCTCTCCAGCTCGTCCCCGGGGTAGGTGAAATGTACGTTGTCAAATTCTATGACTGGTTTCAACGAAGGTACCTCGTTCTGTATTTCAGTGTGGAGAGTGGAGTGTGAAGAGTGGAGTTATGGAGTGCCTTCGGCACGGATTAAAATTACCCTCTCAGTCATCGCCGTAAACGGCGATGACAGCTCCCCCGCAGGGGGAGCCAAGTATAATCGTCCGCGAAGCGGACTCCTTAACTCCACTCTCCACTCTTCACACTCCACTCTACATTTATCTCTCCCACCTGCAAGTGGCACCACACGGCAGATACAGCCCGCTCTCGGTGACGGGGAGGGCGAGCTCCTGGCTGTCGGAGCGGCCGCCGAATTTTTTGGTGAAGATGCTCTCGGTCACATAGCTCAGCACCGAGGCCGAGAGGCCGGTGGTGTAGGAGTTTATCAGCACAAAGAGCGGATCATCCGACAAAACCCCGGCGCAGAGGGAGACAAAGGGCCAGAGATTCTGCTCGAGCTTCCAGACCTCGCCGCCCGGGCCGCGGCCGTAGGAGGGCGGGTCCATGATGATGGCGTCGTATCTGTGTCCGCGCCTGATCTCCCGCTCGACAAACTTGCCGCAGTCGTCCACGATCCAGCGCACCGGGGCGTTCTGCACGCCGGAGGCCGCTGCGTTCTCCTTGCCCCAGGCGACCATGCCCTTGGCGGCGTCGACGTGGCAGACGGAAGCGCCCGCCTTGAGGCAGGCCACCGTCGCGGCGCCGGTATAGCCGAAGAGGTTCAGGACGCTGATCTCGCGCCCGGCCTTTCGGATCTTGTCCATGGCCCAGTCCCAGTTTGCGGCCTGCTCGGGGAATAGGCCGGTGTGCTTGAAGTTCATGGGCCTGACATTGAAGGTAAGCTCCTTGTATCGAATATGCCATGCTTCGGGCAGATCGCCCTTGTCCCAGCTTCCGCCGCCGGTCTCGCTGCGCCTGTAGCGGGCGTTGCGGTCGTTCCAGTGCGCGTTTCTCCGGGGTGTGTCCCAGATGGCCTGGGGGTCCGGGCGCACAAGGTAATAGCTGCCCCAGCGCTCGAGCTTTTCGCCCTTTGAGCAGTCGATCAGTTCAAAATCCTGCCATTGATCCGCAATAAACATAGGCCTCTCCGTCCGTAATGTCATTAACTTTGGTATTCTACCACGGAAGTTCCGAACGGTCAAGGCGGGAAGGCGCTGAAAAAGAGCGCCGTTTTGAGCGGCGCCCTTTTTCAGGTTCCTTTTTCAGTTCTTTTCGACCAGGAAGTTCCGCGCGGTCTCGCGGAAGTCGAACAGATTCGGCGCGTGGCAGGCGGCCACGGTGGCGATGGCGGCGACCGTCATCGGCTCCGGCAGCCAAAGCTGTACGCGCACCGCGCCGTTTTCCTCATAGGGAAACTCGCCCGCGGCGATCCAGTTCTCCCCGTCGCTGACCCAGACGACACGCGGCCCCATGACCATCCACTTGGCGGAGGTGTTCTCCGCGATCATCTGGTACTCGAGCTCAAAGCCGACGCAGTTTTCCACCGGCTCGTCCAAAACCGTATAGCGCTGCTCCGTCCCCGGCAGATAGCCGTTTGCCCAGTCCAGCTTCACCTCGGGGAGCGTGTCGAAGTCCCCCTCTCGCTCCTCGCCGACGCTGTATGTCTCGCCGGGGAACTCGTCCAGAAGGCGGATGCTCTTGATCCAGCCCGAATAGAGCCTGTTGTTTTCGCCGCGGTAGAGGATGCAGGACAGGTCGTTCTCCTCCGCGACGACCGTGACCTCCGTCCCCTCAAAGAGGAAGGGCCGATAGGGGGCGCCGCTGTTGAGGATGGGCACGCTCTCCACCCAGAGGCTGGGCGCGTACCAGGCTTTGCGGCCGTAGAGCGTCTTCCACTCGTCAAGGTAGCTCTCCGGCTTGGGCAGCTGGATATAGTCCCAGTGCTCGGTGGCCTTGATCGCCGCCTCGCCGCGCCGCGCCGCGTCCGATTCCTCCGCGAAGGCGCAGAAGCCCGAAAGCTGCGCACAGAGTAGGCAAAGCAGCGTGAGTATCGTGATGGTTTTCTTCATAGCACTCCCCTCCTCATATCGCGTCCGAGAGTTTGAGATTTCTGATTTTGCTCAGGGCAAAGCCGTTGATCGCCACGGAGAAGCCGAGCATGATCAACGCGCAGTAGATAAAGGTGCGCACATCGGCCTCCCGCACGAATTGCAGGTGAGACTGTTCCACCAGCTTGACAATCGCGACCGCGATCGGGTGGCCGACCGCGAGGCCGAGCACAATGCCTGCCGCCGTCGTCAGGACCAGATCCCAGGCCGCGTAGCGCACACACTCCGCGACTGTAAAGCCGTTGATGCGCATGATGGTGAGTTCCTTCGTCTTACGCTGGATATAGGTCATGGAGAGGTTCATCAGGATGAAATAGGACATCACGGCGGCCAGGACCAGCAGCATGGCAATGACGAGATTGAGCACCGCGGACAAATTGTCAAAGCGTTCCCGCTCCGCATGGGCGTCCAGCAGCGACTCGAAGCCCTCGATCCCGGTGAGCTTTTTCTGCAGCTCATCCAGGCTCAGCTCTCCGAGCCTGATGAGGAAACAGTTGTGCATGGCCTCTTCGCCAAAGACCGCCTCATAGCCTGCCGGGGTGAAGAACAGAAGCTGTCCGAAGTAGTTGTTGAAGCTGCCGGTGACCGGCGCCTCCATGCGATTCATCCTCGTGTTGTAGAGCATCAGCTCGTCTCCGACATGGAGGCTGTAGTATTCGAGCAAGCGCCCCGGGACAAGCACGCCGCCGTCGGTCGGGCCGAGAGCTTCCCCGCTCTCGGTGTCCCGCAGACTGTAGAAGCCGTCAAGCCGGCCCTGCTCCGCGACGATGGCGGTTCCGGAGCTCAGTGTGTCACCGATCTGGAAGATGGCGTCCGCCTTTCGTACCGGCAGATACCGAAGTCCCTCGCGGTCCAGGACCGCCCGGAGCTCCGCTTCGGCGTTTTCATTCCGGGTGCTGTCAAAATAGAGCTCGCCCTCAAACTGCACGATCTGCCCGAACTGGCGGGCGTTTACACGGCTGACAGCGTACTTCATCGTGAAGCCCGCAACCAGCATCATACAACATCCCATGATGCTGACCGTTGTGACCAGAACGCGGCTGAGATCTGTGCGCATGTTCAGCAGGATCAGGCGCGTATACAGGCTCTTTTTGGCGGAACGTCCGGTTTTCTTCGCGCTCTTGGGCGCCTTGCCCTGCATGAGGCTGATCGCCGGGGACTTCAGAAGCTCCGTGCAGGCGACCCGGACCGAAAGGCCGGACACCGCCAGCGCGCCCGCAAACACGATCCCCGTCTGCAGCGGCATGGAGACCTGCGGTATCTTGTCGTAGACAAAGAACATTTTGTAAGCGCTGATGATCATAGGCTGCATACCGAAGTAGGACAGCAGGATGCCCAGCACCACGCCGAGCATGGTGCCGCCTACGCCGAAGCTCAGATACTTGCCGAAGATTTCCCGGTTGAACAGGCCCATGGCCTTGGTCGCGCCGATCAGCTTTCGCTGCTCCTCCACCATACGGCCGATGGTGGCGTAGATCACCAGCGCGCCGACCGCGATGAAGATCAGCGAGAAGGACAGACTCAGCTTCGACAGATTGCCGGCGCTGGTGTCGGCATACATATAGCCCGCGTTGCCGCGATTGTTGAGCACGACCCACTTGCACTCGCCAAGCGCGTCCAGGGCCGTCTCACCGTCCTGCAGCGCGGCCTCGCCGTCCTTGATTTGCCGCTCGGCGTCCTGAAGCTCCGCTTCGCCGTCTTTGAGCTGCTGTTCGCCGTCCGCAAACTGCTGCTCGGCATCCGCGAGCTGCTGTTCGGCGTCCCGAAGCTGCTGCTCTCCCTCGGCAAACTGTCGCTCGCCATCCGCGAGCTGCTGTTCGGCGTCTCGAAGCTGCTGCTCGCCCTCGGCAAACTGTCGCTCGGCATCCTTGAGCTGCTGTTCGGCGTCCCGCAGCTCCGCCTCGCCGTCTGCAAACTGTCGCTCGCCGTCCTTGAGCTGCTGTTCGGCGTCTCGAAGCTGCTGCTCGCCCTCGGCAAACTGACGCTCGCCATCCGCAAGCTGCTGTTCGGCGTCTCGAAGCTGCCGCTCGCCCTCGTCAAGCTGACGCTCGCCGTCTTCAAACTGCGCCAGCGAGGAGGCATACTCCGCCTCGCCCTCCGTGAGCAGCTTTCGATTCTGTTCGACAAGCGCGACGGCGTCAAGATATTCCTCGCCCTGGAAATACCAGGTCATCCGGCCATCGCTGTATTTTTGCAGGGCGTCCCTGTAGCTTTGAACCACCCCGCCGACAGCGCCCGGCAGGTGATGACCGGTATCCTCAAACAGGGCGATGAGGCTGAGCGCCCGATCGGCAAGGCCCCGTATGGGGGCGAGCTGTATCTCCGCCTCGGCGAGAGCCTTTCCGCCCTCGTCAAGCTGGGCCGCCGCGTCCTTGAGCTGGGCCTCGGCATCGGCGATCGACTTCCAGCCGTCGTCCAGCGTTTGCCGCGCCTCGGTCAGCTTTTCGCGGCCGTCCTCCAGCTCCCCGCGCTTTTCCTCGAGCTCTCTGCGCCCGTCCTCGACCTGCCTGCGGCCGTCTTCCAGCTCTACGCGCTTCTCCTCGAGCTCTTTGCGCCCGTCCTCGACTTTCCTGCGGCCGTCTTCCAGCTCCCCGCGCTTCTCCTCGAGCTCTCTGCGCCCGTCCTCGATTTTCCTGCGGCCGTCTTCCAGCTCCGCGCGCTTCTCCTCGAGCTCTCTGCGCCCGTCCTCGACCTGCCTGCGGCCGTCCTCAAGCTCCGCGCGCTTCTCCTCGAGCTCTCTGCGCCCGTCCTCGACCTGCCTGCGGCCGTCCTCCAGCTCCGCGCGCTTCTCCTCGAGCTCTCTGCGCCCGTCCTCAAGCTGCCTGCGGCCGTCCTCGAGCTGCTGCTTTCCGTCGTCGACCTTCTGTCGTCCCTCTTTGAGCTGCTCATCTATAGCCGCGCGGAACTTGTCGACGCGGTGCTGCGTCTGGCTGTCCGCAAGAGAGACGATTGCGTTCTCCACGGGCTTGACCACGTTAAAATAGGCCTCGCTGAAGCGTTCCTTCGGCGCGTCCTCGACCAGGATACGGGTCTTCATAAAGGCCCCTTCCAGTCCCTCACGGTTGAAACTGTCCTCCAAAACCAGCAAATAGGGCTTGACAGAGACCATGAAGCTGACATGTTCAGGATGCTTGAAGACGCCGGTGATCACGAAGTCCTTCTGCAGAAGCGGATCAATGCCCGCGAGCGGCGTCGTCTCCACATTCACGCGCTGACCCACGCTGAATCCCCAGCGCTTGACAAGCTCCTGCTCTATGGCGCACTCATCCGACGTCTCGGGCAGACGCCCCTCCAGCAGCTCCGGCAGGGAGATTTCCTGCGGCGTCGACAGGATCAAAACCGACTCCATGGTGTCGCCCAGGGGCAGTGCGGCGTCGATCTGATACAGCGCCTCCGCTTTTTTCACGCCGGGCAGTGCACGGATAGCCTCAAGATCCTCGTCGTCCATCAGCATGGTGGAGTTGACCTCAAGGTCCCAGAGGCGGTAACGGTCGTAGTAGTTCTCGAAATATGTCTTAATCGCGGCGGCCGGGTAGGCAATGCCGAGATAGGCCATCACCGCGATCATGGCAATCACGACGATGGAGATGAAGGAGATGAGCTGTTTTTTGATATTGCGCCGGGCGTCTTTCAACTGTGTTCGCGTCATCGTTACCAGACCAGCTCAGACGCATGGAGCGGATGCAGATTGATCTTGATGCTGGAAACCTTGCCGTTCTTGAGCTTGACGACGCGGTTGGCCATCTTGGCAATCTCCGGGTTATGGGTGATCATGACGACCGTCGCGCCCTGCGTGTTGATGATCTCCTCAAAGACCGAGAGTACCTCGATGCTGGTCTGATAGTCCAAGGCGGCGGTGGGCTCGTCGGCGAAAATGACGTGCGGGTTTTTCACGATGGCGCGGGCGATGGCCACGCGCTGCTGCTGGCCGCCCGAGAGCATGGAGGGATAGTTGTCCGCGCGGTCCGTGAGACCGACGCGCTCGATCGCCGCGGCCGCCTCCATGGGGCTGGGCGCGATGTCCGCGATAAACTGCACGTTCTCCTGGGCAGTCAGGTTCGGCATGAGGTTGTAGGACTGGAAAACAAAGCCCAGGTACTCGCGCCGGAATTTGGTCAGCTCCTTGTCGGAGGGGTGGGAGAAATCCTTGCCCTCGATCCTGAGCTCACCGTCGGTGAGAAAGTCCATGCCCGCGATGATGTTCACCATGGTAGACTTGCCGCAGCCGGACTCACCGAGAACGACGACAAATTCGTTCTTGTAGATATCGAGGTTGATCCCCTTGAGCACGCGGTTGACCCCATCGCCGGACGGAAACTCCTTGATGAGATTGCGGACCGTGATCAAAACCTCTTTCGGCTCCCCCAGCTTGTAGGAAAAGCCCTTGTCCTCCAGGGCGACGGCAGCGAGGGAGGCCATCTGCTCGCACAGATTCAGATCCTCCGCGTCATACGACGTTCCGTCCATGCGGTTGATAATCTGCACGCAGCCGATGGTCTCCTGACTGTCTTTCAGCGGCACGCAGATGATGCTCTTTGTCTCAAAGTCGGACTCGTCGTCCACGCTGTGGGAGAAGCGCTCATCCTTCGTCGTGTCCTCCACAATGACGGGCTCCCCGTTCTGGACAACCGAGCCCGCGATGCCCTGTCCGTTCTCAATGGTAATGCCGCTGATATCCACAGGGCCGTGGTTGAACATCGGGATGAGGCGGTTGCTCTGCTTGTTCAGCAGCCAGATCGTCCCCGCCTCGCTGTTGAGCGCTTCGATGATCGCCTCAAGACTTGCGGCCAGCGCGTTGTCCAGATTATCCGCGTCCCGCAGCGCCTGAGTGACCTTCCATATTGCTTGTGTAAATCTCGTTTTCTTGTCTGCCATTTCTCAACCTTCTCTCCGTCGAAGATCAGTATGAAAGCGCGCCGCATCCACGGATATCGTCGGATGCGGCGGCGTTTGCGCCTATTCTTACTCGATGTTCAGAATATCACTGAAACCGGTGACCTCAAAGATCTCATTGATGACGTCGCTGACATGGATGACCTTCATCTCGCCCTGCTTGTTCATGATCTTTTCTGCTGACAGCAGGACGCGCAGGCCGGCGGAGGATATGTACTCGAGCTTCTCGAAGTCCATCACCAGCGTCGTCACACCGGTCAGCTCGCTCTTCAGCTCCGACTCGAGCTGCGGCGCGGTCGTGGTGTCCAGGCGGCCCTCCAGGGTGACGGTGAGCGTTTTGTCCTCAATGGTCTTGTTGATGTTCAGCATGATAGTCTTTCTCCTTTTATCTGAAATATTTTATTATTATAATAGTTGCTGACACAGCTTGATTGCACTGCTCACGCGCCGCCGAGGGCTTCGAGCATCGCGCGGACGATCCCGGCGCAGTCCCTGGCCGCTTTTGCCGCGAAGCTGGGATAGTCGACGTCGCCCGTCTCATCCGCCTTGTCGGAAATGGCGCGGATCACCACCCAGGGCACGCCGTTGAGATGGCACGCCTGCGCGATGGCGGCGCCCTCCATCTCACAGCACATGCCGCCGACGCGCGAACGTATCCTTTCCTTCTGCGCGCTGTCCGCGATGAACTGGTCGCCCGAGCAGACGCGGCCTTCAAACACGCCGAGCTCCGGCGCTGTCTTTTTCGCCGCCTTCACAGCGAGGGTGCGCAGCGCCTCATCCGCCGTGAAGGCCGTCACGCCGAGATAGGGGATCTCCCCATAGCCGTAGCCGAGGGGACTGATGTCGAAATCGTGCTGGACAGCGTCTGTGGAGATCACAAGGTCCCCGATGTTGATGTCGGCGTTCATTGAGCCCGCGACGCCGGTGTTGATGATATTCTCCGCGCCGAAGCGCCCGATCAGGATCTGGGCGCAGATCCCCGCGTTCACCTTGCCGATGCCGCACTGGGCGATCACGACAGGCGTATTGCCGATACAGCCCTCAAAGAAGTCCATGCCGGCGATTTTTGTACACGCCGCTGCGGCGCAGACCTCCTTCAAAAGCGCGATCTCGGCCTCGTCCGCGCCGATAATACCGATGCGCGGCAGGTCTGTGGTTGTTGTCACTGTATTCATTCAAAGACGCTTTCTGATGCACAGAACATTCTGTCCATCCCTGTATTCATAAGTCATCTCGTCCATGCTCTTCTTTACCATGAAGATGCCGAGACCGCCGATCGCCCGTTCCGCCGCGGGAAGGCTCACGTCCGGGTCCTCCTTTTTCAGGGGGTCGTAGGGCACGCCTCTGTCGATGAAGGTGATGCTGACCGTCTTCGGGTCGTCCTCCCATTCCATGCAGACCGTGGCGGAGCCTTTCCCCGGCACATAGGCGTAGCTTGCGATGTTGACGAAGATTTCCTCTACCGCCACGTCGATCTGCATCTGGGCCTTCATGGGGCATTCCAGCGCCTCGAGCTGCTCGTCCACGAAGCCGATCACTTTGTCCAGGTTTTCAATTTCTGCTTCAATTGTCAGTTCTTTCATATTCTTCCTCTCCGGTCCTGTATAGTGCAGACACATCATGGTGATGTCGTCAAACTGGGGTGCGTCTCCGACGAAGTCGTCGATCTCCCGTTTTACAACAGCCAGCTGTTCCCTCGGTTCAGCCGCGGGGTCACGGTTGAGCGCGGTCAGCAGTCTTTCCGTTCCAAAGAGCTCATCGTTTGCGTTGGTGGCCTCGGTCACGCCGTCGGTGTATACGAAGAGCGTATCGCCGGGCAGAAGCTTGAAGCTGTGCTCCCGAAAGCGTATATCTTCCAGAGTCGCCACGGGAGGTGAGTGTTGATAAACCACAAGCTCATACCTGGCGTCGCCCCGGCGGATGACGGGGTGTTCATGCCCGGCGTTGGCGGCAAGGCCCTTGCCGGTGGAGATTTCCAGAATGGCAAGCCATACCGTCACAAAGAGCTCCGCTTCGTTTCCCTCGCAGAGCTGGGCGTTGACATAGCGCAGGATCTCTGCCGGGCCGCCGCCCATCTGCGCGCGGTTTTTGATGAGAGTCTTGGCGATCACCATGAACAGCGCCGCCGGTACGCCCTTGCCGGACACGTCCGCCATCACGAGTCCCAGGTGGTCGTCGTCGATCAGGAAGAAATCATAGAAGTCGCCGCCCACCTCCTTGGCGGGGGTCATGGAGGCGTAGATGTCAAATTCGCTCCTGCCCGGAAAGGGCGGGAAGATGCGCGGCAGCATGTCGGCCTGGATGCGGGTGGCGATGTTCAGCTCCGCGCTGATGCGCTCCTTCTCGGAGGTGACGCGGGTGAGGTTGTCCAGATACTCCAGGATCCTTTGCTGCATGGCGCGGATCACCTGGTAGAGCTCCCCGATTTCATCCCTGGACCGTATGGGCAGTGAGATGATATCATCCTTTGACAGCAGCCTGTCGCTGTCGGCAAAGCCGACGGCGGCGTCGGAGAGCATAGTCAGCGGCTTTGTGGCCATACAGCGCATCAGGCCCATGCAGGCCGCCACCGCCAACAGCAGAAGGACGGCGGCAAAGCCGATCATGTTGAGCAAAAACAGATGCCGCTCCGCCATGACCTCGTTCATGTCGATGTCCACGCCGACCTGACAGACAAGCTCTCCCCTGCTGTTGAAGACATTTTCGTAAGCCGAGCAGAGCCATCCGAACTCCGTCACCGAGAGGGTCGGCTCAATGCGCTGTCCCATCCGGATATTCGCAAACTCCGGCGGGACCGGGATGGAGGTGGCGATGTAAAACAGGTTCTCGTCCGGGTCGATGATGGTGAAGCCGTTGCCCTCCTCCAGGGTCACGGTGTAGACATAGATCGCGCCGAGTCTGTCCCTGTACAGCGAGAGCGTGGCGCACATATCGGTATAGGCGTCGTACCAGCCCTCTTCCTTCAGGTAATCGGCGATCATTTCCTCGTCTCCGGCCTCAATGGCCCGGGCGCGAAGCTCCCGGTACTCGTCGGACTTTATCATATCCAAAAAGTCCCCGAGCCAGTCGCCGTCCACAAAAGCGGCGACAGTTCCGGCCGCGCTGGCTGTGGCGGCCTTGAAATACTGGTCCACGCGCACGCTGTTGACCCGATAGGCGATGGCCGTCAGGCCGCCGGAGAGCGCCAGGATGATCGCGATCACCAGTGCGTTGAGCTTGACAGAAAGGGAATAATGGCGCTTTTTTATCTTCATGGGCAAGTCCCCTTTCTCACAGGACAAGCGTCATCACGTTAAAGCCCTGATAGTTGCGGTAATGAAAATCCTTCGCCTGCCTGCGCACCAGCATGACGCCCAGCGACGCGAGCAGATCTTCCTGCATGTCCTTGCTCATTTTGCCCATGCGCATATCGAGGGGGTTAAAATATGGGGCGCTGTTGCGGATGTGCATGATGTAATCCCCCTCCTTCTCCTTTGCGACAGTGAGGCGGATGTACTCGTCCGGTCTTCCGGTAAAGGCCTGCTCCTGGGTGACGAGGCAGAGCTCCTCCACCGCCAGTTCAATGAGCGCGGCCTGCTTCTGCGGCGTGTTCTGCGCCTCGCAGAAGGCCGTGACGCCCCGGAGCACCCCGTCCAGTGTCCGATGCTCCGGATCCATGAGGGCGCTGTAGACCGGCGTATCATCCTTCCGCGCTCTCATTTCGCGCCGGCTCACAGCGAGCAGCGCCGTCAGAGAGCCGATCTCACTGATGACAAAGATCCACCAGAAATCAAAGGGGAAAAAGACCCCAGCCATGAAGGTGGTCGGCAGTAAAAAGATCAGGGTACGGAATACGGTTGCAAAACTCGCGAGCTTTTCCTTCCCGATCGACTGGAAAAAGCCCGTCAGGATAATGGTGACGCCGGCGAAGGGCGTGCTCAGGCAAAAGATGGGAACCGCCCTTGCGGAGACCTTCAGGGTCTCGGTCTCGGTGACGCCGAACAGGCGCGCCACCGGTGCGTTCAGCACGCCCAGGAGCACCGCGGCCAGTGTGCCGATGGCAAGGCCCCGGCGCAGGGCGAGCAGAAGCAGATAGTGCAGATCGTCCCAGTCGTGCTCAGCGGAGAAGGTGGCGGCCAGGGGCTGCATGGTATCGGAAAAGGCCTGATAAATCCCGTAAACGAGGTAGGACACGTTCATCACCAGGTCAAAGATTGCGACATAAATCTCCCCGTCAATGAGGCCGCGCCTGCCCGCCTCGAGCAGAAGACGGTTGCCCATCATCAGGAAAAGGAACTGAAAAATATAGCGCGCGGAGGAGGAGACGCCGATGCGCAGAGAGTGGAACACCAGCCTTGCGCTGTCCGCGCCGGGCGAGACGGCCCGCAGGCGTTTGCGCGTCAGGACGCCCTTGCCGCGGAAAAAGTGGATCGACATGATCCCGACGCTGATCATCTGCGCAAGGATCGTGGCGCAGATCGAGCCGGTCACGCCCCAGCCCAGCGCCAGCACGAACAGGATATTGAGCGTCAGATCCATCAGGCAGCCCATGGAAAAGCCGAGGGTTGCGAAGAAGGCGCCGTTGTCGCAGCGCACGAAATCGTAAAGCAGCAGATTGATCACGAAGACGGGCGCGGCCAGCAGAAGCGGCCCGGCGTACTGTCTGCAGAACCGGTGGAGCTCGGCATGCGTCCCGTCTGCGCCGCACAGCGCCAGGATGGGCTCCAGCAGCAGATTGCCCAGGATCCCATAGATGACGGAGAGCCCCAGCAGCCAGAGCGCCATGAGCTTAAAATGCGCAAGGGCCTCCTCATCCCTTCCGTCCGCTGTGAGTCGGCTGTGCGTCACACAGCCGCCCGTGGAAAACGCAAAGCCTGCGACGTTATAGATCATGTACAGCGGCGTCACCACGCCGATGGCCGCAAGGCCGCTCTCTCCCAGGCGATTGCCGACGACCACCGCGTCCGCCATGTTGGCCAGAGCCATCGCCAGCGCGGCGATCAGTGAGGGCCGCAGCACCTGTAAAAACATCCTGCGGCAGATATAGTGCTTATCCATTACGGCTTGCTTGCCTCATACACTTCCAGGCGGTCGACCGGGCTGTACAGCTCCTTGGCGCGGCGCAGCCCCTCCAGGCCGAGATCCTCCTCCAGATTCAGATAAGGGTACTCCCCATCCAGCGTGCGGGCCAGCTCGTGCACGATGACCATGGAGGTCTCCGTCGGCAGGCCCGGGCTGTGTTTGCCGATGGTCACGGTGAAGCAGTCCGCCGTGTTCTCATACCCCAGGACAAAGGCGTGCTCCCCCTCCGCCGTCTCCATCAGAAGACCGCGCAGCCCGAGACGGTCAAAGTGTTCGATCTCCCGGTGGAGAACGCTGTAATCCCCAAAGTTTCTCTCCTTCGGATCGTCCCAGAGGGCCAGGAGGGAGCGGCGCAGGATCGGCATTTCCGCCGCACCGACAGGCCGCACACTGTATGAAAACTGTTTTTTGAAATGGCGGCACTTGTCCCGAAAGCTCTTGGAGACATGCCCCTCCCGCAGCGCCTCGGCCGCGGTGGAGAGGATGTACTCGCTCAGATCGGCCCTGTGCCGGACGAGCCAGCCGCGCCCGGCGAGCTCATCCGCCTGCTCCTTCGTCAGATAGACGAGCTTTGCGCCTCCCGTCAGGCTGTCGAGAAAGGCGCGGCATTTGCCCTCGTCGCCGCAGGGGCAGTAATACGCGCCGTCATGCTCGCTGCGGATCACAAAGAAGTCGCTGTCTCCCGCGGCCGTCAGCCCGTATTCCGCCGTCCAGGCAAAGAGCGACGGGAAAGAGAGGGAGGTAAAAGGATGCACCCGCGTGTCCCGACAGGCGGTGATCCACGCCCGATCCTCCGGCCGCAACGCACGAAATTCCATGTGACGCTTCCTTCGGCAAAGAAATCAATATGTAAAAAACTAATGTATTATATCATGCTCAAGACGTGCCTTGCAAGTGCTTTGTTATCAATATAAAAGCGGGGGCCGCCCCCCCGCTTTCATGTCTTTATTCGCCGTGCGCCGCGCCGGTCTGGACAAGCTCGCCGCGCGTTTCGTCGAAGAGATACGCAAAGTCCGCGCAGTCGATGAGCTCACCATCGCGCAGGGTCAGAACGCGCAGCGCCGTCCCGCCCGCCTCCAGCGTATCGGCAAAGGCGTCCAGCTCGTCCGGCAGACTTGTCAGGACCTCCGCGCTCTCTCCGCCGCTGCGGATGAGCAGACGCTTTGCGTCCCTATCCGGCGTCTCTTCAAAGCCGAGGCCCTTGAGCAGTTCCGACACGGTCGGATCGCGGTAGAGAGAGGGATCGGATACGCGCAGGAGGATATCGACGCTGTCTCTTGTGAGCAGCATCAGGTACTGTCTCAGATCCCCGCAGGCTCTGAGCGTCTCGTCCTTCTGCTGAACATAGACCGCGTGGTCCCGCTCCCAATCGGCATAGGCGGCCTCGCCCCGGCGGTCCGGGATGCCGCAGTGCTCTGTGATGTAATCGCCGATATAATCCGTGATCTTGCGCGCGCCGGCGGTGTTGAGATGCCCGGCGCTGTCGGCAAAGTCCACATGGTAATTGGCGACGTTCAGATCGAAGAAATTGATGTCGTCCACCCCGTACTCCGCCGCGATCTTCCCCGCGTAGTCGGCCATGGCCTGCTGCTTTGCGTCGGCAAAGAGGGGGATGTAGGTCAGCAGCACCTCAATGCCGCGGCTTTGACACTCCTCGATGGCGCGGCGCAGATAGTCCATGCTGACGGTCTCGGTGACCTTGCCCATCTCGCTGTCGTCGGGGACGAACTCGCCCCAGAACAGCTCGTTGTTGGCGATGGCCCCGCGGGTCATGTTCTTTTTCGGTCGGAAGTCCTCCTCCGTGAGCTGGCTCCAGCGCGAGTGGAAGACCGGGAAAGTCCAGAGCAGGTTGACGGCGCTGCGCCTCTCCCCCTCGTTGTACTCCTCCCCGATATAGGGGTCGTCCAGCATATCGTACGCCGCGCGGATCTTGTTGAGACTCAGCGGGAAGCTGTCCATGGAGATATGCATGAGGCCGAAGACCGCGGTGGTTTTCACGTCCATCTGCATGCCGTAGCAGTCGATGACCATGAGCTTCGGCTGCTTGTAGTCCAGGGCCAGGCGCATGATCCAGTAATAGGCGGGGGTCGGGTGTCCGGCCTGCGCCAGGTTGTAGGAGACAATGCCGCGCTTTTCCCAGAGCTCCATGGGGAACACGCCGTTCATCATGCGGCTGGAGCCGATGAAGAACACGTCGTAATCGGCCTTCTGCTCAAAGAACTCCGCGTGCTTGGCGTAGCTGTCCTTTTTCTGTGTCAGCCAGGTGAGCCCCCCCAGCAGCGCCAGCGTCAGGCAGAGCGCGGCGAGGCAGCTCAAAATCCGTTTCCAGGTTTGCATCTGTCAGGCCCGCCCTCCTTAAAATTGGAAATAGATGAAATTTGCCTCGCTGAAGCCGGGGCCCCACACGCCGAAGAGCAGGATCACGGCGGTCGAGAGCGCGAAGACCAGCCAGCGGAACCAGGCGTCCTGCCGCAGGATCACCTTGCGCACGGCGATCCCGCGCTGCTTGCAGATGTCGGAGAACAGCAGCGCGCCCAGGAAGAAGGTCATGGGCAGGACCATGGCGCTGTCGTACTCGCGGATAAAGAGCGAGCCGTCCACCAGGACCCAGGGGTTGCGCACATGGAGGATGCTGCTGATAACGGCGAGGCCCTCCCCCACCGTACTTGAGCGGAAGAAGATCATGGAGAACGCGAAGAGCAGGAAGGTCACCGAGATCTGGACGAGCTTTACGCCCAGGGAGCTCCGGTCGATGTGCAGGAGCTTTGAGAGCTTCAGCCGCAGGGGCATCAGCAGCTCCCCGACCACCTGATACACGCCGTTGAGGCCGCCCCAGACCACATAGGTCAGATTCGCCCCGTGCCACAGGCCGCTGACCAGGAAGACGATCATGCGGTTGATCTGCTTTCTGAGCTTCCCCTTCCGGCTGCCGCCCAGGGGGATATAGAGATAGTCCTTGAACCAGGAGGTGAGCGACACATGCCAGTTGCGCCAGAAGTCCGCGATCGAGGTGGAGAGGAAGGGCGATTTGAAGTTCTCCATCAGCTCGATGCCCAGCAGTTTCGCGCTGCCCATGGCGATGGTGGAATAGCCGTAGAAGTCGCAGTAGACCTGGATGGGAAACAGGATGGACGCGAGCGCCAGATACGCCCCGGGGTACAGGTAGCGCGCGCCGTAGACCGCGTCGACAAAGAGCGCAATGCGGTCGGCGATCACGAGCTTCAAAAAGTAGCCCCACAGCATGATGAGCAGGCCCTCACGCAGGTTGTCGTATTTGAATTTATGCGGCACGGAGATCTGACCGAGCAGGTTTCCGGAGCGCTCGATGGGGCCCGCGACAAGCTGGGGGAAGAAGGAGACGAAGAGCGCGTAGGTGAAGAAATTCCTCTCGGCCGGAATCTGCTCGCGGTACACGTCCATGGTGTAGCCGAGAGCCTGGAAGGTGTAGAAGGAGATGCCGACGGGCAGCAGGATGTCGAAAACCGGCACGCTGAGCGTGATGTGCAGGCGTGCAAGGGCGCTCTGCAGCAGATCCAGCGCAAAGTTGAAATACTTAAAATAGAAGAGGATGCCGAGGTTTGTGACAAAGCTCAGCGCGACGATCAGCTTTTTGAGCCTCTCCCGGCGCGCGGCGTCTCCGTCGTCCTCCCGCACCCGATCCAGTCCCAGGCCGCTGAGCCAGGTGATGAGGGTGGAGGCAAAAATCAGCAGCGCGTACTTCGCGTTCCAGCACATATAGAAATAATAGCTTGCGGCGAGCAGCCACAGCTTTTTCGCCCGCGCCGGCAGCAGATAGTACATCAGCACGACAACGGGCAGGAAAATCACATATTTTCCGGAGTTAAACAGCAAGTGTCCTCTCTCCTTCGCTCGGAATACAGAATGAAGAAATTTTATACCGTTACACGAACAATGTCAAACAAAAGATAGCGATACCCGCCGTCGGCAGGTATCGCTGTCAATTTCGGATTCAATTGTACGCCCCTGTTACGCGGCGGGCTTGCTCTCGGGAAGTCCGGCGTCCGGCGTGCCGCCGACCATGGTCTCATAGAAGGTGGCCGTGGCGTTGACGGTGATGATGCCCTTCATAAGGTCTTCGTTTTTGGCTGCGTTGCAGCGCAGATCGCCGATCAGGCAGCGGTAGTGACTCTCCGACAGGGCGCTGAGCATATATTCCATGGTCTCATAGCTGTCGGTTGTGAACTGCAGGGTGAAGTTGCGGCGGATCTGATCGCCGTCGCGCGTCACGTTGGCGAAGGTGATGGTGTATTCCAGCGCGTCCTGCAGAATGTCGTTGAGGATGGCGATTTCCGCCTTGCTGTTGTTGTAGCTGCCCATTTCGCTGGCGGTGCCGCCGGCGGTGACGTCCTCCATCTCGCTGCGCATACGGCGCATCCTTGCGAGCTTGGCCTCCACCGTCTGGAGTTCCACCGTCAGGGATTCTGCCTCGGCGTGGGCGATGTCCAGCGCTTCACGCACAGGTCTGTCCACAAACTGGTAGTACGCAAGCCCCACCAGGATCAGACCGAGCAGGAGCAGGAGCAGCCTTTCTTTTGCTGTAAAGTCGCGGCTGAGCGCTTTCATCCGTTATCCACCTCCGTCCCGGCATTGAGATAGGCCATCACGCGCGCCTTCACAGGCCCAAGGTTCTCTGTCAGAACAAGGCGTGCGTTATCCTTGGTATTGGCGGTGTTTACCGTGCAGAAGTCCACGATGTCCTCCGCCTCAAGCTGCTGCACCAGAAGGTTGATGTCCTGCAGCGTCTCGCCATTGAGATTGATGGTGAGGGTATTTCCGCTGAGTGTCCAGGAGCTGACCTCCGTGCGCGGCAGAACCACGGAGCGGATCAGTCTCAGCACCTCAACACGGTCGCTGCGGTTGAGCTCCTCCTGGGTAAAACCGGAATAGGTGTAGTGGGCATAGAGGTCTGCCAGATCGTCAAAGCCTGCCAGCTCCTCATAGCCCTGGTCGATCTTTGTCTGGAGCCGAACCACCTCAGCCCGTGCCGCGTCGACCTCAGCCAGTCTGTCGATGACCAGGAACTTGCTGAACGCGGCGGCGACGACCAGGATCAAAAGGATTCCGGGAATCAAAAGGCCAAAATGCGTCTTCTTTTCACTCAGCACAGCCAGGTTGATGGAGCGCTTTGTGGGCATCTGCCGACGTTTGACATTGCCTTTTTTCTTGCTGTTCTTTACGGCGACAGCCATATTCAACACCTCCCGCCTATTCCATCGCGATGCCGATCGCCTGGAGCAGCGCGTAATCCTCTTCGACCGACGCGCCGCCGGGGATCAGCTCGCTTGCTGTATGGATATGCAGATCCAGCGTTTCCGCGATACTCTGCTGCAGGGGCTTGATACAGGCCCCGCCGCCGCAGACCCAGATATCCTCCAGGTGGCTGTCGGGATTGCTGAAACGGTAGAAGTTCAGTGCCCGCATCAGCTCCACTGTGATGCTGCCGTAGGCGTTCATGCAGTATTCCTTGCTCTGGCAATCCTCGTAATTATTCAGAAGATAGGTGTGCGCCAGATGCACGTCCACGGAATAGACCTCGGAAATCACCTGATCCAGGCTGCTCATACCGATTTCCAGCACGCGCGTGACCATGTGCCGGTCGCCCCGGAACATATACATGCGGATCGACTGATAGCCCAGATCGAGAATGCAGTACTCCTGCTGGCTCTCCTCCCCCTTGGGGGTGTTGGCGCGGATCAGCGTCTGAAAAGCGCAGACCGTCGGGGCGGCCTTGACCAGCTTGAGTCCCGCGCGGTGCATGGTCTCTCTGGACTCCTCGAGCAGGGCTTTGGGCGCCGCCACCGCCATCAGCTCCATGACGGGGCCGCCGCTCTCCTCGCTGTCCTCCTCCGTGCTTTTCTCTTCCTCCGCCTTCTTTTCCTCTCCGTTGGAGACGACGGCGTAGTCAAAGAGGTAGTCCTTCAGCTCGTCCGTGATATAGTCCCGAAACTCAAAGGGCAGGTTATAGTTGAGCTGATCCACCGACATCTGCGGCATGGTGACGGCGCGGATAAACACCGTCTCGTTTGGCAGAGCCAGCGCAGCCCGGCCGCAGCGGATGCCGTGCTCCTTCATGGTCCGCCGAATCAATTCGCCCATGGTCTCCGTTGAGACCACACGCCCCTCACGGATCAGGTTCTGGGGCATGGGGACGACGGCGGTCTTGCGGACCTGCCTGCCGCTGACCACCGCCAGCTTCAGGCTGTCATAGCCTATATCAATGCCCAGGATCGTTTTTGCCATTCGTTTCACCCGACTTCCATATATTACATTCTTTCAATCATAGCCCGAGAAGGCTCAAATACCATTGGATCGCGCCGTCGCCGTACAGCAGCGTCAGCGCTGCGGCCAGTGAGATCGCGGGTCCGAAGGGGATGGCCTTCCCCTTTTCGCCGCCCCTGTTCCGGGCGGCCGCGAAGATCAGCCCCAGCACGCAGGAGAGCATCATGCAGAAAAGCGTGCCCACGAAGCCGAGGTAGAGCCCCACCACCGCGAAGAGCTTGACGTCTCCCCCGCCGAGGCTTTCTCTCTTTAAGACCTTGTCCATCACGAGCGACAGCAGCAGCAGTCCCCCGCCGAAGGCGAGCCCGGCGAGCACGGCGCGGAGGATCTCGCCCCACGTCGGCTTCAGGAAGGGCAGCGCCGCGAGCCATACGCCCGCCGCGATCAGCAGGCTGCCGTCCGGGATGGTGTAGGAGTCCAGATCCACCAGCGACAGGCAGAAAAGACAGCAGAGGAAAATCCAGTTGCGCAGGCACAGCACGCTCAGATCGAAGCGCAGCAGACACAGCAGCGTCAAAAGCGCGAAGGCCAGCTCCGTCAGCGGGTAGCGCACAGAGATCTTCACCCCGCAGTAGCGGCAGCGTCCACGCTGGAACACCCAGCTCAATACCGGCACGAGGTCCCTCGCGCCCAGCTCATGGCCGCAGGACGGACAGCGGCTGTGACCCCGCAGAAAGCTCTCCCCGTGGGCGATGCGCCAGGCGGCGCAGTTGAGGAAAGAGCCGAACACCGCGCCGAGTATGACGGCTACGGCGCCGCAGTAGAGGAGCAATCCCCGATTCATCCAGATCGACAAAGCTCTCCCCCTTTACTTATTTCTGAATTGCCAAATCGGAGGCATACTGATAAGACGTCCCGGTCACGCCACGGTAGCTGTCGCCGGTCCACTCGTCGTGGTAAGTCCAGTTGGCGCAGTGATCCTCATCCGCGAAGGAGAAGTACCAGAGCGCGCCCTCCTTCATGCCGGAGTCCGCGCCGAAGTCACTGTGTCCGACGAGGGAATAGAAGGCGACGATGCCCTCGACGTCTTCGGTCAGCCTTGTGCCGCGCTTGAAATTGGTGGGCGCGTCCACCAGATGGGCCTCATACGCTTTGCCGTGCAGGGTAAAGGGCAGGGTCTCCGGGTAGGGATTGCCCTCATTCTGCCTGCGCAGCAGGGCCTCTTTCAACTGCTCGCGCACGTTGTAGGAGTTGAGGCGGGTGCGCAGCTTGCTGTCGGAGCAGTGCAGACCGCAGATGATCTCCCAGTCCAGGGGGCTGTTCTCCTTGGGGACAATGTAGACGCTGCCGCCGTCGGGGCAGAGATCGTCCCAGCCGTTCATAACGTAGGTGACGAACTCCTTCGCCTTATCGGCGGAGTCATTCTCAAAGCCGTTGAGCATGTAGTTGGAGGCGAGCTGACGCCGCGCCGTATCCAGCGCGGTCGCGCAGGCCACGCGCTTGCCCTGTTCCTGGTATTTTTTATAGGTAGGGATCATAGCGGTGATGGAAAGGATCACGATCAGGACCAGCATGATCGCGAAAATCCAGGCCATTCCATGGTTATTCAGTTTTCTCTGCGCTGCTGTGCCCATAATCCGTTCCTTCTGCCGGACGTACATCCGACGACACAAGAATCCATGGTTATTTTATCACACGGAATCCCCATACGCAAGGCTTTGTTTCCATTTTGTCACAAAAAATCAGAAACGCCGTAAGCGCACAATAATTACCCGTCCCACGAAAAAAGCCGACGCATGATCAGCGCCGGCCTTTTTGAGTATTCAGTTTTCCAACCTTTTTTGCAGCGC
>ONPN01000022.1 GCA_900319695.1 uncultured Eubacteriales bacterium
GACGGCCTTGATCATGTCGTTGTTCGCGCCGAAGCCGCCGGAGGCGATGACGACCGCCTTGGCGTTGATGGTGTAGTTGGCGTCCGGGCCCTCGGCCTTAACGCCGCAGACCGCGCCGTGCTCATTGACCAGGATCTCGGTAGCGGGGGTGTCGGTCATGAGCTTGATGCCGCGGTTTTCAAGGTTCTGCTGGAGCAGGGGGACAACGTAAGCGCCGACAGAGACGACCTTGCCCTCGTCGTTGACCGGGCGGTGGATACGCTTGACGGACGCACCGCCGAAGGCGGCCACGTTGTGGAGGATGACGGCGGGATCGAGGGAATCAAGCCATGCGATGGCGTCGACGCTGGACTCGACCAGCTTCTTGACGAGGCTGGGATCGTTCTTTCCGCCGCCGCCGATCAGGGTATCGAGCTGGAAGAGCTCGGCGGTGTCAAAGTAGCCCTGGGGATCGGCCTGGTAGGCGGCCCACTGCTCGGCGACGATCGCGCCCAGCTCCTGGATGCGCTCGTTATCGGGGAAGTTGGCGACCTTCTTGAGGGTGGCTTCGACGCCCGCGCCCTCTTTGAACTCGTTCTGGTTGCGCCACTCGGTGGGGCCGGCGTTCATGCCGCCGGTGGAGCGGACGGAGTTGCCGCCGGGCATGGCGGTGCTCTCAAGCACGATGACCTCTACGCCCTCGTCAGCGGCGGTGATGGCAGCGGTCATGCCCGCGCCGCCCGCGCCGATGACCACGACGTCGCAGTCAAGGGTCTCTTCGGCCTTCTCGGCGGGAGCCGCGTCGGCAGCGGCCGCGCCCTGGTAGCTTGCGGGATCAAAGCCCATGCTGGTCAGGGCCTCGGTGACGGCGGTCTTGATGGCGGTGCTGGTGACGGTCGCGCCGGTGATGGCGTCGACCTCGACGGTGTTGCCCGCTACCATCGCGCCGGGCAGCTTCTCAACGGCCACGGAGCCGATGCCGGGGGTCTCGTTCTGCTCGAGGACGTTGACCTCATAGATAGTGGTCTCGTCGGCCTTGACCTCGACGACCACGTCGCCGTCGATGCCCTGGCCCTTGCCGGTTGCGGTCTGGGCGTCGGCATAAGCCGGGACGACCAGCGTCATGAGCATCATGACAGCGAGGAAAATGGACAATGCTTTCTTCATACTGTGCCTCCTGTTCAAAAATTTCCGTTTACCAAAGGTTGAATCCCCTTCAATAACACTGTGAAAATTATATCATCTCAGACTCTCAGCGTCAATTGAGAATGCTTCCAAAACTGAAAAACTCCCGACAGCTTTTTACGCTGTCGGGAGTCGAAATCAAGTATTTCTTACGCGGCCATGTCCAGCGCCTGAGCGACGGCGGTCTTGATCGCGTCGGAGGTGATCGTCGCGCCGGAGACGCCGTCCACATCGGGGGAGCCCGCCTCGACGATGCGCCCAGGCAGCCACTCGACCGCCACCGCGCCGACGCCCACGGTCTCGCTGTGCTCGAGTACCTTCACGTCGGTGACGACGCCGTCCTCCACCATGACCTCAAGCACGATGGGGCCGTTCTTGCCGTCGGCCGTGATCTGCACAATGACAGGGCCTTCGGGGTAACCGTTCTTTGCAACATCAACAGCGGCCTCGACGGCGGTCTTGATCGCGTCGGAGGTAATGGTCGCGCCGGAGACGCCGTCCACGTTGGCGGAGCCCGCCTCGACGATGCGGCCTGGCAGCCACTCGACCGCCACCGCGCCGACGCCCACGGTCTCGCTGTGCTCGAGTACCTGTACGTCAGTGATGGCGTCGCCGTCCACGGTGACCTCAAGCACGATGGGGCCGTTGCGGCCGTCCACCGTCACCTGGACGATCTCTGGCTCGTCAGGCTCGGCTTCCTCAGCGGGAGTCTCTTCCGCAGGGGCTGCCTCTTCAACCGCCGCGGGCGTCTCGGTAAAGGCGTGGGCGGGGTCGTTCCGGAGGGCCCAGGCGACGGCGGCCTTGATCGCGTCGGAGGTGATGGTTGCGCCGGAGACGCCGTCCACGTCAATGGAGTTTGCCTCCACAATGCGGCCCGGCAGCCAATCCACAGCGACGGAGCCGACGCCCTTGGTCTCGTTTTGCTCGATCACGTTGACCTCATAGATGGTGTTGCGGTCGGCGAGGACCTCCACCGCCACGTCGCCATTTTTGCCGATGCTGCGGCCGGTGGTGCGCACGGGCTCACCCGGCTCAAGGACCTCGGGCTCTTCGGCGGGGGCGGGAGCTTCAGGCTCTTCGGTCTTGCCGAAGGGTGTTTCGCGCAGGGCCCAGGCGGCTGCGGCGCGGATCGCGTCGGAGGTGATCGTCGCGCCGGAGACGGCGTCGACGTCCACGGAGTTGGCCGCGACGATGGCGGCCGGGATCTCGTCCACGGCGCGCGTGCCGATGGACGGGGTCTCATTCTGCTCGGTGACGGTGACGGAATAGATGGTGTCGGCGTCGGCCACGACCTCGACCGTCACGTCGCCCACCTTGCCGAGGCTTCTGCCGTAGGCGGTGACTTTGCCGTCCTCACCGGTGACGGCCTCGGGCAGCGCCGCCTTGGGGGCAGGCTTGGCAAAGTCGGTGGCGCTCTGGCCGGCGATGCGGCCGAAGACGATGAAGTCGCACACAGCGTTGCCGCCCACGCGGTTGCCGCCGTGGATGCCGCCCGTGGTCTCGCCGCAGGCAAACAGGCCCGGGATTACGTTGCCGTCGGTGTCAATGACCTCGGCCTTTGTGTCGATCTTGATGCCGCCCATGGTGTGGTGGATGCCCGGGGCGATTTTGATCGCGTAGAACGGAGCGGTGTCCAGCTTCTCCATGCCGTTGTTTCGGCCGAAGTCAGCGTCCTCGCCCTTCTCAACGGACTCGTTCCACTTGTTCATCGTGTCGACGAAGTTCTGGACAGCCTCGCCCTCGAGGCCCATGGCCTTCGCCAGTTCCTCATAGGTCTCGCCGGTCAGCGTGTAGCCGCCGTCGATGAACTTCTTTGTCAGGGCCAGGTGATCCACCAGGTTCTGATCAAAGACGATGTAGCAGTAGCCGTCCGGCTGCTTGAGCTCCGCCTGGGAGACCACGTCGCGGCCCGCCAGGTCGTTCACAAAGCGCTTGCCCTCGGTGTTCACGATCACCGCGCCGTAGCTGCGCAGGGACTCGGACACCAGCAGGCCGTTGGACTGGATGACCGTCGGGTGGAGCTGGATCTGCTCCATGTCCACGGTGTCCGCCCCGACCGCCTGGGCCATCGCAATGCCGTCGCCCTGGGCGCCCGCATGGTTCGTGGTGACGGCGTTGGCAAGAGAGGGATCGTAGCTTGCCATAAGCTCGAAGTTTGCGCCGAAGCCGCCGGTCGCGAGGACCACAGACTTGGCCTTGATGGTGTAGATATGATCGTCGTCCTCGGCCTTGACGCCCACGGCCTTCCCGTTCTCCATCAGGATCTCGGTGGCCTTGGTGTTCACGCGCACGTCGATGCCGAGCTCCTCCGCCTTGGCGGAGAGCTTCGCGACGAGGTAGCTGCCGACGGCCTGGCCGTCAGCGGGCTGGTGCAGGTACTGGTGCTGGGTGCCGCCGGTGGCCTTGACCTTGCTCAGCGGGGCGTCGATGGAGAAGAGCCAGTCGACCGCCTCGGCGCTGTTCTCGGCCAGGGTGCGGACCAGATCGGGATTGGCGAGGTCATGGCCCAGGCGCAGGGTATCGTCGACAAAGTTGTCCACGGTGTTGCCCTCGAGGCCGAGCTCGGCCTGAACCTTGGTGTCCGCCGCGTTCATGCCGCCCTCGGCGCGCAGGCTGTTGCCGCCGACGAAGGGCATCTTCTCAAGCAGGATGACGTCCATGCCCTGCTGCGTCGCCATGACGGAGGCCGTCAAGCCAGCGCCGCCCGCGCCGACCACGACCACGTCGCAGTCAAGCTCGACGGCTTCCTTCTCCTTGGGGGCAGCCTCAGAAGCGACAGCGCCCTGGTAGCTTGCGGGATCAAAGCCCATGCTGGTCAGGGCCTCGGTGACGGCGGTCTTGATGGCCGTGCTGGTGACCGTCGCGCCGGTGATGCCGTCGACCTCGATGGAGTTTGCTTCGACGATCGCGCCGGGCAGCTTCTCAACCGCCACGGAGCCGATACCCGGGGTCTCGTTCTGCTGGGTCACGGTGACCTCATAGATGGTGTTCGCGTCGGCCTTGACCTCGACAACGACGTCGCCGTCGATGCCGGTGCCTTTGCCGCTCGCGGTCTGCACGTCAGCGGGGGCCGCGGCGGCAGCGCCCTGGTAGCTTGCGGGATCAAAGCCCATGCTGGTCAGGGCCTCGGTGACGGCGGTCTTGATGGCGGTCGTGGTGACCGTCGCGCCGGTGATGCCGTCGACCTCGATGGAGTTTGCCTCGACGATCGCGCCGGGCAGCTTCTCAACCGCCACGGAGCCGATGCCCGGGGTCTCGTTCTGCTGGGTGACAACGACTTCGTAGATAGTGCCCTCGTCGGCGGTGACCTCGACAACGACGTCGCCGTCGATGCCCTGGCCCTTGCCGCTCGCGGTCTTCTTGCCGTCTTCGGCGGCCTTGGGCTCGGGAGTGGGCTCCGGCGTGGGTTCGGGCGTCGGCTCGACATAGCCGAAGTGCGCCGGGTCAAAGCCCGCGCTCGTCAGCGCCTCGCAGACGGCGGCCTTGATGGCGCCGCTTGTCACCGTGGCGGAGGCTACGTCGTCCACCGCGACGGAGTTTGCCTCGACGATGGCGCCGGGGATCGCGTCCACGGCCAGGGTGCCGATGCCCTCGGTCTCGGTGTGCTCCTGCACACGGACAAGATAGATTTTGTCGGCGTCGCAGGTGACTTCGACGACCACGTCGCCGACCTTGCCCGTGCCGGTTCCGGTGACGGTGACGGCGGTCTTGGGTACGCCCTTGAGCGCGGGGTCACGGAGATTCTTGACGACGACGATGTTGATGAGCAGCACCGCCACGAGCGCCAGAATCAGAACCACATCAAACTTGCTGAACTTTCTTTCCAGTTCGGGTTTCATGGCAATTCCTCCAGAAAAGTAAAAGTACGGGGGAACAGAACAGATGTTAATACTTATAAAAGTTTACAGGAAATGCGCAAATTTTGCAAGAGGAAATGTGCAAAACTGCAAAAAATGACGGACATGAAACGTGCCCGTTACGGTTTGCTGACAATTTGCAAAACCGTCGGGCACGTTTATCGTTTATCTTTAAAAAAGTCTCTCAGCAGTTCGGCGCAGTCCTCGCGCAGAACGCCCGGATAGACTGCCGGGCGGTGGCCGTAGCGCTCGGCAAAGAGGTCGATGACGCTGCCGCAGGACCCGGAGAGGCTTTCCCGCGCGCCGAAGACAACGGTCGGGACACGGGAATTGATGATAGCCCCGGCGCACATAGGGCAGGGCTCGAGCGTGACATAGAGCGCGCAGCCCTCGAGCCGCCAGCCGCCGAGACTGCGGCAGGCCTCGCGGATGGCCTCGAGCTCCGCGTGGGCGGTGGCGTCGCCGCTCTCCTCGCGCCGGTTGCGCCCCCTGCCGATGACGCGGCCCGCGCCGTCGACCACGACGGCCCCGACCGGCACCTCGCCGTGCGTCGCCGCCTCCCGGGCAAGCTCAAGGGCGAGGGACATATAGGTTTCGCGTTCGGTCAACAGATCGCCTCCCGGCTTAGAGTGTGGAGTGTGAAGAGTGGAGTTAAGGAGCGCCTTCGGCGCAATTTATAATTATGATCGTCCCCGAAGGGGACACCATAACTTCACTCTTCACTCTTCACTCTCCACTCTGAAAAAACGGGGCTGCGAAAGATAGACCTTCGCAGCCCTTCGTGTGTTGAACGGACTCAGACGAGCGCCGCGGTGATGAGGCTCATCTTATAGACTTCTTCGGCGTTGCAGCCGCGGGAGAGGTCGTTGATGGGGGCGTTCAGGCCCTGCAGAATGGGGCCGTAGGCCTCGTAGCCGCCGAGACGCTGGGCGATCTTGTAGCCGATATTGCCGGACTGGATCTCGGGGAAGATGAAGGTGTTGGCGTAACCGGCGACGGAGCTGCCGGGGAACTTGAGCTGGCCGACCGTGGGGGAGACGGCGGCGTCGAACTGCATCTCACCGTCGCAGGCGAGCTCCGGATGGGTCTCCTTGACAACGGCGGTGGCGTTGCGCATCAGCTCGGGGCCGGGGCCCTTGCCGGAGCCCTTGGTGGAGAAGGACAGCATGGCGATCTTCGGGTCGATGCCGAAGACCTTCGCGGTGCGTGCGGTCTCGACGGCGACCTCGGCCACCTGCTGGGCGGCGGTCAGGACGACGTTGCCCTCCTTGTCCTTCTTGTCCTCATAGGAGATGTTGATGGCGCAGTCGCCCATGGCGATCATCTCGTCGCCGCGGGCCAGAATGAAGCAGGAGGAGACGAGGTTGGAGCCCTTCTTGGTCTTGATGAGCTGGAGCGCGGGGCGCACGGTGTCGGCGGTGGAGTAGGTCGCGCCGCCGAGCAGGGAGTCGGCCAGACCCTCCTTGACGAGCATGGTGCCGAAGTAGTTGGACTTGAGGAGCATGGCGCGGGCGTCCTCCGCGGTGGCCTTGCCCTTGCGCAGCGCGACGAAATCGTCGACAAACTTGTCCATATCGGGGTAGGTCTCGGGGTCGATGATCTCCAGACCCTCGATGTCGAAGCCGCCCTTTGCGGCCGCGGCCTTGACCTCATCGACATTGCCGATGAGCACGGGGGTGAGGAAGCCGTCCTTCTTCAGGCGCGCGGCGGCCTCAAGGATGCGGGCGTCGGTGCCCTCGGGGAAGACGATCTTGCGGGGATTGGCTTTCAGGATCTCAATCAGCTTTTCAAACATGGAATTGACCTCCGGAAATATTTTTTTAGTTTTTTGCATACCTGGTTTAACAGAAAAAGAATACCACGAACGCCGCCCGATTGCAAGGGCAAGGGTACAGTTTTCGGCAGTTCGTCAATTCAGATATTTGTACTTTACAAAGTGAGGGCGTACAGATATAATATACAGACTGTTATCAAAAACAAGGGGCGACGACCATGGACAGGAGCTTTCCCGAAATTCTCTCCTCCCTGCGGAAGGAGCGGAGCATCAACCAGCGCACGGCGGCGGCCGAGCTCGGCATCAGCCAGGCGCTGCTGAGCCACTATGAAAACGGCGCGCGCGAGCCGGGACTCGGCTTCGTCTGCCGCGCCTGCGACTACTACGGCGTGAGCGCCGACTATCTGCTGGGCCGCAGCGACAGGCCCGACGCCGCCCGGAGCGCCGCCGACACCGCGGCGGAGTATCTGGACCGCGTGCAGGAGCTCATTCTGGGGGCGCGCGCCGCCCTCGGCGAATTTGCGGGAAAGGAGCACGGCGCATGATCAAACAGGAAAACATCCGCAATTTCTCCATCATCGCCCATATCGACCACGGCAAGTCCACTCTCTCCGACCGTCTCATTGAGAAGTGCGGCGCGGTGGAGGAGCGCATCATGGAGGATCAGATCCTCGACAACATGGAGCTCGAGCGCGAGCGCGGCATCACCATCAAGGCCCGCGCCGTGGGTCTCAACTATAAGGCCGGCGACGGGGAGAGCTACACGCTCAACCTGATCGACACCCCGGGCCATGTGGACTTTAACTATGAGGTCTCAAGGTCTCTCGCCGCCTGCGAAGGCGCGGTGCTGGTGGTGGACGCCTCCCAGGGCGTGGAGGCCCAGACCCTGTCCAACACCTATCTGGCCCTCGACAACAACCTGGAGATTTTGCCCGTGGTCAACAAGATTGACCTGCCCGCCGCCGACCCGAAGCGCGTCAAGGAGGAGATTGAGGAGATCATCGGTCTGCCCGCGATGGACGCGCCAGAGATCAGCGCCAAGGCCGGCATCAACATTGACGCCGTGCTTGAGGACGTGGTGGCCAACATCCCCGCACCGACGGGCGATCCGACGGCCCCGCTCAAGGCCCTGATTTTTGACAGCCAGTACGACAACTACCGCGGCGTCATCGTCTTCATGCGCCTCTTTGACGGCACGATCCGCCAGGACAGCGAGATCAAGCTCATGGGCACCGGCGCGCGATACAAGGTCGTGGAGGTCGGACACCTGCGCCCCATCGGCCTTGAGCCCTGCGAGGAGCTGGCCGCCGGCGACGTGGGCTACTTCACCGCGAGCATCAAGAACGTGGCCGACACCCAGGTGGGCGACACCGTGACCGATGCTCTCAATCCCGCCTCCGAGGCCCTGCCCGGCTACCGCCCGGCGCGGCCCATGGTGTTCTGCGGCATTTACACCGAGGACGGCTCCAAGTACCCCGACCTGCGCGACGCGCTGGACAAGCTCAAGCTCAACGACGCCTCCCTCTCCTACGAGCCGGAGAGCTCCGTCGCCCTGGGCTTTGGCTTCCGCTGCGGCTTTTTGGGTATGCTCCACATGGAGATCATCCAGGAACGCCTCGAGCGCGAGTTCGATCTCGAGCTCGTCACCACCCTGCCATCCGTTATTTATAAGGTAGTCAAGACCGACGGCAGCGTCGTCATGGTCGATAACCCCCACAACTATCCGGACGTGGCCTCCATCGCCGAGGCGTATGAGCCCTATGTCAAGGTCTCGATCATCACCCCGAACGAGTTTGTCGGCAATATCATGCCGCTGTGCCAGGACCGGCGCGGCGAGTACAAGAACATGACCTACCTCGACCAGCGGCTGGTAGAGCTGCACTATGAGATGCCGCTCAATGAGATCATCTACGATTTCTTCGACACGCTCAAGGCCCGGACCAAGGGCTATGCCTCGCTGGACTACGAGCTGTCGGAGTACAAAATTTCCGACCTTGTGAAGGTGGACATGCTGTTAAACGGCGACCAGGTGGACGCGCTGAGCTTTATCGCCCACCGCGAAAAAGCCTACGGCCGCGCGAGAAAGCTCTGCGAAAAGCTCAAGGACAACATCCCGCGCCAGCTCTTTGAGGTGCCCATCCAGGCGGCCATCGGCGGCAAGATCATCGCCCGCGAGACTGTCCGGGCCATGCGCAAGGACGTGCTGGCCAAGTGCTACGGCGGCGACATCACGAGAAAGAAGAAGCTGCTCGAAAAGCAGAAAGAGGGCAAGAAGAAGATGCGCCAGCTCGGCACGGTGTCCATCCCGACCGAGGCGTTTCTGGCGGTGCTCAAGCTGGACGAGTGAGAGCGAAGTGTGGAGTGTGGAGTGTGGAGTGTGGAGTTATGGAGCGGCTTCGCCGCAATTGAAACAGGCTCTTTAATGTTCACTCACACCGTTCAGCCGGGGAGTCAAGTATGATCTGTCCGCGAAGCGGACACCGCAACTCCACTCTCCACTCTTCAAACTCCACACTAAAATAAAAGCCTTGTCTTTTCCACGTTTCCATAGTATAATATTTAACCGGTTTGCGCGGCTGTGCGCGCATGACCGGAAATCAGGAGAGGGGGCGCCCCTATGGTCAACATCACCAACGAAAAGGGAACGATCAGCATCACAAGCGAGGTTTTGACTTACCTTGCCGGTGTTGCGGCGACGAGCTGCTTCGGCGTCAAGGGCATGATCGGACGCAGCAAGGACGGCGGCGCCTGGCAGCTTCTGCGCCGGGAGTCCATGTCCAAGGGCGTCACCGTGCATTTTGACGACGACGGCGCCATTTCGCTGGAGCTGCACATCGGCGTGGATCACGGCGTCAACATGAGCGCTGTCGCCAACAGCATTATGAATGAGGTCAGCTACAAGCTCTCCAAATCCGCGGGCGTACCCGTCCGCCGTGTCGACGTCTACATCGACACGATCATCGGATAAGGCAAAGAGAGGGTTAATCACTTGAGAGATATGATAAACGCCGCGGCCTTCAAGGAGAGCATCCTGTGTGCCTACGCCGCGCTGCAAGCCAACATGCAGGTCATCAACGACCTGAACGTCTTCCCCGTCCCGGACGGCGACACCGGCACGAACATGGGGCTTACCATGGAGAAGGCCGCCGTGGAGCTGAGAAAGGGCGAGTTTACCACCGTCACCGCCGCCGCCGACTGTGTGGCCTCCGCTCTTCTGCGGGCCGCGCGCGGAAACTCCGGCGTCATCCTGAGCCTGCTGTTTCGCGGGATCTCCCGCAAGCTCAAAGGGCTGCACGAGGCCGACGCAAAGAGCTTTGCCGCCGCCCTGCAGGAGGGCGTCAACGCCGCCTACAAGGCCGTCATGAAGCCCGCCGAGGGGACCATCCTCACGGTCTCGCGCCTGGCCGCCGAGGCCGCGGTCAAAACCGCGAACGACGAGGCGGGTCTGGAGAAGACCTTTGAAGCCGCGATCGCCGCGGGCGACGAGGCTCTGGCCGACACTCTCAACCTCAACCCCGTGCTCAAGAAGGCCGGGGTCGTGGACGCGGGCGGTATGGGCTACATGGTCATTCTCAAGGCGATGTTCGCGTCTTTGAGGGGCGAGGTCTTTGCGCCCCAGGATCAGATGCGCATTGAGGAAGTCGTGAACAACGACGCGCCCAAATACGACGCGAGAGAGAATATCACCTTTGCTTTCGACACGGTCTACGTTGTGCGCAAGAAGACGCCCGACGTCGATCTGGAACCGCTGCGCGCCTACTTGGGCGGCATCGGCGACAGCCTGGTTATCAGCGATGACGACGAGATTTTCAAGGTTCACGTCCACACGGACATCCCGGGCGACGCGCTGAACGAGAGTCAGAAGTACGGTACGCTTGAGATTGCCAAGATCGAGAACATGGTCATTCAGGCCAACCAGAACGCGGCCGGCGAAAAGGTCATCAGCACCGATGATCTTGACGATATTGAGAAGGAGCTGGAAGAGCCTGAGTATGCCGCCCCCGAAAAGCAGTTCGGCGCGGTGGTCGTGGCCGCGGGCGAGGGCATGCAGCGCCTGTTCCGGGAGCTCGGCGCGGACCGCGTTGTCACCGGCGGCCAGACCATGAACCCCTCCACCGACGATATTCTGCGGGAGATCAACAAGACCCCGGCCGAGACGGTGTTCGTGCTGCCGAACAACAAGAACATCATCATGGCCGCCGAGCAGACCGCGGAGCTTGTCAAGGACAAGCGCGTCATCGTCATCCCGACCAAGACCGTGCCCCAGGGCATTTCGGCTCTTCTCAACTTCAACATTGACGAAAACGAGGAGCCCATCGTCTCCGCCATGAAGGAGGCCGCCGCAAACGTCCACACCGCCATGATCACCTATGCCGCGCGCGACTCGGACTTTGACGGGCACGACATCCACGCGGGCGAATACCTGGCCCTGCTGGACGGCGCTCTCCTCGGCAGTTACGCCGACGAGAAGACCCTGATCGACGAGCTGGGCGGCGCTTTCGGAAAGTATGCGCCCGAACTCATCACCGTCTACTACGGCGAAGGCGTAAAGGCCGAGGCGGCCGAGGCGACTGCCGCGGCGCTCACGGATCTCTTCCCCGACGCGGAGCTGAGCGTGGTGGACGGCGGCCAGCCGGTCTACTACTACATGATCAGCGTGGAATAACGCACAAATAAACGCACCGGAAGCTTGCCGCAGCAGGCTTCCGGTGCTTTTTATCTGCTTTTCTTTACTTTGCTTCTCTCTTGAGTATCTCCGCTTTGTCGATGATGAACTGTCTGAGCCAGTCGCCCGCCTCTTTATTTTGCAGGGCAAAGTCGATGGTCGATTCCAGATAGCCCTTGAGATTGCCGGTGTCGTAGCGCCGACCCTCAAAGTCCACGGCGCACATCTTCTCGCGGCGGCAGAGGACTCGCATGGCGTCGGTGAGCTGGATCTCATTGTTGCGGCCGGGCTGTGTCTTCTCCAGAATTTCAAATATTGCGGACGAGAGCACATAGCGGCCCATGATCGCGTAGTCGGAGAGTTTTTCGTAGATGGACGGTTTCTCGTTCATGTCGCTGATGCGATAGACGCGCTCGCTCAGCTGCTCCTCAAATTTGACCGAGGAGTACTTGCAGATTTCCTCGCCCGGGAACTGGCGCACCGCGATGGCGCTGCAGCCGTTCTGTTCCGCCGCGTTGACCAGCTGCTTGAGTACCGGCGTCTCGCTGAGCATAATGTCGTCGCCCAGGAGGATACCGAACGGCTCGTCCCCGACAAAACTCTTGGCCCGCCAGATCGCGTGGCCAAGGCCCTTGGTCTCCTTCTGGCGCACGAAGAACACATCCGCCATGTCTGCCACCTCGCGCACGGTGCGGGCCTCCTTGACCTTGCCATCGGCCAGGAGGCGCTGCTCCAGGTCGGGCGCATAGTCGAAGTAGTCCTCGATGGGGGATTTTCCGCGGTTGGTGATGATCAGGATCTGCTCGACCCCGGCGGCGACCGCCTCTTCTACGATGTACTGCAGGACGGGCTTATCCACCAGCGGCAGCATCTCCTTAGGGATGCTCTTGGTATTGGGCAGCAGGCGGGTGCCGAGTCCCGCCGCGGGGATGATCGCTTTCCGGACTTTCATGATTTTTGATTGACTCTGTCGATAAATTCACGCACGCTCTTGATCTTCGGCAGCTGGCACAGCAGCGTGTAGCCGATCAGATACAGCACGCCCGCTTCGCCGACGCCGACGGTCAGGGCGTTAAAGCCGTAGGACTTGAGGGGAGAGGCAAACTCCTGGATCTCATAGCCCCAGGTGAGCACCGCGCCCACGATCACCGCGTTGAAGATCACCGGCATAAAGCAGCCCAGCAGACGGTTTTTGACGGTGTTGCCTTTTTTCCCGAACCAAGCTGTTGTAAGGCCTGCCAAAAGGGTTGCCAGAGAGCCGAACACGATATCCAGGACACTGCCGGTGTAGAGATTGGCCAGCACGCAGCCGAGCGTGATGCCCAGGACGCTGCCCGGCATCAGAAAGGGCAGAGCAGTCAGTGCTTCGCTCACGCGAAACTGGAGCGGGCCATAGCTGATGGGCGCGAGGGCAATGGTCAGCGCCGCGTACAGGGCGGCAATGACGGCGTTTACGGCCAGGAACAGGGTGGTGTTTTTCTTGTGCATGTTTCGGATACCTCCATTTTTTATTTATCCGCACGGAGGCACCGACTGACGGCGGGAATGCACGCTCCCGCCGAGCCCATTTTTTATGCCGCCGTCCGGCGCGGCAGGGTGTGGAAACCTGCCGTTGTTTATAATTTTACTATTCGTTTTTGGCTCCCTCAAAGAGGGAGCAGTCCGGCCGACCTTCGGCCGGACTGAGAGAGTCTGTCAGACCTGTGCCTCTCTCCGGCGCAGGCTGTATTCACAGCCGCAGTAGAGTTGGCGGTAGACATGGTACTGCTCGCACAGCTCGATGGAGCGGTTTTCGCCGTCGTGCTTTTTGAAGTCCGAGGGCAGCCAGCGCGCCCCGGTCTTCGCCGCGATTTCCTCCGCCAATGTGTTTATGCGCACGGCGTCCTTGTGGCGCGAGAGCGTCAGCGTGGTGCAGAAGTAGTCGAAGCCCCGTTCCGCCGCGAGCTTCGCCGTTTCCTCCAGGCGCAGGCGAAAGCACTCGGTGCATCTCCTGCCGCCCTCCGGCTCATTTTCGAGGCCGATCACGCGCGCGGCGTAATCCTCGCTCCGCCAGGGCTCCAGCAGGATGCTCACGCGATTCTCAAGGCCCATGTCCCGCACGAGCTTTTGAAGCGTCTCCCGGCGCTTTTCAAACTCGGCCTCGGGGTAGATATTGGGGTTATACCACAAAAGCGTGAGCTCAAAATACTGTGTCAGGTATTCCAGCACGGCGCTCGAGCAAGGGCCGCAGCAGACATGCAGCAGCACGCTCGGACGGCGCTCCCCCTGTTTTTCAATGATGCGGTCCAGTTCCCGCTGATACTGTCGTCTGTTCATAATGGCATCATAACACAGGAAGCGAAAAAAAGCCAGCATCACTTGACGTAATGAACGAATGTGGGGTAAAATCAGTGTGGAGAGAGCGTGTTTCAATCGTTCGCGGAGCGGACACCTTAACTCCACTCTTCACTCTCCAAACTCCACTCTTCAATCTACCGGAGGTTTTCGCATGGACGGCAGGACCAACAAGCAGAATTATTATCTGGACATCGCCGACGCGGTGCTGGAGCGCTCCACCTGCCTCCGGCGCAAGTACGGCGCGATCATCGTGCGCAATGACGAGATCATCTCCACCGGCTACAACGGTGCGCCGCGCGGGCGGAAAAACTGCTCCGACCTCGGCGGCTGCATGCGCGAGAAGCTGGGCATCCCCTCGGGCGAGCGATATGAGCTCTGCCGCTCCGTTCACGCGGAGGCCAACGCCATCATCTCCGCCTCCCGCCGCGACATGATCGGCGCGACCATCTACCTCGTCGGCCGCAGCGCCAAGACAAATGAGCTGCTGTCCGACGCGATGAGCTGCTCCATGTGCAAGCGGCAGATCATCAACGCCGGCATTGAGAAGATCGTCATTCGCACGAGCCCCACCGAGTACCGGGTCATCCCCGTCTCCGATTGGGTGGAGAACGACGATTCGATTTTTAATCTGATCGGATAAAAGAATCGCACAAGAAAACGCGGGCCCTTGATCGGGGCTCGCGTTCCCGTTTTAAACAGCCTCATACTGGTCTCCCATAAAACGGCTTAAAGCCGTTTTATAGCGCCAAAGGCGCGTCGGAGACCTATGAGACGTGTTTTGTGCCCAGGGGCACAATACTGGCAGCGCGCTTTGCGCGATGCCTTTTTGTTAAAACGAACCGTTTTAACAAAAAACAGTATCAGATATTGAAGCGGAAGTTGGTGATGTCGCCGTCCTGCATGACGTAGTCCTTGCCCTCGAGACGGAACAGCCCTTTTTCCTTGGCCGCCGCCATGGTGCCGCAGGCTTTGAGATCCTCAAACGCCACGATTTCGGCCCGGATGAAGCCGCGCTCGATATCCGTGTGGACCTTGCCCGCCGCCTTCGGGGCCTTCGTGCCGCGGACGATGGTCCAGGCGTGCACGTCGTCCTCGCCCGCGGTGAGGAAGGAGATGTAGCCTAACAGGTCATAGGAGGTTTTAATAAGGCGGTCAAGTCCCGTCTCGGTAAGGCCGAGGTCGGCCATGAAGAGCTGGGCTTCCTCGGGCTCGAGTCCCGCGATGTCCTCTTCAAACTTTGCCGCCACCGGCAGCACCGCCGCGCCGCGAGCCTCGGCAAAGCCCTTGAGCGCCTGGAAGTTTGCGTTCCCGGCGAGGTCGGCCATGCCCGCCTCGTCGAGGTTTGCGACGTAGATGACGGGCTTGACGCTCAGCAGGCCGCCGTCGACCAGAATGTCCTTGTCCTCGTCGCCGAAGGGGAAGTCGCGCGCGGGCTTCTCGGCCTCGAGATGTGCGATCAGCTGCTCGCACATTTCAACCTCGCGCTTGTACTTCTTTTCGCCGCTCTTGGCGTTCTTCTTCGCGCGGTCAAGGCGGCGCTCCACGATCTCCATATCGGCGAGGATGAGTTCAAGGTCAAAGGACTCCGCGTCGCGGAGAGCGTCGGCGGGCTCGAGGAAGACGCTGTCGTCGTCGAAGCATCTGACGACCTCCACCAGCGCGTCCACCATGCGGATGGCCTGGAAGACCTCGCGTCCCTTGCCGCCGGAGGCCACGCCCGGCACGTCCACGAACTCGATGGTGGCGGGGGTGTACTTTTTGGGGTGGTAGTACTCGGCCAGCCAGTCGAGCCGCTCGTCCGGCACCTTGGCGGTGCCGATGTTGGGCTTGGCCCCCGCGTTGGTATAGCTGCCCGTCTCAGCCTGGGAGCCGGTCAGCGCGTTAAACAGAGTCGTCTTGCCGACATTCGGCAGACCCACGATTCCTAATTTCATTTTCCATCTATCTCCTTTAAAAAATCCAGTGTTTTCAATGCTTTACGGGTTTTGCGATTTTGGCCTCTACGCCATTTTTACGCCAAATCAAACGGCTATACTCCGTTCAAACGCCTGCACGGCACCTGTGAGTGACTCGTCCGTGACATGGACATATCTGTCCATTGTCGTTTTGATGCTCGCATGACCAAGCAATTTCTGAAGTATCTTCGGCTGCATCCCACTCTCAATCGCGCGGGTTGCGTAGGTGTGCCGGAGCGCGTGCATACAAAACCGTTCGATTCCAGCCTCGTCACAAAGTTTATAAAGATGCGTATCATAAGAGCTGTTCTTGGCAGGTTCTCCTGTGCGAAAATTTATAAACACAAGATCCCGCATTAAGAGGTATCTGGTATCACCGGTTCGCAAATCGACGTACTCCAATACCTGTGAGAGCAATTCTGATTCTTTCCTTGTCTCTCGCTCATTGTACGCTGCCCTTAAAACTTCATAGGCTCTGTTCGTGAGAGGGATTGTACGATAGCTGTGCTTCGTCTTGGGAGGCCCCGCCCGCCAGTAGCCGTCTCCGTGGCGGTACTCCAAGGATTTGTTCACTGTGAGCGTCCGCTTCTTCCAGTTGATCGAATCCCACGTCAGGCCAATCATTTCCGCGGTTCTCAGCCCGGTCTCCAACAGCAGCACATATTGCCGATAATTATGAGAACGCTTCGCTACCTCAAGAAAAAGCTTCTGCTCCTCGACGGTAAGAAAATGAATGTCATCTACCGCACGGACGGGCTTCGTGTATCTGACACCATCCATCGGATGCTTCATAATAATATCGTTCATCACGGCAGCACGAAACATCGTGCCGATCGCAATATATGTCTGACGTATGGTGGAGCCCGCATAGACAGGTTCCATACGGTTGAGTATTGCCTTGCAGTGCATAGGCTTGACATCCGCGATCTTCATTTTGCCAATGACAGGCTGCGCATTGATAAGGTATCTCTCTGAATAATTTCTCCGCGTGTTGGGAGCAAGATCGCAGATGAGATTGTCCATCCAAAAACGATACCACTGATCGACCGTCATATCCTCCGCTTTGGGAATACGACCATGCTTATCCTCATAGATCGCGTCGGCAAGCCAGTTGCGCGCTTCGGGAAGCGTTTCAAAATATTTCTCAGGGCGAGAGCCGTCTTTTGCATTATATCTGGCTGAGTAAAGACCGTCCTTTCTCTGGTAGATTCCTGTTCCGCATTCTCTACCTTTTAGATTTTTGCCCATTACATTGACTCCTTTCTCTTTTTATTTGAAAAAAGAGTCCAATACAACTGGACTCATTGTAACATACATCGCTCTTTTTCTCAATAGTGTTAGGGCGCTAAATCATGAGCTTGTTATGGATGTACTCTTCAAACTCCTTGCGCTTTACCAATTTTCGACTGCCGACGAAGAGAACAAAGGGACAATTCGGTTGTTTCAACAGATTGTCGATCTTGTTAATGCCGATACTGCTGTACTCGGCAGCTTCCCTGATAGTCATTGTTACTTTCAAATTAATCGGTACTTTTTCTTCAATCATCAGATTCACCTCGCACCTCGACAACAAAAATGCTCTCTGGCACACAATGCACCGGAGAGCATCTTTTAATATTTGCAGTTTAATAATAGCACATGACAAATTGCGGAGTCAAGAGCAACAGGACGTGAGTTTCTTGGCAAAAATAGAGCAATAATAGTGCAACACTAAGAGAGTGGTTCTGCAAGCCCTATATTTGCTGGATTATTCCCAGCCACCTCCCTCCGCAAAGGAAACCATTTCTGCAAGCCTTTCTACAGCCTTGTCCCGAAGTCTTCTCGCCGTCCAGACAGAAATGTTCATAGTTGCTGCCGTTTCGCTCAAACGCTGTTTTTCAATATACATACGCCGCAAGACCATTTCTTCATTTGTTGTAAGAAGCCCAAGGTAGTAATCCACACGTTTGATCTTCTGCTCAAGCGGCAGAAGTCGGGCCAATATTTGACCTCTTATCTCAGAGTTCGCCCGCTCTGCAGCGTACTGATAGTTCATCGCAATATAAAGCGTCTTGTTTGAAACAGTACCGTTCGGTACCCCGCCGCCATCTCCATGAGCATAATTCATAGCCTCCAGCATATCCTCCGGTGTAACAGTAGTCGGGTGCTCAAGCTCATAACGTAGGATGCTGATCTTCCGCATCATGTCGGGATAGTCGTTAAGAACATGTAAAACTCGTTCATGGTCTGTTTTGTTCACTTCTAAACCTCCAATTTATGAAAATAGTATTTGAAAAGAACCATTTCAGGTGGAGATCTGCAAAGAACGAGTAATCGTGGCGATAGCAGAGTATCCATGGTATTACCGCAAAAAAGCGGTCACCGATCAGATAGAGAGAAAATGTGATAGTTTGTTATCTTCCTAAAAAGCATGTGGATCGGCTGGTGCAGGAAAAGCGTTAAATAATATTTTTATATTATAATTATATACTTCTAAAATTTCAATATTTTGCGTTGAAAAGCAGCCCCTGCTGCGCATGAACGCAACAGGGGCTAAGACTATTTACGCTGCTCTTTGAAATCGGATGCCGTTGGCGCGGAGGGAGAGCTCCTGGGACAGGAGCTTGAGGGACTCAAACTCTTCGTCCAGTCCGTCCAGCTCGCGGCGGAGCACCTGTTCATAGTGGCGCTTCTTCCCCTCCAGGGCGCCGATCTTCATGACCCAGCGCTCCATGATGGCGGGGCTTTGGCTGCCGCTCTTGATGAGGTAGTCCGCACGCTCCTGGTATTCCGCGATCTCCTTCTTCACCGCGGCGTAGAATTCCTCGGTCATCTTATCCCGCTGCTTGGCATCGTCTATGATATAGATGGAGTTTGCCATGAGGCGGGCTTTCGTTCTGTTGAGGCTGCTGAGGGCCTCCATGAAGTCCTCAAAGATATCCACCTTCTCCATGCTGTGCCGGGGGACGAAGTAGAGATGTCCGTTGACGCTCATCTTCGTGGCCTCCAGCCCGCGGATGTAGTTGAGGCAGATGGTCTCGATCTGCTTGCGGTTGGCGCAGACCTGATACAGCTCGAACAGCTCCTCGGCGCGGCGGCAGTAGGCGGCCGCGTCCACATCGCTGTCATAGGCCAGATTGTCATAGCTGAACAGGCCGCTCTCTTTGTCGAAGCTGATGTTCGCCAGCTTCTCATACTGATTGGTCTCGCGGTTCAGCGTCTCCTTAACCAGCTCCCTGGACAGGACGCGCGCGGTGTGCTCATTGTCGCGGCAATAGATCCGGTAGATCTGCTGCATGCCGCCGTGCTTGACCACGATACGCTCCTTAATGTCCCCGGTGGCGCTCTTGAAGGCGTCGGAGGCGGAGACGCGGCGGTCGCCGGCGTAGTAGATGCCCATGCCCGTGCAGAGCTCGGTCAGCTTTTCCTTGTCGATCAGGATGTCGGAGAGGGAAAAATACAGGAGCTTGCCCAGCATGTTGTTCTTGTCGCCGGACGCTACGCCCAGCATGTCGTTCATGGAAATAACGTCGCTCATTTTCAAATCCTCCTTACCAGTTTCTCAGCACTTCATCCAGCTTGTCATAGCGCCCCTGACACAGCAGGCCGCACTCATAGTGGAAATTGATGTCCGTCAGCCGGTACTCGATGAGCTCCATAGCATGACGGTCGCCCTTCTTTCGCGCGGTCTCATGCCTGCGAAACAGGCTCTGCATGATGGTGGGCGTCAGGCAGTATTCATTCCTGCGGTTGACCGCGCGGACGCGGTCCATTTCTTTATCTGTAAGCATGTTTTCTCCTTATGCCGCGGCGCGGGCGTGGTAATAATCGTCCACGCCCTTGTACGCCGGGCTCCATACATATTTGGAATAGCGGATGTTCGGCAGGCTGCCGAGTTCCTTTCGGATCTCCAGCACCGCGTTTCGGACATGGGGATTCGTATTCTGGTCCATGTCCATCGCCTCCACCAGCTCCGTGACGCCGAGCTCCTTCACCGTCTCTTTGAGACCGTGGATCGCGTTGACGCCGCCGATACAGACGAACAGCGCGTCGTTGTCCAGAAAACTCGCCACGTCGCCCTTGAGGGGGCCTTCCGTCAGATATGCCCGTTTGCTCGCGGTGTTGCCGGTCACATGAATCCAGGAATAGCTGCGTGTGCCGTTGGGCATGCCCCGGCTGGAGAGCCAGCGGTACTTGCGGTCCGGGTCGGCCTCATCGTCGAGGCGGATCTTTAAACCCTGGATCAGCCCGTCTTTGTTGCGGACGGGGATCAGGAAGCCGCTCGGCCCGGTGACCGTCCACTCGCCGTAGCGGGTGCGGAAGCCGGGGATGCCCTCCAAATCGTGGCCGCAGCCTTTGAGCAGGCTTGCCAGAAGTCTGCGTCCGGCGTCCGTCTCCGGCATGGACCGGTACTCGTTCCGTTCGATCCGTTCCTCCGAAAGGCCGCGGCCGAGCAGGTTTTCCCGGTGCCGGTCAGACAGCGTCAGCAGGTGCAGCATGTCCGTGTAGATCTCGCTGCGCTCCGCAAGAGCGCGGGGCGCGGCCTCTGTATATTGGGAGTCGGGCTGCTTCGGCATGGGATAGACATTGCCGCCCTCCTCAAGTTCCCGAAACGCCTCCAGATTGTCCAGCCCCTTCACACGGGCATACAGCGTGACGCTGTTGCCGTGCGCGCCGCAGAGGACGCAGCGGTATTGATCGGTGGAGGTGTTCAGAAACAGATGGTATCTTCCCACACCGTGGTCACCGCAGAAGGGGCAGCTCGCCTCAACCTCGCCCCGGTGAAGGGTACGGGGGTTGAGGACAAGCCCGCACCTGTGAGCCGTGTCTACGATGGGGATTTTCTTATAGGCGCGGCCCATGGGCGCCGTTCCTTATGCCGCCATGGGCATTTCGTTTAAAATGGGTTTCACCGCCCGGATATTCAGATCGGCGTTTCGGACACACTTGGCCATAAGCACCTGTCCTGTGGGCCTGACGTTGTTGAGATCGTCCACCGACTCCATGTTGTCCACAAAGACGGGATAGTTTCGCCCGGTCAGGCGCTTCATAAGCTCGGAGACCTCCATGCCGGCGCGGATCTTCTCCGAGAGGGAGAGCCGGTCGTAACGGCGGCCTCTGTACTCGAAACGGAACACGTCCTTCACCTCGCCCGTGCTTTTCACCACGTCGTAGAGGGAGATGGACACACGGTTCATCTGCAGCTCCGCGAGGGTGAGCTCCACGCGCTTGGCGATGTACTGCAGCAGGCAGCCGACGGCCTCCTTCTGTTCGGCGATCTGCTTTTGCGCCGCCTGGATCTTGGCCTCAAATTCTTCCTCCGCGGGGATGACCGTGTTCTTCAGGGCGGAGAGCTCCGCCTCGATCTGCCGCAGCTCCTCGCCGCAGGCTTTCATCCGGTCATATTCCTCAGCACTGAGATTCCCGTACTCCAGATCGGAGGTGAGCGTCTGCATTCGCGTGCGAAGCTCCTCCAACTGATTCCGGCGCTGCGCGGAGGCGCGGCTGCCGCTTTCCAGCACCCTGCCGCGCTCCTCGGTGAGCTCACGGACAGACTGCTCCAGCTTTGCCACGTCCTCCTCCTTGAATTTCTGAAACGTCTCCTTGGATTGGGCGTCCATTGCCTTCAGCTCCTCCAGTTGCGCGCGCTGCTCCTTGCCCTCGGCAACGATGCCGCTGACGCTCTGCTGGAAAGCCTTGCGCACGACGGGAACGTCTTCCTCGGACACCGCGCGTCGGCAGGTAGGACAGACGAAGCCGGGGACGATGGCCTTGCCCGCGCTGACTTCGGCGTTATACTTCGCGCCGAGAGCTTTCACGCGCTCGGTCGCCGCCGCGATCGCCTGCGTAAACTTGGATTCATAGACGCTTGCCGAGCGTTCCGCCAGCTTTCGCGCCTGCTCATAGAGCCGCGCGTCCAGCTCATCCAGCCCGCTCTCGTCGCTGTTGTCATTGAAGAGTTCGCTGTACTGGGCGCTCAGATCGGTGAGGGTGCTCTCCAGCTCAGCGGTGTCGATCCCGGCGTAGCGTTTTGCCTCCAGCGCCTGTTTTTCTTCCTGAATGCTGCTGCGCTTTGCTTCCAGCTCCGCGCGCCTGGTCTGTCCGGTCTTCTGCTGTGAGAGGGCCAGATCCTGCTGACCCTGGAGATAGATCACAGAGTTCTCCAGCTCCCGGATATCCTTCCGAAGCTGTTTGACGCGCCCCTCAGGGGACAGAAGCGTTTCCGCCGGAAGCCTCTGCCGGATGGGGTCGGACAGCTCCGCGAGCACCTTTTCCTGCGGAATCATCGGGAGATAACGCTGCAGGAGATTCTTCCCGTCCTCGCCCAGCTCCTCAATGAAGTACAGGGGGTTGAAGATCGAGAGGAACACGTCCTTTTCGCCGAACATCTCCGTCAGATCAAGCTGGCGAAGCTCCTGACCGTCATAGACGATCCCGGTCCTGCTGCCATTGTGGCTGCGCGTCAACTCGTGCGAAACGCCCTTGTCGTCCATGAAGCGCATGGTGACGAAAAGCTCCGGATCGCTCTCGCTGTGCAGCCGGTCGATGTTCCGCTCCGCGAAGAACGGGAGGCCGGTGACAGCGTAGGCGATGGCGTCCGCGATGCTGGACTTGCCGCGGCCGTTGCCGCCGGTGATGACCGTGGGATTGCCGAAGCTCAACTTCGTGGGCTGCGCGAACGACTTGAAGCCGGACAGACGAAGTCCTGTGATCTGAAAACCGCTGATCTTTTCCATGTTTTTCTCCTTTCCCGCTTACGCGGCCTGATCCAGAATCTCGAAGCTCTCCAGATAGTAGAACACGACGGAGTCCTTCTGCTTGAGGGTCTTGCGGACGTTGTAGAGTCTGGCGTCACGGCGAAGCTCCGGGTGGGTGCCACGGGTGTAAGCCAGCAGCTTCTTTCCGTCCGGGTCCTGAAGCATGAGGCTGGTGTTTTCGCCGCTCATGCCCTTCTGCACCTTGACGTCCGTCACGGTGTATTCCCAGGCGTGAGACTCCGGCGCTTTCCTGTACTGCGCGAGATCCACGACCTTGCCGCCCTTTTCTTCTTTCTCGGCGGCCTTCTCCTGTGGTTTAGACGTCGGCTGTGCAGGCCCAGCTTTTTCCTCGGTACCGCCGGGCGCTCTCTGTGGGGTGAGCAGAGACTGCACGCCGCCGGGCGCGGCGGCCTTGAGCTTCAGCTTGGCCAGCATGTCCATGTAGGCTTTGTCCAGCTTGGGACGCTCGGAGGGCTTGATGATATAGCTCTTGCCCTTCTTTTCGATCCCGACAAAGACCGTGTCCATGTTGTACAGGACGCGGCCGATGCCCCACTGGACGGCGGCGCGCTTCATGGAATCGCTGAGTCCGCCCTTGACCGGCTCAATATCCGAGTCCTCGGCCCCGTCCCATTTGGTGATGAAGCCGCGGCCCTCGAAGTAGATGGAGATACCACAAATCTGCGCCTCCCGCTTGCCGGTGCCGTGCCAGGGCTGGTACTCGTTGTACCAGTTCTGCGGGCCGACGACCTCATCCAGCCGGTTCTGGATCGCGCGGTTCGTCACATAGGGAACCGCGATACCCTGCATGCTGCTCTCAAAGGCCATCTGAATCCGCCATTCCAGATCCTCCGCGGCGAAGGGCATGGCCAGCGCCGCCTGGATCTCATTCGCCGTCTTCTTCGTTTCTTCCATAGATACCTCCCACAAAGTCTCCCAAGGTTTTCCCGTTGGGGATGAGGACGTCCGTGTAGTAATAGGCCGGGTCCTTGTCCTTCAGATGCTCCATCAGCTCTGTATGCCCCAGCTTCAGCTTGTTGCGGCCGGGCGAATACATGTCGTCGTTGTCCGGGATACCCAGCAGATAGCGCGGGAAATTCACCAGCGCCGACTGCTTTTTATAGCGCGGCAGCACATTGTTCCCCGTGCATACGCGGGAATCCTCGTAGACGTTGGAAAAAGGATAATGATACATGAGCGAGGCAGGCGTCGGTTTTTCATCCGCCACCACGCCGAGGGTGCAGCCAGCCACTCTGCCGGTATCCAGCAGACGAATGCCGAACACCAGGCGCGGGATTGGGAAATTGAGGTACTCCGCATCCTTGTAGGTCATGTCCGCCCGCAGCGCCGGGTTCCAGAGAACGAAGGTTTTCTCTCCTTTCCCGATAGTGACGGACAGACAATGCTCCGGGAGCAGTCCGGTCTCAACCGTTTCGCTGTTCCTGTAACTCTCATTGAGCATGAAATACAGGTCGACGGGAGAGATCTCCTTAAAGGAAATTGCCCCGTCGCGCTTGCGTTCCTCCACAATGATCTTGCCCGAATGGGGAGAGATGCGGAGGCAAATGTCGTTGCCGTAATCTGTGTTTTCCGCTGCCATTACGCGGCCTCCTCCATACAATGTTTCGGAAGAGAAACGATCTTGTCCGACCGTTTCTCTATAATCTGTTTCATGTGTTCGTTTTCCCGGATAAGGTAGTGCATCAGGTCTGTGAGCGCGATCACCAATCCCCCGGGCTCCCAGTATCCCTCCGCAAATTCAAGCTGAATCTGCGGGCTGTTGCCTTCATAACGGATCGTCATGTCAAAGATCCCGCAGTTGCGGTCAGACAGGAAAAAGGTGACGATGTCCTCAAATCTCCTTCTGACAGCCTGAACCGAACAGGGATGCGCCTCCATGAGCTTTGCGCTGAATTCGAGATATTCATCGAAAACAGTATCATAGATACACATAAGTTCTGACCCGCTCATCTCATCATATTCCGAGTAGCAGTCATCAAAAATTTCTTCTATAGAATAGTAGATGAATTCCAGAATCTGTTCCGTCGAAAACTGTGTCTCGCCCGCGACAAGCCGCGCCGCCCGTTCCGGTCTGTACATCTGCACAAAGCGCAACAGTCTCAGGACGCCGAGAATGTCGTACTCATAATCGTTGTCGTACATAGGCAGCCCTCAGAAAAAAGCGCGCTTCTCCCGAGGCGAGGCATGGATGAGCTTGAGCATCTTGTTGAAGCCCTTTTGCCAGCCCTGTTCCATACCCCTGTAATGATCTTCCGACCACGCCATGGCGGTATTACACAGGTCGAAAGCGTTCAGATCCAGCTTTGTGAGGTCGATGGTCTCGCCTCTGCGCAGCCTGTCGAACACTTCCGTTTGCAGATATTCGCTGTGCTGCGGCGTTTCGCAGTACGGGATCTTTTCCGGGACGGAATAGAGAAGCTCCGTGAAAATCTCAGGATGAAATTCAAGCATGGCTTTCCCCCAGATCGACGACGCGAACCACGCAGATGGCGTAATCCGCCACATGGCTGATGATGTGCTGTTCCTCCGCTTCAGAGATAAACGCCTTGCCCTGCTGGGTGTAGTACACGCCGTAATCCGGCAGCACGATGCCGCCCTCCGCGAGCACCTTCCAGGCCAGGTGGAACATGAGCGATTCATTTTCCTTGTCGATGACAATCGGAATAACATGCTCGCCGGTGTCCGCCTTCTCAATCTCCTTGACCAGAAAACCGAGGTGGAAGTCCGTGGCCTTCTGCTGCGAGTGCTGGGCCTCGGCATAGAGATTGAGGAAGTTCAGGGGATCTTCTCTTCCCAGAACGATGCCGAAGGCGTTTTTGATCTCGCTGTCCCAGGCCTTCTGTACGGGGAAAAAGCTCCCGTAGTATTTGCCCAGGTACTTGGTGAGCAGGCCGGTCACGGTTGCCCACACCTGTGTTTTGAGGCTGTCGCCGTTCTGTCTCTCATCGACCGGAACGACGACCGCCAGGTTGTTGGATTTCATAGTGTCCTCCTATGTCAGTGACTTGAAGCCCTGGGGCGTCAGAATGTTGAAGATCATCTTGTTTGTGACGACCTCCCGGATCTCCGCGCCCATGTGCCTTCCCTCCGTGCTGAACTTGTCCTCGCTTTCCGTATGGACGACTTTGACGATGCGACCCTTGATGATATGCGGATGCTCGCACTCGATGAGGCCGTTGATCATGCCGGAGCCGCCGATCAGACCGATCTGCCCGATGGAGAGCGGCAGAAGCGGATGCTTTACGCCGCTGTCGAGCTCGCTGCGGGCCATGAGCTGTTCAAAGCTGTTCGACCGGCGAAGCTGCTGTTCCAGCTCCCGCTCGTTGAAGATCTCGCCCTTGAAAACAGAGACCTCCGTCTGTACAGCGGGCAGCGCATAGCGCCCCTCCGAAAGCTCAGCGAGGCTTGGGATCGTTTCGGGACTCACGGCGTAGCGTTCCAGCCAGAGACTGTCGCCGGGCTCCGCCGCCTTGCGCTTGCGGACGCCCATGACGGCTACCTGGCGGAAGCGTTTGAACTCCGCGTCCGTGAAGCGCCAGACCGTGAGATCCTCGAAGTTATCCACCAGCACCCGGCAGATGTCCGGGGTGAGACGGTAATACGGGATCACATAGATCAGCAGGCCGCCCAGCATGAGGGTATGGATGCTCTCAATCAGGAAGCGCTTCTCATGGCGGGATTTGCCGCCATTGTTGTTCAAAACGGACAGATACGGGGGATTCAGAAAAAGCAGATGGAAGACGTCATGGCTGACGGTGCTGTGGAAGAAGCTGCCGAAACCCACGCGATGGAGCCGCGTCTGGGCCTCCTCAGCCCTGCTTTGATCCAGCTCCACGCCGTAGGTATAGCAGTTGTTCCCCTGGGCGAGCTGCCGGAGGGCCTTGCCGCAACCGCAGCAGGGGTCCAGCAGGTTGGTGGTGACGCCGTCGGGAAAGGTAATGCCCCGGAGCATCAGGTCGATGTTGTCCGGGTCCGTGGGATAGTAGCCCAGCTTGATCTGGTTCATGAGGCGGCCCACCACAGCGGCGTTGACGGTATCTCCCGCGGGGATGCGCGCAGCAAAGCCCTGCAACACGTCATAGACGCTTTTGTAGTTGGTACTCATAAGATCAAAGCGGGCAAGCCCCCGGCCGAGCTTACCGGCCAGACCGGCAAGCTCGTATTCCTCCACTTCCATCAGCAGCAGTCTCGCATCGTAGAGCGCCTTTTCGAGAGCGCCCTTTGCTTTCTTCAGCTCCAGATAACTGTCCTTCGCGGCGGCCATATCCGCCTGCCGGTACTTCTCCACCTTGGCGCGGCTCATCACCATCGCCTTGGACTGCCGGAGGATGCTGTTTCTGAGCTCCGCCAGCCGTTCGACAACGTAGTATTTCTCCTGCGCTTCCATGCCTTACGCGGCCTTCTGCGCGATGGTTTCCGTGGCGAAGTCGAAGACGGGCACGTTCTCTTCCGGCGTACCGGGGATCAGGCGCAGGGTATAGCCCGCCTCCCGCGACAGCTTGAAAAGGCCGACGATGCGGTTGAGCTCTTCGTCTTCCTCTTTTGCCGCGGAATCCGTTTCCTCTTCTTCAAGGGGAGGCTCCATGGGATCGTCGTCCACCACGCTTTTCCTGTAGAACGGTTCAAAGTCCGCGTCCAGCACCTCGCCCTCCGCGGGCTTTGCGAAGAGCTTTGCGCGAAGGGAGCGGAAGAAGGAAGCAATGAGCATCCCCAGCAGGCTTGCATGGACGCGGGGCAGGTGGATGATCTCTTCGGCCTTGGCCTCATCCACGTCGCTCAGGGCCACGGTCAGCTTGCCCGTCTCCACATAGGCGGCGGAGAGGAAGCAGCTCACAGCCAGCGACTCGGAGGCATAGACCTCCGGGGCGTCGATCCGCTTCGCTGCGGCGCGGACGCAGACGACCGCGGCGGATTCAATCTCCCCGATGCTGATGTCATCGGCATAGACGGTGCCGGCGCTGATAACGCCTTTGCCGCTGATGCTTTTGGCCTTGACACCATAGACCACCTTCAGGCAGCCGTCTACGACCAGGTTTTCGGTCACCAGGGATTCGTACTTTACGGTTTCTCCCGCGGGGATATATACAGTTTTCATGATGATCTTCCTTTCATGCCGATTTTTTCTTTATGGTTTGTTTTTGCAGAACGGTCTGCATCCTCACGGTATTGGTGGAGAAATCCGTCTGTCGGACAAGGCTCTCCCCGTGGGTCAGGATGTTGTAAACCATATCTACCACGGCGGTGGCCGCAGTGATGTTGGCCGCCATGCTCTGGGGATTGGACTGGGCCGCCTCGGCGCAGGAGAGCTCCGTGGGGAACTTGTCCGTTGCCTTCAGAAGCTCCGGGTATACGCCGCCGATGGGCTTAAAAAACGTATGCCCGTTTTTCCTCACACCGCAGACCACCTGACCGGAGAACTCGCCGTTGCCGCTGTCGATGTAGATGAGGTCCTTCGCCTGACAAAACGCCTGGTGGCAGAGCTGCCGGGACTTGTTGTTGTCCACGGCGCCGATCAGGATCACCATCTCCTTGACAAAGCGGTAAATGTGCGGGTCAAGCTGCCATTCTCTCGGTGTGATGAGCGCCTTGAGCACTTCGAGATTTTCCACGAAGTTCGGGACATACTCGGCCTCCATGCCAAAGACGGAGGCGTAGCGCTCCGCCAGGACGCGGGCCTTGTTCTCGCCCAGATCGGCGGGGGAAAAGTTTTGCCGGATCAAATTCTTCTGCTCCACGATGTCACCGTCGCAGAGGATGAACCTCGCCGGACGGCCCAGCGCGTACAGCAGGCGGTAGAGGTGCGGCGCGATATGCCCGCCCGTGCCGCCGGCGCCGAGCATCACAATCTTGACCGGTACGTCAATGGGATACTTCATCGTCCAGATCCTCAAACATGCTCTTCCGTCTGGAGGCCAGACGGGACTCCTTCTTCTTGCAGGTGACATGCTCATGCCAGTCCTTCGGATACTCCCGCTCCAGCCCCTCGATTACCGTCGCCGGGTCGATGGGGACGAAGCTCCCGCCGCAGAAGATGCGCGCCTTGATTTCCGGGAAGAAATGGTCGAGCTCGCCGAGCACCAGATACAGGCCCGTCTCGCTCTCATCCCAGTCGTCCTCCGCCGAGAAGAACGCCTCCATGCTGTTGTGGCTGTGGATATCCGCGTAACGGATGAAGCGGCTCTCATCGTCGTAGGGGCAGTCCCGAAGATCGGCGTCCAGATGGGATTTCTGCACCGTCTGCTTGGGGACATAGGCGAAAAACTCCTGCTCCAGCTTGCCCCAGTAGATCAGGGCCAACGCCTCATACTCCTCATGTTCCTGCATGAAGGAGCGGAAGAAGGCGATGATCTGCCCGATCAGGGACAGCGGGATCAGGGGCAGAGCCGGGATAAACCCGGCCCTTGCCGACTGAAACTCAGTCACTTTGTTTTTTGGGGCAATAAACTCACCCTGTTCTGTCTTCCTCATCTCATAGAATTTGCCGTCATTCGCGGGGAATAGGCAAATCACTTTGTCCGACTTCCGGGCCTCCTCGGCGCTGCCGAAAACGCCCTTGTATGCCGCGTTGCCCTTCGATTTCATGGTGACTCTGGGCTTCACGAAGCAGTCCGGATTCTTGTCCTTGGATTTCCTCAGCATCTCAAGGAATTCGCGGGAACGCTCCACGCTCTCCTTCATGGAGGCGATGGTCGTGCCCTCCGGGTCCTTCACATCCTTGCGGATCGTGCCGTACTCGATGCTCCAGGTGACGTACTTGCCCGCCTCCAGATCCGTGAAGTCCTCGGACTTGCGGATGCGAAGCTCCTCAAAGGTCATGGAGGTGTCCTCGATGGTCTCCTTCGCGCCCTTGTGGTAGAAGATGGGCAGCTTGTCATAGAGCCCCTTCTGGGTGTTCTCCTGGGTCTTGGCCTCGACCGCGGCAGAGATCGGATCGGGAATCTCTTCCTTCTTCTCCGGCTTTGCCTTCGGTGCTTTCTTCTCCGGCGCGGGCGGGGGCGTTTCCGCTGCCTTCTGCTCCGCGGGGGCCTCCTGCTTCTCGGCTGTCGGTTCCTGCACGGGTTCCGGGGTCTCAAAGGGATTCTCGCTGCTTGCTCCACCGCCGAAGATCGCCTCAATGTCAAGGCCGTCGTCCTCCAGTTCGGTGAATACGCTGTCGCTTTCGTTCATGATCGCTCCTCTTTCCGGACAAAAAAAGACCGCAACCGCCCAAAGGCAATTACGATCTTCTTTGTCCTATATTATTTTTCAGTTCGTCCAGTTGAGCGAAGGCGCAATACACCTCCTTACAGACAGTCTTATTTCCTAACCTGCTTCGCCCTAACTTGCATCTCCCTGAAATACGGGTTTATTGTAGCATGTAACGGGGCGGTTTGAACAGGTGTAAGTGTTACACATAGAGGTGTAACCGCTACACCTGCGCGATTTCCTGGGCCGTTGGCCGTTCAAAATGATATCCGGCGCTCTTTAGAGCCACGGTACCGCGATCATAGTTTTCCCGCTCCATCAGCACATAGCCCGTGTTAAAGGTTGAAACCGCAAACATGCTGATCCCAGTATTCGTCAACACTTTTGCGATCCGTGAGAGAATACCAACAAGTCCAAAATCAAGCTCCCCAACAATATGAGAGGTTTTCTATCCATCCTCACGTTCAATAACAAACTTTATGCTGAAGGAATAATAGATTAGCCATGGAACAGGGCTTGTTCGTGTTTTTTCAACACTTCTTGACATTAGTTGTGACATCAATTATAGTGAATGATAAGATTATTTCAAAGCGTGGAGGACACCATGGCTCAAAAAGCAGAGAATATCCCCGCATGGGCGGCGATTAAATGGAAAGGGAATAAGCGTGGCCTCGACGAATTCAAGGCTTTCATCAAGGACAAGTTATTGCCGATCTTGGGAATAAAGAGTGAAAATCCCCAGGTTTCCGATATAGCGCGTCAAGAGCGCATCACAATGAGCGCGGGCAGAGACGGGAAGTACCGAGTCGATTTCTCTTCAGGAAAGCGCGCGGTGTACATCGACCCTGTCCCTACGGAGTTGACGGGCTTCACCAAGAATATGGGTGCCGAGATCATTAATGCCTTTCTGGAGATCTCCTGCTTTTATGTAGACAACAATACAATTCGCAATCGTTATCCCAATGAGGTCACCTATGAGAAAGTTGTGGATGCAGCCATCGAGAACGGCATTTGTCGCTACATCGCTGGGTCCAATTTTGAGAGTTTTATCCGGCTTGTTAGCAGCTTGGAGACTTGGGCAGTGAAGACCTATGAGGGGAAAAAGGTCAGTTTCGGTTTCATATTTGATCCATTGCGGGAGGACGGAATTCCCTTGGGTAAAGACAAGTCGTGGCTGGATTTCCTCCAGAACGACTATGCTGCCCCACTTAGTGACGGCATCCATTCCCTTATTGAGCTGAACAAGAACTGCGAGCCTTGTGGCTATCTCTCCTTGACCCAGGATGGCAGGGTGAAAGGCTATAAGTTGGACAACGATGCACCATATCGCTTTGCTCAGGTGATTCAGACCTATGTTACTGGCAACAGGGTAGGCGTCTTTCTGCTCAACAACGGAGACATCGTTTTGGCAAAAGGCGGGGCCGTCAGAGTGATCAAGCGTAATCTCAAATGGCTCAACATCAGCTTTGAGGCTTTCACCGGCTTTATTACTGTCGAGTTGAACAAAAAAATTGGCAAGAAGCTGCTTAAGTCCATATACGCCTCTGTTCTTGACGTGTCTTTTTCCCATACAGGTGGCATCATCGCCTGGGTTCAGAACGAAGGAAAATGGAATGAGCTAACCGCGTCCGAAGTTGGCAAGGAGGCCGTCATCGATCCCTGCGATAATCTGTGTATTAATACCGACGACAAGATCATGGAGACGATGAAAAAAGCGCGGGGAAAAATGCAGGAAAAAGAAGAAAAGGAGTTTGAGAAAGAGATTGAGATGCGCCTGCTCAAGCGGAAGGTAGTCAAGGCCTTGGTGGGTGACGAGACCTTTCCCAAGATAGACAGGAAGCTTAGGGCTGAACTAATCGCCATGGATGGAGCTTGTGTTGTCGACTGGAAAGGGAGAGTTTGCGCGGTGGGTGCCATAATTCAGAACGACAGCGGTTCCGCTGGCGGAGGCAGGACCGCCGCGGCAAAAAAGCTATCCAAGTACGGCTTTGCGGTCAAGGTCTCCACAGACGGCTATATCGAGGCCTTTGTGAAGGAAAAGAACGTGTATTCAGTCAAATGAATCAAGGAATGGCAGGTATAAGGTTTGGTGGAGCAGCATATACTGGATAAGCGTGTTGCTTGCGGGAGTATAGTTGAAGTAAAAAAGCAGTTGACAAATGATTTTCCAAAGAGTATAATGCACTGCAACATGTGAAAGGTGGCGTCGTGATACTGTCATGCGCGCCAGATTGTTTGATCCTACTATGTGATTGGATGGATCATACGAGCACGGCAGGTTCTACACCTGTACAGAAAGCCTGAGGCATTGAGTCCTTTGGCTTTCTTTTTTTGCTTGTTCGGCTCAAAACATGACTGCGAACTCTGATTATTCCTATATTCGGCAAATGATTGCCTCCTAAAAGGTTGTTGTATTGCTTCTTTCTCTGTCTTGCGATATACTTAAGTTGGGAAGAGATGTTGTCCTTTGACATACGGCTTTTTCCCTATGGAAGTCTCACCAGTACCAAAAAGCAAATTCCCGTTATAATTGAACTAACAACACGTACTCAACTTGATACTGTCCATACAGATCCAAAATGGCAGACCGATTGGTCATCTGAGTATCTTGCCGATCCAACGATTGACAAGTATGCTGTTACAATGGAAGACTGGGAACTGATTGCGCTTGGCGCATATCAGGTTCAAGATCGTAAATACTATGGAATCGGTCAGCTTCTTATTGCCTTTGGCATCAAATATTCTATTGACAAAGGATGTCTTGGCGTAGTTGCATTTGAGGCAAAAATAGACGATCTCGCGCGTCATTATGAGAGAGATTTTCATGCCATACGTATCCCGTCCCTTGGTGAGGGGGTGAAGCGGTACATGCTGGCGGATGAACTTGCATGGGAAATGCTGTCGAACTATTTGGAGGAGGTTACAGAATGAATCCACATGATGATCCTCAATTTGTAATTGATGACCTCGCCGCCAAGGCGGGCGGATACTTTGCTATGCCCTCAAAAGAGGAAATAGCGTTTACAGATCTTTTCTTTCACATTTGCAATCAATTTGGCATTCATTATGCAAGCGCTACGCCGAAGGCACGTTTTTTTGTGGATGAAGTTACCCAGGTGACTTAGGCTCACATGCACGGAGAAAAGGCAGAGCCCAGCTTTTCCACTATTGTTAAGTCTGGTATCTCTGCATAATGAAACGATAAAGACTGTCAAATTACATCTAAAACGCGAATCGGCCGGTACCGCAAAATGCAGTACCGGCCTTGCATCATATTTTGTTCATTTCACTTTTTGTCAGGACATCGATTATGATCTTTGCGCCGAGCTTAAAGGCCGTAATATAGTTTTCACAGTCTATTATACTTGTGAGTTCATCTCTGCATTTCAGGTAGTCCTCGAAAAGCTGGTTCGTGAAAGGGCCTCGGCGTACTGACGGTTGTGGATAAGCGGCCTTTCAATCTGAAGATCGTTTTTCCAGAGTTCCTCCAAAATTTGCATAGCTCTCCTCCATTCTCAAACTGCCAATTCGCTGATCACGCCGCGGACGATATCTTCGCCACAGAGCTGGCTGGTCCTGTAGATCTTCTGGCAGAAGGGCGTCAGGCTGAATTCCATGCCGGGGCAGCCCATGTCGAGCAGGATACCGGTCACAGTAAAGTTCTTTTCCGCCTGCTTTTGCTGAAAGATTTCCGCAAAGGCTTCCGGCAGCTCACACTCGCCGTCCGTCAGAAAGACTATGTCGGCGTTCTCAAATCCGCCTTCGCCCATGAGCTTCAGGGCCTCGGTCAGCGGGGTTTCAAAGTTCGTGCCGCCGCTGAGAAAGGTCTCCGCCGCGCGCAGCTTATCCTCTTGGCCGTATTCTCCCGGAAGAAAAACATCGACCTGTACGCTGGATTGGGACGCGAAGTGGATCAGCGCGAACTTGCGCTTCCCCTCCTCCGCGATCTCCAGCAGCGTCATGGCCAGCGCTTTCCCCCAGGCGGCGGGATCGCCCTCGGTGGACGCGGATTCGTCCAGACAGCAGATGACGTCGCCCATGACCTTGGTGACAGGCTCACGGCGGTGGTACTGTTTGATCTGCCTCTGTTGGTATTTCCGCAGAAACAGGGGAACCGTCTGCGGCATGGCCAGCATAGAGAGCTCCGAGGTCAGCGCGCGGCTGATGTCATTGCCGAGCTCCAGCGAATAGGTCTCACCCCGGCCGTAGACGTATCCGTTCTTCCGCCCCTGGGATAATAGCTCCCGAAAGCGGCCGAGATATTTGGACACATCCCGCAGGGCGGGGCTTTTCCGCACTCTTGACAGCAGCTCCATGTTCATCGGCGTTCGCTTGCATTCCGCGGGGTCGTCGCTCCAGGAGGAGAGGATTGTGTTGACCTCCTCCGCCCGCTCCTTTGCCGAATGTATGGCGGCGGACAGGGCTTCGGACAGCTCGTCCTTTTTCTGAAGCATTGTGTTTTCTACGATTTTGGACACCGCTTCGACCTGCCTCTCCTTTCGCACAAGCTGATTTGCCGCCGAAAGGATTTCCTTTTGCAGCGGCTCGGACGGAGCCTTGCCCGAAGGAGTCTGCTCCAGCAGATCGCTCAGCTTTTGGGCCGCGTCTTCTTCGGCGTGTTCCAGCTTTTCCAGCGTGCTCATGGAGCCCTTGTCTCCGCCGAGATCTGAGAGCAGATCGTCCAGATTTTCCGCCGTGCGGGAGATAAACTCGCTTGCCGCCTCGTAGGCCAGCAGCTCGCGACCCTCGCAGACATTCTTCAGCGTCGGGTAGTCCTCCTGCCCGGTCACGCCGTCCAGCAGACGGGTGTTGAATTCTCTCGCCGCCGGTGAGAGTTTTTCCTCCGGGTTTCTCCGCTGTGTCAGGGAATAAAAACTCTGAAAAATATCCTGCGACAGCGCGGGGAAGGATTTGAGTTTTTCTGAGGCAATCGCCTCAACCGTGTCTAGTTCCGTATCCTCCTGCCGCATGTCCGAATAAATGCTGTCGTCCAGCATGGTAGAGCGGAGCACGCGGTCGGTCTTTTCCTCCTTCCGGCGGGCAAGTGCTTGCAGTCTGTCCCATGAGGCGGACATGACCGCCTCAAAGCTGTGAAAGGGATTGATCATAGCTGCCTCCGTTTTCAGCAGGCGGGAAGGCCGAAGCCTCCCCGCCATGATTCTGATGTTTACTCAAAAGCGCCGGGGTTGAAGTCGTCCGGGATACCGAAGCCGTCGCTGCCTTTCTTGCCGTCGGGCTTGGAGTCGCCGAAGTACATGTTGTCCACGACGACCTCCGTGCTGTAGCGCTTGTTGCCCTCCTTATCTGTCCAGGGGCGGATCTGCAGGCGGCCGCTGACAACGGCCATGCGGCCCTTGGCGAAATACTTGGCGGCGAAGTCCGCGGTCGAGCGCCAGGCCACGCAGTCGATGAAGTCCGTCTCCTTCTCGCCGTCCCTGCCGCCGAAGTCGCGGTCGCAGGCCAGCGTGAACGAGGCCACAGAAACGTCAGACTGCGTCGTGCGCAGCTCCACGTCGCGGGTCAGTCTTCCCATGAGCACAATGTGATTCAACATAGTGTTATCCTCCTAAATATTTTTCACTGTAATGCTTCCAGCTGCGCCAGAGGGGCATAGGTAAAGCCTGCCTCCTCATGGGCGTTCTTGCTGATCTGTTCGAGGCCGTCCAGAAGCGACGCCGCCATGGCGGTCTCGCTGTCGCTCTGGGCGCCGGCCGCCAGCTCCTGCTGACTTCGGTAGAGCCGCACAAGCTCGGCCCGCAGCTTGATGAGGGCCTTGTTGGCGGTGCTGGGCGTTGCGGCTGCCGATCTCGCGGCGTGGAAATCCTCTTTCGCGTCCAGCGCCATCTTGGCGAGTTCCTCCACCTTGGCCTGCATCGGATTGACGCAGAGGCGGTTGAGAACGGCATCCACGACGGTTCGATCCGCGGGCTTTTGCCAGAGATAGTTTCGCAGCACCAGCATATCCTGCGCCTGCACCTTCCCGTGCCCCTCCAGCCAGGCTTTTGCCTGGGCCAGCGGTGCGAAATTGAGATACTTGCGGTCGGATACGGTGACGCCGCTTCGACGAAGCTCACAGAGAATGTCGTCGGCCAGCTCGTTGATGCTGTCCGGCACCTCGACGGTCTTCACCTCCTGTTGCATGGCGAGAAGTTCATCCAGCGTGATCGTGGCGGAAACGCTTCCGCAGGCTCCGCTCTGCTTCTTTCTGAGAAGCGAAAGCCGGTTCCCGCGATCCTCAATGTCCGCGGTAATGACCTTGATCTGCAGACGGTCATACAATGCCTCCAGACTTTTCTCCTGCGGGTCCGCAAAGTTCGGAATCTCATTGGACGCTGTGAAGAAGGAGATCACCGGTATGTCGTAGGTATGCCCCTCGTTGGTGTAGCGCCGTTCGTTGAGCGCCGCCAGCAGAGAATTGAGGATGCCGTCGTTGGCCTTGAAGATCTCATCGAGGAAGACGATGTCCGCCTCCGGTATCTTCCCGGCCGTCTGCACCGTGGGCTCGCTGGGATGCAGCGCGGCGAAAGCGGCGCGATAGGCGTTGAGCTTGTCCGTAGACCGTTTGACCAGCTCATATGCGCCGTCTGCGTCTCCCGCTCCAGTGAGCTGACAGAGCTGCGCGTCCAGATCCTCCCTGAGATTCTGATAAGCAGGATCGTCTTTCAGCGCGGCCTCCGGCACGGAGCCGGGGATCAGGCTGGACAGGTCGATTCGGCCGAAGAGTTGTTCCTCATCGGCCTGCTTGGACATCTGCCGCTCAAACTGCCGCATGCCTGTGATCCGCTGACGGAACAGGTTGATGGAATGGCTTTTGGCTTGGCCGGGCTTGCCGAGGATAAAGAGATTGCTGCGGGTCAAAAGGGCAATGGCGATGTTCTCGACCAGCTCCTGCCGCTCCGCAAGCTCTCCGTTGACCTCCGACATAACAGCCAGCATCTTATCTCGCAAAGTCATGTATCATCTTCCTCCTTTCATGGAAATACAAGATGCTCGCCTTGTTCCACATCATCTCTGTAGATAAACTCACAACAGTTTGTTCCCAGTACCAAATCATCATAATCTCGGATTATGGCAAAGTGACTTTTCTCCGCCAACTCGTCCTTGCCGGTTCCGGTATCAAAATCGTAGTGATCTACCATGATGTTTGCCCTGTCGCCCAGTGAGTCTACCATCTTGGAAAAATACTCGTCAGCGGCAATCAGCTCACGGGCGTTATACTCATCGGGATGCCCGCTTTCGTACGCACCCATGCAGAACCTCTTCCCGTCATAAACGGAGAGATAGGAAAACTGTAAGCTCATGCGCGCCTCCTTATGCGATCCCGAGGCAGTTCCTGCGAACGGTCTCGAAGGGGATGATATTGCCGAGGTCAAGCTCCAGAATCGCGGGGCGTCCGTGGGTCATGCCGCAGGACAGCAGCTCCGCTTTCAGCTCGGAGAAGATATGCGTTTTCAACTCGGCTTTGGAAGGGTTGAACCGATCCACCGCCTGCACAAGCCTGAGCGCAAGCTGCTGATACACGTCCTCACGCTCCATGCGGGTCCTGCGGACGGCCTTGGGGTTTGAGGCCATCACGGCTTCGATGCACCACAGATGTTCTTCCACCACGCGATTGCGCTCTGCGATATAGTTGTTGGTTTTCATTTGAACTACTCCTTTGTGTTTTGGGAGGGCAGGTTGCCCTCCAATTTTATTTGTCTGCTCCCACAGGTTTAAATCCATAGACGATTCGGAACCCGCGTTTTGTCTTATAGAAGAAATGCTGCTTGATCCCGTCGTCGATCTCCATAACTTTATGGAGCGCAATGGGTTCTGGCAGAAGTCCGCTCTCCGGCTCTATCTCGCAGCGCCGCCAAAAGTCGTATGCCGACAATTCGATCTTCTGCTCGTGCCTCAACGCGTAGCGGCTGGACATGGGCGGGATCTCTTTGCCAAAGGACTTGCAGAGCTGCTCATGGAGATACCATTCGTCTGCGTTAGCAAAACCGTAGACGCGGAGCTCGCAGGGATTTTTCCGCCTTGGACACCACGCGGGTATTTTGCGCTTGGGATCCTTGCCGCGAAAAAGGCGGGGACGCTTGTAGCCGAGGCAGTAATGCTCGAAGGGCTGCAGCCGGACGCCTTTCAGGGTTTTTCCAGTCCGCTCACCGTGAAAATTACTGTGCTCACAGCTCGCGCAGGTGGGTTGGGACAGTCGATCTCTCATGGCCTCACCTCACATTCCACCGGCACGATCTCATAGCGGATAAACCACCCGGCGGCATAACCGTCCTGCCAGACTTCCCAATGGTCGGAAGAATATTCCTCACGAAAGTCCTCCATATTGAATGGAATGACCATCTGCGCCTCTTCTTCCTTGACGAGCGTCCGCAGTCTTTCACGGGCGCGCTCTCGGTCGGTATAACCGCCCATCGAAGACGACGACTGAAAGACGCCCTTATCCGCATCAGCGGCGGAATGAAGAACGACATAGACCGTCAGCTTTTCAGGCACTGTGCTTTGCACCTTCTTTCCTGCAAATCTCGATAAGCTGATGGCACTGCTCCATTTCAAAGCCGCCGATGTGGGCCATCGTTTCCGGAAGCCCCATCTGCTCCGCAAGCCAGCGATAGGCTTTGGTGCGGCTCATGCCTTTCTTTTTCCAGAATCCGTCAAAAATCTGATGGGTTTCCATGCGTTTGAGCCGCAGCACCTCGTTGGCCACATCTCCCAGGGGGCGTTTGGTCCCCTTGTGGCAGCCCACACGGGCGTTGCAGTTCTGGCATTGGTACAGCCATTCCTCGGACATACCCAGACGTTCGGCGGATTGTCCGTAAATACTGCTTGCCGGGACGAGGCGGATCACGCCGCCGCAATACCGGCAGATCTTCGGATGCTTCAGTTTGCTCCCTCCTTGCTTATGCCGCCTGCGGTGCCGGATCAGGAGCGTTCCTGACCGTGGCCGGCGCCCGTACGGGCCTTTGTAAGTAGTAGATGTTCTCCGACGCGACCGTCAGCAGACCGCTCTGCGCGACACCGATGGTAGTCATCCCCTCGGATACCCGCAGGCATTCCATGAGCTGGCGGCTGCGATACCAGAACTCTCCCTTGGGCGCGCCGGTCAGCGGGATCACGTTCATGCTGTTGACCGCCTTGGCATACTCGCTGTCGCAGCGCGTGTAAAGAAGGTTCCCGTCAAAGCCCAGCATCAGCGTCCCTTCCGGGTCGATGGAGGCCGTGGCATACAGGGTCTCCCGCAGCTCCTCAATGTCCGCCAGAACGGTAAAACGGTTTTTG
>ONPN01000007.1 GCA_900319695.1 uncultured Eubacteriales bacterium
GAAACGGCATCCCCGTCGGCCCCGGACGCGGCAGCGCGGCGGGCAGCGTGGTCTCCTACTGCCTGCACATCACCGACGTGGACCCCATCCAATACAGCCTCTTCTTTGAACGCTTCCTCAACCCCGAGCGCGTCAGTATGCCGGATATCGACGTGGACTTCTGCGTCAACCGCCGGGGCGAGGTTATTGATTATGTAAACCGTCTGTACGGTCACGACCACGTGGCCCAGATCGTCACCTTCGGCACCATGGCCGCGAGAGCCGCGATCCGGGACGTGGGGCGCGTGCTGAACATGAGCTACGCCGAGACGGACGCGGTGGCCAAGCAGGTGCCGATGGCGCTGAACATGACGCTGGACGAGGCCCTGCGCTTATCAAAGCCCCTGCGTGAGATGTACGAGGGGGACGAGAAGGTCAAACGCCTCATTGACGTGGCGAAGGCCCTCGAGGGTATGCCGCGCCACGCCTCCACCCATGCGGCCGGCGTGGTCATCACGGACAGGCCGGTGTATGAATACGTCCCGCTCGCCATGAACGACGAGTCGGTGGTCTGCCAGTACCCGATGACGACGCTGGAGGAGCTCGGACTTCTCAAGATGGACTTTCTGGGTCTGCGAAACCTCACCGTTTTAGACGACGCCGAGCGGCTGGTGCGCGAGACGGAGCCCGATTTTCGCGTGGCGGAGGCCCCGACGGACGACAAGGCGACCTTCGACATGCTGGCGGCTGGGCACACCTCGGGCGTGTTCCAGCTTGAAAGCGTGGGCATGACCGCCGTCTGCACCGGCATCAAGGCCAAGAGCATTGAGGATATCACCGCCATCATCGCCCTCTACCGCCCGGGGCCCATGGACTCCATCCCCAAGTTTATCGAGTGGTCGCAGCACCCGGAGAAGATTCGCTACAAGCACGAGAGCCTGCGGCCCATCCTCGCGGTCACTTACGGCTGCATTGTGTATCAGGAGCAGGTCATCGAGATCTTCCGCTCCCTCGCGGGCTTCTCACTGGGGCAGGCCGACAACATCCGCCGCGCCATGTCCAAGAAGAAGCACAAGGTCATCGACGCCGAGCGCATCGCCTTTGTACACGGCGACGACAGCCGCGGCATCGACGGCGCGGTGAAGCGCGGCATCCCCGAGGACGTCGCCAACTCCATCTACGACGAGATTCTGGACTTTGCAAGCTACGCCTTCAACAAGGCCCACGCGGTGAGCTACGCCATTGTGGTCTATCGCACGGCCTATATGAAGCGCCACTATCCCCAGCAATATATGGCGGCGCTGCTGACCTCGATCCTCGACAACAGCGCCAAGGTGGCCGAGTATATTGCCGAGTGCCGGGAGATGGGCATCAAGCTCCTGCCCCCGGACGTGAACCAGTCGGGCGCAAACTTCACCGTCGCCGGGCAGAACATCCGCTACGGCCTTGTCGCCATCAAGGGCATAGGCTGGGGCGCCATCGACTCTCTGGTGAAGGAGCGGGCGGAGGGCGGCCCCTTCCGGGACTTTGAGGATTTCTGCCGCCGCATGAACGGAAAGGAGCTCAACCGCCGCGCCATCGAAAATCTCATCAAGGCGGGGGCGTTTGACTCCATGGGCTATAAGCGCCGCGCCCTCATGGAGGTGGCCGGGGCGGTCATCGACTCCATCGCCCAGTCGGCGCGGGACAACATCTCCGGCCAGCTCGACCTCTTCGGGGACTTCGGCGAGGAGGAGAAGGCCCCGGCACACATCCCCATCCCCGATGTGGAGGAGTACACGCCGATGGAGAAAATGGCCATGGAGAAGGAGACCACCGGCCTCTATCTCAGCGGCCATCCCATGGACGGCTACCGCGAGGCGGTGCGGCGTCTCGGCGCGGTTCCCCTCGGTGCGGTGATGGGCGACTTTGCCTCCGAGGACGGGCCCCGGCGCTTCCACGACAACGAGATGATCCTGGTTGCGGGCGTGGTCGCCTCGGCCAGGACGCGCACGACGAAAAACAACACGCTGATGAGCTATATCCAGCTTGAGGACGACACCGGCAGCATGGAGCTCATGGCCTTCCAGCGCGCGCTGGATTCCGGCGGGGCCTATGTCAAGGACAACGCCGCCCTGCTGGTCAAAGGCCGCATCTCTGTCAGGGACGAGAAGGAGCCCCAGCTCATGGTGGAGAGCATCCGTCCCCTCTCCGACGCGAACGCCCCGGGCGAAAAGCTCCCGCCGCCAAAGGAGGCCAAGCTCTGGGTCAAGCTCAAGAGCGCGGACGATCCGGAGCTGAAGCGCATCCAGCTGATCCTCACGATGTTCCCCGGCACGCAGCAGATGATCATCTACTGTGAGCGGGAGAAAAAGCGCATCGGGGCCAACTGCCTCATCCACGAGGGGCTGGTCGCGGAGCTTACGGAACGCCTCGGCAAAGAGAATGTGGTGGTGAAGTAGCATGGAAAAGGCAAGAGATCTGAGGCTTGACCTCATACGCAGCGCCGCGATCTTCTTTGTGATCTGCGTACACTTCTACGACAGCTCCGGCTTTCCCGCTCAAACCATGGGCGGCGCGGTGGATTATCTGATGCTCTGCGGCTGGCTCATCACTCATAGCTGCGTGCCCTTCTTCCTGCTGCTCTCCGGCTGGCTGTGCTGCAAAAAGACGCTCTCCGGGGCGTATTACCTGGGGCTTATCCGCATCGTGGGGCTGTATCTGCTCTGCTCGCTGGCCTGCCTCGCGTTCCGGGCGTTTTGGCTCCATGAAGAGATGGGGCTGCGCTATGTCTTCGGCTCCGTTGTGAACTTCTACGCCTGCGGCTATGCCTGGTATGTGACGCTGTATCTGGGCCTCTTTCTGATGATCCCCTTTCTGAATCTGATCTGGGCGGGTCTTCCAGGCAAAGCGGCCAAGCGTGTTCTGGTTCTGACGGCGTTTGCGCTGTCCATCCTGCCGAGCCTGCTCAATCAGTTCATTCAGCTCTACTCCATCTGGTGGACGCGGCTGTACCCGATCTGCTACTACTTTGTTGGCGCGTACCTGCGGGAGTTCTGCCCGCGCCCGAAGGCGAAGAAGGTGCTGTTGCCGCTTGTCCTCGCCGTCGCCCTCTTTGCGGCGTTTGATCTGTTCTATTATCGAAACCGCGGCCCCGCCATGATCGGCGTGGCGTATGAGAATTACCAGGTCTTCACGGTGAGCGTGCTGTTCTTTCTCTGCCTGCTCTGCGTGCCCGTGTCTGAGGGCGGCCTCGGGCGCTTCCTCTCGCTCACGTCGCGGCTCTCCTATGGGATGTATCTGCTGTCCTGGCTTCCGGACAATGTGCTCTATCCGCGTCTGATCGCGGCTTTCCCGGAGCCGGTCACGCGCTATGTCTGGATGCTGCCATGCTCGCTGGGGGTGTTCTTTGTCTCCCTCATCCTGTCCCAACTTGCGCAGGCGATCCATACGCCGATCGAAGCCGCGCTGCGAAAGCGGCTCGCAGGACGATAAAGCCAAAAACCGACGACTCCGTACGCACGGAATCGTCGGTTTTTGTTTGTCTGTTTTTACGACACCAGTTTTTTAAGTCCCGGTATCTTCAGCAGCAGAAAGCTCAATCCGAAGGACAGAAGCAGGAAGCACGCAAAGCACAGCGGGAAGAGCCACACGGCGCTGTACTGCGTGAGGTCGATGTGCCGGCTGCGAAGGGTGTCGATCAAAACGGGGTGGATGAGATAGACGCCGAAGGAGCAGGCCGAGAGGGTTTTCAGCGGCCCGGTCAGCCCTGCCGGCAGGGTCTCGATCTTCAAAATCAGACTGTAGAGGAAGCAGGCCATGAGCCCCGCCGTGACGGTCAGATCGCCGTAGAAGGTATCCACGGCCGCGCCCACGCTGATGGCGTGGCGGCGGTTGAGCCAGGCGAAGAGCGCACAGACAGCCAGCGTCACCGCGCCCAGAGTCCCGAGCGCGCGCCCGGACAGGCGCCGCTTTGAGAGCTGCCAGCCCAGGGGCATGATGACGAAGTAGCGGAAGTATTTGAGATCATAGGGGTGCAGCAGCGCCTCGAACCAGTCGGGCTTATCGGGGATGGCGTCCAGCGTGGTTTTTACGGTGACGATGGCAAAGAGCAGCAGCGCCCCCTTCCAGGCGTTGTCCGCGTTGGCGTGGGCAAGGCCGTGCAGCAGGGGCAGCGCGCAGTAGCACAGGGCCATGGTGGGCAGGAACCACAGGTGGAAATAGCCGCCCAGCACGCGGGTGACAAAGGTTCCGTCCCCCGTCCAGTAGTGGAGCCAGATCGTGTCGATAGCGTTGCAGAGCAGGGACCAGGCGTAAAACAGCAGGAGAAAATGCAGGGTGCGGCGCATGTGGCGCTTGAAGTCCAGCTTCTCCCGATCCAGAAAGAGCGTGCCGCTGATCATAAAAAACAGCATCAGCGTGCCGCGGATCAAAATCCACAGCAGATTGTACACCGCCCAGACAGGCGAGGCGGGGTCAAAGTCCCAGAAGAGCATCATGCTGTGCCCCAGCACCACCGCCGTGATCGCGGCGACGCGGGCGAGATCGAGGTTGCTTTTTCTCACGCGCTCCCCTCCTCTCCGGCAAATCTGACGACGATCAGATCGCCGCGCTTCTGTACCGACCCGTCATAGGGGTAGACGGGCATATCGCCGAGCGCAAGCCCCGCCGTCTCCTCCGGTGTGGCAAAGGGGATGTCACAGCCGAGGTAGCGGCTGACGATGAGCTGCGCGTAGTCGGTGGAGCCCAGCTCCAGACTCGGCAGGCTCAGCGGCGCGTCGGTAAAATGCTGGTCAATATCATAGCTAAGCTCCGGCGCGTCGCCGACAATGGCGAGGCGGTCGCCCTCCGCATAACCCGGCGTCTCCATCACGCGGGAGAGCAGCACGGTATAAAAGCTCTTGAGCTCCTCGAAGCGGAGAGTATAGCGCAGATACAGGGCGTTTGCGTAATAGACGCTGACGCCCAGGATCACCGCCAGCGCGAGGGCCGCGAGTCTTTGAAGCGCCGGGGCTAATTTTGCCTCCCATCCGTCGAGCAGGGCCGCGCACAGGACATAGAGCGACGCAAAGCTGTAAAGAGACAGGGAGTGGATATAGCTGTTGTCCGCCAGCAGAAACAGGCAGTAACAGCTTAAAGGGTAGAGGAACACGCACAGCAGCGCAAGCGGCAGATTTTTCCGTTTCCCGCGCAGCTGCGTCACGGCGGCAGCGCCCGCGGCGAGGATCAGCGCAAAGTGCATGACAAGGGAGACGCGGTTCGGCACATAGCCGAAATAGCCGCGCAGCAGAGTCTTGACCCAGGCGCTGTAGGCCACCGCAAAGCGCAGCGGCAGGCTCTGCCGCTCATTGATGACCTCGTGCAAAAGCGGATAGCCCAGCACCTCCACCGCGAAAAGCAGCGTAAGGCCGTAGAGAGTCAGAGACGCCAGCAGCATGGCGAGCATTTGGACGCCCTCGCGGAAAACCTCACGCGCCGTCTTGTCCGTGCGGCAGAGCAGGACGATCATGCGCACGACGCAGAAGCTCGCCGCGACGGAGAAATAGCCCTGATAGATGCTGCACGAAAACGCGAGCAGCACGGGCGCGGCGATCCAGCGCCCCCGCTTTTCTTCCGTAAAGAGCCACACGCCCGTCACCGTCAGCAGCAGGGCCAGCGCATAGGGTGCGGCGGTGAACATGTAGAGCATGGTGCCCGCCTCGGCGGGGAAGCAGACAAAGACGCCCGCGAGCAGGACTTGAAGGATCTTGCTCCGGATCCCGAACAGGCGCACGATGACGCAGACCGCGAGGGAGAGCAGGAAAATGCTCATGAGCCCATAGATCCACGGCATGGAGGCGTCCGGCATCACAAGGCGCAGAAGCTCCAGCCCGTAGCGGCCGGAGACCGTCGTCGCCCCTTTGTCAAAGAGCGCGACGAGGTCGTCCCCCACCGGGATTTTGTTTGTGATGCAGAAGCCATAGGCCAGCAGCCCGAAGCCGAAGGCCGAAAAGAAAGGCAGGCGGTCGCGTTTGAAATTTTCTATGATATCCACTTTTCAGCCCTCCCTTCGTTTTTTAGGTCAAAGGCAAGAATTGGGCATGGGAAGTTAAGAGATTCAGGGGTTCATATCATATCTTTTGTGTAAATTTACATTTAGGATAGTTAGAACATCCATAAAAGCTCCCGTATTTTCCATTACGCAATACTAAATCATTCCCACATTTAGGACACTTGCCATTTTGTAAATTCTTCTGCCTGTTCTCTAAATTGGTCTTTACCGTTTGAATATGCTTTTTTTCGTTATCTGCACCAACAAGATTTGTTTTTCCTATCTTGTTATAAATCATATCAACTTTGTCGTCCGGTATTATTTCTTGCGTATAACTCAATATCTCTCTTTTCAGTTGCGACATACAGATAACGGGGATACCAGACTCAATATTCAGTTTTGCTTTATCAGAAAATACAATGATCGGCTTGAAAACTCTTTTATCCACTTCCAGAAAAGAAGATAAAGTGTAGATGTGTCCCCAATTTTGCTTTACCGGGTTATAAAAAAAGTTTCCACTTGTTGTCTTGAATGTTTGTTTCCATTTTTCGCTGTTCTCTGTTCCGAATATCCAGCCTTCATAATTTTTTGTTTCTATTACAAAGATCCCGTAGGGAGAAACAACTACATGATCTATTTGTGAGGTTCCCTTTTGATTTGGCATAATCACATTATTGAGAATCCTATATTCTCTTGGCAAAGAAGAAAGAATTTTTGAAACCTTGTGTTCCCCTGTTTTACCTATAACTGAAGGATCATTACCAATTCTTTTTATTATGAGAGCGACGACCAAAAGAACAAATGCTATAAGGTACATTTTAGTGTTCATTCTCTATTCTCCATCCCTTACACAGTTAGCTAAACAGTCTCCCCTGTCTCATTCAGAACGGTTCGCAAACTGGTGACTGAGGGAGTCAACATCCGCTTTTCTGAGTGCTCAAAAGGACGCACGTTGGCTCCTTCCGTCACGGCCTCGCGTGAGATCGGCCGTGCCACCTCCCTCATTGAGGGAGGCTTTTCAGTTTCTCAGACTGTGCAGCGGGGCGGGGATGCGGCCGCCGCGGGCGATGAATTCCGCGGCGCTGCCCGTGTGCAGGGGCATGATGGGCGCGGAGCCCAGAAGTCCGCCGAAGTCCACACTGTCCCCGACGGTCTTGCCCTTGACGGGGATGATGCGCACGGCGGTGGTCTTGTTGTTGATCATGCCGATGGCGGCCTCGTCGGCAATGACGGCGGAGATGGTGTCGGCCTCCGTGTCGCCGGGGACCGCGATCATGTCGAGGCCCACCGAGCAGACGCAGGTCATGGCCTCGAGCTTGTCGATCGTAAGCGTCCCCTCTTTGGCCGAGGCGATCATGCCCGCGTCCTCCGAGACGGGGATAAACGCGCCGGACAGCCCGCCCACATGGGACGAGGCCATGACGCCGCCCTTCTTGACCGCGTCATTCAAAAGCGCCAGCGCCGCCGTTGTCCCGTGGCCGCCGCAGCGCTCAAGGCCCATGATTTCCAGAATCTCGGCCACGCTGTCCCCGACGGCCGGGGTGGGTGCGAGGGAGAGGTCCACCACGCCGAAGGGTACGCCGAGTCTGCGGGACGCCTCCTGCGCCACGAGTTCGCCCATGCGGGTGATCTTGAAAGCGGTGCGCTTGATGGTCTCAGCCACCACGTCGAAGCTCTGCCCCCTGCATTCTTTGAGCGCATGGGCCACGACGCCCGGGCCGCTGACGCCGACGTTGATGACGGTCTCCGGCTCGCCCACGCCGTGGAACGCCCCCGCCATAAAGGGGTTGTCCTCCACGGCGTTTGCGAAGACGACGAGCTTGGCACAGCCCATCGGCCCGCGCTGGGAGGTCTCCTTGATGATCTTGCCCATGAGGGCCACGGCGTCCATGTTGATGCCCGCTTTGGTGGAGCCGACGTTGACGCTCGCGCAGACAAGCTCCGTCTCGCTCAGGGCCTCGGGCAGGGAGCGGATGAGGCGCAGATCGCTCTCCGTAAAGCCCTTGTGGCAGAGGGCCGAAAAGCCGCCGATGAAGTTTACGCCGGTGGTCTTCGCCGCGCGGTCGAGAGTCCTCGCAATGGGGGCGTAGTCATCCGCCGCGCAGGACGCCGCCACGAGGGAGACGGGCGTGACGGAGATGCGCTTGTTGACGATGGGGATGCCGAATTCGTTTTCGATGTCGCAGCCGGTCTGCACCAGTGAGCCTGCGCAGCGGCAGATTTTCTCGTAAATCTTCTCGCAGCAGCGCGTCATATCCGTGTCCGCGCAGTCGAGAAGACTGATGCCCATGGTGATCGTGCGCACGTCGAGATGCTGCCGGTTGATCATCTGAATGGTCTGCAGGATCTCGCCGCTGTTCATCAGATAACTCATGCCGCCACCTCAGACCCTGTGCATGGCGTCGAAGATATCCTGGCGCTGGATGTGGATGTCAAGGCCGCGCTCCTGCCCCTTGTCGCCTAAGTAGCGGCTGAGCTCCACGAAGGACATGCCGCAGTCTGTGAGATCGACCAGCATGATCATGGCAAAATACTCCTGTAAAATGGTCTGGCTGATGTCGAGGACGTTGATCTCCTTCTCAGCAAGCAGCTGCGTCACATAGGCAATGATGCCCTTGCTGTCTTTGGCGAATACGCTGACAATGGCTTTCATATCACATAATCCTTTCTTCTTTGGCTCCCCTGTAAGGGGAGCTGTCACGGCGCGTCTCGCGTAAGCGCCGTGACTGAGGGGTTGCCCGTCATTGCAAACCCCTCCGCCCTTCGGGCACCCCCCCTTTCAGGGGAGGCAGTTTACCCCGAAAAATGCCGGCACAGATGCCTGACACAGCACCTTTCACACTCCGGCTTGCGCGCGTCGCAGACTGCCCGGCCATGGAGGACGAGACAGTGGCAGAAGTCCGAGGACTTGTCCGGCGGCAGGATTTTCCGCAGCTCCTTTTCGATCTTCACCGGGTCCTTGAGATCGTCCACCAGACCCATGCGGTTTGAAAGGCGGATGCAGTGGGTGTCCACCACCGTGGAGCCCGGCACCTTGAACACATCGCCGAGGATGAGGTTCGCGGTCTTGCGCCCCACGCCGGGCAGGGCGGTGAGCTCCTCCATGGTGCGCGGCAGCTCGCCCCCGTACTTTTCCAGCAGCACCTGGGAGCAGGCCACGATGTCGCGGGCCTTGGCTCGGAAGAAGCCGCAGGAGTGGACATATTTCTCCACTTCCGCGACGTCCGCCCCGGCGAAGGCCTCCAGGGTCGGGAAGCGCTCAAAGAGGGCGGGCGTGATCTGATTGACCCGCTCGTCCGTACACTGGGCGGCGAGGCGCACGGAGAAAAGCAGCTCGTAGTCCTTTCGCCAGTCGAGGGAGCAGGCCGCGTCCGGGTATTCCTCCAGCAGCAGCCGCACGATCTCCTCCACCTGTTCGGGCGTTCGCATATGTGATTCCTCGTTTCTCTTTTTTCTATTTCCCGTGCCCCGGCTCCCCCCTCCGGGAGAGCCGGGGCGCACACCGGTGACAGAGAGGGCTTATCTTGCGATCTCGATCGCGCCGCCACACTCGATAGTGTCGATGTCGCGCTGGAAGTAGACGCCGCGGAACAGGTACTGCACCTGCACCGGGAAGCTGCGGACCTGGCCGGAGGCGAGATCCAGGGTATGTTCGGTCGTCGCGATCAGCGTAGTCTGGAGCTGGGTGTTGTTGTCCAGACTCACAGTCGGCGTATCGGCGGAGACGTAGCTGTCGCCGACACTGACGTTGACGGCGTTGTGCGACGCGACGATCTCCAGGGAGTAGGATTCCAGATAGACCTCCACGGTGACGCGCACGCGGTTCTGGTCAAGGGTCTTCGCGGTCCAGACGGCGCGCACGTTCAGCGGCACGCCCGTCTCGGAGCGGAAGGTGCCGGAGCCGACGATCTGTCCCTGCACAAAGGGCGGGGGCGTCGGAACGGGAGTCGGCGTGGGAACCGGCGTGGGAACCGGCGTCGGCGGCGGGGTCAGAACCGGTGTGGACTGCACGGGCGTCGGCATGATGGTGGAGACGGGCATGGGCGTCACGACCGGCGCCGCTGTCGGGGGCGGCGTCACGGCGTAGGGATCATAGCCGAGGGTCTCCACCTCGCGCCTCTCCTTCACCACATCCAGCAGCAGCGTGACGGAAACCGCCAGCACCAGCAGAAAAACAATAATAAACAGCAGGGTCTTGATTCTTCCTCTGTACATAAATACCTCCTGATCTCGGCGGGACTTCCCCGCCGCGCCGCCATTATACCCCAAGGATGGGAAAATGTCCACAAGCAGGTTTTATGCGAGTGTCAAGTTTGAAGAGTGGAGTTAAGGTATCCGCTTCGCGGATGATTTTAAAAACACCATACCGCCACGCTGAAAGAAATGCTTTTACAAACGTGCGTGGGCGTGATATAATATAAGTTACTGTTACTTTTGTGTGAAAGGAGCGACGCGCCATGTATCAGCCGCTTGCGGATGAGATCCGCCCCTCTTCTCTGGACGACGTGGTGGGGCAAAAGCATATTCTTGGCAAGGGCGGCCTGCTGCGCCGCATCGTCGAGAGCGGGCAGATCCCGAACATGATCTTCTACGGCCCATCCGGCACGGGCAAGACCACCGTGGCGCGCATCATCGCGCAGCAGACGAACCGCTCCCTCCGGAAGCTGAACGCCACCACCGCGGGCATCGCCGACATCAAGCGCATCATTGACGAGCTGGACACCTTTCTCACCCCCGGCGGCGTCCTGCTCTATCTGGATGAGATCCAGTATTTCAACAAAAAGCAGCAGCAATCCCTGCTCGAGTTTATCGAGGACGGGCGCATCACGCTGATCGCCTCGACCACCGAAAACCCGTACTTCACCGTCTTCAACGCGATTTTGAGCCGCTGCACCGTCTTCGAGTTCAAGGCCATCGCGCCCGAGGACACGAAGCAGGCGATACGAAGGGCTGTGGAGATACTCAATAAAAGGCGGGAAAGCCCGCTTAAGACGGAGGACGGCGTCGTCGACCACATTGCGTCCGCCTGCGGGGGCGACGTGCGCAAGGCCATCAATGCCCTTGAGCTGCTCTTCTCCGCCGCCGTTGGGGAGACGATCACGCTTGCCGACGCGAAGGCCGTCACCCAGCGCAGCGCCATGCGCTATGACCGCGAGGGAGACGAGCACTTTGACATTCTCTCGGCCCTGATGAAGTCCCTGCGCGGCTCGGACCCGGACGCGGCCCTGCACTACCTTGCGCGTCTGCTCGAAGTCGGGGATCTGATCGGGGCCTGCCGCCGCATCCTCTGCTCGGCGAGCGAGGACGTGGGGCTTGCCTGGCCCCAGGCCGTGCCCATTGTGAAGGCCTGTGTGGACTCGGCTCTGCAGCTCGGCCTGCCGGAAGCGAAGCTGCCGCTCGCGGAGGCGTGCATCCTGCTGGCCACCGCGCCGAAGTCCAACACCGGCGTCATGGCCATAGACCGCGCCTGGGCGGACGTGCGCGCCGGGCGCACCGGTCCCATCCCGCGGGAGCTTCAGAACGTCCACGCCGACGGCACGGGCTTTGAGCGGGAGCAGGGCTATCTCTACCCGCATGACTTTCCGAACCACTGGGTACGCCAGCAGTATCTGCCAGACGCGCTCAGGGGCGTGCAGTATTATCAGTACGGAGACAACAAGACCGAGCAGGCCGCGAGGCGCTACTGGGAGGAGATCAAGAAGTAATGGACATTCAGGTCGGCGATGTGCTCACGATGAAGAAGGAGCACCCCTGCGGCTCAAAGCAGTGGCAGGTCCTGCGCATCGGCGCGGACTTCAAGCTCCGCTGTCTCGGCTGCGGACACGAGGTCATGGGCCCGCGCAGCAAGTTTGAGCGCAGCGTCAAGCAGGTGCAGCGGCCGTGACCGCGGAAAACTTTGTCTACATCCTTCGCTGCGGGGACGGGACGCTCTATACCGGCTGGACGAACGATCTCGACAGGCGGCTCAGAACCCACGCCGCCGGGAAGGGCGCGAAATACACCCGCGCCCGACTGCCGGTGGAGCTTGTGTATTCAGAGCGCTTTGAGACGGAACACGAGGCGCGCAGCCGCGAGTGCCGGATCAAACAATTGACGCGCGCTGAAAAGCTCGCGCTCATAAAGAGTAAGGAGTTTTCGGAAGATGAGAAGAACGGAGCTTGATCTCTGCCGGATCTTCGGGTGCCTGATGGTGCTGATGATCCACGCGGGGTCGGACATGTACGGCAATCTGCCGCTTGAGGGGCTGCCCTTCTTCCTTGTGTGCTGTCTCAGCACCGCCGCGCGGGGTGGGGTGCCGCTGTTTTTCATGCTCAGCGGGGCGCTGTTTCTGTCGCGGGAGACTCTGGACGCGCGAAAGCTGCTGACGCGCCACGCCCTGCGCCTGACGCTGCTGTACTATCTCTGGTCCCTGTTCTACGCCGCCCTGCGCGCCTATACGGGCGGCCTTGCGTCAGCCCGGGACTTTTTCTTTGCCGTCGTTGCGGGGCACTATCACCTGTGGTTTCTGCCCGCGATGGTGATGTGTTATCTCTTCCTTCCGCCGGTCCACGCGGCTGTGCACAGAGGGGGGCTTTCCGGGAAATATCTTGCGGGGCTGTTTCTCTTCCTCGGCGTGTTTTTGGCAAACTGCAACCTCACGCCGGACCCCGCGCCCATTCTGTACCGGTTTACGCAGAATTTCAGCCTTGACTACCTGCTCTATCTGGGTTATGCTGTCTGGGGTTGGCGCCTGTCAGTGTACAGGATGCCGAAGAGGATGCTGTGGCTTGCCCCGCTGGTCTATGTGCTTGTCACCCTTGCGGCGGCCTTTGCCAACCGCTGGTACTCCCTTCTGCGGAGCACGGCAGACGGCTGGCTGTTCCATTACTTTTCTCTGCCGAGCTTTCTCCAGGCCAGCACCGCTTTCTGCTTCTTCCTTGCGCTGAAAGAGCATATCTTTAAACGGCCCAAAGCCATCGCCGTCCTCGCGGACGCGACGCTCGGCGTCTACCTGATTCACCCTCTGCTCATCAAGGTGTTTGAGCGCTTCGGCTTTGCCCCCACGCCCGCTGCCCCGGTTTTGAGTCTGCTGGGCTTCTGGGCCGTCCTCGCCGCCGTCTGCTTTGCCCTTGTGCTGCTTCTGCGCAGGCTCCCGCTCGTGCGGCGGATTCTTTGAGCGAATACGAATACATAGATTAACAATATAAGGGATAGAGAGAACATGAAGAATTTCCTGAAGATCGCCTGTCTGCTGCTTCTGGTCGCGGAGCTGCTGTTTTTGGAAAAGCTGCGCATCGAGACGCCCATGCTGACCCAGTCGCGCCTCAAGTTTGACGCGGCGCAGACCTACGCCCCCGCCGAGCCTGACAGCTACACGCCCGCGCCCGCGTATACGCCCGCCCCCGCGCCGGCGGCCGTGACTGCGACGCCCGCGCCCACCCCCGCGGCGACGCCGGAGCCCACGCCGGAGCCGACGCCCGAACCGCCCAAGGAGTATGTGCTCTCCTTCATCGGCGACTGCACACTCTGGTCCAACCAGAACTATGAGCGGCACCCTGCGGGCTATGCCGGTATGATGGGTGAAAACTACGCCTATCCCTTCTCCAACACCCTCCAGTTCTTTGAAAATGATGAGCTGACCATCGCCAACTGCGAGTGCACGCTCACCGACAACCCGAACCTCCCCTATGACTACACCCAGGTCTACTTCCCCTTCCGCGCGCCCACGGTCTACGCGGAGGTCTTCAACGAGGGCGGCGTGGACTTTGTCACCACCGCCAACAACCATATGATGGACTGCTACCAGGCGGGCGCGGACAGCACCTATATGGCCCTGTATGAGCATGGCGTCCCCTTCGGTATTGAAGGCCAGGCCCAGATTATCACCACGCCTCACGGACTGAACATCGGCATCTACTGCTCCGGCACGGACCTCGCCCCGAACAAGAACAAGGCGGTCGCCGCCGTCCAGCAGCTCGTCAACGACGGGGCCGAGTACATCATCTGCGCCTTCCACTGGGGTCAGGAGCTCTACTATGAGCCGAACGCCGCCCAGAAGGATCTGGCCCACGCCTGCATTGACGCCGGCGCAAACGTCATCTACGGCAGCCACACCCACTGCCTCCAGCCGATCGAGCTCTACAACGGCTGTCTGATCCTCTACTCCTGCGGCAACTGGACCTTCGGCGGAAGCACCATGCCCAAGGACCCGGACACCGCGATCTTCCAGCTCCGCCTGCAGCGCGGGGAGGACGGCAAGCTCACTCCCGTGGGTCTGGACGTTATCCCCTGCTGCGTCAGCAGCAACATTGAGGGCGCGAACATGAACGAGCAGAACTACAACGACTACTGCCCGACCCCCTATGAAACGGACTCCAAGGAGTACATGCGCGTCATGTCCAAGCTCTACGGCGAATACACCCCGGCCTCCCAGGGCGCGGACTACGGCGACTGGCTCGCAAGCCGCGCGGGTTAAAGAGCATTGAATATGGACGGCTTCTCCTCCGACGGCTACATCATCGACCAGGACTTCTTCGGTGCCTACGAATACCGCTGTATGCGGGCGAGCATCAACGGCTGCGGCTGGATCGCGGCCTACAACCTCCGGCGCTTTCTCGGGCACGACGTCCGCTTTGAGGACGTGCTCTCCGAGATAGACCGGATGCACACGCTGCGCATCCCCGGGCCGACAACCATGCCGGTCATGCGCGCCTATCTCAGAACTTATGTCCCCGGCGTCACGGAGACAATCGGACGCGACGCGGCCCTGGAGGCCGTACTCGCGAGCCGGGCCGGCATCCTGCGCTACAGTGAGGCGGGCGTGCCGCACTTCATCTTCTTTTTCCGCGCGGGCGAGGTCTTCCGCTTTCTGAACGTCAACGACGGGCTGGAGGACTTCGTAAGTTCCGCGGAGATGTTCTTTGCGACCCACGTTCCGCAGCGGCAATACACCTCGGTATTTACGGTAAAGTGAAAAAGGATTCCAGCGGTTTTCTCGTCGCTGGAATCCTTTTTTATACTGTTTTTCGTTAAAACGGCTTTAAGCCGTTTTATGGGAGACCAGTATTATTCATCTATTCCAAGCTCCTGCACAACCGCCTCCGCGTCTTTCAGGGGCCTGACATAGCCCTCGAGGGTTTTGGCCTTGACCGCAAGGCCGCGCGAGCGGGGATTGATGTAGATGCGGCACTTCTCTCTGGCGTTGCGCGCCTCCTGGATGAGGTTCAGCGCCGCCGAGTTCCCGTCAAAGGCCAGCAGGGCCGAGGGTCTGCGCTTAAAAATCTCATAGGCGAAGCTCTTGTACAGGCCCATCGGGGAAATCTCAATGCTCAGCAGGACCCCGACGCCCGCCCTTTGAAGCCTCGTTCTCTCCGCGCGGCTGATGAGTCTGGGGACAATGGCATAGACCCGGAAGCGCCCTGCCGCCTGCCGGGTGAGATACGCCTCCTGCCCGCTCAGGCTGTGACCCACGACGAAGAAGCACTTTTCGGGGTCAGCCCGTTCCAGCAGCGCGTCGAGAAACGCCCTGTCCTCCGCTTTGAGCGCACTGCGGTGGCCGCTGTTGTTGAAGCTGCCGCCCGCGACGACGACGGGGAAGGCGCTCTCCGGCAGCTCGGCGAGGCTGTCGTGCAGGGCCGCTTCGGCGTCGATCTTCCCGGAATCTTCCCACAGGATCACGGAGCGCTGTTCCGTCTCCTCCAGGGCCCTCCGGTACAGGCGCTCCGGGTCCCCGGAGGGGCAGTCGCGGACAAACTGCGCGGACTTCTCCTCAAAGACGCGCAGGCTGTTTTTTAAGACCTCGTCCTCGCTCTCCCTCATACGGCACAGCTCCTCGAAGCGCAGGCCGAGCAGCTTTTCGAGACTCAGTTCCTCGTCGATGGAGTTGGTGCCGTAGAGCGCGCCGCCGTCGGTGCCCTGCACGCAGCGCACCCCGGCCTCCAGATACTGGCGCAGGGGATGGCGCTCAAGACTTGAGAGGTTGTTGAGGCGCACGTTGGAGCTGAGCTGAAATTCTAGGGTGACCGCGTTCTCGCGCAGCTCCTGCAGAAGCCGCTCCCCCTTGGCGCTTTTGAGATCGCAGGTATAGAGTCCGTGGCCGATGCGCAGGGCCGGGAAGTCCTGCCCCTCGCGCAGCGCGTCCTTCACGCAGCGGATGGCGTTTGCCACGTTGTCACGCAGGCTATCGTTTTCTCCCGCATGGATGCGGATGACGAAGCCGGGATGCTCGTCCGCAAGGTGCGTCAGCTCCCCGATCACGCCGCGCAGCTCCAGAATGTCGTTGATCTCCTCTCCGATGATGTCAGCCCCGGCGACGTAAGGATCGCGGGCCACGACGCCGAGACAGCGCAGATTCTCCGCGAGGTAGTCCCCCGGCGTCACCCGGTCGCGCACGATGGTCAGCGGCGTGCGGCGTATGCCCGCCAAAAAGCGCAGCAGGACGCCGGTCTCCCTTGTGACGCTCGGCATGATCTCGTGGATCTGCCGCAGCTTGTCGGGAAACTCCGCGCGGTTTAAAAGCGCGGTGTCTGTGATCTCGGCGTACTCGATGCCGTAGCGGCGGTACTCGCGCGCGATCCAGAGCAGCAGATCCTGATAGAGGGTGTTGCCCCTGTATCGCAGATTTTCCCGATCCTCCCGGATCTGAGCGGCATAGGCGCGCACCTCCCGATTCGGGATCTGGGAGATATTGAGGGCGGCAAAGCGCTCATCGGCAGCCCGGCCCTTGGTGAAAACGTAGCGGTAGAGATAGACCTTTTCAAGATCGGCAAACACCGCCTGACCGTCCTTCGGGATGGTGAGAGAGTTTCGTACCCGCCCGATATTGAAGGCCGCGTCCCGGGGGTTGCCGAGGATAAGCTCGGCAAAGTTGATGAATGTGAGATCGTCGATGCGCCGCTCCCGGTGTTTGCCGGTGAGGGAGCTGTCAGAGAGCGTGAGCGCGGCCTTCTCCCTCGCCGCCTCGAGGCGTTCATGCTGCTCGTCCGTGCAGCGCAGGCCCAGCTTTTTGACATAGTAATAGGGATAGCGTATCTGGTGCATGACGCCCAGCGCGATCAGAAGCTCCGGCGGCAGGTTGCCGTTCATGTGCGTGTGCAGGTCGGTGCGGAACTTGCACTCACTGCGGATATAGGTCTTGACCAGGGTCTTCTCCACGCCGAGGCGGTAGTCCTTGGTCTGGCTCATCAGCGTCTTGGAGATGGCCGGGACCGAGGCCTTGAGCTCCACGCTCCCGTCGGGGAAGATGTTTGCGACCTTTGTCCCGCCGAGGCGCAGGATGTACATGCGGCGGTTGCCCCCGTCGAAGAAGCAGGGCACCTCCCCCCGGATGACAAGCAGGCCGCTCTCGTCCGGCGTGGTTTCAAGCGCAAAGAGTCTGGCGAGGTTTCGGATCAGATTGCCCGAGTGGTGGTTCGGCGTGCGCATGACATAGCGCATGGCCTCCCCCTCCATGTAGAGATCGACGACGATGTCCTTCTCCCGGTCCAGATAGAACTGCTGAAAGAATACGATGACAACCGCCCCCTTGTATGATTTTGTTTTATTTTACCATGGGCACCGCTGTCATTCAAGGACAAAGCTCCCCGGAAGTCACGCTTCCGGGGAGCCGTTTGCTTGATTTGTCTGTCCCGCTCAGCAGGTCGGGTTAAACTTCTGTCTGGTCTGCTGGAGCTTCTGCTCGGGCGCGGTATCGGTCTGGTACCAGCCCTTGGCCGTCATTTGCTGATAGAGGCTGTCGCCCATGGACAGCGCATCGTCAAAGGCGCTGGCAAAGGTCTGGCGCACCTTCTGGGTACTGGACTCGATTGCCCCGTGCATATACAGATCGCAGACGCCCTTGGCGTCGAGGAGCAGGCCCTCCATAATGCATTTGTCATCCATGTCGCTTCACCTCACATCAGATCATAAAACTGCTGGTACACCTGGCGGTGGCGCTGAGCCATCTGGCTCACCTGCGTGCGCAGGCTGTTGTCCTGGAGCCGGTCCGCCGCGTTCTGAAACTGCGTCGCCAAAAGCTGGGCATGAGACAGCGCGTCGTCCACATAGAGTAGTTCTTTCGTCGTCATCGAAAGTCTCCTTTCCAAGTTCGGGATCGGGGTGGCGATCCCTTTACTCTCAGTATGCCCCGTGGAAAGAAGATTATTCGGTTTTTTTATGAAAGACGGGACGCGCTCTGCAGCCGTCTGCGGCGTCTGATGTAGAAGTACGCAAGCTCGATCGCGCAGCAGCTCATCCAGCCGACCGGGTAGCCGAAGGCCACGAGCGTCGGGGTGTTTGCGACATAGTGCGTTACGAAAAACAGATAGATCTGACGCAGGGCGACGAAGGTGGAGAGCATGATGATCATTGGCCCGCGGGAATCCCCGCGCCCGCGCAGGGCGCCGGCGAGGACGTGGTTGATGCAGTTAAAGAGCAGGAAGAAGGTGTTCGTGCGGATAAACAGCACGCCGAACTCGATCACCTTCTGATCCGGCGAGAAGAGCCGCACCGACCACGGCGCGAAGACGATGAGGGCCGCGGCGATGGCGCCTGTGACGCCGCAGCTTAAAATCAGGGCCGAGACGGTGCCGCGGTCCGCGCGCCGTTCCTCTCCCGCGCCGATGTTCTGGCTGACGAAGGTGGTGGCGGCCATGGCCATGCTCTGCATGGGCAGCATGATGAACTGATCCAGCTTGTTGTAGCTGCTCCAGCCCGCCATGACGTCGGAGCCGAAGACGTTGATATAGCCCTGCACGAAGATGTTGGAGAACGCGGTGATGACCGACTGGATCGCGGCGGGCATGCCCACGGCGAAAATTTTCTTCAGAATGCCGGCGTCAATCCGCAGCTCCCGCCAGCTCAGGCGGTAGATGTCCTTTGTCCGGGTGAGCAGCACCAGGATCAGCGTGGCCGACAGGAACTGCGCCAGCACCGTGGCAATGGCGGCGCCCGCGATCCCGGTCTTGAGGACAATGACAAAGAAGAGGTCGAGCACGATGTTCAGCACGCTCGTCAGGATCAGGAAGTACAGGGGCCTTGTCGAGTCCCCCACGGCGCGCAGGATGCCGCTGCCCATGTTGTAGATGAGCAGACCGGAGATACCACCGAGATAGATTTTGAGATACAGCGAGGCGTCCGCAAACACATCCTCCGGCGTGCGCATGAAGCGCAGCATGGCCCCCACGGTCAGGACGCTGACAACGCTCAGCACAGCGCTCAGGATAAAGGTCGCGGCCATGGTGGTCTCCACAGCGGCGTGCAGCTTCTCCATGTTCTTCGCGCCGAAGTAGCGCCCGATGACGACCGCCGCTCCGACGGAAAAGCCGTTGAAGAAGAAGACCAGCATGTTCACGATCACCGTGGTCGAGCCGATGGCGGCGAGGGCCTGCTTGCTGACGAAGTTGCCCACGATGACGGAGTCCACCGTGTTGTAGAGCATCTGAAAGACATTGCCCAGCATCAGGGGCAGAGCGAAGAGAATGAGCTGGCGCATGATCGGCCCCTGCGTCATGTCGCGGGCCGTGCTGCTGTGTGTATGTAAGTTTGCCATGGCCTTACTCAAACTCCGTCCTGTACCACTTGCTGAACACATACAGCGCCCAGAGGACGACCGAGCGGTCGGCGCGGAGGGACACATGCTCGTCAATCAGGCGCTGCACGAAATCCGCGTCGAAGATTTTGAGCGCGTCCAGCCTCTCCCGTGACAGCTCCTGTCTGAGATCGTCCAGCAGCGGGCCTCTGAACCAGCTCGCCACCGGGGGCATGAAGCCCTTCTTGGAGGCGGTCATCAGCTCCGGCGGGATCACGTCGGCAAAGGCGTCCTTGAGGATGAGCTTACCGTTGGCCCCGCGCTGCTTAAACTCCGGCGGGATGCGGAAGGCCGCGTCCAGCACGCCCTTCGACAGCAGCGGCATGTGGGTGTTCACACCCGCGAGACGGCTCATGGAGCCCATTTTCGCCATCATACAGCCGTCGACCATGATCTTGAGATCGACATAGAGGGTGTTCGTAAGCTCGTCGGTCTTGTCCCTGTTGACGCTGTAGAGCCGCGCCACGGTGTCGCTCCTGCGGTCGGCCGTGTTCCCCTTGAGCAGGCGGTCGAGGTCACTGTCCCCCAGGCAGAGCTGGAGCATGCGGCGGCGCATCTCATAGGGCTCCATCTCCGCGCAGGCAAAGACCTTGCGGAACTTTCTGCTGGCGGAGCTGTTGTCCGGCAGAGCGAGCACGCCCATATGTGCGAGCTTTCTGATCGGTGCGGGGACCATCTTCAATTTATCCACATAGTGGCGGATGAAATACTTGTTGGAGCCCGCGAAGATCTGATCGCTGCCGTCGCCGGTGAGGACGTTCACGACCCCCTGTTCGGCGGCGAAACGGTTGATGATCCAGGTCGGCACGGCGGAGTCGTCGGCAAAGGGCTGGTCGAAGCCCGCGATGATCTTGTCAAGCTCGCCCAGCGCCTCGTCATAGTCAAGGATGTAGACGTGGTGGTTGGTGCGATGGGCCTTGGCGGCGATCTCCGCGCGCGGGCTCTCGTCGAAGGCCTCCTCCTTAAAGCCGATGGTGAAGGTGTCGAGAGACCTGCCCAGCAGCGTGGCCGCCGCGCCCGTGACGATGGTGGAGTCGATGCCGCCGGAGAGGAAGACGCCGTTGAGGCCGGGAAAAAGCCTCTCTTCCAGAGACGCAAGCGTCGCCTCGCGCAGCTCTCTTTTGCAGCGCTCATAGTCGTAGACCATGTTCTCGCTGCGGCAGGACACGTCCCACCAGCAGCGCTCCTCGTATGTGACGCGGCCGTTCTCCAGCTTTGCTGCGACAAGATGGCCGGGCATCAGCGCGTGTATCCCGTCAAAGATCGTGTCCGGCGCGGGAATGTAGCGCAGGGAGAAATAGTCGCTCAGTCCCGCGACAGAGAGCTTTTTCTCCACAAGCCCGGCGTTTGCAAGCGGCGAGAGCTTTTCGGACGCGGCGATAAAGTTCTCCCCCGCCGCCCAGTAGAGCGGCAGACCGCCGAAGTGGTCGCGGGCAAAGAGCAGGCGCTTTTCCTCGAGGTCAACAAGCATGAGGGTAAACTTGCCTTCCATGTGCCCGAGGAAATCCTCCCCGTACTTGCGCCAGGCGGCGGTGATCCACTCCTCCGGGCGCTCGTGCGGGAGCAGGGTATCGTCATAGCGGTAGACCGTGCCGCTGAACGTGCAGAGCAGCCCATCCTCGCGGTAAGCCTCGCCGCCGAGAAACACGTCGTCCAGCGGTCTGATCGCCCGGTCCCCGAAGCTGCCGCACAGCGCTTCGGCGCGGGCTTCTCCGCCGAGCAGCGCAAAATGATCGTTCATCTGTCATCACTCCATAAGTTGTTTTTTTCCATCTTAGCAAATACCGCGTGATAAGTCAAATATTGACGCCGTAATCGGTGCTTTAATATTTTGTTGCAAATACGCGCCGACGGCGGTATACTATAAAATATTGAGTTTCAAGACAGAGGAGACAAGCATATGGAACAGAGACCCAAAAAGAGGGGCGACCGCTTTGACGGTTACTGGCTGCGGGACGAGGCGCCCGCGCTCACCCAGTTCACAGCCTACCTCATGCCCAACCGCACCGACAGCGAGGCGCATATCAATGTGGACTTTGACTGCCGCCCGCTCGACGCCTTTCTCGCGAAAAAGAACGCGGGGCGCACCGAGGACAAATATACCTATTTTCATCTCTTTCTCGCCGCGGCGGTCAAGTGCTTTGTACTGCGCCCCAGGATGAACCGCTTTATCGCCGGCAACCGCCTGTACATGCGCGACCATATCTCCGTGTCCTTTGTCGTCAAGAAACGCTTTGAGGACAAGTCGGAGGAAGGTTTGGCCTACAAGCGCTACGACGAGAAAGACACCATCGACACCCTGCACGAGTCCATCATGCAGGAGATCCACCAGTGCCGCCGGGAGGATGTGCTGGATAATTCCTCCGACCTGATGACAAAGCTGATCAGGCTGCCGCGCTGGCTGCTGCACATCATCATGGACATTCTTTTCGCCCTCGACCGCAAGGGCAAGGTGCCCTATGAGCTCATCAAGGCCGACCCGAATTACTCCTCCATTTTTATGAGCAATCTCGGCTCCATCGGCATGGACAGCGGCTACCACCATCTCAACAACTGGGGCACCAACTCCTTCTTCGCCATGATCGGCAAGAAGCACCTGGCCCCTGAATGGCACGAGGACGGGACGTGCACGGTCCGCCCGGTCATCTCCCTGGGCTTTACGCTGGACGAGCGCATCGGCGACGGCTACTACTATGCCGGCACCGTCCGCCTGCTGCGCAAGCTGCTGGAAAACCCGGAGCTTTTGGAGCTCCCCTTCTCCACGCCGGTCAATTATTAAAATCACTGTGAAACAATGTTTCACAGTGATTTTAGGGACTCGCGCTTATCGCACGCGGCTTGCGTGAGACGCCGCGTTTGGTCGGCGCGAGGGCTCGCATCTCTCGCCTTATGGTGTTTTTGAGGCGGCAAAGCTGCCTCAAAAACAAATAAAAAATCCTATAGAAAAAAACAGGAAGGATAAGAAAGAACAATGGAAATCACCGCGAAGCAGCCGTGGCTGGGAAGCCTCGGCGAGGTTCCGGCCACGCTGGACTATTTTCAGGGCTCCATGGTGGAAAAAGTCGAGAGCATCGCCGCGCAGTACCCCAGCAACATTGCCTTCGACTTTATGGGCAAGTCCACCACCTATAAGGATATGGCGGCAAACATCGAAAAATGCGCCCGCAGTCTGCGCACCATCGGCGTGCGCGAAAACGACCGCGTCACCATCGCCATGCCGAACTGCCCCCAGGCCATCTATATGTTCTACGCCGTGAACCTGATCGGCGCGGTGGCCAACATGGTCCACCCCCTGTCCAGCGAAAAGGAGCTGGAATTTTATATCAACGAATCGAAGAGCGTCACAGTCGTGACCCTCGATCAGTTCTACCACAAGTTTGAGGCGATCCGCGAAAACACCTGCGTGGTAAACATTGTCATCGCCCGCATCCGCGACGCGCTGTCAAGGCCGCTCCGAGTCGGCTACATGCTGACCGAGGGACGCAAGATCAAAAAGATCCCCGAGGACGCCCCCGTCATCATGTGGGACGAGTTTATGCGCCTCGGCAAGGCCTGCTTCTGGAACTACAAGGTCAAACGCGAGGCCGACGATCCCGCCGTCATCCTCTACTCCGGCGGCACCACCGGCACCACCAAGGGCATTCTGCTGACGAATCTCAACTTCAACGCCCTCGGCCAGCAGGTCATCGCCACGAATCCCATGTTCCGTGTGGGGGACAAGATGCTCGCCGCCATGCCGCTCTTCCACGGCTTCGGCCTCGGCGTGTGCATCCACACGATGCTCTCCCAGGGCGGCCGCTGCATCCTGGTGCCGCGCTTTACCGCCGAGAGCTATTCCAAGCTCATCACCAAGTACCGCTGCAACTTCATCGCGGGCGTGCCCACGCTGTACGAGGCCCTGCTGCGCCTGCCGAACATGGAGAAAGCGGATCTGAGCTGTCTCAAGGGCGTCTTCTCCGGCGGCGACTCCCTGTCGGTCGAGCTCAAAAAGAAATTTGACAAGTTCCTCTACGACCACAAGGCCGTCATCCAGGTGCGCGAGGGCTACGGCACGACCGAGACCGTCACCGCCTGCTGCCTGACCCCGGTCAACAAGGCCAAGGAGGGCAGCATCGGCATTCCCTTCCCCGACACCTATATCAAGATCGTCAAGCCCGGCACGGACGAGGAACTGCCCTACGGCGAGGAAGGCGAGATCCTGCTCGCGGGCCCGACGGTCATGCGGGAGTACATCAACCACCCCGAGGAGACCGCCCAGACTCTGCGAAAGCACGCGGACGGGCTGACCTGGGTCTACACCGGCGACCTCGGCACCATGGACGAGGAGGGCTTCATCTACTTCCGGGGCCGCTCCAAGCGCATGATCGTCTCCTCCGGCTACAACATCTACCCCGCCCAGCTTGAGAATATCTTTGACGCAAACGAGCTTGTGCAGATGAGCTGCGTCATCGGTGTACCCGACCCCTACCGCATGAGCAGACCCAAGGTCTTCGTGACGCTCAAGCCGGGCGTGGAGCCCAGCGAAGAGACGCGGAAGGCCATCATGGACTACGCCTCCAAGCGCATCGCAAAATACGCCATGCCCAAGGAACTGGAGTTCCGCGATACCCTGCCCAAGACCCTCGTCGGCAAGGTGGCCTACCGCCAGCTTGAGGAGGAGGAAGCCGCCAAACGCGGCGAGGGAAAATAAAACAAGAAAAAAGTTCCCCATAAACCGTAGGGGCGACCCTTGCGGTCGCCCGCGCGGAACATTTCTAAAAATTGCAATAAACGTATGGCGAATTCGCGGATTGTACGAATTCGCCATACGTTTTATATGAGATTGTTACTCTGCACTGTCGGGAGGCTGACAGCCTTCCTTACAGAATTTTACAGCGTCGTTTTTTACCCCAGCGCCACGTCCAGCGCCGTCATCAGGGCAAAGCCCCCGACGAAGCCGAGCGCGCCGGCGCGTCCCTCCGCCGCAGGGCAGAGCTCCCGCGCGGTGACATAGAGCATGGCACCGGCGGAAAAGCTCAAAAGCCAGGGCATCGCGGGCCGGGCAAGCGACGCCGCGAAGACCGCGAGCAGGCCGAACACCGGCTCCACCACCCCGGAGGCCGCGCCCCAGAGAAAGGCCCGCCCCCGCCCCATGCCTCTTGACCGCAGCGGGAGCGACACCGCCGCGCCCTCCGGGAAGTTCTGCACCCCGATCCCGAGGGCAAGGGTCAGGGCGGCGGCAAGGCTCTCCCCCTCCCCGGCGAGGGCGAAGGCCAGCCCCACCGCCATGCCCTCCGGGATATTGTGCAGGGTGATCGCGGTGAAGAGCAGGCCCTCTTCCCGCGCGCCCTTCTGCAAGTCCTCCGCCGCGAGCAGAAAGAGCGCGCCCAAAACGATCCCCGCCGCCGCTGGCAGCCACGCGGGCACGCGGCCCTCCGCCCGCGCCTGCTCGATGGCAGGCAGCAGCAGGCTCCAGAAGGAGGCCGCCGTCATCACGCCCCCGGCAAAGCCCGGCAGCACCGCCTGAAAGCGCGGCTCAAAGTCCCGCAGAAAAAACACCGTCGCCGCCCCCAGGGCGGTCATCAAAAAAATAAACTGCGTGCCCCCGATGGCCCACAGAAAAGTTGACAGATTCATAAACGCCTCCCGCATGTTCCCTGCTACAGGGTATGCGGGAGGAGTGTGGAGTGTGAAGAGTGAAGAGTGAAGAGTGGAGAGTGGAGAGTGGAGAGTGGAGAGTGGAGAGTGGAGAGTGGAGTTAAGGTGTCGCTGCGCGACTGTTAAATATCATCCGCGAAGCGGACAACTCCTAACTCCTAACTCCTAACTCCACACTCCACTCTCATCCCCGTCCCGGGTCGATCATGCCGATGGACTCGACCATGTTGTTCTCACCGTCGAAAGCGGGCTCGCCGCTGTCGCGGATCTCGAGCTCCCGGGCGATATGCTCCAGCGTGTCCAGCGGATCGGTGCCGGTCACACTGACGAGCCAGCCCTTTTCCGCGTTAAACAGCAGGACAAAGTTTGCCCGCTCATAGAGCCAGCGGCCCTCGCAGCCGGTGTAATCGCTCGTCAGCATGGTGATGTGCCAATCGCCCCAGTCCTCTTCTTTGACAAGGGTCACATCGCCGTTGATGACCGTTTTGAAATTCCCGGCGCGCACATTGCCGGCACTCACAATATAGGGTATCTCCGGTCCGGTTCCGCCGCCCTGATCGGAGAGATACTGCGTCCATCCCTCCTCGTCGGTATAGCCGAAGCTCGCCTCGCTCGGCAGATACCAACAGCGAAACTCCGGCCGGTTCATGCGTTCCTTCGGGCCCTCAAAGCTCAGGATCATCCCAGCGTCCGGGAAAATGATCTTCTGCTCGTCCGTGAGACGGCCTGCCGCGTCCACCGCGCGCCAGTAGCCGGTCACGGGTTCGTCGGTCTTCTTCATGTTCATAAACCAGCCGCTCACGGCGTAGGCGGCGGTCCCCAAAAGGGCCGCGATCACCGCGGCGAGGAGCAGGGTGCGCAGGGTCTTTTTTCTTATCCGATGGGGCTTCGGTTGTTCAACGCCGATCTTCTTCATTACCGTGGATTCGATGCGCCGCGCCATATCTTTGTCCCTCGCCCCGAGCGACACGCTCTCCGGGCAGTTATAGTCCATCAGATCAGAGATTCGGATTTTCACAGCAGTACCCCCTCTCCGTGAAAAAGTCCCTCAGGCGCTCCCGTCCGCGCCTGAGCTTTGTCCGCACCGTCGCGCCGTTCATGTTCAGGACGGCGGCGATCTCCTCCGTCTTTTGATACAGAAAGTAGTGCCGCCGGAAGATTTCGCCGTCCGGCTCGCCGAGGGAGTCGACGGCTTCTCTCGCAATGGCGGAAAGCTCCGCGCGTAAAACGTCCTCCTCCATGTCGCCGGGCGCGGCGATCTCCAGAAAGTCGTCGTCATCCAGCGGCTCGGCGAGCTTCCACGCCCGCAGGGCGTCCTTGGCGAGGTTGCGCGTCACCGCCGCAAGCCATGGTTTTAATTTGCCCGGCGCCACCTCGTCCCGGTGGGTCCAGAGCTTTACAAAGGCGTCGGACACGGCTTCCTCCACATCCTCGCGGGCAAGGGGCGGGTCCATGATGTTACAGGCGACGGCGAAGAGATAGGGCGTATAGAGCGCGATGATCTCACTGAGCGCCTCGGTATCGCTCTCCCGCAATCGCCGGAGGAGCCTCTGTTCATTCATTTGCCAGCACCTCCCCGGTCTTTGGATCAAAACGGACGATCCCATCGTAATCCCGCAGCAGCGCCTCATCCGCAAGGCGCACGAGATACCGCCCCGGCAGCGTATCGCTCAGGACAGAGAGCGTCTCAAGGCTCATATCCGCAAGGCAGAGGGTCTTTCGGACCCCGTCCCTGTCCCGCCAGGCGAGGGAGAGCATGACGCCCTCGCGTCCCCGCAGAATCCACATCATCAACTGGCCGTCCTCACTCCAGCCGTCAGGCGTATGTACCTGCAGGGCGTAGCTCCGTTTCTCATCCCGCGAAAGCCCCTCCAGCGCCTTGAGCGTATCCGCTTCGAAGCAGAAGCAGCCGCGCCGCTCATAATCCCGCAGTGCGGCTTCCGTCTCGTCATAGAGGCCGTCCGGCCAATAGTCGATGTCAAAGCGCTCGCGCACCTCGTCATAGAACTGCTCAAACATGAACGTTTCGTCCATCTCCTCGCTCAGCTCGAAAAGTCTGGCCGGGGTCATGGTTACGACGGTCAGGAAGCTCCAGTCGTCGAGACTGTCGACCAGCTGATGCAAAGCGATTACTTTCACCTCGCAGCCATCCAGCGCGTCGAACAGTCTGGCCATGCGCATGGCCTCCCCCTCGTCCAGCTCGAAGCGCACGCTGTGGGGGACAAAGTCATAGGGCTCGTCCTGCGGCAGGGAGCGAAACATCTCCAGCTCGTCCCGCTTGGCGTAGAAGCAGCCGAACTCCTCGTAGATGGAGCTCCATAGGTCTTCCATGCTCTCAAAATGCTCGCCCTCCTCGGCACGCGGGACATCCGCCTCGTTGTATATGCGGACATAGGGCGTGGCCTCCGGCGCGTGAGTGGGCCAGGGCGACGGCGCGGCTTCCGCCCTCGCGCAGCCCCCAAGCACAAGAGCCGCAAGCAAAACGATTCCATGGTATATTATCTTTTTCATGGGAATCTCCTTTCCAGTGCACTCACCAATCATAACGCGCCGGGCGGCAAAAATGTTTCAGCACATGGAAAGATTTGCAAAAAATCGTAGGGGTCGATCCCCAGATCGACCCGCCGGCAAACGTACGTCTGCGTAAAGCAGCGGGCCGATGAGGGCATCGGCCCCTACGGATTATCAGAAAAAATCTTTTCATTCTTCACGCTTTGCCAGACACAGCGCATAGAACGCGACGGCGCTGGCGGCGGCCACATTGAGGGAGTCGACCCCGTGGCTCATGGGGATGCGCACCGTGTAGTCGCAGGAAGCGATCGTCTCCGCGGCGAGGCCATCCCCCTCGGTGCCGAGCACGACGGCGAGCTTCTTGATCCCCGGCAGGCGCGGGTCCGCGACGCTCAGGGAGTCGTCCCGCAGGGCCATGGCCGCGGTCTGAAAGCCCTGCTCATGCAGCATGGCCTGCCAGTCCCCTTCGGGCAGATAGCTCCACGGCACCTGGAACACCGTCCCCATGCTGACGCGCACGGCGCGGCGGTAGAGGGGATCGCTGCCCGCGCTGGTCAGCAGCACCGCGTCCACTCCGAGGGCCGCGGCGGAGCGGAAGATCGCCCCCAAGTTTGTGGGATTCATCACGTTTTCCAGCACCGCCACCCGGCGGGCGTTCCGGCAGAGCTCTTCCGCCGTGGGAAGCGTCGGCCGACGCATGGCGCACAGCAGGCCGCGCGTGAGGTGAAAGCCCGTGATCTGCACCAGCACCTCGAGCTCCGCCGTGTAGACCGGGATGTCCCCCAGGCGTTCGAGCAACTCCTTCGCCCGCCCCTCGGCGAGCTTTTTCTCCATCAGCGCCGATACCGGCACACAGCCCGCGTCCAGCGCCCGCTCCACGACAAGCGGGCTCTCGGCGATAAAGACGGCGTTGGCGGGGTCGGCGCGGTTTAATAGCTGGTTCTCGGTCAGTCTGGCGTAGAGGTCCAGGGCGGGGTCGTTAAAATCGGTGATCTCGATCAGGCGCGGCATGGCAATACCTCCCATGTTTTTCGCCGCTATTATAAGCCCCGCACCGCCGTTTCGCAACTTTTGTTTCCCCGTTCAAAACGCTTGCCCAAGGGAATATAGTATGTTATACTTAAGTTTACTTTTGGCAAATCTTCTCAAGGAGATCATTCTATGTCGATACGCGCTTTTATCGCCATCTGCCTGTGCAAATTCCTGCGCCTGTTCTCGCGCCTTGTACACCGGGGCGGCACCGCCATGCCCGGGCGCTGGGCGCTCAAGGTCTGCCCGAACCTGCTGTCCATCCTCGCCCGCGGGGTGAAAACCGTGGCCGTCACCGGCACCAACGGCAAGACCACCACCTCCCGCATGATCGAGGAGGGCTTCGCCGGGCAGGGCCTCAACTACTTTGCCAACCGCTCGGGCGCAAACCTGCTGTCCGGCATCACAACGGAGTTTGTGATGAACTCCACCCTGTTCGGAAAGTGCCGCAAGGAATACGCGGTCATCGAGTGCGACGAGGCCGCGGCCGTCAAGGTCTTCCCCCAGCTCAAGCCGGACGTTGTCCTGGTTCTGAACCTTTTCCGTGACCAGCTGGACCGCTACGGCGAGGTGACGCACACGCTGGAAAACATCCGCACGGCGCTGGATTCCCTGCCGGAGCCCATCACCGTCTGTCTCAACGCCGACTGCTCCCTGACCGCGTCGCTGGCCGAGGACGGACGGCACAACTACCGCTTCTTCGGCATTGACAGGGGTGCCGTCCCCACCGGGAAAAAGAGCGAGCTGTCCGACGCGAGCCACTGCATCCGCTGCAAGACGGAGTACGAATACGACTACATCACCTACGGCCATCTCGGCGGCTATCGCTGTCCGAAGTGCGGCTATCGCCGCCATGAGACGGACTACGCCGTCACCGACGTGACCGAACAGCGCGCCGACGGCAGCAGCGTTGTCCTCCGCACACCGGACGGGGCGCAGCTGGCCGAGGTCAATCTCCCCGCCCTGTACAATGTCTACAATGCCGTCGGGGCCGTCGCCGCAATGACGGAGATGGGCATTCCCGTCAAGGCCGCCATCGGCGCGGTCGCGAGCTTCAAATGCGGTTTCGGGCGCATGGAGAGCTTTCAGCTGGGCAAAGCCGGCGCGAAGGTCATGCTGGTGAAAAACCCAGCGGGCTGCAACCAGGTGCTGGACTTCCTGCAGAATGTGAAGGAGAAATTTGTCCTCGTCGTCTGCCTCAACGACCGGGGCGCGGACGGGACGGACGTCTCCTGGATCTGGGACGCCGAGTTTGAAAAGCTCCGCACGCTCTCCGGCAGGCTTGAACGGGTGATCGTCTCCGGCGACCGCGCCGCCGACATGGCCGTGCGCGTCAAGTACGCCGGGATCAACCCGCGCTTTGTGACGCTCGAGCACGACTATGAAAAGCTGGTCAGCTCCCTTGAAAATGAGGAGCGGCCCGTCTATATGATTCCCACCTACACCGCCATGCTGGAACTGCGCGAGACGCTGATCCGCCACTGCGGCGGCGACGAGTTTTGGGTATAAGGAGACGCCGAAATGGAACTGAAAATCTGTCATTTGTACCCGGACGTGCTGAATCTCTACGGCGACGGCGGCAACATCCGCTGCCTGACACAGAGGCTCAACTGGCGCGGCATCGGCGTGGAGGTAACAAAAATGCCCATCGGCTCGAAGGAGAGCCTGACGGGCTTTGATCTCATCTTCATCGGCGGCGGGCAGGACTTTGAGCAGCAGGTGCTGCTGGAAGACCTGCACCGCGGCCGGGACAAAGAGCTTGTCGCCGCCATTGAGGACGGGGTCTGTGTCCTCGCCATCTGCGGCGGCTACCAGATGCTGGGCGCGTATTACGAGACCCACGACGGCAAGCGCTGCGATTTTGTCGGGGCGCTGGACCTCTGGACCGTGGGCGCGAAAAAGCGCATGATCGGGAATTATATGTACAAGGTCCCCGAAGAGCTCGGCGGCTTCACGGTCGTGGGCTTTGAAAACCACAGCGGCCAGACCCGTCTCGGCCCCGGGGTCAAGCCTCTCGGCCAGGTTCTCGCGGGCTTCGGCAACAACGGCGAGGACGGAACGGAGGGCGCGGTTTACAAAAACGTCTTCGGCACCTACAGCCACGGCCCCCTGCTGCCGAAGAACCCGGACTTTGCGGACTTGCTGATCCGCCGCGCGCTGGAACGCAAATACGGTGCGGCGGAGCTAACGCCGCTGGACGACGCGGCGGAGCTGCTGGCCCACGACGAGATGTGCCGCCGTTTAGGGAAACGCTGAGAAGTGCGCTCAGTCCCCCAGCAGCCAGTCAAGCAGCTCTTCCGCGCTGAAAAAAACACGGGAAGCACCCGCTGCGCGCAGCTCCTCCTCAGTGCGAAAGCCCCAGCCCACCGCCGCGCAGTCAAGTCCTGCGTTGCGGGCCGTCTGCAAGTCCACCTCGGTGTCGCCGACATAGACCGCGTCTTTCTTCTCCACGCCCATCTCCCGCAGCGCTTTCAGCACCGCGTCGGGATTCGGCTTGCGGCGCACGGTCTCGCTCTCGCCGATGGCGGTCTCGAGCAGGCCTGGGAAATGCTCCTCCGCCAGTCTCCGCACGGCGGAGTCCTGCTTGTTGGAGATGACCGCCTGCTTCACGCCCGCCGCCTTCAGCGCCTCCATCAGCGGCACAATGCCGGGATAGGGCGCGGTGAGGATGGCGCAGTGGCTGTCGTACCACGGCACGTAAGCCGCCAGCATCTCCGCGCGCAGCTCGTCCGATGTGCCGGGCGCGACCGCCATTTTAATGAGATGGGCCGCCCCGTTGCCGAGAAAGCTCGCCGCCTCACGCGCTGTGCGCTCCGGCATCCCGTACTCACGCAGGATGTGGTTGACGGCGTTGGTCAGATCCCCGAGGGTGTCGAGCACCGTGCCGTCCATGTCGAACAGGACCGCTTTGTAACGCATCTTGTGTTCCCCCATTTTTCATTCTTTGTATGTATTCTACCATGTCCTGCGCAAAAGTGCAAACCGCTTGTGCCAAAGATAAAAATATGCTATAATTCAACAGCTTGAACGGCAGATCAGACAGAGGGGAGGCGGGCGCATGAATCGGAGACGGCTGAGACGGGTTCTCATTCTGGCCGTGGCCGCCGCGCTCTGTCTGGCGATGGCTGTTATCTCCTCCGCGGCGGAGAAAAACAGCGGCCTCCGGCTCACGCTCTGGTACGACGAGGGAGAATGCTCCCCCGCGGTCATGGAAAATCTCGCCGCTCTCTGTCAGCGCGAGGCGGGGCTGCGGATCGAGCTGCAGGGCTTTCCGGACGAGGCTGCTATGGGCCTTGCCTTTGAGGAGAAGAGACCGGATCTGGTCTACTGCAGCGCGTCTCGGGCGGACGGCTTTGAAAAATGTGCGCGTCTCGGCGCGGCCGGGGACGCGCTCCCCCTGTCGGAGGGGCTGCGGGCCCTCTCACCGGAGATTGGCCAATCCTTCTTTCCTATCGGCGGCAGGCTTCCCCTGCTGCTGGTGAACACCGCGCTTGTCACACAGACGCACGACACATTGGAGTCCCTGCTGGCCGCGGCTGACGGATCAGCTTTTCTTGCGTCGGACGACTGGGCGGAGCTCCTGTACACGGCAATGTGCGCGGAGGGCGCGCCTATGGCGGGCGATCCTGCCGAGGACACGAACAACAAGACCTTTCGCCGCCTGTATAACCAGCTCGCCGAGGCAGCTTTCCGGGGTGGCCTGGTCATCACGGAGCAGCCTGCGGACTATGTGCGTCAGGGACTGATCCCCTGCGCCGTCGTCCGCTCCACGTCGATCGCGGGGCTTGCGGACAGGGACGTCTACGTCCGGCCGCTCCTTCTGCCTGCGGGGACAGAGCCGCAATATCCGGCGGAGCTCATGGGCTTTGCGCTGCCCGAGGATGCGGACACGTCGGCCGCCGCCGGCTTTCTGAGCTGGCTCTACGGTGGAAAGGCGGTCGGAGAAGCAGCCCTCGCTATGGGTCTTGTCCCGCTGTGGGAGACGCCCCAGGCCGCGACAGGACTCGACACGGCGCTCATCGGCCTGTCCCGCAGCGGGCTTGTGCGATGGTGCGTGTCAGACACGGCGTTTTTCCGAAACCGTGAGCGCTGCGAGCGCTGGCTGGACGAGACGCTGAGCATGCTGAGATAAAAAACGGTCATGGCCCCGCAAAGCCATGACAGCAACAATACACTATACTGATAAGAGGTGCCGTATGGAAGGTTACAGAGTGCTTGAAATCAAGCAGAGCGTTTTTGAGAACAACGACCGCGAGGCGGACAAGCTGCGCGAGCAGCTCAAGAAGGACAAGGTGTTCCTGCTGAACCTGATGTCCTCCCCCGGCTCGGGCAAGACCACGACCCTGGGCAAGACCATCGCCGCGCTGAAGAACGAGTTTCGCATCGGCGTGATGGAGGCCGACATTGACTCCGATGTGGACGCGGCCACGATTGAGAAAACCGGCGTCAAGGTCATCCAGCTCCACACCGGCGGCATGTGCCACCTGGATGCGGGCATGACGAAGCAGGGCCTTGACGGTTTGGGCGTGCAGGACGTGGACTTTGCCATTCTGGAAAACATCGGCAATCTGGTGTGCCCGGCGGAGTTTGACACGGGCGCTGTCAAGAACGCCATGATCCTCTCCGTCCCCGAGGGGCACGACAAGCCCCTCAAGTACCCGCTTATGTTCTCGATCTGCGACGTGCTGCTCATCAACAAGATCGACGTGCTGCCTTACTTCGACTTTGACATCGAAAAATGCAAGGAATACGTCTGGCGGCTCAACCCGAAGATGAAGATCATCCCCGTCTGCGCCCGCACCGGCGAGGGCATTGACGAGTTTGCCGACTGGCTCCGCACCGAAATCCGCGCCTGGAACACCTAATAGGCAAAAAACGAACTCCGGAGTTTGTGGCCCCGGAGTTCATTCTTTTTAAGCCATCCAGTTGCGTGAGTAGAGTCTGGCGTATTCCTGCAATTCGTCGAAACGCTGCCGCTTTTCCGCCGCGTCCTTTGCCCGCTCATGCTCGCTGACAGAGCGGCTGACGTCATAGTATTTCTGCGTCGTCTCGCGGATGCGCCGACTGAGCAGCTTCATCAGCTTCAGCAGCTTCTCGGGCTTATTTTTGAAGTAGTTCTGGAGCTCGCTTTCGCCGATCTCCGCGGCGACGGTCTCCTCCAGCGCGACGGCGGTGGCCGATCTGGGGTAGTATTCGATCATGCCCATCTCGCCGAAGATTTCTCCGGCCTCAAGCACCGCGATCTGCTTTTGCTTCTCGGTCTCATAATCCACATAGATGCCGACTTTACCGCTGAGGATATCGTACATGACAGTGGCCGTGTCCCCCTGGCGGAAGATAACCTGGTCTTTGCCGAATGTAATTTCTTTCATGGCTGTCTTCTCCTCACTCAGTAATACGGGTAGAAGCTGTTGGAGCTGTAATAGTCGCACAGCTCCTTGATGCGCTCGAGCAGGGTCTTGCTCTTCTTGCCGCTCTTCTCCGCCTCAACTGTGTCAAACGCCGTATGGCAGGCCTCGACATAGTCCTTCGTCGTCTTTCTCAGGTGGCTGCACATCTGCTGCATGATGTTCAGAATGACGGAGGGGTTTTCTTCAAAGTACGAGAAGAACTCCCCCTCGGTGACCTTGGTCAGCACGGTATTGTCTTCCAGAACGACCACCGTGGCAGAGCGGGGCGCGTGCTCCAGAAGCCCCATTTCCCCGAAAACCTTCCCGCCGTACAGCTTCGCGATTTCGGTCTCGTTCGGTCCGCCATAGTCACGGTAGACGCCGACACAGCCTATCTGAATCTCATAGGTGCAGTCGCCGGGGTCGCCTTCACGGAAAATCACGTTTCCCCGATAATATTTATTCGTGTCGTTCATCATCTTTCCTCCAATCATTCTATATGGGAACGGATAAAATGCATAAACATTTTTTGCTATAGTAAGTTTAGCACAGGCGTTCATCACTGTCAAGAACGCAGCGCACAAGCTGTCGACACTTTGTCGACAGCTTGTGCGGCAAAAATGGGAACTTTTTTGGAAGTTCCCATTTTCAGACTGTAGACAACCCCTTGCAAACCAAGTTGGTTTTGTAAGGGGGATCTGTGAAGGGGGGCGGTGAGCCCCCTTTCACGTACAATCTATGCAAAAATGGGAACTTTTTTGGAAGTTCCCATTTTTGCATTATGTGAAAAACCGTTCAGTTCTTCCTGTTCTGCATGGCCTTCTGCAGCCAATCCCTGCCGTCGTTGAAGCGGGAGACGATGTAGGAGGCCACATAGTCGCCGGCCGCGTTGACCATCGTGGCGGGAGGATCGACCAGATCGCCGATGGCCTGGGCGATGGGGAAGGCGACCGCCAGCTGCTCCGGGAAGAAGAGGGAGCAAAGCACCAGCTCGCCGGTACCGCCGCCGCCGGGGATGCCGGACATGGCAACCGACGAGACCGTCGCCACGATGATGGCGAGCAGGGCGTCGGTAGTGGCGAAGTCCTTGCCGAACATGCCGAAGAGGAAGGCGACCTTGATGATCGCGCTCATACCGGAGCCGTCCATGTTCATCGTCGCGCCCATGGGGAGGACAATGTCGGTCACGTCCTTGGAGATGCCGGTATCCTCGGAGACCTCCATGTTGGTTGGGATGGTGGCGACGGAGGAGCAGGTTCCGAAGGCCACCGCCGCGGGGCGGAAGAGGTGCCGGAACATGACTCTGACCGCGCCCCTGCCGCCGCCGAAGCGGGCGTAGAGCGGGAAGATCAGGAACATATACGCGAAGGAGACGACATAGTAGAGGATGATGGCGCGGGCGTAGCTGGACACGAAGTCGGCGCCGTGGGCGGCCACCAGAGAGGCGAAGAAGCCGAAAAAGCCGATGGGGGCGTAGTAGCTGATGAGCTTAATGACCTTCATCAAAGCCTGGGTGATCTCATTGAGAAGCCCCGCGAGCTTTGTCTCGGGCCCGCCGCACATCTGCGCGCCGAAGCCGAAGAAGATGCCCGCGATGATGAGCTGGAGGATGGAGCGGCGGCTCCACAGTTCGGGGAAGTCGGGCTTGGTAAAGAAGCCGACGATCATGGCCCCGGCGCTCATGGGCTCGGAGGCGCCCGGCTCAAAGGCGGGCTCACCGGTGTAGACGGGAATGAAGCGTACCAGCACATACATGATGACGGAGGCGATGATGGTGGTGCACATGAAGGTGAGGACCGTCGTGCCCATGAGCTTTCCCGCCCGTCTGGCGCTTTTCATGTTTGCGATGGAGGAGGAGATGGAGAAGAACACCATCGGCACCACGACGCAGAACATCATGTTGATAAACAGCGTGCCCAACGGCTCCAGCACCCCGGCATTCTCCCAGTTGAAGCCGACGATGATGCCGAGCACGATGCCGATGATCATTGAGAAGAAGAAAAAGTTGTTCTTGAAAAAGCTCTTGGTCTGCATGAAGGACTCCCCTTTCAGGTTCATTGTTCGCTCTTATTATATTCTCTAAATTTGCAAAGTAAATTGCATGCTCTGCTTGAAACCTTGTAAAAATTGCGGTATAGTACATGCGTGTGCAGATATGATCCGTTTTGAAGCAGAGCAGTCTCATCCCCGAAGGGGAGCAGCTCCACACTCCGCACAATCTTTGGAGGTCCTATGCCATCGAACAAGAATATCAACCGCGCGGGCTATCTGCGTGAGAGCTTTCATTATTTTCATCTGCGCGACACGGCGGGCCAGGAACTGGATTTCCACTTCCATGAATTTGACAAACTGGTGATCCTGCTGTCCGGCAGCGTCAACTATCTGGTGGAGGAGCAGAGCTATGCCCTGCTGCCGTGGTCTGTGCTGCTGGTGCGCCACCACGCCATTCACAAGGCGGTCATCGACCGCAGCCGTCCTTATGAGCGCATCATCCTCTATCTTGACCGACGCTATTTTGAGCGGGTTTTTCCCGGAGCAGGTCTCATGGACTGCTTCGACCAGGCAGATCGGGACAGGCGCTGCCTGCTGACCGCTACGCGGGATCAGCTTGAGGAACTGGAGGAAGCCATCGCCGCCTATGAACTGGCGGCGCAGGACGAGCGCCTCGGCGCCCAGACCATGCGCGAGACGCTGATCATCCAGCTACTCATCCATGTCAACCGCCTGCACGCGACCGCCCCCTCCCGCAGCGAGCAAGGCGGCGATCCAAAAATCCGCCAGGTTCTGAGCTATATCAACGAGCACTTCAAGGAGCCGCTGACCGTGGAGGCTCTGGCCGAGCTTTTTTACATGAGTCCCTATCACTTTATGCGTCTTTTCAAGGCGCAGACCGGCAGCACTGTCCACGCCTACGTGCGTCAAAAGCGCCTGATGAACGCCGCGCGCCTCATCCGCGAGGGCGTGCCCGCCGCACGGGCCGCCGCCGACAGCGGCTTCGGGGACTATTCCGCCTTCCACCGCGCCTTCAAGGAGAGCTTTGGCGTCAGCCCCGGCAAAATGATGGAGAAACCGTGATTCTCGGGGAAGCGCTCCGGGCCGGCCTCCCCCGGCGTTTGTCGGGGGGAGCTTGGAAAGTGCGTGAGATCATGGGATTTGCGTCTTGCATTTTCATGTGGCGAATCATATAATAATAGAATAAGTATGTTGATAAAAGCAGGCAAACACATGCGGCCTTGTTACAGCCGCATTCGCGATGATGCGTAACTTCCGGGAGAGGAATGATAATACATGAAAGAAACTTTTAGTATTAACAGTCGGTTCGGCAGGGCCGCCGCGCTGCTCCTCTGTGTACTGCTGGCGCTCGGTGTGCTGTTTCCGACAGCCGGGACCGCCAATGGAGAAGGCGCGGTAAAGGCTTTCAACGCAAGCGGCGGCGTCAACCGGCCTCTCTCCGTCGATCCGACCGGGAAGAGCGAAGGCTTCTCCGCCGTACTGTACAACAACCCGAACGGTCTGCCCACCTCCGAGGCCAATGCCATTGCGGAGACCAGCGAGGGCTTTATCTGGATCGGCAGCTACGCCGGTCTGATCCGGCACGACGGCAACAGCTTTGAGCGCATGGATTCCACCAACGGCATCACCAGTGTGACCTGCCTTTTTGTTGACAGCCGTGACCGGCTGTGGATCGGCACCAATGCCAACGGCGTGGCCGTTATGGAGCGCGGGGAGTTTACGATGTGGGACAGACGCGACGGGCTCCAGTCGTCCAGCATCCGCGCCATCACAGAGGACGAAAACGGTCTCATCTACGTTGCAAGCACCGCGGGCATCGCCGTCATCGACCGGGACATGACGTTGAAAACGCTGACTGATCCCAGACTTGAAAACGTCTATATCCGTGATATCCGCATCGGCGCGGAGGGGCTGATTTACGGTCTGACGCAGGCCGGCGATCTGTTCACGCTGAAAAACAGGGCCGTTGAGACCTGGCTCGGCCAAGAGGATTGCCGCGTCAAAGGCGTGATCGGCCTTCTCCCCGACCCCAAGCAGCCCGGCAAGCTGTACCTCGGCACGGAGAGCACCGAAATATACTACGGCACGCTGGAACAGAATTTTGAGGATTTGGACGTCAGGGACGTTGCGCCTCTGTCCTATGTGGAGCGCTTTGAATACATCGGCGGTCAAATCTGGATCTGCGCCGGAAACGGCATCGGCAATCTGAGCGAGTCCGGCTTCCATCTTCTCGACAATGTGCCGATGGACAATTCCGTCGGCCATGTGATGACCGACTATGAGGGCAACCTGTGGTTCACCTCCACCAGGCAGGGCGTCATGAAGGTCGTGCCCAACCAGTTCTCAGACCTCTACGAGCACTGCGGTCTGACCCCGGCCGTCGTCAACTCCACCTGCCTGTACGGCGATCAGCTCTTCTGCGCGACCGATTCCGGCCTGACCGTCATCGAAGACGGCAAAAAAGTGGACCGTCTACCGCTGACAAAGGCGACGACCGCCTCCGGTGAAGAACTGGACGCCGAGGATTTGCTGGACTTTCTGGACGGCGTGCGCATCCGCTCCATCATCCGCGACAGCAAGGGGCGGCTCTGGATCTCCACCTGGCGCAAAGTCGGCCTGCTCCGCTACGACAAGGGGGAGCTGATGGCTTTCACCGTGGCTGACGGGCTCTTCTCCGAACGCATCCGCGTGGTTTGCGAGAGGCCGGACGGAACCATTGTGGCCGCGAATACCGGCGGCGTGTGCATCATTGAAGGCGACGAGATCACAGGCGGCTACAGCGCCGAAGACGGCATCGAGAACGGCGAGATCCTCACCGTCTGTGAGGGCATGAACGGCGATCTGATCCTCGGCTCGGACGGCGGCGGCATCTATATCATCGGCAGCGAAGGGACCCGGCACATCGGCGTCGACGAGGGGCTCGGCTCCGAGGTCATCCTGCGCGTCAAGTACTCGCCCGATCAGCATGTGTTCTGGATCGTCACCACGAACTCCCTGTCCTTCATGGATGAGGACTACCGGGTGACGACGATACGAAACTTCCCCTATCCCAACAACTTTGACCTCTACGAAAACACCAAGGGCGACATGTGGATACTTGCCAGCAACGGCGTCTATGTGATTCCGGCAAAGGATCTGCTGGCAAACGGGGAGATCGACGCGGTGCACTACGACGTCGACAACGGCCTGCCCTATATGGCGACGGCCAACTCCTACAGCTACCTGAGTGCGGAGGGCGACCTGTATATGGCAAGCTCCGCAGGCGTGGCAAAGGTCAACATTGAAAAGCCCTTTGAGGATGTGAGCGAATTAAAGATAGCGGTGCCCTTCGTCGATGCGGACGACACACGCCTCTATCCTGACGCGGACGGCTCCTTTACCATCCCGTCGGAGACGCACAAGCTCACGATCAACAGCTTCGTCTACAATTACTCGCTGATGAATCCGCAGATCAGCTATCATCTTGAGGGCTTCGACAGAACGACCGACACCGTCAGCCGCTCGGAGCTTGCGCCCATCGACTACACGAACCTGCGGGGCGGGACCTACCGCTTTGTGATACAGCTGCGGGACTCCATGGGCCGAGGCGGCCGGGAGATGTCCGTGGAGATCAACAAGGAGAAGGCTTTTTACGAGCAGGCGTGGTTCTACGTCGTCTCCGGCCTTGCCGCGCTTCTGCTGACAGCGGCGGTCATCCGCTACTACATCCGTCAGCGGATGCAGAAGCTGGAGAGAAAGAACCGTGAGACCATGACCTTTGTCCGCGAGATCACCGAGGCCTTCGCCAAGGTCATCGATATGAAGGACAAATATACCAACGGCCACTCCTCCCGCGTGGCACAGTATACCAGGATGCTCGCCGAGGAGATGGGCTGCGACGACGAGACCGTGGAGAAGTACTACCGTATCGCCCTTCTTCACGACATCGGCAAAATCGGTGTTCCGCCGGAGGTGCTCAACAAGCCCGGCAAGCTGACGGATGAGGAGTTTGAGATCATCAAGTCGCACACCACGCTGGGCTATGAGACGCTCAAGGATATCAGCATCATGCCGGAGCTTGCCATCGGCGCTGGATCGCACCATGAGCGGCCGGACGGCAGAGGCTACCCGAACCGCCTCAAGGGCGACGAGATCCCCAAGGTAGCGCAGATCATCGCCGTGGCGGACTGCTTCGACGCCATGTACTCCAACCGTCCCTACCGCAGACGCATGAATTTTGAGAAGGTGGTCTCCATCATCAAGGAGGTCTCCGGCACACAGCTTGCGCCGGACGTCGTGGACGCCTTCGTGCGCCTGGTAGACAAGGGAGAGCTCCGTGATCCGGACGATCACGGCGGCGGCAGCATGGAGAACATCGAAAACATACACAAAGCGCAGGAAGCAAAGCCACAAGCCTGAAGTACTGTATATGACCAAAAAACAGAACGGCATGTCGTTTGACACACCGTTCTGTTTTTTTATGATATTTCACCGGCGCTACGCCGCCTCCGCCGTCTTCTCCCTCTTCAGCATATGCCGATACAGAAGAGCCGACAGGACGAGCACAAGCGCCCGCACCACGACGGCGGCGATAAACACCGGGGAATGATAATCCGCCGCGCTGCCGCCGAGGAAGGTATAAGGGATCACCATGGGCATGAGGCCGAGCACGGAGCCCGCCATGTACTGTTTGAAATCGCTGTTGTCCGCGCCGAAGTAAACGCCGACGATACAGACGGGAATCCCCACGCAGCGCATCAGAAGAGCAAAGAAAAAGACGCCCTTCGTCTGTACGGCTTCAAGCCTGCGCAGCTTCGGGTATCGCCGCCGGAGATGTGCCAGGAGCGGAGCGCCGAGGCTGCGTCCGACGAAATACGGCACGGCGGAGATGATCGCGGCCCCGGCCAGGTTCACCGCGAGGGCGGCGGGAAGCGGAAACAGGATGGCGGAGACCGCGTAGAGAACACCGGAGTTTATAAGAAAATCCACACTCTTGAGCGCAAACAGCCCCAGCATGGCGAGCACGGCCATCCATTTGCTCTCCGGCCTGAAGTGCAGCAGCTCGTCCACGCTCAGCCATCCGTTTGTCCGGACAAACAGCGCAACGGCACAGCCCCACATCAACAGCAGGCCCGCGCCCCAGATCCAGCGTATTCTCTTTTCCCAGTTTTTCGTTCTCATGTAAGTCCGTTTCCTATCCTGTCATAACAATGTGGCGGCCCTTCCGGGCCGCCACCGTTGATTTGCTTTTGTGTGTCAGCGCACCAGGCACTCGCCCGTCATTTCCTTGGGCTGGGCCAGTCCCATGACATGCAGGATCGTCGGCGCAATGTCGGCGAGTCTGCCGGGATGCAGCTCGATGCCCTTCTCGCACACGGCGAAGGGGACGGGGTTGGTGGTGTGGGCGGTGTTGACCTTGCCGGTGGCCTCGTCGAACATGCAGTCGGCGTTGCCGTGGTCGGCGGTGACCAGCAGGACGGTGTCGGGGTGCTTTTTGACCTCGTCCATGATGCGGCCCATGCAGGCGTCCACGGTCTCAACGGCCTTGATGGCGGCGGGCATGATGCCGGTGTGGCCGACCATGTCGCAGTTGGCGAAGTTGCAGACGATGAGGCCGTACTCGTCGGAGGCAATGGCCTCGACCACCTTGTCGCAGACCTTGACAGCGCTCATCTCCGGGATGAGGTCATAGGTCGGGAACTCCTTGGGAGACGGAACCAGGCAGCGGACCTCGCCCTCGGTCTCCTTCTCGACGCCGCCGTTGAAGAAGAAGGTGACATGCGCGTACTTCTCGGTCTCGGCCACGCGGAACTGCTTGAGCCCCAGGGAGCTGATATAGTCACCGAGGGTGTTCTCAATGACCTCGGGCGGGTAGGCGATGGGGAGAGGCAGGGCCTCGTCATACTGCGCGGTGCAGACATAGCTGAGGGGGAAGACCTTTTTCTTGCGCTCGAAGCCGTCGAAGTCCTCGAGGTTCAGGGCCCAGGTCATCTCTCTGGCGCGGTCGGGGCGGAAGTTCATAAAGATGACGCTGTCGCCCTGGTTGATCTGGCCCTCCGGGCAGCAGACCACAGGCTCGACAAACTCGTCGGTGACTTCCTTTGCGTAGGACGCCTCGACGGCGTGGACGGGATCGGGATCCTGGACGCCCTCGCCGCAGACGATAGCGTTGTAGCCCTTCTCCACGCGGTCCCAGCGTTTGTCGCGGTCCATGCCCCAGAAGCGGCCCTGGACGGTGGCGATCTTCGCGTTGCCGAGGGAGTCGCACTTCTCCTTAAGCTGCTTGACGAAGCCCGCGCCGCTGGTGGGCGGCACGTCGCGCCCGTCGAGGAAGCAGTGGACAAAGACCTTCTCCACGCCGCGCTGCTTTGCCATATCGAGGATAGCGAAGACATGGGTCAGGTGGCTGTGCACACCGCCGTCGGACATGAGGCCCATGATGTGCAGGGCCTTGCCGTTTGCCTTGGCGTCCTCCATGGCCTTGATGTAGACCGGGTTCTGGAAGAACTTCCCGTTCTTGATCTCCTGGGTCATCTTGGGCAGGATCTGGAAGACCACGCGGCCCGCGCCCATATTGGTGTGGCCGACCTCGGAGTTGCCCATCTGCCCCTCGGGCAGGCCCACGTCGAGGCCGGAGGCCTGGAGCGTGGTGTGGGGATTTTCGGCAAAGAGGCGGTCGAGGTTCGGGGTATTGGCGACATAGACGGCGTTGCCCTGGGATGGGGCGGCCAGTCCGTAGCCGTCCATGATGATAAGGACTGCTTTCTTGCTCATGTAAAGAATAACTCCTTTATTTAACAGTCCCTCCCCCGATGTGCGGGGGAGGGCTTGAGGAATGCTTTACTCCTGATCGGTGGCCTTGATGATGGTGGCGAAGTCGACGGGCTTGAGGGAAGCGCCGCCGATGAGGCCGCCGTCGATGTCGGGCTGGGCCAGCAGCTCGGCCGCGTTCTTGGCGTTCATGCTGCCGCCGTAGAGGATGCTGACAGCACGGGCCGGACGGGCGCCGTAGATGCCGCGGATGACGGCACGGATGCCCTCGCAGACCTCCTGAGCCTGCTCGGCCGTGGCGGTCTTGCCGGTGCCGATGGCCCAGATGGGCTCATAGGCGATGATGCAGCGGCGCAGCTTGGAGGCGTCGATACCGCTGAGAGCGGCCTTGACCTGGTAGGCGACGTACTCCATGGTCAGGTCCATCTCGCGCTGCTCCAGGCTCTCGCCGACGCAGATGATGGGGGTGATGCCCTTCTCGAGCAGGGCCTTGGCCTTGGCGTTGATGAGCATGTCATCCTCGCCGTGGTACTGGCGGCGCTCGGAGTGGCCGACGATGCAGTACTTGGCGCCGATGTCGGCGAGCTGGCTGGCGGAGATCTCACCGGTGTAAGCGCCCTTCTCGAACTTGGACACGTCCTGGCCGCCGGCGGCAACCTTGCAGTCCTTGCCGGCCTTGACCATGGCGGGGATCATCACGGCGGGGGTGCAGAGCACCATCTCGCAGGTGCGGGTCTTGGGCAGGTTCTCCTTGAGGGCCTCCATGAAGGGCTTGATCTCGGAGGCGAGCATGTTCATCTTCCAGTTGCCCGCGATAACGGTCTTGCGGTATTTTCTGTTCATGGTAAATCTATCCTTTCCTTATAGCTTCCCCCTCCGGGGGAAGTGGCGCACAGCGCCGATAGGGGTGTTTCCCACTTGTGGGGAAGCTGCGCTTCTTTGGGTGTGCAGCAGATAAGATCAGGCGTCCAGCAGGCAGGCCACGCCGGGCAGCTCCTTGCCCTCGAGGAACTCGAGAGACGCGCCGCCGCCGGTGGAGATGTGGGTGATCTTGTCGGCAAAGCCGAGCTTCTCGACCGCAGCAGCGCTGTCGCCGCCGCCGACGATGGTGATCGCGCCGGACTCGGCCAGAGCCTTGGCCATGGCCTTGGTGCCGCCCGCGAACTTCTCAAACTCAAACACGCCCATGGGGCCGTTCCAGACGATGGTGCCCGCGCCTGCGACAGCGGCGGAGAAGAGCTCCACGGTCTTGGGGCCGATGTCCATGCCCATCAGGTCCTCGGGGATATTGCCCTCGACGAGGACGGGCTCGGCGTCAGCGGAGAACTCGGCCGCGCAGAGGTTGTCGACGGGCAGGAGGAACTTGACGCCCTTGGCCTCGGCCTTGGCGATCATGTCCTTGGCGTAGTCGATGCGGTCAGCCTCGAGCAGAGACTTGCCGATCTCGAAGCCCTGGGCCTTCTTGAAGGTGTAGGCCATGCCGCCGCCGATGATGATGGTGTCGGCCTTCTCGAGGAGGTTGTTGATGACGTTGATCTTGTCTCTTGACCAGCAGGCCCGAGTAGGCGGGCAGATAGGCCGCGACGCCGGCGGTGGAGGCGTGAGCTCTGTGAACGGTGCCGAACGCGTCGGAGACATAGACCTCGGCCATGTCGGCGAGGGCCTTGGCAAACGCGGGGTCGTTCTTGGTCTCGCCCTTGGCAAAGCGGAGGTTCTCAAGCAGCATGATCTGGCCGGGCTGCAGCGCGGCGGCCTTGGCCTGGGCGTCGGGGCCGATGGTGTCGGCGGCGAAGATCACGTCCTGACCCAGCAGCTCGCTCAGTCTCTTGGCGACGGGGGCGAGGGTCAGCTTCTTGAGGGACTTCTCCCACTCTTCCTTGGTGATGTCGTCGGCGTTCTTGCCCTTCTCGACCTGCTTCTTGACATAGCCGTCGAAGGTGGCGACGGGCTTGCCCAGGTGGGAGCAGGCGATGACGGCCGCGCCCTGCTCGAGCAGGTACTTGAGGGTGGGGATGGCGGCGACAATGCGCTTATCGCTGGTGATCTCGCCGGTCTTCTTGTCCTGAGGGACGTTGAAGTCGCAGCGGACAAGAACCTTCTTGCCCTTTACGTCGGCGTCATAAACGGTTTTTTTGTTGTAATTCATGCTGTAGCCTCCTAAAATATTGTTTTTTTTAAGAAAGTTCTGGCAATTCATCCGCCATGGAGCCCTCGGCACTCAGGCCCGGGAAGCCCTGCTGTCTGAGCGCCTCATAGGCGAGGATGGCGGCGGAGTTGGAGAGATTCAGGCTCCGCGCCTGAGAAATCATCGGAATCCGGATACACCTCTCGCGGTACTTTTCCCGCAGCCACGCGGGCAGACCGGCGGTCTCCTTTCCGAACATCAGCGTCACGTTCCCCGTGAAGTCCGCCTCGTGGTAAGGCCGGGGCGCTTTCGTTGTGGCGAGCCACAGCCCCTCGTCCCCGTTTTTTGCGAAGTAGTCCTCCAGGTTGTCATAGACGGTGATGTCGACCAAGGGCCAGTAGTCCAGGCCGCAGCGCTTGACCATCTTGTCGGAGATATCGAAGCCCAGCGGCCTGACAAGGTGGAGCCGCGCCCCGGTTGCCGCGCAGGTGCGGGCGATGGCTCCGGTGTTGTGCGGAATCTCCGGCTCGACAAGCACGATATTGAGCATATCCTCTCTCCGTTTCTTTGACGGTTTCAAGGCGAAAAGTTACACCTCTCCCGTGGAATCCATCCCATTTTAGCACACAAATCAAAAAAATCATGTACAATTTTCTATTTTTTTCATCTTCTTGCAAACTGTACAAATATGGGCTATAATCGTCCCCGTGGAAGGGCCTGAAATGGTCATTTTGCATAGGTTATTACAGATTGGGAGAACTTGGCAAATGGATTTTGTGTGTACGCTCTGTCCCCGCCGCTGCGGCGCGCTTCGCAGCGGGACGCAGCCCGGCGGGATTTGCCGCTCACCGGGCCTGCCGCGCATCGCAAGAGCGGCCCCGCATTACGGGGAGGAGCCCTGCATCGCCGGGAAAAACGGGACCGGCGCGGTCTTCTTCACGGGCTGCAATCTGCGCTGCGTCTTCTGCCAGAACCGGGACATCAGCCGGGGCGCGGGCGCGGGAGAAACGCTCACGGCGCCGCAGCTGCGGGAGCTTTTGCTGCGCCTGCGGGATCAGGGCGTGGACAGCATCGACCTTGTCACCGGGGCGCACTATGTCCCTGCCATTGCGGAGGCGCTGTCCGGGCTTTCCCTCGGCGTGCCGGTGGTCTGGAACAGCTCGGGCTATGAGAGCGTGGAGACCCTGCGGCAGCTCGAGGGGCTGGTGCAGGTCTACATGCCGGACTATAAATATTCTGACCCGGAAACCGCCCGCCGATACAGCGCGGCGGCGGATTATCCCGCTGTCGCGGCGGACGCGATCCGCGAGATGTTCCGCCAGGTCGGGCCCTATGTGCTGGACGAGAGCGGCCTGATGAAATCCGGCGTGCTGATCCGCCACCTCATCCTCCCCGGCCGCGAGGACGACGCGCGAAACGTCATCGACTTTGCCGCCGATGAGTTTCCGCGCGACAGCGTGCTCTTTTCGCTGATGAGCCAGTACACCCCGACGCCGGGCCTTGAAGCCTTCGCGGAGCTGCAAAGGCGCGTGACCCCCGAGGAAAACCGGGCGCTGATCCATTATATGAAGGTGCGCCGCCTGGACGGCTTCTGGCAGGAGAACGAGGCCGCGACGGAGGAGCTGCTGCCGGACTGGGATCTGACCGGGGTGCAAAAGGCTTGACAGCGCAATACGCCACGCGCATAATAGGTTATCATATCTCAGGGAGGAACTGTCTTTGGACATTCAATATCTGCTCTGGCTCCAGGACTTTCGCGTCAGTATCAGCGACGCCTGGACGCCCTTCATGGAGTGGGTCTCCATGTTTGCCACCACCTATTTGATTTTGCTCCCGGTCTTCTGGTACTGGAACCGTGACAAGCGGCAGGGCCTTTACACCATGACCGCCTACTATCTCTGCATGGTGTTCACCCCGCTCATCAAGCTGACCGCCTGCGTCTACCGCCCCTGGATCCGTGACAGCCGCGTCCTGCCCGCCGGTGACTCCATCACCACGGCGACGGGCTATTCCTTCCCCAGCGGACACACGACCACCGCGGGGCCGCTGGCGGGCGGCATGGCGGTGAGCCTGTGGAGAGACCGGCGCAGCCGCTGGTGCTCCGTGCTGCTGGTGGTGTTTGTTCTGCTCACCGCCTTTTCCAGAAATTATCTGGGCGTACATACCCCGCAGGACGTGTTTGTCGCCCTGTGCCTGACTGTGCTGAGCCTCTTTGCCACGGCGAAGCTCTTCGCGTATCTGGATGAGCACCCCGAGAAGGAGGATCTGCTTCTTCTGGCGGGCTTTGTCTTCTGCTGGGCCGGCATCGCCTACATCAGCTTCAAGTCCTATCCCATGGACTACGACGCAAACGGAAAGCTGATCGTAGACCCGCAGAAGATGATGAACGACGGCTACGGCGATCTGGGCAAGATGATGGGCTTTCTCCTCGCCCGCTATGCTGAAAAGCACTGGATACGCTTTAAGCCGCTGGCGCCGGGCGTTCTCAATACGTCCCTCTGCCTGGTCGGGCTCATCCCCATGGTGTATCTGAAAAGCTGGTTCCGGCCGGTGCTGGTGGACGCCTTCGGCTCTCACTGGGGCAAGCTCCTGTTTTCCGTGCTCTATGCGTTCTATGCCATTGCCCTTTTCCCGCTGGTGCTGAAGCTGGTCGGAAAGGCGCGCGCGGACAGGGCCTGAGCTTACCCGTCCGCTTTTCCCAAACATGAACAAACGCATATTCCATATCAAGCATATTCCATATCAAAATAAAGGAGTGTTCAAAAATGACGTACAATGAAATACTCGCCGCCGCAAAGGATCAGGTCGGCCCGTACTGCAAGGCGTGTCCCGTCTGCAACGGCAGGGCCTGCGGCAACGCCATGCCCGGCCCCGGCTGCAAGTACCCCGGCAGCACCGCCGCGCGCAACTTTGACAAGTGGCAGGAGATCTGCGTGAACATGGACACGCTCTGCCCCAACGCCGACCCCGACGTGAGCTTTGAGATGTTCGGCGTGAAGTTCGCCGCCCCCATCTTCGCCGCCCCCCTCGGCGCGATCGACCTGCACTACGGCCCGAAGTACAAGGACCCCGAGTACAACAGCATCCTCATCAAGGCCTGCGCGGACTACGGTCTCATGGCACTGACCGGCGACGGCGTAGACCCAAACATCATGCTCCGCTCCGCCGAGGACATGAAGAAGGTCGACGGGATGGGCTGTCCGATCATCAAGCCCTGGAACAAGGAGGCCGTGTTTGCCAAGCTGGACGTGCTCAACGAGGCGAAAATCTTCTGCGCGGGCATGGACGTGGACGGCGCGGGCCTGCCCTTCCTCAAGGCCATGAATCCCAACGCGGGCAGCAAGTCCGTCGAGGAAATGCGCGAGATCATCGAGTATGCGAACATGCCCTTCATCGTCAAGGGCATTATGACCGTCAAGGGCGCGGAGAAGGCCGTCGAGGCCGGGGCCGCCGCGATCGTCGTCTCCAACCACGGCGGCAGAGTGCAGGGCGGCGTGCCCTCCACGGCGGAGGTTCTGCCCGAGATTGCCGACGCCGTCAAGGGCAGGACCGTCATTCTGGTTGACGGCGGCATCCGCTCGGGCGTGGACGTGTTCCGGGCCCTGGCCCTCGGCGCGGACGGCGTGCTGATCGGCCGCCCCATCCTGCCCATGATCTATGCCGCGGGCGAGGAGGGCTTCAAGGTCTACATGGACAAGATCATCGGCGAGCTCAAGTCCACCATGACCATGTGCGGCGCGGCCACCCTCGCGGACATCACCCGCGACAAGGTTCGTCTGTAATGCGCAACACCACTCTCGTCCACCTCGAGCGGGACGGAAAATACCTGATGCTCCACCGCGTTAAAAAGGAGCGGGACGAAAACCGCGACAAGTGGGTCGGCATCGGCGGCAAGTTTGAACCGGGCGAGAGCCCCGATGACTGCGCCCTGCGCGAGGTGCGCGAGGAGACGGGCCTCACCATGCGAAGCTGGGCCTATCGCGGGATCGTGACCTTCGTCTCGGACGAGTGGGGCACGGAGTACATGCACCTGTTCCACTCCGCGGACTTTGAGGGCACGGTCAAAGACTGCGACGAGGGCGTGCTCGAATGGGTGGATAAGCGCGCGCTCCTGTCCCTTCCCATCTGGGAGGGAGACAAGATTTTCCTCCGACTCCTGGACAGCGACCGCCCCTTCTTCTCCCTCAAGCTCCGCTACCGGGGCGAGAAGCTGGTCGAAGCGGTGCTGGACGGAAAAAAGCTGGAGATTTGATAAACCTTTCGTCCTCTCCGCTGGGGCGAAACTTGTGGTCTCTCGGCGGTACAACTAAGAAATGTACGGCGATTTCGTAACGCAATACGAAGTCACCGTACATTTTTCATATATCACGCCAGTACCGCCGGTAGGGCGCAAGGCTCTCCCCAACGATCACATTCGGCATTTTCAGTTTTATTCCTCCGTCTCGATCACGCAATACTCATACGCGTTGATCACCGTCGTATCCCCGTAGCGGCAGCGCTGGGGGATGCTGACGCCGTAGTTGCGGTGGACGTGGCCGTGGATGAAGTACCGGGGCTGCCAGCGGTCCAGCAGCAGACGGAAGCAGTTGAAGCCCCGGTGCGGCGGATCGTCCAGATCGTTGAGCCCGTGCAGCGGCGCGTGGGTCAGCAGGATATCGAAGCCCCTGCTGCGCCGCAGACGGTAGGCCAGGCGGAAAATCCGCCGCCGCATCTGCCGCTCGGTGTACATGTACTTTCCGTCCCGGTAGCGGCAGGACCCGCCGAGGCCCACGATGCGCAGGCCCCCGCAGGTGAAGACCTTGTCGTCCACGCACACGCAGCCCTCCGGCTCCCGGTCATAGCGGTCGTCGTGGTTGCCGTGGACGTACAGCACCGGGCAGCGCGCCATGGTCACCAGAAATTCCAGATACTCCGGGTGCAGGTCGCCGCAGGAGAGGATGAGGTCGAAGCCCTCCAGCATCCCCGGCTTGTAATACTCAAAGAAGCGCTTGGACTCCACGTCCGAAACGGCGAGGATCTTCATTTACTTCTTCCCGCTCTGAGCGCGCAGCATGGCTTCCTTCTGCACCTGCAGCTCCTCGATCCGCGCCTTGGAAAGCGGGTACATGAAGCGCAGCACGACCCACACCAGCAAAAACAGTACCGCCGGGATCATCACGGAGAAGTTATACATGCTCCTGAGCGCTTCGGCGCTGAGTCCCTCGGTTCTGAGCTCGCTGCCGCTGTAGCCGATGCGCAGCAGCGGGACGTTGATGAGGATGGTGGCGACGGTGGTGCCGAGCTTGCGCATGAAGGAATAGAAGGCGTAGGAGGTGGCCTCGTCGTTGAGGCCGTAGGTGACCTTGTTGTAGTCGATGGCGTCGGTGGCGAGAACCCAGACCAGCAGGAAGATGAAGGCGGTGCCCACGCCGGAGGCAAGGCACGCGGCGAGGTACAGCCACACCGGCGTGATGCCGAAGAGGGCCAGCACAAAGAGGGCGATATAGAACACCGCCGCCAGCAGGATGCCGAGGGAGCAGACCTCGCGCCGGCCGTATTTATTGCCGAGTCTGGAGGCGAAGAACATGATGACCGCGACCGGCAGATACTGGAACACGGTGGGCAGCATGGTCAGGCCCGGCTTGTTGAAGTAGTGGTGGAAGAGATAGGTATTGTAGCCCTGGCCAAACATCTGCGCCGCGAGAAAGAGCATCGACGCGATGCTGACGGCCATGAAGGGGCGGCTTTTTAACAGGGTCTTGATGACCTTCGCGGTCTGGCCCTTCTCGCGCGGGGCGGGCTCGGTGTCCACGCGCTCCTTGCTCCACCTGTAGCAGAGGAAGTAGAAGAGGATACTCAGCGCGGCGATGACGCAGGTGCCGATGAAGACGCGGTTAAAGTCCATGACCTTCCGCCCGTCGGCGAGCTTGACATAGCACATCGACGCCAGCACCATCGCGGGCATCGCCCCGAAGGTGGAGCCGATGGAGCGGAACACCGACAACGACGAGCGCTCCCTGTCGTCCGAGGTGATGACCTGGGCCAGCGACCCGTAGGGGATGTTGATGCAGGTGTAGAGCATGCCGAAGAGGATGTAGCTGAAATAGATCCACGCGACCCGCGCCCCGGAGGAGAAGCCGCGCACGTCCGCGAACATCAGCACCGCCGCCAGTGCCGTCGGCACGGAGAAGACCTTGATCCAGTGGCGGTAGCGCCCGTCGGGGTATTTCTTTGCCCCGTCGATGATGCGCCCCCAGATGGGGTCGTTGATCGCGTCCCAGATGCGCGCGATGATGGTCATGACCATGACGCTCAGCACGCTGATTTCCAGCACGTCGGTGTAGTATTTGTTCAGCACGCTCTGGGTCAGACCGAAGACGAGACAGGAGGCCAGATCGCCCATGGCGTAGCCGATTTTGTCCCTGCCCCTGATGCCGCTCGTGCGGGAGATGTAGGAGTTGTCCATATCACTTTACCTCTCTTTTATCTGATCTCCGCTAAACTTTCAAACAGGCCCGCGTGTTCGCCGTTCTTCCGGTAAAACACCGGGATATGGCCGAGCGGCGCGTCGACGACAGTCCGGCGCCCGCCTTTGTATTCTCTCCCGCTCCACAGGTGAATCCACTCTCCCTCCGGGAGATAGACGCGCCTGCGCTTCGCGCCCTTTTTGATCACGGGGCAGACAAACAGCTCGTCCCCCAAAAAGTAGGCGTAGGGATCGCGGCTGTCCTCAAAATCCTCCGCCGTCCAGAAGTCGGGGCGGATGGCGGGGATGCCCCGGCCTGCGTCCTTCGCAAGCCGCGCGAGATAGGGCGCGAGGGCCGCGTGGATCTTCGTGAGTCTGACCGTGTGCTCTTTGACCTCCGGCGCGTCAAACTGGGCGTTTGCCCAGGGACGTATCGACTCGTGGCTGCGCATCAGCAGCGAGAAGGCCCCCATCTCCATCCAGCGGGTGAAGAGCTCCCCGTCCCGCTTCATTTTTCCGAAGGAGAAAAAGCCGCCCACGTCGCAGTGCATCATGGTGACGCCCGAAAAGCCGAGTGAAAAGCTCGCGGGCATGACGCAGGGCAGACCGTAGTCCTTTGTAAAGTCCGTGTGCTGGTCGCCGTTCCACATCATGGGGGCGTAGCTCTGTATGCCGAGATAGCCAGAGCGCGTGAAGAACAGCACATCCTTCGCGCCGTATTCCTCGATAGCCTCGCGGTTGATCTTCGCCCACAGCACCGGCCATGCGTTGTGGAGCTCGGCGGGGTCGCCGTCGTGGAGCACGCAGTCCACCGGCAGATACTCCCCGAAATCCGCCATCCAGCCGGAGACGCCGAGGTCCAGCATGTTTTTCCCGATCAGGGTCTCCTTGATGTAGCGCACGGCCTCGGGGTTTGTGAGGTCGAGCATGCCCGCGTCGAAGGTGGTGGACTTGATGTGATAGACGCTGCCGTCCTGTTTTGTGATCAGCCAGCCCTGCTTTTTGCAGTATTGATACTGCTTCCCGCCACGCACCAGGTAGGGGTTGATGTAGGCCAGGAATTTCACGCCCCGCGCGTTGAGCTTTTGGATCGCGTCTCTGAGTCCCGGATAGAGCTTTTCGTCGACCTCCCAGTTCCAATAGACCTGTTTGCCCATGACGGTGCGCTTCTCGCCGGACCAGTCCTGGCTCCATACGCCGCAGATTTTCGCGCCCGCGTCGAGCATGGCAAAGGTCTTGTCAAGCACCGTCTGCGTCCCGCCCTGTACGCCGAGGATCATGCCCTCCGCGCACCAGTCCGGGAGATATTGCCGGTTCGGGATCTGCCTGGCCAGCAGAAGGGAAAGCCCCTCGTAGCTTGCCGCCTTTAAAAGCAGCAGGCGCTTCGGGCAGGCGTCAAACTCAAAAAGCAGGCTGTCCTGCGCGGTAAAATCGGAGCGTCCGTCCGCCGTGGTGTCAAAGAGGATGAGCCGCCTTTTATCCGTCACGAAGACGGGCATGGGGGCATAGCTGCCGATCTCGCCGGGGCCTTTTTCCCGGTAGAGCCATTTGGGCAGCAGGGCCTTTTCCAGAATGGTTGAGGCCTTGATATGCTCGGAGACGAAGTTCACGACCGTCTCGCCGCGGAGATTCGTTTTGCGGTACTGCTCGCCGCCGCCGAAAACGGCCTCGTCCTCCTCCGCGGGGATCTGGAACTCGTAGGCCCAGCCCTTCTCCCCTTCCATCGCAAATTCAATTCCGCCCGCGACCCCTCGCGGCGTCAGGCGCAGCGCGTGCCCCTCGCCGGTGAAGACGAGCGTCCCGTCGATCTCCTGTGTGAGCGCCGTGAGTGGGACCCGCCCGGTCTCCGTGATCTCAACCTTGACCGTGCCCCGATTGGCGGTATAGTTTTTCTCCCGCCGCACAGCCACGGCGAAGGGTTCCTTTTCCGAGCCCGTCAGCAGCGCCTCCGCGCCGAGGGTCAGCGTCCAGTCTCCGTTTTCCAAACGGGTGATGCGCAAGCCATCGTCCCCTTTCGTTTCTCTGTCATTCCGGGCATAAGCGAAGAATCCTCTTTCCCGAAAAGACCGGGAAGCAAACATTTCTCCTCCGCGAAGCCGGGACAGCTTTTCTTGATGGTGTCATGATAAAAGAAACATCTTATTTTTTAAGTTTACTTCCTCCATATCCTTTTGTCAATTGACAGAGCGCCCCATCCTGCAACTGATCTTCCATGAAAATTAGACAAAGATTGACGGGGCAAAAATGGGAACTTCCGAAAAAGTTCCCATTTTTGCATGGATTGTACGTGAAGGGGGACTCTCCGTCCCCCTTCACAGATCCCCCTTACAAGACCAACTTGGTTTGCAAGGGTTTGTCTGCAGTCTGAGGACGGTCACAAAACTGTGGCCGTCCTCCGCTGTCAATTGAAATATTCGCTGACGTCGATCCTGTCATTATACTGCTTGCGGACATGGATCAGCAGCGAACCGTCCTGCTGCTGTGTCTCGTCAAGAATTTGGTATCTTGTCCTGGTGCGCTCCAGGGTTTTCTTGTACTTTTCAAACTCATCGCGGTTTTGATTCTGAATCGTCTCAAGGCTGAGCCCGAGATCGTCCTTCTGGGAAAACACCAGTGTCTGCAGGATACACGCGCTTTTAATCCGTTTCATTTCTCACACCTCCTTCGGCACGATACGTCCGGCAGAACAGATCCGGCCAGTCATGCAGAGAGATGTTCAAGCGGACTTTGCCGACATGCCGGGCTGCCGCCCGGTTCATCGCTGTGAAAGCACTCTCGTGGCAGCCAACGCTGCATCTGTATGATACAACAATTTCCCGAAAAAATCATGTCATTTTTTTCATCAGGAAAGGAAATAATGGTCTGTATTTGAATTATGTAAACTATGTCGCTTTTCATATCTTGCTGTTTTGTTGAAAACTCTGTGGAAATTGTTATAAACTTATGTTAACCTTGCAACTATTCCTGTTCTTTCTCTTTTTGTACCGATTTCACGCGGTTTCGGATATAGCTCTGCACCTCGCCATAGGGGATGCCCAGGGCGACAGCCAGTTCGCCGTAGAGCAGCTTTTCTCCTTCTTTAAAATAGCTCTCATCGGTACTGTTCAGTTTCTTCTTCGCGTTCTGGATCGAGCGCTTTTTCGCATAGATCGACATGACCAGCTCAAGCAGGTCCTGACACTCCTGTGTGAGAACAGCGGAGCGATAGCTGTCGCTGAGCTCGCGTGTATTACTGGTATTGATCGGCTCGGCCCGCATGGAGGGAATCTGGTCAATCAGAGCGTCCGCCTGCTCCCGGGAGATCACCCGACGGACAGGGATTTTCCCGTTCACCGGCGTTTTAATCACACAGTTTTGATAGAGCATGCGCAGGCAGTAATAGTCCCGCCCGTCCACCTGTTCGATTTCTTCCACCCGGCAGACGCCCAGGCGCCCGTATACCACATATTCGTTTGGCTGAAACATCTTTCACTCCTTAACCACAAAACCGTATTTGTTCCCGGTATGCCTGTCTTTCCGTTTAAAAAAGCGGATTTGGTTTGTTTGCATTACGATTCTTTCATAAAAGAAACAAGCCATGGGCTGATCAGTATCGTATCGGCACATGGCTTGTATCGTTTCTGTGTTATAGAATTAAAAGTGCGCAGAAAAGTCGGATTAACGCTTTTACTATTCCTTTCAGCTAAAGAATACATCAAAAAGCTGAAATTGTCAAATGCCATTTTCAGCTGGATCACGCCCGCGAGGAACAGTAAAAATGACAGCTTCCGGAGAAAGTTCACTTGTTTTTTTGATCCGAAGTGGGCACAGACAGAGTCTTATTTGACGGCGTTCTTGTCCAATATTTTGCTCACGATCTTGATAAAGCCATCGGCGTAGCGGGGCAGTTTCTCCCCTTTGCGCCAGCAGGCATAGAGGTGGCGCTTGTTCTCGTAGTCCATCAGCGGGTAGAAAACCCCGCTGCGCCGGGCATAGTCGTCGACGAATATATCAGACAGGAACATGCACGCCCCCGCCTGCAGGGTCACGCGCTTGGCGACCTCCAGTGAGTCCGTCTCCAGCAAAATCTGGGGCTGCATCCCCTTCTCGCGGAAAAGCGCGTCCTGCACCACGCGCACGCTGTGGCCGGGCTTGAGCGAGACGAAGGCGTCCTCCCGGATCATGCTCAGGGAGATGGGCGTCCCCGGCGGGATCTGATTTGCAATGGAGGAATTTTTTCCTGCGAGGATACCGATGACCTCTTTCTCAATGAGGGTATACGACAGCTTCGGGCTCACCGATTCGATGGCGGCGAGGGCGAGGTCTATCTCCCCATCCTCCAGCAGCTGCTCAAGATTGGCGCTGCCCTCCTCCCTCAGGTCGATTGAGACCTTGGGAAACTGCATCACGAACCAGGGCATGGCCACCGGCAGGATCTGCATGGCGCGCTGCACGCTGATGCCGAGACGCAGCAGGCCGCTGTTCTCCTCGCGGATCTCGCGCAGCTCGTTTTCCAGGCGGTCGTTTGCCGCCAGCATGACGTTTGCCGCCTGCAGGTACTTCTCTCCCGCGTAGGTCAGGCGCAGCGGCGAGACCGTGCGGTCAAAGAGCGTCACGCCGTATTCGCTCTCCACCTGGCGCACCATCTGGCTGAGCGAGGGCTGGCTGACATAGAGCTTCTTGGCGGCGGCGGTGATTCCGCCCTCCCGCGAGATGGTGCGGATATAGAGTGCCTGCTTGAGATTCATAAGCTTTCCTCCCTGTCCCGGCCAATTTTGACGATTCCGTGAACTTAAATAATATTTTCTCTATATAAGTATAAAGATTTTCTTATGTTTGTCAAGCGGTATAGTTTTTCCCTTATATCCTATTGCATAAGAAAACATTTGCCTACAAGGGGTCTGAAATGATAAAATTTGAACATCGCAAAAGCAACGCCTCAACATTATTTTGCGAGGAGGAATGAGTTGACATGGAGATTCTGAAACCCGCGATGGCGGGGACCCTCGAATCCAGCGACGCCCAGGTCATGGTAGAGCCGGGCGACGACGGGATCGAGCTTACGCTGCAGAGCAGCGTGATGAATCAGTACGGTCGTCAGATCAAAGCCACCGTCCTGGAGACGCTGCAGCGCCTCGGCGTGGAAAACGCCCGCGTCGCCGTCGTGGACAAGGGCGCGCTGGACTGCACGATCAAGGCCCGCGTTGAGTGCGCGGTATTCCGCAGCTGCGGTCAGTCCGCGGCGAACATTCCCTGGGGAGGTGCCGTGAAATGATTCCTCGTCCCAGACCCGAGCGCTTCCGCCTGCGCCGCACCATGATGTTCATGAACGCGCAGAAGCCCGGCCTCATCAAGGACGCCTACATCTACGGCTGCGACAGCATCATGCTGGACCTTGAGGACGCGGTGGCCGAGAACCAGAAGGACGCCGCCCGCTTCTCCCTGTACCATGCGCTCAAGACCATCGACTACGGCGACACCGAGGTCATCGTCCGCATCAACGGCCTCGACACCCCCCACTGGCAGGAGGACATCCGTGTCTGCGTGGCGGGCGGGGCCGACGGCATCCGCATCGCCAAGTGCGAGAGCGCGCAGGACGTGCTGACGGTCGAGAAGGCCGTCGAGGCCGCCGAGGAGGAGTTCGGCGTGGAGAAGGGCCGCACCCTGCTCATGGCCGCGCTCGAAAGCCCCAAGGGTATCCTCAACGCCTATGAGATCTGCGCCGCCTCCCCCCGCATGTTCGGCGTGGCCATCTCCGGCGGCGACTTCCGCAAGTGCATGCAGACCAAGCCCCAGCGCGACGGCGTGGACATGCTCGTCGCCCGCGGCCAGATGCTGATCGCGGCCCGCGCCGCTGGCATCCAGTGCTTCGACACCGTGTTCACCAACCTGGACGACCAGGAGGGCTTCGAGGCCGAGGTCCAGCAGAACAAGGCCATGGGCTTCGACGGCAAGAGCCTCATCAACCCCAAGCAGATCCGCTATGTGCACGAGGTCTTCGCTCCGACCGAGAAGGAGATCATCCAGGCCGAGAAGATCGTCCGCGCCTACCGCGAGCAGAGCGCCGCGGGCGTCGGCGTCTTCACCGTCGACGGCAAGATGATCGACATCGCCTTCATCCCCGGCGCTGAGAGGACTCTGAAACTGGCCCGCGCCTGCGGACTTTGGGAGGGAGATCTGGTATGAAAAACGCAGTAGGCAGAGAGATTCCCGATTTCCTGCTTGAAAACGGCAAGGAAGTCTATCAGGGAAAGAATTACATGGATGGCAAGTACATCCAGAAGGCGTCCCCGCGCACGAAGCGCTATGAGAAGCCCCAGGAGAGCAAGCTGGTCGAGACCCTCGCCGACGCGCTGAGACAGTGCGGCGCGAAGAGCGGCATGACCTTCTCCTTCCACCACCATCTGCGTGACGGCGACTTTGTGGTCAACATGGTCATGAAGGCCGCCATTGAGGAGCTGGGTCTTGAGGATCTGACCATTGCGGCCTCCTCCCTCGGCAGCGCCCACGACCCCATCGCCGATTACATCGAGCAGGGCAAGGTCATCGGCATCCAGACCAGCGGCATCCGCGGCCGGATGGGTGAGGTCGTGTCCCAGGGCAAGCTCAAGACCCGCGCCATCATCCGCAGCCACGGCGGCCGTCCCCGCGCCATTGAGGCCGGCGAGGTCCACATCGACATCGCCTTCATCGCCGCCCCGACAAGCGACTGCGTCGGCAACTGCCGCGGCATCGGCGGCAAGTCCAACTGCGGCTCCATGGGCTACGCCATGACCGACGCCAAGTACGCCGATCATGTCGTCGTCGTGACCGACTGCCTGGTGGACTTTCCGAACATGCCCGCCTCCGTTGAGGCCATCGACGTGGACGCGGTCGTGGTGGTCGACTCCATCGGCAACCCGAAGAAGATCGCCTCCGCCGCCGCCCGTATCAGCCAGAACCCCCGCGACCTGATGATGGCCGAGAACGTGGCGAAGGTCATCGCCTCCACCCCGTACTTTAAAGACGGCTTCTCCTTCCAGACCGGCGTCGGCGGCCCGTCGCTGGCGGCCAACCTCTTCCTTGAGAAGTACATGGACGAGCGCGGCATCAAGATGGGCTGGGCCATCGGCGGCATCTGCGGCCCGATGGTTGAGATGCTCAAGAAGGGCAAGGTCGGCAAGGTCATCGACGTGCAGGACTTCGACCTCGACGCCGTCAACTCCATCAACCAGACCCCGAACCACTTCGAGATGAGCGCGAGCCAGTACGCCAATCCCGCGAACAAGGGCGCGTTTGTCAACAAGCTCGACTTCGTGGTACTGGCGGCTCTCGAGATCGACACCGGCTTCAACGTCAACGTGCTCACCGGCTCCGACGGCATTCTCCGCGGCGCGCCCGGCGGACACCCCGACACCGCGGCAGGCTCCAAGGTCTGCGTCATCGTCACCCCGCTCATCCGCGGCCGCATGGCCACCGTGTGCGAGCATGTGGTGACCGTCACCACCCCCGGCGACTGCGTGGACGTGCTCGTCACCGACTACGGCATCGCGGTCAACCCCCTGCGCCCCGATCTCATTGCGTGTCTGGACGCCGCGGGCATCAAGCATGTCCCCATCGAGGAGCTCAAGGAGAAGGCCTACAGCATGGTCGGCAGACCCGACGACCTCCAGTGGGAGGACGAGGTCGTGGCCGTGCTTGAAGCCCGCGACGGCACCATCCTCGACGTCATCCGCAAGATCAAACCGTATTCCCTTGAGGAAGACTGAGTCTCATCCTATATAAAAGAAAAAGGGGTTTAAGAATCTATGAGTAACACCATCGTCGGCATCCTTGGTCTGCTGACCATCGTCGCCATCGTCATCACGCTCTTCAAGAGCAAGACGCAGCCCGCCATTGCCTTTATCGTATGGCCCACCATTCTGGCTCTGATCCTGGTCATCGGCGGCCGCCACAGCTTTGACGACATCGCCGCCATGATCAAGGCCGGCTTCAACAGCACTGGCCCGACCGCGGCCCTGTTCGTGTTCTCCGTCCTGTACTTCGGCATTATGACGGACGCCGGCATGTTTGACGTCATCATCGGCAAGCTGATGAAGTTTGTCGGCGACAACGTCATCGGTGTGGCCGTCGTCACCTGCATCATCGCCCTGGTCGGCCACCTGGACGGCGGCGGCGCCTCCACCTTCTGCATTGTGGTCCCCGCCATGCTGCCCGTCTACAAGCGCATGCACATGCGTCCCACCTCCCTGCTCCGCATCGCGGTCCTCGCCATGGGCGTTCTGAACCTCATGCCCTGGGCCGGCCCCACCATGCGCGCCGCGTCCGTCCTCGGTATTGAGGCCGGCGCTCTGTGGAAGACCATTCTGCCCGTGCAGATTTTCGGCATCGTTCTGGCTCTGGCCCACGCCGTCTTCACCGGCTTCCAGGAGAAGAAGCGCGGCGCCGGTCTCAACGGCAAGCTCGCCCAGACCGAGGGCGTTGTTGAGCTCGACGACTCCGCTCCCGCCGCCGCTGCCGGCGACAGCGAACTGGCCCGCCCCAAGCTCTTCCTCTTCAACATCGTTCTGACCCTCGCCATCATCGCCATGCTCATCTGGGACGTCTTCCCCAGCTACTATCCCTTCATGATCGGCTGCGCCTGCGCTCTCTTTGTCAACTACGGCTTCACCGCCAAGATGCACAAGAAGATCATCAACCTGCATGCCGGTCCCGCTCTGATGATGTGCTCCACCCTGATGGGCGCCGCCGTCCTCATGGGCATTCTCACCTCCAGCATGGGCGCCGACGGCAAGGTCATCTCCGCCAAGGTTATGGAGCTGCCTGAGGATGCGCTGCCCTCCGTGGTGCGCTGCCTTGCCAACATGGTCGCCGGCTTCCTGCCCCACGCTCTGGGCCGTCAGCTGCCTCTCGTTATCGGCATTCTGTCCGTGCCTCTGGCCCTGGCCTTTGACACCGACTCCTACTTCTACGGCATGCTGCCCGTGGTCATCGGCATCGGTCAGGCCTTCGGCGTCGCCGCGCAGCCCATCGCCGTCGCCATGGTCATCTGCCGCAACTGCGCCACCTTTATCAGCCCCATGGTTCCCGCCACCCTGCTCGGCATCGGTCTCGCCGATATCGACATCAAGGACCATATCAAGTCCAGCTTCATGTATGTTTGGGTCTTCTCCATCCTCTGCATGATCGTCGGCATGGTCATCGGCGTTATCTGATTTCTTTCTCCCTCCTCCGGGCAACCGGAGGAGGGATTCCCATGTCCGTTTTGTTCAAAAACTTTGTGCGATTCGTCCCTTGACGATTGGCCGTTTTTGTCGTTTAATAGAGTGAAACGCATTATGCGTGCTTATACAGTGAAAATTTGCAAAGACTCCTGCGCCGGAGCTTCTTCTGCGCCGGATTTTTGATAGAGCAAGAAACATTGACATAGCGAAAATCAGAGGAGGTACGTATGAAGAAAGTACAGTTTACCGAAACCATCCTTCGCGACGCAAACCAGTCACTTGTCGCGACGAGGCTGGGCTACAGCCAGTTTGAGCCCATCCTCAAGACCATTGATCAGGCTGGCTTCTACTCCGTGGAGTGCTGGGGCGGCGCCACCTTTGACGTCTGCCTTCGCTTCCTGAACGAGGATCCCTGGGAGCGCCTTCGCAAGATCCGCGCCGCCATGCCCAACACCAAGCTGCAGATGCTGCTGCGCGGCCAGAACATTCTGGGCTACAAGCACTACAGCGACGACATCGTCCGCCGCTTCGTGCGCGCGTCCGTCCGCAACGGCATCGACATCATCCGCATTTTCGACGCGCTCAATGACGTCAACAACCTGAAGGTCGCCGTTGAGGAGACCGTCAAGTCCGGCGCCATCGCCTCCGGCGCGATCTCCTACACCACCTCTCCCGTGCACACCCTCAAAAAGTACGTCGAGATGGTCAAGGAGCTCAAGCAGATGGGCGTCAGCACCATCTGCATCAAGGACATGGCCGGCATCATGAGCCCGAAAGAGGCCTATGACCTTATCTCCGCCATCAAGGACGCCGTCGATCTGCCCGTCGTCGTCCACACCCACTGCACCACCGGTCTGGCGTTCATGACCTACATGAAGTCCGTTGAAGCCGGCGCCGACGTGATCGACACCGCGATCTCCCCCTTCTCCGGCGGCACCTCCCAGCCCGCCACCGAGACCCTGGAGTACGTTTTCCGTCAGTATGGCTACGAGACCGGCCTCAATACCGAAAAGCTGCATGAGATGGCCAACTTCTTTAAACCCATCCGCGCCGAGTTCCTGGCCAGCGGCGGCCTGAACCCCATCTCCATGGCCACCGATACCCAGTGCCTGACCTACCAGATCCCCGGCGGCATGCTCTCCAACCTCCTCAGCCAGCTCAAGAGCCTCAACAAGCTCGACAAGTTCGACGAGGCCCTGCTGGAGACCCCGCGCGTGCGCGCCGACATGGGCTATCCCCCGCTGGTCACTCCGACCTCCCAGCTCATCGGCACCCAGGCCGTGCAGAACGTCCTGGCGGGCGAGCGCTACAAGAACGTCGGCGCGGAGCTGAAGGCCTACTGCCGCGGCGAGTACGGCCGTACCCCCGCCCCCATCAATCCCGAGGTTCAGGCCAAGATCCTGGGCGACGAAAAGCCCATCAAGGGCCGCTACGCCGACACCCTGCCCAAGGACGTGTTTGAGAAGGCTCAGGCCGAGCTCGGGGATACCGCACGGTGCGAGGAAGACGTGCTCAGCTACATCTCCTTCCCGCCGGTCGCCGAGAAGTTCTTTGCCGCCCGCAAGGAGCAGGAGGAGAAGAAGGTCAAGTACTCCATTGTTTCCGTCGACTGAGACAGGAGGATTGAACCGTGATTGATCTTGTAAACATTTCCATTCCCAACGCCGCGGGCTACGCGCTGCTGGGCTATCTGGTGGTGTTCCTCGGCCTTGTGATGCTGATGTGCGTCATCTTCATCATGGGCAAGGTCATGCACCGTGAGCCGAAGGCCGCCCCCGCTGCCGCCGCTCCGGCTGCGGCTCCGGCTGCCGCGCCCGTCGTGAAGGCCGCCCCGGCCCCCGGCTCGGCAGGCGACTTCAAGCTCTACAACACCGATCCCCGCGACGCCGCCATGGTCATGGCGATTGTGGCCGACACGCTCGGCAAGCCGCTCAATGAGCTGCGCTTTATTTCCATCAGGGAGGTCAAAGAAGATGAAGTATAAGGTTACGCTGAACAAGCGCGTTTATGAAGTTGAGGTCGAGGCCGGCGAGGCCATGCTCGTCGACGAGTACGATCTCAAGGCCCCCGCCGCCGCTGCGGCTCCCGCTCCTGTCGCCGCTGCTCCCGCAGCCGCCGCTCCTGCCGCTGCCGCCCCCGCCGCTCCCGCTGGCGGCGCTCTCGCCGCAGGCACGGTCATCAAGAGCCCGATGCCCGGCAACGTCCTGAAGATCAACGTCGCGCCCGGCCAGAAGGTCAACGAGGGCGACGTGCTCCTGATCCTCGAAGCCATGAAGATGGAGAACGAGGTTGTCTCCACCAAGACCGGCACGGTCGCGCAGATCGTCGTCGAAAAGGGTGCGGTTGTAGAGACCGATTCTCCGCTCGTCGTGATCGCATAAGGAGGCAGGTATGGATATACTTGGTGTCCTGCAAAAGCTGGGTCTCGAATCCGGCTTTGCCTCCTTCTTTGTAACGGACGGCGGTTGGAAAAACCTCGTCATGATCATCATCGCGTTCGTGCTGCTCTACCTCGGCATCGTCAAGAAGTTTGAGCCTCTGCTGCTGGTCGGCATCGCCTTCGGCTGCCTGCTGACGAACCTGAGCTACTTTGTCGGTCAGGGCGCAAACGCGCTGTACCACCCCGAGATCTGGGCCGCCTTCCTTGACGAGACCAGCCCCGCCTATCACAGCTACGGCGCGGTCATGCGTGAGGCCGGTCTGCTCGACTTCTTCTACATCGGCGTCAAGGCCGGTATCTATCCGTCCCTGATCTTCATGGGCGTCGGCGCGATGACCGACTTCGGCCCCCTGCTCGCCAATCCCAAGAGCCTGCTGCTCGGCGCTGCCGCTCAGCTCGGCGTGTTCGTCGCTTTCTTCGGCGCTGTCTGCCTCGGCTTCACCGGCCCGCAGGCCGCCTCCATCGGCATCATCGGCGGCGCGGACGGCCCCACGGCCATCTTCCTCACCACCAAGCTCGCGCCGGAGCTGCTGGGCCCCATCGCCATCGCGGCCTACTCCTACATGGCCCTGATCCCGATGATCCAGCCCCCGATCATGAAGGCGATGACCAACGACAAGATGCGCAAGGTCAAGATGGTCCAGGGCCGCGCGGTCTCCAAGACCGAGAAGATCGTCTTCCCGATGGTTGTGGCGACCTTCGTCATCCTGCTCCTGCCCTCCACCGCGCCCCTGATCGGCTGCCTGATGCTGGGCAACCTCTTCCGTGAGTGCGGCGTGACCGAGCGTCTGAGCGACACCGTGCAGAACGCGCTGATGAACATCGTCACGATCTTCCTGGCGACTTCCGTCGGCGCGACCATGGTGGCCCAGAACTTCCTGAACCTGAACACCATCAAGATCATCGTCCTCGGTCTGATCGCCTTTGCGATCTCCACCGTCGGCGGTCTGCTGGGCGGCCTTGTGATGTACAAGACCTCCGGCGGCGCGATCAACCCCCTGATCGGCTCCGCGGGCGTCTCCGCCGTGCCGATGGCCGCGCGCGTCTCTCAGGACGTGGGCCGCAAGTACAACAAGAACAACTACCTCCTGATGCACGCCATGGGCCCCAACGTGGCCGGCGTCATCGGCTCGGCCATCGCGGCGGGCTTCCTGCTCTCCGTCTTCGGCTGATTCCAAATCCATAATAAAGCACCCCACCGCCTTCATCCCGGTAGACCTCGCGGATCACGCTCTCCATGGCCTTGGCCGCCCGGGAATGGTACTCCTGTGACGGCAGTGCCACACCGAGATCGATGAACACGCCCTTCTCCCCGATGCGGAAGAGCTCAAGCTGCTCATCCGATTCCACACTGGAGGCGTAAGTGAAAGCGAGGCCAAAGCCGTGTTTTGCCATTGCGATCGCCATGGCGGCGGAGATGTTCTCGTTGCTCGCCTTGTATTTGATCTTGTGCTGTTGGAAGAGATCCCGACTGAGCTTGCCAAGTATCGTGTCGTGGTAGCTGAGCACAAAGCTGTAATGGGCCGCGTCGCGCAGGCTGACCCACTGACCGGGCCCGTCGGCGCAGGGTTTTGCCTTCTGACTGAGGGGATGCCCCTCCTGGGCAACCAGCAGCACCTCGTCCTTGGTAAAGGGGACGGCCTCGTTTTTGAGCTTCGCGGCCGGCAGGACGATCACCGCCACGTCGATCTTTCCCTCGAGCAGCAGCTCCTCAAGCTTTAAGCTGTGGTACTCTGCCACCTCCACGCGCACATCGGGATAGAGCTCGTAAAAGCGCTTGAGGATACGCGGCAGGATATGGCGTCCGCGAAACGTACTGATGCCGAGCGTCACACTGCCGCCTTTCAGCGCCTCGCTGTCCCATAGCTCATGTTTGGCCTGGTCGTAGTAGGACGTGATCTGCCGAAGATGGCTGATAAAGCGCTCGCCGTTCGCGGTGGGGCGGATGCCTCGGGCGGTACGGATGAAGAGCTTCACGCCGAGCTCACTCTCAGCCTGCTGCAAATACTGACTCAGGCTGGACTGTGCCATATACAGGCGGTCGGCAGCCTTGGAGACGCTCCCCTCCTCGGCCAGGGCGATCAGATACTGAAAATCCCGCAGGTCCATGTTTGTCTCTCCTTCCGCTCTGCTATCAGCTTTTTCGATAGATCGCATCGTGAATTCTGGATTGCCGAACTTTTCACATTTATTCTATAATAGGTTCAGCCAAAAGGCAAGATCGGTATAATCAGAAAGAGAGGAGTATTCTATGGGCAAGGTATCCATGAAGGGCGTCATTGACATGCACGTCCACTCGAACCCCGACATCCGCGTGCGTGCCTATGACGACTTTGAGCTGATGGAGGCGGGCATCCGCGTCGGCGCCCGTGCCATCGTCATCAAGACGCACCAGGGCATCACGGTGGATCGCGCCTACCTCTGCAACCGGCATAACCAGATCGTCCATGGGGGCGACAACGATTTCCAGATGTTCGGCAGCATTACCCTCAACCGCCAGATAGGCGGCATCAACCCCGCCGCCGTGGAGAGCGGTCTCAAGCTCGGCGGCAAGGTCGTGTGGCTGCCCACCGCCTCGGCCTGCAACCACCTCGCCAAGATGGGCAAGGATCCCTCGGCAGGCGTCGCCTGCGTGCGCGACGGCAAGATCGTCCCCGAGCTCAAGGACGTGTTCCAGCTCGTCAAGGACTTTGACGTGGTGCTCGGCACCGGCCATGTCTCCCCGGAGGACTGCTTCGTGGTCGTCGAGGCCGCGCGGGCCATGGGACTTAAAAAGATCGTGGTCACGCATCCGGAGTGGTGGATCGTCAATATGAGCATCGAAGATCAGCTCCGCATCGTCAAGGACTACGACGTCCTGCTCGAGCGCTGCTTTGCCCAGAACATGGGCGGCGGCAAGTACAAGTCAAACCTGCCCGAGAATCTGGAGGTCATCAAGACCGTCGGCTACAAGAACGTCATGATCTCCACCGACGGCGGCCAGACCGAGAACCCCAACTGGGAGATCGCCTATGAGCAGTACATGCAGTACATGGCCGATCACGGCATCCCGGAAGACCAGCTGCGCTACATGACCCACGACATTCAGATGGGTCTGCTGAACCTGAGAGACTGAGAAAGGGGAACATACAATGAATGGTATCCTGATTATCCTGGCGATCATCCTTGCCGTCTACCTCGGCTACAAGACCAAGATCAACACCGGCTTCTTCTGCATCGCGTTCGCGTACATCATCGGCTGCTTCGTCGTCGGCCTCAAGACCAAGGATCTCATCGGCATGTGGCCCACCAGCACGATGTTCGTCATCCTCTCCGTGTCGCTGTTTTATAACTTTGCGGCTATCAACGGCACCCTCGAAAAGCTCTCCGGCAGCCTCCTCTACGCCTGCCGCAGCTTCCCCGGCCTGCTGCCCTTCGCCCTTTTCTTCGTGGCCGTCGTCCTCTCCGTGATGGGCGCCGCCTATTTCACCGTTCTCGCCTTCCTCGCCCCCATCACCATGGCCATCTGCGAAGAGTCCAGGATGGACAAGCTCACCGGCGCTGTCGCCATCAACTGCGGCGCGCTCGCCGGCGGCAATTTCCCGACCGCGGCCCTCGGCGTCGTGTTCCGCGGCCTGATGGATACCGCTTATGAGGCCACCCCCGAGCTGGCCCTCGCCGACACCTTCGGCCCCGAGATGAAGGTCTTCGGTCTCGCCATCGTCTTCTCCCTGATCCTCATCGCCATCTTCCGCTTCGGCTTTAAGTCCAACCGCGACATCGGCAAGGGCGTCACCTTCAAGAAGCCCGAGCCCTACACCGCCAAGCAGAAGACCACCCTCAACCTCATGCTCATCATGATGGCCGTCGTGCTCATCTTCCCCCTGCTCAAGCTCCTGCTCCCGAACGTCGCCTTCATCAAGAATGTCGCCGGTAAGATCGACGTGGGCCTCGTCGCCTTTGTCTTCACCGTCATCGGTCTGCTGCTGAATCTCGCCCCCCAGAAGGAGATCATCGCGAAGGTCCCCTGGAACACCATTCTGATGATCGCGGGCGCCGGCATGCTCATCGGCGTCGCCGTCAAGGCCGGCACCATCGAGGCCGTCTCCCACTGGATCGGCGACAACGTGCCCACCTTCCTCGTGCCCATCGCCTTCAGCCTCATCGGTGCGTTTATGAGCTTCTTCAGCTCCACCACAGGCGTCGTCTGCCCGGCCCTCTTCCCGCTGATCCCCGGCATCGCCGCGGCCACGGGTCTCAACCCCATCACCCTCTTCGCCTGCACCATCCTCGGCGCGCAGAGCAGCGCCATCAGCCCCTTCTCCTCCGGCGGCAGCCTGATCCTCGGCTCCTACGGCAACGACGAGGAGCGCAACCAGCTCTTCAACCGCCTGCTGTTTGTGGCCGTCCCCATTAGCGTCGGCTGTGCGGCTGTCTACAACTTCATCGTCGCGATGGTTCTGTAATCGCAGCACCCACGAAACAAAGCCAAAAGGCAACACCGCATAATTCGGCAAGAGCAGATCCTGAGAAAATTTGGGTTCTGATAAAGGCACTTTTTCGCAGATGTACTTTGTGTACCTCAAGAAAAGGGAATAGAGCTGTGCATCTATTCCCTTTTGCCATAGAACACTGTCATCCTGCGCGCAGGCGAAGGATCTTCAATAACAGGAGGAAATCATCATGGTCAAACTCTATGACGGCGGCGTTTATCTTGTCAACGGCGCCGAGCTCGTCCCCGAAAGCGAATCCGAAAAGGTCATGGCCCTCACTGGCAAGGCGGCCGACAAGGCTTCCGCTAAGACCGGCACCATGGCCTACAGCATCATCAAGGCCCATAACCGGTCTGACGATATGGAGCAGCTTCGCCTGAAGTTCGACTCCATGACGAGCCACGACATCACCTACGTCGGCATCATCCAGACGGCGCGTGCCTCCGGCATGACGGAGTTTCCGCTGCCCTACGTGCTGACAAACTGCCACAACTCCCTCTGTGCCGTCGGCGGCACCATCAACGAGGACGACCACAAGTTCGCTCTCTCCGCTGCGCATAAATACGGCGGCATTTACGTTCCGACGAACATGGCGAACATCCACTCCTACAACCGCGAGACCATGTCCGGCTGCGGCCGCATGATCCTCGGCTCCGACTCCCACACCCGCTACGGCGCGCTCGGCACCATGGCCATCGGCGAGGGCGGCGGCGAGCTTGCCAAGCAGCTGCTCGGCCGCACCTACGACTTCGCCTACCCAGGTGTCATCGCGATCTACCTCACCGGCGCACCCCGTCCCGGCATCGGCCCGCAGGACGTGGCCCTCTCCATCATCGGCGCGGTATACAAAAACGGCTATGTGAAGAACAAGGCCATGGAGTTTGTCGGCCCCGGCATTGCGAATCTCCCCATCGAGTACCGCAACGCCATCGACGTCATGACCACCGAGACCACCTGCTGGTCCTCCATCTGGGTAACCGACGAGAAGACCCAGGGCTACTTCGTCACCCACGGCAGACCCGAGGCTTACAAGAAGCTCGATCCCGCCGAGGTCGCGTACTACGACGGCTGCGTCTACGTCGACCTCTCCACCGTGGAGTGCACCATCGCCATGCCCATGCACCCCTCCAACACCTACACCATCCATGAACTTCAGGAAAACGCCGCTGACATCCTCCACGCTGTGCAGGAGCAGGCCAACAAACAGCTCAAGGGCGTGACCATGGATCTGGTGTCCAAGTACCACGACGGCGGCATCTGGGTCGAGCAGGGCGAGATCGCGGGCTGCTCCGGCGGCACCTTCGACAACATCTGCGCGGCGGCCGACATCCTGCGCGGCAAGAGCTGCGGCAACGGCGCGTTCAGCCTGAACGTCTATCCCGGCTCCATGCCCGCCCTCTCCGCTCTGGTCAAGAACGGCCGCGCCTTCGATCTCATCAGCGCCGGTGCCATCATGCGCGAGTGCTTCTGCGGCCCCTGCTTCGGCGCGGGCGACACACCTGCCAACGGCGAGTTCTCCATCCGCCACACGACCCGCAACTTCCCGAACCGCGAGGGAAGCAAGCCCGGCGAAGGCCAGCTCTCGGCGGTTGCTCTCATGGACGCGCGCTCCATCGCCGCGACCGCTGCCAACGGCGGCAAACTCACCGCCGCGACCGACATCGAGGTCGAGTACACAAAACCCGCCTACGAGTTTGACAAGGGCATCTATGAAAAGCGCGTGTACAACGGCTGGGGCAAGCCGGAGCCCGAGCACGAGCTCAAGTTCGGCCCCAACATCAAGGACTGGCCCGAGATGCCCGCCCTGACGGACGACCTTCTGGTCAAGGTCTGCTCCTACATCACCGACCCCGTCACCACAACGGACGAGCTGATCCCCTCCGGCGAGACAAGCTCCTACCGCTCCAACCCGGAGCGCCTGAGCGAGTTCGCCCTCTCTCGCCGCGATCCCCAGTACGTTTCCCGTTCCAAGGTGCTGCGTCAGGCCGAGCGCGACCGCAGAGCAGGCAAGGGCCTCAGCGATGAGATCAAGGCCGTCTACGCCGCGCTCGAAAAGGCGGGTCTTACGGTTGACCCCGAGGGAACCGACATCGGCTCCACGATCTTTGCGAACATGCCGGGCGACGGCTCCGCGCGTGAGCAGGCGGCAAGCTGCCAGCGCGTCATGGGCGCAAGCGCGAACTTTGCAAAGCAGTACGCGACGAAGCGCTACCGCTCCAACTGCATCAACTGGGGTATGACGCCCTTCCTCGTACAGAATCCCGAGGTCTTCGCCCTGGGCGATTACATCTTCGTCCCCGGTCTGCGCAAGGCGATACTCGAGAAGAACGACGACATCACCGCCTATGCCGTGAAGCCCGATGGCACGGTCACTTCGTTTAAGTGTTCTGTCGGCGCGCTGACCGATCCCGAGCGTCAGATCATCACCGACGGCTGCCTCATCAATTACTATCGCAACAACTAATAAATACTATTTTTCAATAAAAAGTCGACACTTTTTATTGAAAATCATCCACCCGCCCAGCGGGTGGTTTTTCATTTTCGGGCATAGCCCTTGTTTGCTGGCGGCGCCTGAAGGCCCAACTACGGTCTGGCACGCGCGAGAGGACTGTTATACTATCCCCTAATAGAAACAGCAAAATCTTTCCGGCAGAATTTGTGCCATACTGCGTTGCCTTCCTTGACCATATATCTCCATTATGCTCTGCGGAA